>CAWJUW010000025.1:0-342125 GCA_963846095.1 uncultured Acidobacteriaceae bacterium
CCGGTGGATAGTCCCATGCTTCTGGCGCAGGCCCCCCGCAGCGCCCCGGAAGGTCTTCCTCAGCCCAACCTGATCGTGGCCACGCCCGTCGAGCCATTGCAACCGGTCAGCAAAGCGCAGGGCAATCGGCGCAAACCCCGCAGTCCGGCGGGCAAATGAGCGGAATTGCCGGCGGTGTGGGCGCGGCCCCGGTCTACGACGAGCAGAAGCGGCCCATCACCGCCGGTGGGTTCGTTGATCCGGAACCGTCGTATTTGAGGACATCACCAAACAAGCCGGTCTTTCCGGCTGGGTGCACAAAATGGGCGTCCCCGAGAAGAAGTTCATCGTCGAGACAAACGGCTCCGGCGTGGGCCTCATCGACTACGACAACGACGGTTGGCTCGACATCTACCTCGTCAACGGCTCAACCTTGGCTGCCCTCGACGGCAAAGAGCCCGCGCCCAATGCCGCGCTCTTCCATAACAACCATGACGGGACATTTACCGATGTAGCCGCAAAGGCAGGCGTCACCAATGATCGCTGGGGCTACGGCGTAAGCGTCGCCGATTACGACAACGACGGCTGGCCCGACATCTACGTCGGCAACTACGGCAAGAACCGCCTCTACCACAACAACCACGACGGAACATTTACAGACGTGGCAGAGAAGGCCGGCGTAGAGCTGGGCAACTGGTCGCCGGCTCGACCTGGGGCGACTTCGACGGCGACGGCCGGCTCGATCTCTATGTTCCGGTTACGTGCACTTCGACCACGACAATCTGCCCATCGCCGGCGACCAAGGCGGTGGGTTACGCCTTCTGCCAATATCGCGGCGCCGCCGTCAACTGCGGTCCGCGCGGTCTTCAGGGCGAGCCCGACCACTCTTCCACAACAACGGCGACGGCACGTTCACCGATGTCACCGTGAAGGCCGGGGTCGAAGACAAAGACAAATACTACGGTTTCACCGCGATCTTCGTGAGCCTCAAGGGCGACGGCAAAAGCCCGACCTGGTCGTCGCCAACGACTCCGAGCCCAACTTCTCTACGTCAACAAGGGCGACGGCACCTTCGAGGACCAAAGCTACGAGTCAGGATTTGCCTTCAACAAAGATGGCCGCGAAATCGCGTCGATGGGCATCGCCGTCGGCGACTACGAAAACAATGGACTCGAAGACTTCTTCATCACCGATTTCGGCGATGACTACAAGGTGCTCTTCCACAACGACGGCGAAAACAGCTTCACCGACGTCAGCTACAAAGCCGGCATGGCGCAAACCACGATCCCCTTCGTCGGCTGGGGTGACGGCTTCATCGACTACGATAACGACGGCTGGCTCGATATATTCATGGTCAACGGCCACGTCTATCCCGAAGTCGACCAGCACGACTGGGGCACCACCTTCGCCGAGCGCCCGCTGCTCTTCCGCAATGTCCCGGACCCGACGGCAAGGGTCGCAAATTCAGTATGTGCCGGCAGTCAGGGGATCGGGCTGCCGTCGTCACCCCGGCACGCGGCGCGGCCTTCGGCGACCTGTTCAACGATGGCAAGATCGACGTCATCATCAACCCCATCGACGGGCCGCCCACTCTGCTGCGCAATGTGAACCCCGATCACCATCACTGGGTTGAGCTGAAACTCGTCGGCGGCCCCAAGAGCCCGCGCGATGCCACCTGCGCCACCGTCTTCTTGTCGGCCAACGGCATGCGTATGCGCCAGGATGTCTTGCCAGCGGAAGCTA
Source organism: uncultured Acidobacteriaceae bacterium (assembly GCA_963846095.1). Classification (GTDB taxonomy): domain Bacteria; phylum Acidobacteriota; class Terriglobia; order Terriglobales; family Acidobacteriaceae; genus Telmatobacter. The sequence goes on from CAWJUW010000025.1 coordinate 1,723, forward strand.
TATCTCTTCCAATGACCGCGGCCTCATTTCGGACTAGGTGATGCAATCGACGCCGGCACAGCCGAGATCCACTGGCCCTCTGGAGCGAAAGAAACCGTAAAGCTCCCCGCAGAAGACAGAATCTTCACCATCACCGAAGGCCACGGGATCACGCTGCGCTTTGCGGCGGGTCGCCCTGCAAGGCCCACGGCAAACTCCATCCAGCTCATCCCAGGCAACTGATCCAGCGAGTCACTGTCTTCTCCACGCACCGGAAATCAGAAGCTGGGTGCATCCTAGGTCTTCCCTTGAGGAGTAGGAAAGCAAGAACCTCACAGGGCTGGGCGGGGCGCAGTGCCTGTCTTGAGCGACGTCGGAGGACGCGCGCCCATTGGGTGCGAGGAAAAGCGAGCGGGCGCCGGCGCTAGAACACACCCGCCATAAACGATTCGGCATGCTCTCGCTGCTCCGCAGCGACCTTGCTTTCGTCCAAAATCGCTGGAGACAAAGTGATGACCGGGCAGTGTGCATGAGCCAGCACCTTGTAGACGATCCCATGCCGCGTGATGGCGGCAAAGGCTGAAGCCCCATGCGCCCCAGCACAATCAGATCGGCAAGCTGTGCCCGGCCCTGATAAAGCAGTTCCTCTGTCGGATCGCCCGGAACCACGATGGTCTGCACGCGAATCTTGTTCTGCAGCTCTAGGCGGGACCAAGCTCAGCAGATCGCTCTCAATCTGTCGATGGTCCGATCCGCCAGAACCTCGTGGCGTTCCTGCGGCTTGATCACATGTTGCAGAATCAGCCGCGCATCGTGCTTTAACGCCAGACCCGCAGCGAACTCCACGACTGTGCTCGATTCCAGCAGGCTGACGCCGAGAGAATCGTGCGCGTCGCAAAATTGCGAGATTCACCGCCCACCGCTTCTGGCCCAACAACCAACACCGGCACTGGCGAGGTCCGAAACACCGCCTCTGCCACCGATCCAACCAGCAGCTTCCCAATCGGTCCCGGCGAATGGGTTCCCATCACGATGCGGTCGACCTGGCGTTCGCGCAGGAAAGCCAGAATCTGGTCCGCGGGCAGTCCCGGCGCGGGCCACAACTTCGCACCGCACTCCGGCCGCGCGCGACCTTTCGGCAAGTGGTTGCAGACTCTCTGATCTCTGCCCGCGCAGCGGCAGCGTAATCGTAGTAGCGAATTCCCGATGTCTCCGACGCCGCGACCACGAGCGTGTCGTAGGCATGAAACAGAATGAGATCGGCGCCAAATTCGACGGCTTGCGCCAGCGCGAACTCAAAGGCCCTCTCGTTGGTCGGAATCTCGGCTGCAAAAAGAATGGTGGAGGGCTTGCTCCAGCCTGGCTTAAGAGCGGATGCCATAGGAACCTCCCTAGGTTGCATGCGTAAGTTAGCAAGATCTTGCCCGCTGACGCAGTGTTTAGCGACACCCGTGCGTGTGAGCAAAATCACCTTGTGAGTGGCCGATCACATCGAGCCGCGCGGGCCCGTCTCCGACCGCAAAACTTGCCCTGGATATGCATGCGCAGAATTCTGCTTCAGCCCCGTCTACGGAAGCTTCCAACTGATCCATCACAGCTTCGTCTCCCGTCGAACTGCTCGCTAAAGGTGATCCCAATCACAGCGAGCATCTGCCACCACTGCTCTTCTAGGGCTGCTCGCCGCGTTCAGTCGCCCAGGAGGTCTATGAACCATGCAGCCGATGCATCAACATTCCCGCCCGCGGCGGGTTGAATTACGACGAAGCCCCGTTCCTCGCCATCTGGGAAGTCACCCAGTCCTGTGATCTGGCCTGCAAACACTGCCGCGCCGCCGCGCAGCCCATCGCCGCACCCCGACCAGCTGACCACGAAGAAGGCAAGGCCCTCATCGACCAGATCGCCGACATGGCATTCCCGATCTTCGTCTTCACCGGCGGCGATCCCCTCAAGCGGCCCGACGTCTATGAGCTGATTCGCTACTCCGCCGGAAAAGGGCGTCAAGGTCGCCGTCACTCCCAGCGCCACTCCGCTGCTCACCCGCGAGGCCATCTTCAAAATGAAGGAAGCCGGCGTGGTGCGCCTCGGCATCTCCCTCGACGGCTCCTACCCCGAGATTCACGACACGTTCCGCGGACTGCCCGGCGCCTGGGCGCGCACCATCCAGGCCATCGAGTGGGCCGACGAGGCCGGTCTTCCCATCCAGGTCCACACCACCATCAGCCGCCACAACGCCCACGATCTCGACAACCTCTGCAAGCTCTTTGAGAAGCTGGCCATCGTCATGTGGAACGTCTTCTTCCTCGTTCCCGTGGGCCGCGGCCAGCTGGCCGACCTGCTCTCCGGCGAGGAATTCGAGCAGGTATTCGGCAAGATCTACGAGCTCTCGCCACCGCGTCAGCTTCCAGATCAAGACCACCGAGGCCATGCACTATCGCCGCTACCTCCTGCAGCACAACCTCGAAGAGCGCAGATGGGCCACGGCAGCGGCCATCCGCACGCTGGCGCGTCCGGCAGTACGAACCCGGCGCGCCCGACAGGCCGACGCCCAGACCCGCACCGCAAGCTGGGCGACGCGGCGCGTCAACGACGGCAAAGGCTTTATGTTCATCTCCCACGTCGGCAACGTCTATCCCAGCGGCTTCCTGCCCATCCACGCCGGCAACGTGCGCGAGAACGCCCCTGGCCGAGATCTACCGCGAAGCGCCCATCTTCAAGTCGCTGCGCGACACCAGCAAGCTGGAAGGCAAATGCGGCGCCTGCGAGTACAAGGAGATCTGCGGCGGTTCCCGGGCGCGCGCCTTACGCCCTCACCGGCGATCCGCTGGCCCAGGAGCCCTGCTGCATCTACCAGCCCAAAAACTGGGATCCCGAATCGAGCAGAAGGCGGAGTCCTTCCGTCACCTCGCGCCATATGAGATCCTGGCCACACTCTAAAATCTGATACGAACTGTGCCCCGTCTCTTCGCGCTCTTCGGCGATGGGCGGGACGGCTCCGAACGGCTGTCCTTCTCGTGAGCGGCTGGGTGCCCCGAGCCTGCCCGGCGGGCAGCCCAACGGTCCCTCGCAATTCGGGGACCGTGGTAAGAACGAAGGACCACCTGCATTCGGCCACTGTCAATCCTGACGAGCAGCAGCGGAAGCAGACGCTCTTAGCCTCTGGCAGTATCATTCGCCCCTGCCAATCCAAACCTCACCCTCGCCACCGAAGTGATTAGGATCACACCGAGGACGTCACTAACAGGCGGATCATAAAGATGTAGCCATGAGTTCCCCGAATGGATTTCCCATCCGTTCAAGTCATGCGCGACTCGTCTAAGATGCTACGGGAGGTTGGAACGATGAGGATCGCGGTCATTGGCGGTGGCATCGCTGGTCTTTCGGCCGCATACGAGCTTCAAAAGGCCCGCTTGACGCAATCTGGCAGTCGAGTATACGCTCGACGAAGCCGGCAGCCGCCTCGGCGGCGCCATTGCGTCCGAAATAGTCGACGGTACAGTCCTCGAAGGCGGACCCGATTCTTTTCTCTCCGAGAAGCCGGCCGCCACCCAGCTCTGCCGCGAGTTGGGGTTGGGCGCAGACCTCATCCCCTCCAACGATGGCACGCGCAAGACCTTCATCCTGGTCAAAAACCGGATGGTGTCGCTGCCCGACGGGCTCATGTTCCTGGTCCCCACCAAGCTCATCCCCACCGCACTCACGCCCCTCTTCAGTTTCAAAACCAAGCTGCGCATGGGCTTCGAACTGCTCCATCCGCCCCGCGCACGCGTCGGCGACGAGTCCGTCGCTGCGCTCGTCGAACGTCACTTCGGCGCCGAAGCCGTCGATCGCCTCGCCGACCCGCTCCTCTCCGGCATCTACGGCGGCGACGCCGCCCTGCTCAGCGCGCAAACCGTCCTTCCGCGCCTCGTCGATATGGAAACCGAGTACGGCTCGCTCACCCGCGGCATGCTCGCCGGCCACCGCAAGATGCGCGCCAAAGCCAAAGAGGCGGCCCATACCACCGGCACCGTCAACGCGGGCAGCAACGGCCAACCCGGAGGCGCGCGGTCCATCTTCACAACCCTCCGCGGTGGCCTCCAACAGCTCGTCGATGCACTTGCGTCCCGGCTGAATCCCAGCTCGATTCGACTCTCCACCCAGGTCGACTCGCTTCAAAAAACACGCGACGGCTGGTCCGTCTCAGCAAGAGGACGCTCTGAAACCTACGACGCCGTCATCATCGCAACCCCAGCCTGGGCCGCTGGCTCGTTACTGCAGCCAATCGATGCGCCTCTCGCCGAAGAACTCACCGGCATCCCCTACTCCTCGTCGATCACCGTGAACCTGATGTACGACGAAGCCAAACTCGGCGAACTCCCCGAAGGATTCGGCTTCCTCGTTCCGGCGAGCGAGGGCCGCACCATGCTCGCCTGCACCTTCTCGCACCGCAAGTTCCTCGGCCGCACCGCACCCGGCAAAGCCGTGCTCCGCGCCTTCCTCGGCGGCATGCGCAACGAGCGCCTGCTCACCGAACCCGACGAGGTGCTGGTGGAAACCGTGCGCCGCGAGCTAAAGGAAATCCTCGGCATCACCGCCCAACCGGAGCAGGTGCGCGTCTCGCGCTGGCGTCGCGCCATGGCGCAATACGCCGTAGGCCACAAGGACCGCATCAAGCGCATCGCGGAACGCGTCAATGCTCTTGAAGGTCTGCGCCTGGTCGGCAACGCCTACGACGGCATCGGCATTCCCGACTGCATCCGCCTCGGTCGTCAGGCAGCCAAAGAGCTGTCGACAACCCAGCGACAAAATCAGCCCGCAGACCAATCCGTCGCATAGACCTGAGTCGCAGAGTCGTGCAGACGCTGAGCGCAGCGAAGGATTTGTCGTCTTTCGCCGCAGAGTTTCCAGCGGCGCCATTCCCGCAGCCTAACGCTCGTACCGCCATTCGCTGATGAAGCGGAACCCGCGCTCGAGGAGTGGGTAGTGGTCGGGCGTCGGGGTTCGGGTAAGGGTGAGGACTGCGGGGGTGAAGGGCGCGACGGGTTTGGCGGGCTTGTCCTTGGGGTTCGGGTCGGGCGGGACCGAGGTGAGGATGAGATGGTCGGGATCCGTGAACTGCCAGGAATAGTCGGTGGGGGCGTTGATGAAATAGCAGTTCATGCGAACAGTGTGTTCCTTGAGGTTGAGGTCGACGATCGAGAGCCAGAGCTCGCCGTCGCTGGAGCGCGTGTAGGCGCGGCTGGAGGGGGCGACATAAAGGTCGGTGACAGGAACGCCCTCGGGGTCGATGAATGCGCCCGACGCTGGGTGGGTCGCGTCGAGATGCCATGCACCCACCAGGGGGGATGGCGTGCGCAGCTCGACTTGAGAGTGGTGCCAGCCGATGATCATGAAGATGGGTTGGACGATGAGGAAGGCTACGGCGAAGACAATCTCGGTGACCAGGATGGCGATGCGGCCTGCGCCGCGGCTCATGGGTGGAACCCAGAGGGCGCCGGGCGCGGCGGGCTTGTGGCTCCAGAAAAAGCGGCAGAGCGAGAAGGCGTCGGGCACGGCGAGGAAGATACAGCCAAGGAGCAGGTTGACGGCGAATAGCTTGACGGGGACGTCGTAGCAGAAGTTGTAGAGCACCACATTGGTGACGACAAAGGTAGAGAAGAGGGCGCCGGCGAGCGAGGTGCGGCGATAGAGGAGGAGGGTGCCACCGAGAACCTCGGCTGAGCCGCAGATGATCTCGTAGACGGGGTTGAGGCCAATGAGGTTCCAGAGGAAGGTCATGGGAGCCATGTTGCCTGCGGGCTCGGTAAGGATCGCAACCGAGGGCGCCGGCATCTGGAACGGAAACACCTTGACCAGACCATAGGTGAGCATGAACATGCCGCAGGTAAGGCGGAGGAAGAAACGAAGCCATGCATGGAGGGTGCGGTACTCGCTGCGACGGTTGTTCCGAAGCTGGGCGATGACAGTCCAAAGAATGCCGCCGGCCAGGGCCAAGGTGAGCACAAGCCCGTCGTGGATCCAGTTCATCGTGGTGTCGCCGGAGTCGCTGGGGTGCCAGTGGGCCGCGATGCCGGTGAGATGAAAGAGATGCTGCCCGGTGAACTCGGAGAGACGGTTAAAGGGCCAGCTAAACTTGTTCTCGATCCAGCCGCCGACGACCGGGAAAGCTTGAAAGAGAGTTCCATTGCTGCCGAAAAGCACGAAGCAGAAGAAGTAAAGGAAGGCGATGCGAAAGCCGAAGCGCGTGGCATGGCTCCAGGGAGCGGGCGGAGCGGCGTCGGCGACGGGGGACTCAGTGGTGGTGACGCTTGAAGGCTCCAAACGGGACCTCGCGCGGGGATAATCTTGGATGTTGGACGATATTGGTGTCGGGCGAGTTTGGCGTCAAGGAAACTTTCTCGACTGCATACAAAGCAAATCAAGAAACAAGCCTGGCTATCTGGTTTGGCTGCGCCCTCGCCCCACCCACCCAAACTAGGGCGCAACCACCGGCAGTATCAATGCACTCGGATGCGCCGCATCGTGCAGCACCGTGTTCGTCGCCTTCACAATCTCGCTGCTCCCGCTCGCATCATTCCCTGTATTCAAATTCCGATCGAAACGTGGAAAATTACTGCTGCTCACTTCCAGCCGAATCTTGTGGCCCTTCAAAAACACATTGCTCGTCGACCACACATCGATCTTGTACTCGTAGACCTGTCCCGGCGTGATCGGCTTAGGTGCGTCCTTCGTTGACTCGCGAAACTTCGCGCGAAGAATTCCCTCCGTAAGATTGAATGCCTTGCCATCCGGGCCCACATCCACAAGCTTCGCGGTGAAATCGGTATCGGCAGCAGATGTCTTGGCAAACAGATCGAGCGTAACCGGGCCGGTAACTTCGACATCCTCGCTGAGGGCTGGCGTCGAGTAGACCAGCACATCCGATCGTGCCTCGACATCCTTTTGATCGCGCGGCCCCGCCGCAAGATGCTGCCCATCGCAGCAAAGCGGCCCACCCACCGTAGGAACCGGATCAGCAGGATCGTAGACGTAGCTGTCGGCCGTCTCCGTTTTCGCAGCCACCGCCGTCAGCGCACCATCCCCCGACGCCGTATTCGCTTTGCCCGCCGAGTGCAGGTAGTAGCTCGTCGTCTTGGCGCGCTCCAACGGCCAGCCAGCCTCGTTGCGCCACTCGTTCTTGCCCATCACAAAGATGCGCACCGGATGTGCCGCATCGGCAAACTGGTTCTGCTTCCCCATAAACAGGTAGTCGTACCAGTCGAGGGTCGTATCGTCTTCATTGAACTGCGCAGCATCGGCTCCATAGTCGACCTCGCCGATATGACGTCCTCCACCCGCGTGGCCGCCAATAATCACGAGCAGGCGCTGTCCCTTGCGCGCCGCATCGTTGCCCGCGTGATCGCGCATCCCCACATAGTTGCGCAGGGAGCCGCCCTGGAAGAGGTCGTACCACGCAGCAATGCTCAGCGCCGGCACCTGGATGTTGGGGTAGTTCTCTTCAATCGACCACTGCTTCCAGTAATCGTCGTAGGTGGGGTGCGCAAGCCAGTCGAGAAAATATGGTGCCAGCTCCGTCGTCAGTGCGGCAGAGTTCTGCGGTGCAGGGACGTTGAACACGGGATAGTTCCGCATCGGCAACACCATCGCGCCCACGCGCGCGTTGGTGTTCTCGCGAATCGTGCGGTCGAGCGTGTCCTGCGCCAGCCCCGAAGTCCACGACTCGTCGAACCACTGTTCGAAGGCCCCGCCCTGGTATGTCCAGTTATCGTGATAATTGCTGGCCGTCACCACCGGGCAAATCCCGGCAAGGTGCGGTGGATGCGCAATCGCCGCAAGCATCTGCGTCGCACCTACATACGAACCGCCAAACATCCCCACCTTGCCGTTGGAATTCGGCAGCGCCGCAGCCCACTCCACCGCGTCGTAGCCGTCATTCGACTCGTTCTTGAAGACATACCAGTCGCCATCGGAGGCGTAACGCCCGCGCACATCCTGCACGACAACCAGATAGCCTTTCTCCGCGGCGCGCCTGCCAAAGTTGGCAGCATTGTCCTTGTTGTACGGTGTCCGCTGCAGCAGCGTAGGAAACTTGCCGTCGCCCGCAGGCCGATAGACGTCCGCCTTGAGCGTCACCCCATCGCGCGTCTTCATCGTCACGTTGCGTTCAACAACAATTGGGGAAGAAGCCGCAGCAGTAGTCTGCGCGAGGACCGGAGACGCGACGAAGCAAATGGCCAGAACGCGGATAGCAAGTTTCACGAGATCAATCTCCGTGTGGCAAGAGCCGAAACCATTGTATTCACTGCGCGGAGGATTCCGTGCCGCGACGTAGGGCAGTGCGATGGGTACACGCTTCAGCCGCAGCCCCGAAGGTTTTCGCAGCCGGTGAGGACGCGCCCTTCAAGACGAGCATCTGGAAGAGTTTCATGGAGCTGGCACCACCTTCCTGGGGTCAGCATGGTAGGCTGGCTTGGCTTGTTCAAGGAGCTACTGCCTTCATGCATTCCACTCAGACTGCGCCTTTTAACCTAGTAGCGGCTGCGCATGCGTCCATGATCGAACATGGGTTTCAGCCGGAGTTCCCGGCCGGCGCGGACCAGCAGCTTGCCTCGATCAAAAGCCATCCGGAGATGCCTGCCGCACCGGGAGCGCAGGACTTGCGCAGCCTTCTGTGGTCGTCGATTGATAACGACACTTCGAAGGACTTGGACCAGATCGAGTGGGCGGAGCGCCTGGCGGATGGGCGGATTCGCGTGCTGGTGGGCGTTGCCGATGTGGACGCGCGGGTCGCGCTCGGCACAGTCTTAGACGGCCATGCGCGCAGCGAGACGACGTCGGTTTACACCGGGGTGGTTGTCTATCCCATGCTGCCTACCGATCTGTCGGAGGGAATCACGTCGTTGAATGAGAACCAGGATCGCGTGGCGCTGGTAATCGAGTTCTGCGTGGATGCCTCGGGAGAGGCCTCCGACGGAAAGGCCTATCGCGCGCTGGTACACAACCGCGCGCAACTTGCATACAACGGGGTGGGCGCGTGGCTGGATGGCTCCGGCCCTGCGCCGGCGAAAGTGGCGGCAAGTGCCGACCTCGCAGCGCAGCTCAAGCTACAGGACGAGGCCGCGCAGCGGATGGAGGGGAATCGGTTGCAGCATGGCGCGCTCGATCTGGAAACCGTGGAGACGCAGCCAGTCATGCAGGGAACCAATGCGGTGGACATCAAGAAGCTGGAGAAGAACCGCGCCACGAGCCTGATTGAAGAATTCATGGTGGCGGCCAACGGGGTCATTGCGCGGACGTTCGAGGACGCAAAGGTGGCGTCGATCCGGCGTATTGTGCGCACGCCCAAGAGGTGGGATCGGATTGTGGAGGTGGCGCAGGGGTTGGGCACAACTTTGCCTGCGGAACCGGATTCGAAGGCATTGAATGATTTTTTGCTGGCGCAGAAGCAGAAGGATCCACTGCACTTTCCGGATCTCTCGCTGACGGTGATCAAGCTGATGGGGCCGGGCGAGTATGTCCTGGTGAAGCCGGGAGAGAGTTCGCCTGGCCACTTCGGACTCGCCGTGCAGGACTATACGCATTCCACGGCGCCGAATCGGCGCTTTCCTGACCTGGTGACGCAGCGGCTTTTGAAGGCGATGTTTGCGAAGGGCACGCAGCCATATTCTGAAGAGGATCTCAACACGATTGCCTCGCACTGCACATTGATGGAGGACAACGCGCGCAAGGTGGAGCGGGACATGCAGAAGAGGATCGCCGCCGTCGTGCTGAAACCGCGGATTGGGCAGAGCTTTCCGGCTGTCGTGACGGGCGTGAACGAGTATGGAACCTTCGTGCGGACCCTTGACCCTCATGTCGACGGCAAACTGGTGCAGGGCGGCAAGGGTCTGGATGTTGGCGATAAGGTGACGGTGAAACTGATCTCGACCGACCCGCAACGGGGGTTCATCGATTTTGCGGTGTCATAACCGCTTGCTGAAAGAGTCTGCGTGACAGCAGTCACGTTTTTAGAGGACTTAATGTACGGGCTGAAGCCCGTACCCTTCAAGGACAAGACCCAGCGCCAGTTTTTCAGCACGTTGTCGAGCAGGTTTGACCTTGACTCGGGAGCTTTGAGACTTCGTTCTGCGGGTCATCCCTGCGCCTATTTCCGTGAGAAATGGCAATAACTTGCGTCGACGCTGAGTTTGCGGCGTCTAAGTAGAGGCCCCTTGGCGCTGCACCGGTTGGGTGTGTCCGGATCGACCCATTTCGGGTGGTTTAGTCTAAGAACTGTTCCCCAGACGAATCGACTCCAGGCGAGAATCGCCTCGAATTAGCGTCATTGATGCCGCATGCCATAGGCGGGGAGCGTGGGACGCCAAATCCGTGCCTGGTGAGTGATGCCTTCAGTTTTTCGTTATGTTTGCAGCGTTCTTTGCCTATCGAGTGCGCTGATGATCGGCCCAATCCGCGGCTTTGCCCAGGAGTCCGGCCAACCGGTGAATGCGGCGGCGGACCTACCGGATACTCCCCAGCCGGATTCAGATCAGCAATCGTCAAGCCAGTCCACACCATCGCCCGCTCCCGCAGCGCAGAGCAGCTCTTCCACGCAGCAGTCGGAGCAGCAGACTGCGGCCGAGAAGGCCAAGCGCGAGCTGGCCGAAGAGCAGTTGAAGGCGCAGGAGAAGCAGCGCGTGATGGGCGTGATGGCGACGTTCAACACGACGCGCGATCAGAATGCGCTGCCCCTTTCGCCGGGGCAGAAGTTTCGGCTCTTCTTCAAGAGCGAGACGGACCCTTGGCCCTTCATGCTGGCAGCCGTTGTATCCGGCATCGGACAGGCGGATGACAGCTATCCGGAGTGGCACCAGGGGTTGAAGGGCTACGGGCGGCGCTTTGCGGGGGCTTACTCGGACGCGTTTATCGGCAATTTTTTTGGAAACGCTGTGTTGCCGACGCTTCTGAAAGAAGATCCACGGTACTTCCAGAAGGGGACGGGAAGCGGGGTCAAGCGATTTCTGTGGGCGGCGTCCAGTACGGTGTGGTGCAAGCGCGATAACGGGCATTGGGGGCCAAATTACTCCAATGTCGGCGGCAACCTGATTGGTGCGGCGATCGCTCGCATTTACTATCCGCCCTCCGAGCGAGACGTTGCCTCGACCATCAGCGATGGCTTCACCGTTTCGGCTGAGGGAATCGTAGGGGCCGAGGTGATTGAGTTCTGGCCGGATATGGTGCGCGCTCACAACCGGAAGAAGGCGGAAAAGCTGGCGCGGCAGGCGGCGCAGAGCGGAGCGCAGCCGGCAGCTACCGAGGCGCCAAAGCCGGATACGCCCAAGCAGTAGACATCGGAAATTCGAGGCGCGGACCGTGGCTGGTCGAGGTTCGTGCCTTCCCAGGTTTCAGAATCGAAACCTGGGCACCCAGCATTGATCTGATCCGAAAATCTGCTTGCGCCGAGCCTCCTTGTGCGCGGATGAAGACGGGCCTGCGAGCCTTCCTGCCCACCCGGAGAGGGTGATTCTCATCACAGATTCTCACTTTTGCCCGGCCTACCATCATTCGGGCTTGTGGGAGTTTCGATGGTGAACTGGCACCAGGAGTACAGCAGAAAATGCGTGAGCGCGGCGGAGGCGCTGGAATGTGTCCACTCGGGGGACCGGGTCTGGATCCAGTCGGGATGCGGGACGCCTTCGGCATTGGTGGACGCCCTGGTCGCGCGCGCTCCCTGGCTGCACGATGTAGAGATCGTGCACATGAAGACGCTGGGAAGCGCCAACTACACGAGGCCCGAATTCGAAGGGCACTTCCGTCATCGCGGACTATTTTTGGGTGAGAACGTGCGCGAAGCGGTTGCCGCGGGTCGGGCGGACTACACGCCGATCTTTCTGAGCGAAATTGAGAGGCTGTTCGAAGACGGCGCCATGCCGCTGGATGTGGTACTGCTGCATGTTTCTCCGCCGGATGAGCATGGGTTTGTGAGCCTGGGAACGAGCGTCGATTGCAGTTTGACGGCGGCGCGCTGTGCGCCAACCGTAATTGCGGAAGTGAACGAGCAGATGCCGCGCACCCACGGGGACACGGCGATCCACGTCAGTCATCTTACTTTTCTTGTGGAGACATCGCGGCCGGTGCTGGAAGTGAAGGCCGAACCGTTTACCGACGTGCAGCGGCGCGTGGGTGAAAATGTGGCGGCGCTGATCCGAGATGGCGCCACACTGCAAACGGGGATCGGTGGTATTCCCGATGCGGTGCTTTCGTGTCTGCAGGACAAACGAGACCTGGGCATCCATACGGAGATGTGCTCGGACGGCGTGATCGAACTGATGGAGTCGGGTGTTCTGACCGGCGAGAGAAAATCGCTCCATCGTGGCAAAGTGGTGCTGTCCTTCGTGCTGGGTTCGCAGAGACTGTTCGACTTTATCCACGAAAATCCGAGCTTCGAATTTCGTTCGATCAGCTACACCAATGATCCGTTTGTCGTCGCGCAGAATGAGCGCATGGTGGCGATTAACTCTGCGATTCAAGTGGACCTGACGGGCCAGGTCTGTGCGGATTCGATGGGAACGACTCCGTATAGCGGCTTCGGCGGGCAACTGGATTTTATTCGTGGCGCGGCACGCTCGAAGGGCGGCGTGCCCATCATTGCGCTACCTTCGACTGCGCTGCACGGGAAAGTGTCGCGCATTGTGCCGGTGCTGGAGCCGGGAGCGGGGGTTGTGACTTCGCGCGCGGATGTGCATTTTGTGGTGACGGAACATGGCATTGCCTATCTGCACGGAAAGTCGTTGCGAGAGCGGGCCGAGGCACTGATTGCAATTGCGCATCCGCAGTTTCAAGGCGAGCTGGAAGATTTTGCGGTGCGTGCTCACTACCTTGAGCGCAGAGCCGCGCAGTTGGCTTGAAGAGGGGAATCGATGAAGCAGACGTCAGATCGAGGCCGCCTGCAGGTGAGCCAGGAAGAGTGCAAGGGCTGCGGGCTGTGCGTGGAGGCATGCCCGCCGCATGTGATCGCTATCAGCGAACGGATGAATCATTACGGCTATCGGCTGGCGAAGTACCTGGGCACGGGGTGCACGGGTTGCGGGATCTGCTTCATGGTGTGCCCCGAGCCCGGTGCGATCACGGTGCTGCGCGCCGTGAAGAGGCCGATGGCTGGGCCGATAACGGATCTTCGCGGGAGAGAGGGAGAGGCTCGTGCATAAGCAGTTGATGAAGGGCAACGAGGCGATTGTGCGCAGCGCGATTCTCGCGGGTTGTCGAGGGTTCTACGGGTATCCGATTACACCGGCGAGCGAGATCACGGAAGCTGCGGCGCTCTACATGCCGAAGGTGGGCGGCGTGTTTCTGCAGGCGGAGAGCGAGGTCGCGGCAATCAACATGCTCTACGGTGCGTCGTCGTCGGGCGTGCGGTGCATGACGGCGTCGAGCGGGCCGGGGATCAGCCTGATGCAGGAAGGCATCAGCTACATGGCCGGAGCAGAGTTGCCCTGCGTCATCGCGGACATTATGCGCGCGGGACCGGGGCTGGGAAATCTTGGTTCGGAACAAGGCGACTACAACCAAGTGGTGAAGGGCGGCGGAAACGGCAACTACCGGACGCTGGTACTGGCGCCGCATTCGGCGCAGGAGATGGCCGACTTGACCGCGTTGAGTTTTGAGTTGGCGGATCGTTATCGCAATCCGGTGGTATTGCTGGCGGATGGTTTTGTCGGGCAGATGATGGAGCCAGTCGAGTTTGTGCAAGCGCCAGTGAGGCCGCGTGTCCCAGAGTGGGCGGTGGCGGGAACGGCGGCGTCGCGCGGGAATCTGATCACTTCGCTGCACATGGAAGCGGACGATCTCGAGGCGCATCTGCGGAAGCTGGAGGAGAAGTACCAGCGGGCGGAGCGCGAGGAGGTTCTGGCCGAGGAAGTTCTGGCGGACGATGCGGAGATTGTGCTGGTGGGCTACGGAATTGTAGCGCGCATTTTGAAGGCGGTGACTGCGGAGGCACGGCGCGAAGGTATGCGGGTTGGCGTGCTGCGGCCGATCACGCTGTACCCGTTCCCGAAACGGCAGATCGAGCGGCTGGCGCGTCACGCGCGGGTGTTTGTGGTGGTAGAGATGAGCAACGGGCAGTTGCGCGACGATGTGCGGCTTGCGCTAAATGGGGCGCGGCCCGTGGAGTTTCTGCAGCGGATGGGCGGCAATGTGACTTCGCACGACGAGGTGCTGGCATTTGTGCGCGGGCTGGCGCGGCAAATGCGGCCATCGATGATTGCGGAGAAGGAGTGGATGGTTCATGTCTGAGAGTGAGCTGCTCGAGTACGAGATTTCGCACGGCAAGCCCGACGCTTTCTACGAGTGCTTTGAACGCAAAGGCGAACTGCAGCAGCAGACGCACTATTGCCCCGGATGCGGGCACGGGAACGTGCACAAGATGCTGGCCTGCGCGATCGATGAGCTGGGAATCAAGCAAAGAACCATCCTGATCAGCCCGGTGGGATGCTCGGTATTTGCGTACTACTACTTCGACGTGGGCAATGTGCAGGCGGCGCATGGACGCGCGCCGGCAGTCGCGACAGCTGTGAAGCGCAGCCGGCCGGAGAGCATTGTGGTGAGCTACCAGGGTGATGGCGACCTGGCGGCGATTGGTTCAGCGGAGATACTGCACGCAGCGAACCGCGGCGAGAACATTACAGTTCTGTTTGTGAACAACGCTATCTACTCGATGACGGGCGGACAGGTTGCACCGACCACACTGCTGGGGCAGCGGAGCACGACAACACCCGGCGGGCGCACCGCTGCGAATGAAGGCTATCCGATCCACATGAGCGAATTGCTGGCGACGCTGGAAGCGCCGGTCTACATTGAGCGCGTGGGGCTGGGAGACAACAAGCAGATCATGGGGGCGAAGCGAGCGATACGGCGCGCGATGGAGAATCAGGTGCGGGGATTGGGATTCTCGTTCGTCGAGATTCTTTCGCCGTGCCCGACGATCTGGAAGATGTCGGCCGTGGAGGCACAGCACTGGGTGCGGGACGTGATGGAGAAGACGTATCCGCTGGGCGTGTTTTGCGACCGGACGAAGGAACCTCGCGAAAACGAGACTTTGCCGATGGTGGCTCCGGCGCTCGATGAGATTCCTGCGCTGCTTGGCATTGAAATTGAGCCGCAGGGTTGCGATCGTCTCGAGCTGAAGGGCGCGGATAAGCGGCATGTGGACCTGCATGTGCGCGTGGCGGGGTTTGGCGGGCAGGGCGTTCTGCTGCTGGGCGAAGTGTTGGCCGAGGCAGGGCTCGATGCTGGACTTGAGGTGTCGTGGCTGCCGTCGTATGGGCCGGAGATGCGCTCGGGGACGTCGAACTGCCATGTGCGTATTGCGAGCGAGGCGATTGACTCACCGCTGGTCACGTTGCCCGATGTACTGGTGGCCATGAATGAGCCGTCGCTGCGCAAGTTCGACGCCAGCGTGCGGCCGGGCGGATGGGTGATCTACAACGGCGAGGTGTTTCCAGCCGATTGTGAGCGCGCGGACGTGCATGTGCTGGCGTTGCCTTTCACGCAGATGGCCGATGAGCTAGGCGATGCGCGCGTGGGGAACATGGTGATGCTAGGCGCCCTGCTGGAGATTGCAGACGTTTTGCCGCAGGCGAGCATCGATGCGGCGTTACGGCGGATTGTGAAGCACAAGAAGTGGGTCGATCTCGACGCGCGCGCGCTCACGCGGGGTCGGGAACTGTTCAAGGGGTCGTTCGCGGGCGTGTAAGGCGCCGTTGGCATTGCTCTCGCATTTCGAACGAATTGGCGGGACTCTGTGCCTTGCAGCTACGACAGGTTGAGCAACCCTGTTGATTCCTCAAACATCCAGCTCAAATAGGTCGGGAAAGCGCTCGCCTCTGACGACGCGATGGAGTGACACAAAAATCGAACCGCGGCGAGCCCTCCCCGGCGCAAGCGATGAGGATGCGAATGTCAACAGAATCAAGAAAAGTGAACCTGGCGGCAGCGGGGGCGGTTGCGGGTGCGGCACTCCCCAGAGTTGTCGACCGTGAAGATTTTGACGCGCAGCTGAATGCGTTGCGGGTCCGTGAAAAGGAGCATACACATCAAGGCGATGTCATTGCTGCCGCGAGGCGACGGCTGCCCATGGTGGAGGTGAGTCCAACGACGCAATTGCTCGGAGCGAATGGGCCCGCCACGCTGCTCGATACATTTGAGGGCCGCAAGCAGCTGATCGCTTACTACTTCATGTGGCAGAAGGGACGGCCAGCGAAAGACCAATGCCAGGGCTGCACGTGGGTGACCTCGCACATGCATGAGCTCTCTTATTTTCATGCGCGCGATGCGACGTTCGCGGTTTTTTGCCAGGGACCTTTGAAGGAGAGCCTGCGATACAGGGAGTTCATGGGCTGGCAGATGCCGTGGTACTCCGCAGAGGGATCGTTGGAGACACTGCTCGTGGGCCGACGCATCGGAAGGATGCACCTGGTTTGCTATGTCCGGGATGGCGCGAAGGTTTTCGAGACGTACTGGACTACCTCACGCGGTGTAGAAGTGATGGACAACGCCTATCACTTGCTGGATCTGACGGTGTACGGTCGGCAGGAAAAGCACGAGGAGTCGCCGAGCGGTTGGCCACAGGCTTACAGCGCGGGTGAGTTGACACTCGACGGCCGTCCTGTGCCGCAATGGTCCCGCATCGAAGCGGGAAGACGGGATGATCTCGCGAGTTGAAGTGCGACTGCGAATGACAGAGGGCCCGCGGTTCGAGAGGGCGCTCTCATCACCTTAAACCCGCTTAGAACCAGCCGCCAGTGGGCTCCACGTCATTGATACGCAGGTAGGTGACGAGATTGCCATAGTGCAAGGCGTCGTGGTTGCCGACTTGCGTCAGGATGAACATCTTGTTTGTTTTGACGCCCCAAAAATCGGCAGGGTCGTTGAGGTGGGCATCGGTGAAGCCGGCGTACACGCCGTCGCAGTAGGCGAACGCGCCTTTGAGATAGGCTGTGATCTCCGCCTTCGAAGTTTTTCCGCCACCGGTGGCCGGATTCGCTTCTCCCTTGGCGTTGGAGCACAAGATGTAGGAGATGTCGCCAATGTGGTTCAGGATCTCGGCGAAGGAGCGAACTTCCTTGGTGGGACGGTAGGTATATTTCGACTCCGGCATCTTGTCGGCAGCCTTCGTGATTTTGTCTTCCATGTTATTGCGAAAGATGGAGAGGGTTTTCGTCAGGGGATTCGGCGCGTTGATGGGATTGGGTGTATCTGGCGATTGCGCGTGTGCGGAAGACGCCACGAGGAAGAGCATGGTCATCCCCGCGGAAATCATGACCCGAGCGATGGATCGGGTGATGGACGCAGAGGCGGCGCGCGAAGTTACGTGGAGCAAGGCGAAGGGATTGCTCTTGAAGTTTTGCATTCGAGACCTCCGACCGAGCATGCGTGCACTCAGGCTTCCAGTCGGCCTTCGGTCTGCTAAGTCTTTGCCTTCAGTAGATACCTAGATGTCGAGGGAAAAAGGCCCAGGCGCGCGGTGTTCATTTTCGAGCAGGAGTGTCCGGAAATGAAGCGGGCCGCATGGCGGGGGTGCAGGCCAACTGCGGCCAACTTTCAACGTTGCAATGGACATCGGCTGTCACTCAGCGCGCAGGATCTGGGTGGGGTCGGTACGCAGCGCGCGCAGTACGGCAGGCAGCGTGGCCACGAACGCAGTGGCGAGAATCGCGCACACAGGCAGCGCGATCATCTCTGCATCGGTCGCTTTCACCTGATAGAAGAGCGACGCAACGTAGCGGGATGCACCAAAGCCGAGCGTGATGCCGACGCAGCCTCCGAACGCAATCATCGCGAAGACATCCAGAGTCACAAGGCGCACGATGCCTGCACGCGATGAGCCAATCGCCATGCGGATCCCGATCTCGCGGCGGCGCTGGAGCACAGAGTAGTTGAGCACAGCGTAGAGTCCTATCCCGGCGAGCAGCAGAGCCACAACGGCGAAGAACCCGGCGAGCATGGCGATCAGGCGCTCGCGCACGGTCTGATCGCGCACCAGATCGAGCTCGGTGGTCACGTTCGAGACGAGAAGGCCGTCGTGCCGCTCGGCAATGAGCTGGCGAAGCGAGTTGGCGAGGAGGAGCGGATTTTGGGCTTCGGTGTGAATCACGAACGTAGCAAAGTCGACGGGGCTGGGGTTGGATTTGTCGTCGATGCCATTGAAGGGCACATAAAACATGGCGAGGTTGGGCTCGCGCAGGTCATGATCGGGAACATCGCGGGTAACGCCGACGATTTTGTTAAGGGGTTGATTCGCGCCGCGTTCGAAGGTGCGCCCGAGGGGGTCCTGGTCGGGAAAGTAAGTTCGAGCGAAGGTCTCGTTGACAATGGCGGCGCCCGGCGACGTGTCTGCTGCGCGAAAGTCCCGACCGGAGACGAGGGGAATCTTCATGGTGGAGAGCCAGCCCGGCGATGCGTTCAGGAAGAAGGCGGGCGTGGGGCTGGGCGGCGCGCCGTTGATGGAGATTTCGCTGTTGATGCGGATCCGTCCGAGGATTGGCCAGCTCGAGATCGCAACGGAGTCGACGCCGGGTACGGCACGAAGCGCCTCGGCGGTCTGATTCCAGACAACCGGAAGCTGGCCTTTGCCGGCGACACTCTGAAGCAGCAGGATCCGGTCCGTCGAGAAGCCGAGCGGACGATTCTGCAGGCGCTGGAACGACGTGACAAAGAGCGACGACAGAAAGAGAACCAGGCAACAGAAAGCGACTTGAAGAGCAACAGCCCCGCGCATGAGACGGCGCGGCGCATGCGGGTTTTCTCCGCCTTTGAGCGCAGCAACGGGCCGCACTGCGGAGACACGAAGGGCCGGAAGCAAACCGAGAAGGATAACCACGAAGACCATCAGACCCAGGCCGAAGAGAAATACACGCCAGTCCGCGGGAAGATCGAGGCGCGCGGGGTTGTCCGGCGGATTGACGAGGCCGAGCACGAAAGGCGCGGACCACGCGGCGAAGCCGCCTCCGAGAAGCGATGCGAAGAACGCCAGCAGCGCGCTCTGCACGAGGATAAGTTGCACCAGGCGGCGACGGCCTGCGCCGATGGAAATGCGGAGGGCCATCTCCTGCGCGCGCGCAGCGGCCTGGGCGGTCATCATGTTGGCAACGTTGACGCAGGCAACGAGAAGGACGAGAGCTACCAGCAGGCCGAGGATGATGAGGAAGCGGCGATAGTCTTTCTGGAGCTCGGAGATGCCGGCGCCGGCGGGATACACGACGAGGGTCTGATTGAGAAAGCGGTCGATGTCTTTCTGGGTCTCCCCGCGATAGCACGTGGCGCACTCGACGCCGAAGGCGTGGTTGATTGCGGAGAGATGCAGGCGGATGGGTTCGAGCACCGCGGACGCGTTCACATCCGGTTTTAACATCAGGAATGTGTGGTGCCAGTCGGTTCTGTCTTCTGCGGCAGCGCTGTTCATGTTGAGCGGCAGGAAGATGCCGGTGACGGTTCCCTTCTCGGTCCCTGTGAAGTCCTTGGGGCCGACGCCGATGATCTCGAAGACCTGGTCGCCGATGTGAATGGTGCGGCCGAGAACGCGCGCGTCGCGCCCGAAGCGGTGATTCCAGTAGTCCCACGAGAGCACTGCGTAAGGACTGGCGCCGGGGCCACGGTCGTCGACGGGTGAAAACAGGCGGCCCAGTGTGGGCTGAAGGCCGAAGAGCGGGAACATGTTGCCGGAGACATACGCAACGTTGGCCTTCTCCATATCCGCGTCGGTGGAGTATGTGATATCGGTGCGGTCAGCGTCGCTGATGGCGATCAGATCGGCCTGATCTTTGACAGCGTCGCGCATCAGCTTGAAGTTCGGCGTGGACCAGTGGTTGTCCTCAACAGGCCTGCCGTACAGGCCGGTCATCTTGCGGGCGACGATGTAGAGCTTGCTCGCTCCGGCGATGGGCAGCGGACGCCAGAGCAACGCGTCGATGAGGCGAAACGCGGCGACGCAGGAACCGATGCCGAGGGCGAGCGAGAGCACTGCGGCTACGGAGGTGACCTTGTTGCGCCAGAGCTGACGCCAGCCAAAGCGCGCATCGGCAAGGAGCGACTCGAGCCATCCGGCAACGCGGATGCTGTGGCTGACCTCGCGCGCACGCAGCGTGGATCCGAAGGCGCGACGCGCTTCCTTGGGATCGCGGCCGGAGGCGATGGCTTCGTCCATGTGGGCCTGCAACTCTTCCTCTATCTCAGCGTTCAGCCGGTCAGAGCGGAAAACGTTTGATATGCGCAACCAGAGCGACAAGGTGATGTCTCCTATGAAACGAAAATAATGGTGCTGCCGCGGCGATTGATAAGTGTGCCCATCACTCAGCTCGGAGAATCTCGGTTAGGTCTGTGTGGAGAGCGCGCAGAACCGCCGGTAAGGTGGCGATCAGCGCGGTGAGCAGAATAGCGCACACAGGCAGTCCAAGTATGTCGATATCGGTTGCCTTGACCTCATAAAACAGTGACTCGAAGTATCGCGCTGATCCGAGGCCAAGCGCCACTCCTGCACATGCCCCGAGCGCGATCATCACGAAGATATCGAGAGTCACAAGGCGTACGATGCCGGCGCGCGATGAGCCAATCGCCATGCGGATACCAATCTCGCGGCGGCGCTGGAGCACGGAGTAGTTCAGCACTCCATAGAGTCCTATTCCGGCGAGCAGCAGGGTGATCAGAGCAAAGAAAACAGCGAGCATTGCCAGGAGCGCTCACGAAGAGTTTGATCGCGGACGAGTTCAGCCTGAGTGCGGACAGTGCTGACGCGGAGACCATTATGACGCTGGACGATGGCTTGGCGAAGAGTGTCCGCGTGCGCGAATGGGTTGGCGGCGGCAGTGTGAACGACGAACGTTCCGGAAGAGATGGGGCGCGGGAGTCCGTGTTCGTCGACAAAGTTAAAGGGAGCGTAGGCGACCGGTAGCATAGGGTCGCGCAGATTACTGTACGGTGCATCGGGCACTAAAGCAACGATCCGGTAAACAGGTCCTTGGTTCACGACCCGTTTGAATATCTTGCCGATTGGATCTTGCCCGGGAAAGAATATCCGGGCGAATGTCTCGCTGACGATGGCCTCGCCGGGAGACGTATCTTCCGGTCGGAAGTCCCTGCCCCGGAAGATTGGGATGTGCATGGTTTCGAGCCAGCCAGGAGTGATGTACAAAAAGAATGCAGGAGTGGGCGCAGGAGGCGCGTCGTTTACGGAGATCATGCTGTTGGTGACGACGCCTTGCAATAGCGGCCAGATTGAGGTCGCTGACGACTCTACACCAGGGACGTTTCGAATAGCGTCAGTTGTCTGATTCCATACGGCGGATGGTTGGCCCTTTTGCGCCACGGTATCGAGCAGAAGAAGGCGATCGGTTGAGAATCCTAGCGGTTTCCTGGAAAGACGCTCGAATGTTGAAACGAACAGCGACGAGAGAAGAAGGACGAAAAAGCAAAATGCGACTTGAAGACCGATACCAGCCCGCATCACACGGTGCGGCGAGTGACGACCATCGCCGCCTTTCAGGGCGCCAACGGGCTGAATTCTGGACGCGCGCAAAGCGGGGAGCAGTCCAAGCAGAAGCAATACGATAACGACGAGGACAATGATGAAGAGCAGCACGCGCCAGTCGGCCGGAAGAAGGAGGCGGGCAGGGTCATCCCCTGAGCTGATGCGGTTCAGGATAAACGGCGCTGACCAAGCCGCAAACGCCGTTCCGAGAACAGCAGAAAACAGGGCAAGAAGCCCGCTCTGTACAAATATCAGCTGGATAAGGCGGCCGCGGCCAGCTCCAATTGAGACACGAAGAGCCATCTCGTGGGCGCGCGCCGCCGCCTGAGCTGTCATCAGGTTGGCTACATTTACGCAGCAGATAAGGAGAACGAGCGCCACAAGGACGCCTAGAATTCCGAGTGCGCGGCGATAGCCTTCCTGGAAGTTGGAGGCACCCGAGGATGCGGGCCTGATAAGCACTTGCTGATTGAGGAAGCGAGTGATCGAATCGGGGGCCATGCCGTGAAAGCTCTTGGCACGCTCGGTTTCAAATTCGTGGCTAACGGCAGCGAGCTTCTGACGGAGAGGATCAATCGAAACGCCCACATTTACCAGCACTAGTGTGCGTTGCCAGTTGATGCTCTGCTGGGTGGCATAGCTATTCATCATCGTGGGCAGAAAAATGTCTGTGAGGGTGCCGGGTTCAGTACCGGTAAAGGAGCGCGGGCCCACTCCGACAATTTCATAGATCTGATTGCCAATATGAAAGCTGCGGCCAATCACGTGGGGATCACGACTGAAGCGATGGTTCCAGAAGTCCCACGAGAGAACGGCATATGGGCCAGCGCCGGGAGCGCGGTCGTCGGAAGCAGTTAGCAGACGCCCTAACACAGGCTGAAGGCCGAAGAGCGAGAACATCGTGCCGGATACATACTGAACGTGAGCTTTCTCCATCTCATTATCGGAAGCAAAGGTGAGATCGCTTCGCTCAGAGTATGATGCTGCGATTAGATTGGCTTGTCCTCCGACAGCGTCACGCATAACGTCGAAGTCCGGGGTAGACCAGTAGTCGGCCTCAACTGGCTTTCCATCAAAACCGATGATCTGACGAGTAAGGGCGAAGAGGCGATCTGCATGCGCTACCGGAAGCGGACGCCAGAGGACAGCGTCAATGAGGCGAAACGCAGCTACGCAGGAACCGATGCCGAGGGCGAGCGAGAGCACGGCGGCTATGGAGGTAACCTTGTTGCGCCAGAGTTGACGCCAGCCGAAGCGCACATCGGCAATGAGCGACTCAAGCCATCCGGCAACGCGGATGCTGTGGCTGACTTCGCGTGTACGCAGTGCGGAGCCGAAGGCGCGGCGGGCTTCTTTCGGATCGCGACCGGAGGCAATTGCCTCTTCCATGTGCGCCTGCAGCTCTTCATCGATCTCGCTGTTCAAGCGCTCGCCGCGCACGGCGTTCGAGATACGCGACCATAACGACATGTCATGCCTCCCGCAGAACGCGATTGATGGCCAGGCTGACGGATTGCCAGCGCGACTCTTCCGCGCCCAGTTGCTTTTTACCCGCGGCGGTTAGTTCGTAGATGCGCGCGCGGCGGCCCGTATCTTTTTTGACCCACTCAGCGCGGATCCAGCCGGCTTCCTCCATGCGGTAGAGCGCGGGATAGAGCGAGCCTTCTTCCGCGCGCAGCACTTCGCCGGAGGTTGCGGCAATGGCTGCCATGATGGCGTACCCGTGGAGCTGCGGACGCCGCGACAGTATCTTCAGCACGAGCAAATCGAGAGAACCCTGCAAAGCATCGGTCTTGGCCATACTTAGATATCTTTATATAGAAGTCTTAGTATGGCGTCAAGTCAGGGTTTCTCGCCGGCGAGAAGTTGTTTTTTCCGAGCTCGCCCGTTGGCTTCCGCTGCGCGGACAGGGCGAGTTGGCGAGTTCGCGCACAGGTCGGGGCTGCTCAGAATGGAATCTTTAGTATTGGGTGTCGTTTTCGATCTGCTTCAGCTTGTTCGCGAGCAATTCCTGTTCCCGGAGATTTTTCGTCAGGGACAGGGCGCGCTCGAGTTCTGCGCGCGCCTCGGCGAACCGCTGAAGCTTCATGAGCAGGTCTCCGCGCACGCTGGGAAAAAGATGGTAGCCGGCCAGCGTGGAGTCGTCGGTGACTTTGGCCGCGGCGTCGAGTGCGTCCAGTCCTGCGGCGGGGCCTTGTGCCATGCCGACGGCCACAGCTCGATTGAGAGCGACGATCGGAGATGGATTGATTTGCAGCAGGGCGTCGTAGAGAAGCACGATGCGGTCCCAGTCGGTATGCGCGGCAGTACGGGCGCGCATATGGCACGCGGCAATCGCTGCCTGCAACGCGTAGTACTTTGCGCCGCCGCCCAATCGCCGGCACTGTTCGAGCGAGCGCATGCCGCGTTGAATCTGCGCGTAGTCCCACAACGAGCGGTCCTGATCCGGCAAAAGAATTGCCTCGCCATTCTTGCCGCGGCGTGCGGCGTTGCGCGACCCCTGCAACTCCATCACGGCGAGAAGCGCATGGACTTCTGACTCGGCAGGGAGCAGTTGCGCAAGCATGCGCCCGAGACGAAGCGCCTCTTCGACAAGCGAGGCGCGCATCCATTCCTCGCCTGCGGTTGCGGTGTATCCCTCGTTGAAGATCAGATAGACGACAAGGAGGACCGACTCTACGCGGCTGCGTAACTCGTCGCCGCGCGGCGTTTCAAAGGGAACGTGGGCTTCGGAGAGAGTCTTTTTGGCGCGCGAGATGCGCTGGCCCAGCGTTTTCTCAGGGACGAGAAAGGCGCGGGCGATCTCTTCAGTGGTGAGGCCGCCAATCAGGCGCAATGTGAGAGCGATGCGTCCTTCGACCGCAAGCACGGGATGGCACGCCGTGAAGATGAGGCGCAGGACGTCATCATCGATCACCTTGTCCAGGGATTCATCCATGGCATCGCCGAGGCGCTGCTGTTGCCAATCGAGTTCGCGAGCAACTTCTTCATGTTTCTGCAGGAGCATGCGGCCGCGGCGCAGAAAATCGATAGCGCGCATCTTCGCCGCCTTCATCAGCCAGGCTCCGGGATTGTCGGGGATGCCCTCTTCAGGCCAGCGTTCGAGGGCAGTCACAAGGGCGTCCTGCGCCAGTTCTTCGGCGATGCCGATGTCGCGGGTGACGCGAGCGATGGCAGCGATGAGGCGCGTGGACTCGATCTTCCACACGGCCTCGATCGTCCTGGCTACATCGCTCATGCGTTCCCGTGGTTACTCAGTGCGGTAACTTCTCAAAACCTTCGGCGGCCTTCTGCACGTCTTGCGGGAAATCACTCATCTCCTGAATTCCGCGCACTTCAATGATGCCATCGCCGAGTATGGGAATCCGCTTTGCCCATTCGATGGCTTCTTCGCGGGAGCGGACCTGAATGATCCAGTAGCCGCCGATCACTTCTTTCGCTTCAGGGAACGGGCCGTCGGTGACGGTCGCCTTGCCGTCCGCGTGATAGATGCGCGCTCCGGTTGACGGAGGAAGCAAGCCATCGAGCGCGAGTAGGACTCCGGCCTTTTGCAGCGCCTTGTTATATTCCATCATCTTTGCCACAGCGTCTGCCGTTGGGACGGCATCCGGCGGCGCTGACTCATAGCCTTTGGGGATGACGATCATCATGAACCGCATTGCATTACTCCTTGTTGTTGGCGTCTGTCGGTTTCTCTACGCGTGCATTTTGATTGCGCGCAACTACATGGCTGGGGCATTGGTGCCGTCGGACCATTTGGGCACCATCACGAGGAAAACAGAAAGCGGAGGAAAGTTCTTGAGCTGCGGATAGGCGTCGGATAGACGCCAGTAATTCACGGACAAGACCGGGGCATTCGCGACGTTTGCGCCCCAGGCGGAGTCGGGCTTGTCGTCCTCGAAGAACATGAGGTGCGGCATATTGTGGCCGCCGTAGTCGCTGAGGTATGCGGATTTGGACATCATGTAGGAGACCGTCCCCGGCTCGAGTGTCGGTAGTTCCTTCTTGTCGATTGCGGTTTTGAGTGCGGCGATCACTTCTTCCTTGGAATGGCCGGTCAGAATCAACTCGGTGCGCTTGATGGCGTAGGGAAGAACGCTGCGAGCAGCGGGAGGATTGAGGCAATCTGCGGCTCGGACTTTGGGATTCCAGAACTCGGGATGATCAAACATACCGCTCCATCCGCGCCCCACCCAGCATACCCAGCCGTTCTTGCCTTCTGCCGCGGTTTCGTAGCCGTGCCGGGTCAGGACGATCACTGAAGCGTCGTGCGAGATGGCATCCGGAGCGGCGCTGCGGGCGAGAGCGATCTCCGCATCGCGATCCATCAGATACTGTTCGATCGGAGCCATCTTCGGATAAGGATTTGCGGCATCCTGTGCTCTCGAGAGGATAGCGATGGCAAGCACAGCGAGGAATGCCAGGCGTTTGATTGTGAGCGGGGCGATGTTCTTCTTCAGCATTGTTCTCCTCCTAATGGATGGGCGTTTTTGACGCAAGGCTGCCCTCGCGTGCGCGCCAGCCAATTGCCGCTGCGCACTTGTTATTTCTCCATCTGTTGCAGTTGGCCGCCGGCTAACGTTCGACGTTGCAGGCGATGGGCGTGCTCAGTTCGTTTCGGGTGCGGGCACGAAGAAGATCTCGCGTATCTCGACGGGCATGGATACGCCGAACACTGTGGCGCCCCTGCGTGCCCACTTCAGCACCTCGTCCAGGTCTGCGCATTCGAGGATGGAAACTCCACCGACGTGTTCCTTGGCCTCGAGGTAAGGCCCATCGGTGAGGAGCAAATCCCCGTCGGGCTGCTTGCGCAATGCGTGGGCTGCGCCCAATCCGCAGGCAAACTTGGTCACACCGGCGGCGTCCATCTCCCGATTGAGAGCGTGAATGCCCTCGATTGCGGCTTCGTCGACGGTGGAAGGGTCGAAGTCGGCGGGGAAGTAGGTTGAAACCAGATATTGCGGCATATCGTCTCCTCAAGTCGAATTTGGTGGGCTGGCTGCCCGGCCTTCACTCCAACGACGAATGGCCGGATCGGATTTCTACAAGCCGCCGGGAGATTTATTTTGGCGGCATGGTGAGGAACTCACGGACCTCGACCGGAACCCGGCAAGCAACGGCGGCCTTGCGAGCCCAGTCCAGGGCTTCGTCCATGTCGGCGCACTTCAGCAACCACAGGCCGCCCACGTGCTCTTTTGCCTCGAGATACGGGCCATCGCTGACGACCAGGACACCGCCCGCCTGCTTGCATACGGATTTCGCTTGACGCGCCGGTTGCAGTCCGCCGGCAAAATCCCGCACGCCGGCAGCGATCATCTCTCGGTTCAGCGCGTTGATGTCCTGCATCATCGCATCGGCGTCAGAGGGGAGTTCCCAGTTGTCAGGGTGTTGAATTGCGACCAGATATTGCGGCATGTTCTTGCTCCTGTTGGTGGATTTTTGGAGGCCTCGATCTCGGCCTTCACTTCCTCGACGAACGGCTGATCCAGGCTTCTACAAAATGCGGGAAGATTTTTCTGGCAATTCTGCCGGAGATTTTGGGAGCAGAAGCGGCGGGTTCGCCTCCGCTGCGCAGACATGGCAGGTTCGCAAGCTGGCGGCTGTCGAGGTGAGGATTGCTGTTCGGGTTCTGATCATGTCGGCTGGACGCGCCCTTCGAAGGAGATTCCAGCGGCGGAATCGGGATCGAGATAAAGCGTGCAGCGGGGATGCATGCGGAGGGCGGTGGCTGGGCACCATTCGGTGATTGGGCCTTCGAGCAGGTTACGTACGGCCTGATTCTTGGGCGCTCCCGGAACTGTGCAGAAGATGGTGCGCGCCGAGAGAAGCACGGGGATGGTCACAGTGATTGCCTGGCGGGGAACTGCGTCGATTGATGCGAAACATCCGTCAGTTACTTGCTGTTCGCGGCTGCGCTGGTCGAGGGCGACGACTTTTACCGAGAGGGGATCGTTGAAGTCGGCGGGCGGATCGTTGAAGGCGAGATGCCCATTCACGCCAACGCCGCAGCAGACGATGTCGAGTGGCGCGGCGGCGAGCAGTGAGGCATAGTGGGCCACGGCCTGGTTTGCGCCGAGTTCGGGCGCCATCAGGTGGATTTGGCGGAAGGGCAGGTGATCGAAGAGTGCGCGGCGCAGCCAGTTGCCGAATCGCTGCGGGGCCTCTGGCGCGAGGCCGAGGTATTCATCCATGTGCAATGCGGTGATGCGCAACCAATCGATGCCGGGTTGCTGGATGAGCGAGGAGAGCATTTCCGACTGGCTTGGCGCGGCGGCAAACATGATACGCACGTCCGCATGGGTGCGCAGAAGCGAGCGAATCTCCGCGGCGAAGTCCGATGCCGCGCGCGCGCCCATCTCTGATCGCGTGGCTCCCACGTGAATGGACAGTGGATTGGACGAGGATGCGTGCATAAAGGCTAAGCGGGGTGATCGCCCGCGGCGAGGCCCGACCCTTGCAAGAGCTTGTAGAAGCGATTCGGATGGTGGGCTAAGGCACTTGAATACGCAGCCGCTCGATTGAACTGGAAGACAAGTTGATCTTTGGGCTGCATGCCGTAGAGAGGCGCGGTTTTTGCTGAGGCGTCGGGGAAGCGGCCTTCGTTCCAGTCCGCAGGGAGCGCCGTTGCGAGATGACGATCGCGCTCGGCAATTTCGCGGATGAGCGCGGCAGCGTCCTTTGGAGAGAGGGGTTTCGTGTTCTTGTGTTCGCGGAGGACCGACTGTCGCCAGAAAACCTGGTCGAGATAGTCGACGCACAGGACGAAGGCGCGAAAGTCCGATTGATGGGCATGAACGGCGGGCGCGACGGTGGCCAGGAGCCCGAGCAGGCGTGGAAACGGATTGGGGGTGGGAGGGCCTTTTCGCAGAGATGCCTTGAGTTCTTCCTCTGTGCTCCATGGCACGGGCATGTGCAGGCCAAGGCCGGAGGGTGCATGCTCTCCGAAGCCCGGGGCAGCGTCATAGATGAGCTGAAAGATCTGGTCCCAGGTTTCGTTCCATTGAGACCTATAGTGCCGTTCGACGAAGCGCTGAAATGCGGATTTGCGCGCGACGGCAGGGCCATCGTTGAAGGCAACGGCTCCGTAGGCGAATCCATCCCAGATGGAGTTCTGCACATAGCGGCTTGGGACCCAGTTGGTGAGGATCACGCCCAGGGATGCGGGATCGTCGTTGGCGAGATAAGCCTCGGCGAATGCGTCTATGTTTGCGAGTTGACTGACGCCGGGACGCGCCCCCCAGCGATAGCTGATGAGGCCCGGTCCGCCAATGCCTCGCATCCCTTTCGACTTCACGGTGTCGAGCGCTTTGCGGAAGGCGGCTGCGTCTGTATCCCAGTAGTTCCAATCCATGATGATGGTGGTCTTGTTGAGGCCGTCGAGAATCTCCGGGTTCTTGTGAAGAACTAAATCACCCCAGACGATGAATTGCTTGCCCAGACCTTGGGCAATGCGGCCAAGGGAGTTGAGATACTCTGCCCAGATTTGCGAGCGAGACTTGGAACGCAGAGCCTGCTGCGACATCGCGGAGCCGCCCCAATTGACTTCGTCGCATCCGCCATGAAGGTACGGAGCGGGAAAGACATCGGCGATTTCGCGATAAAGCTTCTCGAAGAGTTGCAGGGTTTCAGGATGGACGGGGATGATGCCTGTGAATTCGGCTGAGCCGTCGGGAGCGTCGTCGAGCAGATGCTTGTACGTCGCAGAGCGCGTGATGAAGCCGGTGTGTCCGAAGGACTCGATTTCCGGAAGGAGGTCGACGCCGTGGCCGGAGGCAAAGCGAACGAGATCGTGGAAGTCGTCGGGAGTGAAGGCATGCTCGTGATCGACGAGGCCGGGGACGGAGGTGAAGCGCAGCGCGGTTCCCTGATCGTCGGCGAGCCGGAAATGGATCGTGTTGAGTTGCCAGTCGGCACAGAATGCGATGACGCGGCGATAGTAGTCGAGGGTTTCCGGGATCCGCGCGGCATCGACCATCACTCCGCGAATCTTTGCGGACTTGGGCGATGATGGGGACGCTGCGAAAGCGCCGAGAGGATGGAGCGTGGGCAAGACCGCGGCGGTTCCAAGGGCGCTGCCGGCTCGGTGCAGGAATTGGCGGCGATTGTATTCAGTCATAAGGGTGGGCCGGGCGATCGGGCTACGCCGGCGTAGATAGTGTTCCACAAAGGGCGGGCCGATGAGAGATTGAGTGGACTATCGGTACAAATGCGGCGAAGGCTGGCCGGCCCTACAGCCCAACCTTGTGCACAATTTCCTTGTACCTCGGATCATTGCGCTCGCCGTCATAGAGAGGATCGATAGGCAGCCACAGGAGCCACTCGGCGCGATCGTCGTATGCTTTTTCGAGCCACGCATATTCGGCGTTGCGGTCTCCGACAGCGAGATAGACGAGCGAGACATAGGCAGGGGAGAGGTAGGTCCGCTTCTTCATTGCCTGCAGATCGTTGAGCGCGCGCAGAGCCTCGGACCGGCGGCCTGATTTTGCGAGACAGACGGCGATCCCCGACTGACTCACGGTACTGTCCGGATTCATCGCGAGTGCCTGCTGAAATTCACGAATGGCATCGGGATATTGCGTGTTCATGGATTGACATATCCCCAGAAGCATGTGCGGCAGCCAAAAATCGGGAAACATCTGAATTGCTTTGCGCGCAGAGCCGATGCAGTCGCCGTAGTCTCGCTTCAGATAGTAATCCCACGCGATGAAGGAATTGATTTCGGGGGAGAGCGGATCGAGGGTCAGGGCCTTCTTCATTTCGGCTATGGCTCCATCCTCGTCACCAATGGAAGCCAGGTATTCGCCATAGGAGAAGTAGGTTGAGACGTTGCTGGGATTCAAGGCCAGCGCGACGTTAAATTCGCGATTCGATTCATCGAGCTTCCACTCGTGAAGCAATGCGTGGGCAAGGGCTGCGTGCGCTTCGGCAAGCTGGTCATCGAAGGCGAGGGCTTTGCGCGCGGCGGCGTCGGCCTTAGGAAGAGCTTCACGCGGCGAGATCAGCCAGTCCGATTCCGTCGTCCACGCATCGGCGAGGCCGGCGTAAGCGAGGGCGTAGCCCGGATCGGCGGCAATCGCTCGATTGAACGAGTCGATTGCCTTGTTCATCCCCTCGCGTGTGAAGGTGAACTCTTGATAGCGCCCCATCAGGTAATTCTGGTAGGCGTCCAGGTTCTCGGTGTAGTGCCGTTGCAACTGGCGCTTCTCTGGTTCTGCCAGGCGCAGAGCAAGGGCTTCAGTGACCTTTTCCGAGATGGAGTCCTCCACCTCGAAGATGCCGGTGTACTTGCTATCAAAGCTCTGTGCCCAGAGAGGCCGCCCGTCGGTTACGCGAATCAGCTGCACGGACACCCGTATTTGATCGCCCGATTTCTGCAGTTTCCCGGTGAGCACCGCATCCACTTCCAAATCCCGGCCAGTGACGGCCACGTTGATGCCGGGATCGCTGTAGCGGATGACCACGTCGGTGGGTCGAACCTGGAGCTGGTGAATGTTGGAGAGCCGGGTAATTACGGCGTCGGCCATGCCGAGGCCGAGGTGCTCCGCGTCGGAGCCGGCGACCAGGGGCTGAAAGGGAAGAACGGCAATCGAACGCGGCTGGGCGAGGATCGCGTTGGCGGCGCGGCGATGAAGCCACCACCAGCTCCCTGCTGCGGCGAGCGCAAGAAGAACAAGCGCACCGGCAGCAGCGAGCGCATAGGCACGACGCTTTGCTGAAGCCGATCGGGGCGGCTCCGGCTTCCCTGGGGTTGGGTTGGGGTCCCTCTGCTGGAGCGCCTCCTCGGTCTCAACCGTGCCGGCTTCATTCGCCTCGAAGCTTGCGCGCATCTCGCCGACAAACTGATAACCCTTGCCCGGAATCGTGGCGATGAAGCGATTCTCGCCGGGGGTCTCTCCCAGTGCCTTGCGCACCGCGGAGATATTCTGCGCCAGGTTCACCTCTTCGACGAAGGTGTTGGGCCACAGAACCTGCATCAGTTCGTCTTTGCCAACCACACGGTCTCGATTGCGCAGCAGGGTCAGCAGAGTTTCGAAGCTCTTTGAGGTAAGGCGAACGGATTGATTCCCCTGGGTGAGCAGGCGGCGGCCGGCATCGAGCCGGAAATCTCCGAACTCGTATAACTCTCGTGTTTCCAGAGGCATACAGGCAAGGGCGAAGCTACATCCGCGGGATTGCAGGAAATCCTAACAAATCCTAACCCAGCTCACAAGACTTTTAGGCGGAGCGCCAGCGACGATGCGTGGCGATGGGCAAGGCCATGGACGCATTGCGGTGGCTGCGCCGATCGACAACCTCAAACCTGGAGACGATTTATGACAAGCATGACGCACAAATTCACGCTCAGCAGCACGTCCATTTGGAAGTCCGTTTTGGTGAGTGCATTTCTCAGCTTCGGACTGGTGATTCCTTCAGCGTCGGCAAAGTGCATTTCCGACTTTTCCCACGCTGTCCCTGCGCTGCAGACAGGGGATTCTTTCGCCGCCCCTGTCGAAGTCCCGGCGGTAGAGGGCGCAACGGCAACACCAACCTCCGCGGGCATTGTTGGGCTCTGGAAGGTGGAATTCACGTCGGGCGGCGAGACCGTCGATGTGGCCTTCGACGCATGGCACAGTGATGGTACAGAGATCCTGAACGACTATACGAACCCGATCGAAGGCAACGTGTGCCTGGGGGTGTGGACACAGACCGGAGCACGTACCTACAAGCTGAAGCATCCTTCATGGGCATTCGACTCGACCGGAACGCTGACGGGAACGGTCATCATTCACGAGACCGTCACTGTGAGCGCCGACGGCAACAGCTACAAGGGCAAGTACGCCTACGACATCTACGACACGAAGGGAACATTTGTGACCGAATACACGGGCTTGATCACAGCCACGCGCATTCGCGCGGATTGATTTGCGCGGGGCCGGGGCTTTCACGTTCTTAGACACCACACTTTGAGTAAAGGAGAAGAGGCAATGAAGGGTTTCATGATCGTGCTGGGACTGGATGTTGCGATGGCCATGACCATCGGCTGCGGTCACGGTGCTGACCACAGAACGGATGTGCAGGCGGAAGCGCAGGCAATTCAGAATCTCGAAAAACAGATGAATCAGGATTGCGCTGCGAAGGATGCCGACAAGATAGCCGGCTATTACGCGGACGATGCCGTGTTGATGCCGCCCGGGCTTGCTCCCTCGGTGGGCCGCGAGAGCATTCGGGCAACGCTGCGGCAGATGGCTGCCGATCCCGCGATGACTTTGAAATTCAGCACGGCAAAGATCGACGTTGCTGAGTCGGGAGATCTTGGCTACACGCGCGGCGCCTACGTGATGACTATGACCGATCCGCAGACGAAGAAGGTTATCCACGACCAGGGTAGCTATGTCACCACGTACCGAAAGCAAACCAATGGCGCGTGGAAGGTGGTCGCGGATATTGCGTCTTCCGAAGTGATGCCGGTACAACTGGCCCGAACCGAGTTCCGGGTTTCCATTCTGTTGCCGCCTCCGAATCCGGAGAGGGACACTTGGATCTGGACAGCTGCCGCACGGCGGTTGCGCAGTTGATGGGCGCAGGCTCGCGGAGTTCGCGTACTGGGTTCGTGCTTTCCCAGGTCTCAGAAGCGAGACCTGGGGAGACCGGGCCCTTGCTGTTTGATCTGCTACTGGACCTGGAAGTTGACTTGCTTGGAATCCCGGGTGGCCATGGATTCGTCTTTGATGTTGATGGTGATGGTGTGAGCGCCCGGAGCCATGGGAACGCTAACTCCGTCGACAGAGGTCGAGTTGAGTTGGTCGATGATCTTCTTGCCGTGATCCCAGACTTGAATGCGCGCCACTGTGAAGGGCTCATTAGTGGAGATGCTCAGGGCTACGGGATTGGAGACCTGCGCGCCTTCGGTCGGCGATGAGATGGTGATGGTGGGGTTTGAGGACGAGGTCTGAGCCGGCGCGGGCGAGGCAGCGGGCGAGGTGTCCTGCGCAGGCGCTGCGTCCTGGGCGGGTTCGGTGCCGGGCTCGGATGTTTGCGCGGGCACGAGGCCGCGGGGCAGGCGGCCCGGCGAGGCGATGCCGCCGATGGTGAGCTCGCCCGGGGGCGAGATTTGATTGAGAATGTGCGATTTTCCGACCATCTGGACGAAGACTGTGTAGGCGCCCGGCGTCAGGTTCAGCGATGCGATGTCGAAGGGCTCACCACGCACGGGGATCGATGCGGCGTCCATCAGGTGTTTGCCGTCGACGGAGAGCCAGACCTCGTAGTGATCGACGGTTTCCTCCGAACCATGGTTGGTGAAGGAGGGGACAGGCTTGACGATGGTGCCGGAGACTTCGGCATTGACCGAGCCGCAGTTATCGATGCCGGTTTCGAGCTCGGTGCCTTCTTCGTAGTCGTTCCAGGTTGCGCCTTGCAGGAGCAGGAAGTTGGAGGGGGACTTGGAAAGATATTTGGCTACGGCGGAAAGAGATCGGACGAAGGTGAGGCCGCATGCCTGGTCGATTCTGCGTCCGAGGCCCCAGGGAGCGAGGCGATCGTCGAATCCTTTAAAGAAGGCGCCGGAATAGAGGTGCCCCGGGTGACCCCCAACTTCGGAGTAGAAAGAATGGATCTTGTCGAGGACATCGCCGCTGGAGACTTTGGCGTTGTGTTCGAGGCCACCAAACCAGAAGAAGCCGCCAACGCTACCTGAAGCGTATTTGGGGCCATTCAGGATGAAGATTGGATTGTCGGGAAGTTGTTGCTCGGCGTGCGCCCAGTCGATGTCACCATTGTCGAAGATGTAGACGACGGGGTTGCCGTTAATTCGAAGGTAGTTGGGAATGTTGAAGAAGTGGCGCTCGTCGTAGGCCATATCGTTCATCAGCTTGTTGGCCTGGTCGTGCGGACGAAGCTTGTTGAGGTGGTTCTCCATGATCACGAAAACAAAGTTAGGGAACTTGGTGACCTCACGCGCCATGGCCAGCGCGCCTGCGGCGTCGGGGCCGGCGGTATCGGCTTCGGAGACCACCACGCCGTCATAGCCGCGCTGGATCATGTCGCGGATCGTGCGATCGAGCTGGCCAGAATCCTCGCTGGAGTAATGAACCCGGATGGGGCTACGCTTATCGTGCGAGCCCTCGCATGGGAATTCGGTGCACTTCCACCAGGGCATCCAGTGGGCCAGGACCCTGCCGTTGAAGTTTGGAGGCAGCAACTTCTTGAGCGATACATTGCTGACGTTGCCGGGAGCAGCGTTGCCGTTGGGCATTGCTCCGAACGAAGCGGGGGCACTGGTATTGTTGCCCGTAAGTTGAGGCAGGGTGACCACCTGCTGCGCCGCGGAATGCATGGGCGCCAGTGCGAGCGGAAGAGCAAGCAGGAGGGATCGGCATTTGGCGAACTTGCTCATTCTCTTCAGTATGCGTGATGGGAGTGTGCGCCGGCGGTTTGGGCCGAGGATCTCCCCTGAGGCCTATGACCCATCGGGCATGCGAAAGTTGCGAAAGGCGGCCTTTCCGGATCGGCACTACTGACCGCTGCCGGCGGCGCCGACGCGATCGAGCATCTCCTTTTCAAACTCGGCTTCGCTGCCTCCGCCGAACCCGATCTGTTTGGATTGCCAGGTTCCATGCTGGTCGACGAGCCAGGTTTGCGGAATGGCGAAGCCGTCGAGGAGACCGACAACCGTGGAGTAGGCCGGAAGCACCGGAAATGTGTAGCCCTTCTCTTTGAGGTAAGGCGCGACGACGCCGAGGTCTTCATCGAGATCGAAGGTGAGGATCTGGATATCTTTGCGGTCTTTGTTTTTCTCGTAGAACTTTTCAAGATGCGGCAACTCGGCCTGGCAGGGACCGCACCAGGTGGCCCATAGATTGATCAGCACGGTTTTGCCGTTCAGTTCTTTCAGTTTCCACGTCTTGCCATTCATATCGACGAGCGCGAAATCGGGGATCTGTTTGGTGGCTTTTTCCCAACGGCCTTCGGCGGCTTGCTCCGTGCCGCCGGGGGGCTTGCTCCACACCGCCCAGGCGGTTTCTGTTCCGCCTTGTTCTTTGAAGAGTGCACGCGCCTCGTCGATGAGAGCGTCGTCGAGCTTGCCGCGAAATATTTTTGGAGGTTCGAGGCGGGTTTGCAGTGCAAGTTGATAGTAGGTGAGGGCATCCTGGGGATGCTTCTCGATTGCCTCGAGGCGGGCTCTGTTGAGCCAGTAGCCGGAGATACGCTTCTTCTCGGTGGGCACGGGGCCTTCGAGTTCGGCCTTCAGTTTGAGCGCTGGTTCGGGTTGGTTGGCTTGAATGGCGGCGCGGAGGAGAAGCCCGTCTGTCTCCTGATCCTCGTAGAGGCGGTAGTTCGCCGCATCTTTGGCGTCCTCGTCGGTTCGGTTGTCGTTCGGCTCTTCAAGAGCACGATCTTTGGCGCGGATGGCTTTAGAGTCCTCGAGCAAAAAGATGGCGCGTGCGGGCTGCCATTTCTTTTCCACCAGGAAATCGGCGGCGCTCTCTTCGTATTCTCCGTAGTCGCTGGGCGACTCATGGTCGCGCGCTGCGTGTAGATACGCATCCGTGGCGGCAATGCCGTCCTTCTCGGTGATCGCAGAATCATTTTGGATGGCGTAGAACCATGTGCTTTCCTGGCCGGTGCCGTCGGTGAATTGGCGAACCCAGCCCTTTACGGCTTCTTCGTACTCCTGTTGCCACTTCGTCCAAGCTGCAGTGTCGGTCTGGT
This sequence comes from uncultured Acidobacteriaceae bacterium, assembly GCA_963846095.1. Lineage (GTDB taxonomy): Bacteria > Acidobacteriota > Terriglobia > Terriglobales > Acidobacteriaceae > Telmatobacter. Next base: position 37,874 of record CAWJUW010000025.1, read on the forward strand.
CTTCGGGTTTGGGGTGGGCCTTCTGCCAGCGGTCGTAGGCGATGTTCGAGGCGTCGTTGGAGTGGGGGTAGTCGTGCAGGATGCGATCTTCCATGGCGGCGACGGTTTCTTTCGACGCGCCGCTCTGCTTGTATCCGGTGAGCAAGTGCGTCTCCCACTCGGCATTGCCATGCGGGTTGAGGGATTCGAGGCGCTTCAGGTCGGCCGCGACCTGGGCGCGCACGGCATCGTGTTCGCTGGGAGGATGCGTCCGGAATTCCAGTCCCCAGAGCAGGGTGTAGGACTGCAGACGAAGTGGATTGGTCTCGTTGGCCAGGCGGGCACGGAGCGCCACAGCGACCTTCGGCTCAAGCGATGGATCCTTGGTTAACAGAAATTGGGCATAGCCATCCGTTGACGCGGGGCAGAGCGCGAAGAAGGCGCCGATGTTCTCTTTCGTTTTCGCCTGGTCCGCTTGCTTGCCTTTTGCGTAGGTCGCGGCGAGATAGAGGTCAGGCAAGGCAAACGTGGGAGCTTTGGCTTTTGCGCTTTCGAGGAGTTCGATGGCGCGCGGCGTGTCGACACCGATGAGGGCCTTTCCGGCGAGGAAGAGCGCGAAGGGATCATCGGGGTGGTCTTTCGCCGCCTGCACCCAGCCGTCCCGGACCTTTCGATAATCCTGCGGCAGGTACTGATGCATAAGGTTGGTGTAGGAATTGACCGGGGCGAATTCGCGCGGATAACGGGCCATGAGGTCTTCAAGGACCTTGCGCTTCAGAGCGAGGCGGTCGTTGAAGCTCATCTTGTCGAGCATGTTCCACTCGAGCTTCTCGTCGATGACCTTTTGCACTTCCGGCGCGGCTTCGCAGCCGGGGAGTGGCAGAGTGGATTGAGCGTTAAGGCTAAGGATGAGCGCGGAGAACGTGGTCAGGAGGAGAGGAAGGACTCGCAATGGGTTTCGCATGCCGTTTATGCTCCCAGGATTGGTTTCGGCGAAGCGGATGACTTACGGAGGAATGATACTCTCCTGGACGCGCGGGACCTGCGGGGGTTGGAAAGAAGCGGCGAGTCAGCGTCCGCTGCGCGAACGTGGCAAGGTGGCGCGTCAGCGCCGATCGCGGCTTAATCGCTTATGATTTCCGGTGCGTTTGATTGCGACTTGCAAGGAGCTTGATGACGATTCCGGTGCCCGCTTCGGTTGAAGCCAAATCCCAGTTGCGGAAGACGATGGGGTTTTGGGATGTGCTGCTGTTCAATATTGCCACGGTGCTGGGGCCGCGGTGGATCGCGGCGGCGGGGCACAATGGAACGTCGTCGATCAGTTTGTGGGTGATTGCGGCGGTCTTCTTTTTTGTGCCAGGCGCGCTGGTGATCAACGAGCTTTCGTCGCGCTTTCCGGAGGAGGGCGGGCTTTACGTCTGGTCGCGGGAGGCGTTCGGGCCGTTTCACGGGTTCATCGCCGGATGGACTTACTGGATTTATACCGTCTTTTATTTTCCGGGGCTGTTGCTGGCAAGCGCGTCGATGAGTGCGTACATTATGGGCGGGCGCGGAGCGGAGCTCGCGCAGAACCGGACGTTTCTCGTGAGTGTGTCGCTGGGGCTGCTGCTGGTTTCGGTGCTGCTGAACATCATCGGGTTGAACATCGGCAAGTGGCTGCAGAACGCGGGCGGCGTGGGCACCTATTTGCCGCTGTCGATGCTGGTGGTGATTGGCGCGGTGGTGTGGTGGCGAAGCGGCTCGGCGACACACTTTACGGCAGCAAACATGATGCCGGTGTGGAATTGGGACACGGTGAACTTCTGGTCGCAGATTGCGTTTGCGTTTACGGGACTGGAACTGGTTTCGGCGATGAGCGAAGAGGTGCGCGATCCGCGTCGTACGCTGCCGCGCGCGGTGTTTGGAGCGGGCGCGCTGATCGCGCTGATGTATATCGCGGGGACATTTGCGATCTTGAGCCTCGTGCCGGCGGCGAATATCGATCCACAGAGCGGCGTGTTTCACGCAATCACGGTGGGATCGGTTGCGCTGGGCGTGGGGTTCCTGGGAATTCTGGCGGCGGTGCTGGTGACGGCGGGGAACGCGGGTGGCGTGGGCTCGACGGTTGCTGGCATTGCGCGTGTGCCTTTTGTGGTTGGAATCGATCGCTATCTGCCTGCGGCGTTCGGCAAGATTCATCCGCGCTGGAAGACGCCGTATATTTCCATTCTCGTGCAGGCGATTGTGTCGGGCGCGATCCTGCTGATGAGCCAGATCAACGAGACGGCGCGCGGAGCGTATCAGCTCTTGATTGATGCGGCGGTGATCCTGTATTTCATTCCGTTCCTGTATATGTTTGCGTCGGTGATCAAGCTGGCGAAGCGGGCAGATCGCCAAGAGAATGCGCAGGCGATTCTGGTGCCGGGCGGACAAGCGGGTGTGTGGATCTGCGGCGGGCTTGGATTCTTGGTGGTGCTGATCGGGATCGCAGTTTCGCTGGTGCCGTCAGGCGATGCGGCGACGAAGCTGGGCTTCGAGCTGAAGCTCCTGGCGGGGACCGGCGCCTCGATTTTGCTCGGGCTGATTCTTTACTGGCGCGGGGCGCGGGCCAAGCAGGCGTAGAAGTCAACGTTGCGCACGGGACTCGTAAGCGATCTTTGAAAGTGAGCCGCCCGGGTTACGTTCCAGACGGCTTCGCAGGGGGTGTATCGGTGGAAGCCGGGGGCGCTGGGGCTGCTGCCGGAGCAGGTGCTGGGGCGGGCGGGGTTGCTGTCTCGGGAGCCTTTTGTACGGGAGCAGTCGCAGGTGGCGGCGCAGCGGCTTTCTGACGGCGATCGGCGGCTTTCTGCAGTTCTTCCTCGCGTTTTGCTTTTTCGGCTGCGGCTTCTGCGTCGGTGACGTACTGGAACTCCTGGAGACGTCCGGGATATTGTTCTGTCGTGAAGACGCGATTTTTCTTGTCGATGGCGACGCCGACGAGCGCCTTGAACTGGCCGGGCAAATTGCCGTGGCTTTGTCCGATGTAGGTGAGCAACTGTCCTTCGCGGTTAAAGACCTGGAGGCGATCGGTCATTTCATCGGCCACCCAGATATGTCCGTCCGAGTCGACGGCAATCCCCTTAGGCCTGGCAAAGTAGCCCGGGCCGTCGCCATGTTTGCCAAAGAGAGTGATGAAGTTGCCATCGGCATCGAAGATCTCGATGCGGTTGTTGAGAGTATCGGTCACATAGACGTTGCCGTCCTGATCGACGGCGACGCCCTGCGGTGCTCCGAAGTCGCCCGGTGAGGTAAGGTAGTGGTTTTTTCCGCCGGTGCCGATGCGGCGCAGCAGCTCGAGCGAGTCGGCGTCGTAGACGATGACCTGGTCCTGTTGCGTGTCGACGACATAGAGGAAGCGATTGGTGGTGTCGATGGCCAGGCCCACGGGATCGACCAGGCCTTCCGTGATCTGATTTTCGATTTCGTGCTTGGCGTTGAAGATAAGGACCTTCTTGTATTTGCCGTCGGAGACAAAGAGACGGTCATCGTCATCGATGGCAACGCCATTCACCCATCCGAAATGCGCCTCAAAGCCATTGCGGATGATTTGCGTATCGTGATTCTCCGTATTGAAGATAAAGACGCCACCGAGCCGCTGATCGGCAACGTAAACGAGGCCCTTGGAATCGACGGCGATGCCGTAGGGGCCAATCAGCTGGAACGGAAAGGTCTTCGGGTTGAACTTCTCTTCCTGAGACTGGCCGCCGGCGAGGCGATCCATCCATGTGGCTTTGGGTTTGGCGGCGGCAGCCGAGTAGTCGATCTTTTGTCCGGCGAAATAGTCGAGCCAGCGCACGCGAGCGATATTTGGCGGGCTGGGCCAGGCCAGCTTCTTGGGGTCGAAGTTGAATTTTTGCGGCCCTGCGTTGGGCTGCACGGTCGTGTCTGCCTTTTTCTTCTTCTTGTCAGCGTGGGCATACGGAGCGAGCGCTATTCCTGTCGCGACGAGGAGGAGTGCGGCAACGAGGCAGTTGCGGGTTGGAGCGAGATGGACAAGGCGCGGGGACATGGTGATCTCCAGTTACTTCCCGGGGGAAACGGTCGTTTTCATATCGAGCCGGTTTTGATGGCACGTGTCGCAGAAGGCCATGTTGTTCTGCTGGTCTTTGACAAGCAGGCCCGGCGCCCCCGAAGCATGGGGCTGATGGCAGGAGAGACAGCTTAAGGGCGTCTTCACTTTGCCTACATGTCCAGGATCCATGACGTCGGACACGGGGTGGTATTCGACAGGATGGCCCAGGCCATAGCGCAGAGGCAGCACGGGAACCTTGTTTTTCTTGTAGTAATCCTCAGGCAGCTTGACCGAGCCATTGAAGATCGTGAGCAGGTGCGCGGTCTCGTCGTGCTGCGGGACCGCATCCGGGCCGTGGCACTCGAGGCAGAGAGCATTGCCCTTGGCGCGCAGAAGGTGCTCGATATCGCCACCGTGCGGCGTGTGGCATGTTGCGCAGCCTTGCACGAAAGCGGGCTGATGATGCGCGGGCTTCTTGCGCAGTTCGTCGATGTCGGTGTGGCAGCCGAGGCAGATGCTGACGGAGTCGGTCTTGGGCAGGCCGGGCTCGCTGCTTGCGTGCGGGTTGTGGCAATCGGTGCAGTCGCCGGCGGCGCCTGGATGGGGAACCTTTGCGGATTCGATGAACTTGGCCTTGTCGTCGTGGCAGGTTACGCAGAGCGATTTGGCATCCGGCTGCGTGAGCACGACCTTGCCGTCCTTGGCGGGAGCGTGGCACATATCGCAGCTCTTCGACTCGAAGGGAGCGTGCTGGAACTTGGCCATGAGCTTGGGCGCAGCCGACTGGTGCGGATCGTGGCATTGCAGGCAGTTGGCAGTCGCGAAGGGTTGGTTCTGGTGCGCCTTCTGCAGATCGGCGTCCTTGGCGTCGTGGCAATCGAGGCAGAGCGCGGGAGCGGACTTGGTGAGATGGAAGTGGTTTTCGGCCGTGGCTTCAGGGCCGGTTTTGTGGGTAACGTGGCAGACGTCGCAGCCCATATCGAGCGCGGCATGGCGGCTGCCTTTTTCAGGCACGTTCATGCCGGTCTGGTGGCATTGCAGGCAGAGGTTTTCTTTCTCGCCGCCAGAGGCAGGCTTGAGGAGCTGGTTCTTGTTGTCGGAGGTATGCGGGTCGTGACAAGTGAGGCAGTCGCGTACGGCGGGAGGATGCACGGTGCCCTTGATGTCGGCAGCCTTTTTGTCTGCGTGGCAAGTCAGGCACAGCGCAGAGGGAGAGGTGCTGATCAGCTTCACGCGAGTAGCGTCTTTGCTGACGCGTACTTCGTGGCAGCTGAGGCAGCCCGCGCCCATGGCGGAGTGGACCGACTTGCCCTTGGTCTTCTCTTGGTGGCATTCGAGGCACTTCTCGGAGGTGACATTCTTGTCGAGGGGAACTGGGTGCACCGCAGCGGACGCGCGCGGGGCGAAAAACGCAAGCATGGCGATGCAGGCGAAGGCGGGAATGCCGATCGCGCGGCCTTGGGAGCCTTTCGGTCTGGGATTATGGCTTCGCTGCCGGAACAGTCTCATAGAAACTCCGAAGCTTGCTCAATCCACGAGCCCGGTGGAAGCGGAAAGCGGGTGCGAATCGCATCGCGCAGGGGATAGAACGAGGGCAAGTTCTCAAGCACATTACACATTTTTCGCGAGCCAGTTACGGTGATTCAGATCACACACCGAGCCACTCGATTGCGGACTGTGGGAGCGATGGGCGAGCTGAATCACAGTGTTTCTTGCACGCGGCAATACGCTGCGAGAGGGCAACACCACCGACTGGCGGATCATTTGCGGACGACGGGGCGCCGGCGGAAGTTGCCCTGGGTTACGGTGCCGTCGGCGTTGTGCGCCGTCGCATGGCACACCAGTACGCAGGTGTTGGCGGCGCGATTGTAGGAGACGGGCTGGCCATTGTTTGAGGCCACGACGTTCATGTCGAAGTTGATGAGCCGCTCGCCGCTGACGGTTCCGCTGTTGGCTCCCATGCCGTGCGCGGTGTGGCAGGTGGAGCAGGAGAACCCCGTGGTGATGTGGGCACTGTGCTGATTCCAACTCGTGTTCTGCATGATCTGGTTGGGAAGATCATGGCACTTTCCGCACAGGGCGTAGGGTCCGTTCGCGGTGAGATCGGGGGTCGGCGTGAGGTTTGTGATCACCCCCCCTGGGGTGAGTGTCTGGCTGAAGACATACTGACGTTCGAGGATGTGCGACCACTTTGAGCCGTGGGGGCCATTGGCGCCCGAGCCCCCGAATTCGCGGTTGTCGTCGCTGTTGTGGCAGTCGGTGCAGAGGATCTGCGTGCCCATGGCACGACCTTGGGTCACGCCGTCGAGGTTGAGCATGTTGGAAAGCAGGCTGGGCTGGGGGAGGGAACTGTTGCGCGGATGCGTGACGGGATGGCTGGAAGTCGCCGACACAGAAAACTGTGGAATGATGTTCAGCGGGTCACCACCGGAGACTGCGCGGACCGGCGTGTAGCCGTAGATGGTGAGGGTTTGCTTGCCTGCGCTGGCGCCGTGGCAACGAAGGCAGTTTTCATACTGATTCACGGCGGGCGTGAGCACGGTTACGCCGTCTGTAGCGCTGATCCCGGAAACATCTTTTTGGGAGATACGCAGCAGAGGTGGGGCCGGAAAGATGCCCACGGGCTGCGAGGCGTGCGGGCTGTGGCAATCGACGCAGGTGGCGTGGCGGTTATTGTTGAGCATCGTGGTCTCTGCCTCGTCATGCGGATTGGTCGCCGCGGGGATCGGGTGGCCGATTTTGGGGGAGGCGTATTCGGCAAAGACGTTTTCGTACGAAGGCATCGGCGAGACGTTCGCGCCGTTGTGGCAGGAAATGCAGGCCTGCTCATTCTGGCCGCGAAGGTTCCGGGTTGCGCCGGAGCCATTGTGCGGAGCATGGCACGAGATGCAGGCGTCGGTGGCCACGGTGGGATAGCTGCCGACCAGGGCCGATGGGGAGATGGCGGCGCTGGAAAGCGCGTGGGCGCTGGTGGCCCAGTCGGCCATCGGGTTCACCTGAGTTCCGTTCTGCCGCATGGGATCGTGGCACGCCAGGCACAACTGGCCGTTGGCATTGCTCTTGACAAGGAAGTTCTGAGAGATGGGGTCGATGGCCTGAACGTGGGGGTTGTGGCAGGAGGCGCACTCTACGTTGCCCTTGATCAACTTCACGGCACCCGTGGTGTCGAGCGTCTGGCCGGTAGCGACAAGAGACGCGGCGAGATCGATGTTGTCTTTCAGCGGCACGGCCATGCTGAAGGGATGAGACGCCTGCATGTTGACGCCGAACACGTCGGTCGAGCTCATGGAGCCACGCATGGTGACCTGGCCATAGGCGACGGTCGAGCCGACGGCCACGGTTCCGTCGTGGCAGCTTAGACATTGATTGGTTCCGTAGCCGATCGTAGGCTGAACGCCTTTGTTCGATTCGGTGGTGCTGGTGTAGGTCGTATAGGTCTGCGTGGTGAGTTTCTGGTTCCACAGGCCGAGGTTCGAACCGGAGTGCGGTGCGTGACAGTAGGCGCACGCGTCGGGCCGCGCACCGTTGATGGGAGATTTGCTGCCTGGACCCAGGTCGTGCATGCCGAGCACGTCGGAGGCGACTTGAGCCGGCAACGGGACCGTGCTCAAGGCCAGCAACAGCGCGGAGATTTGAAGGCGACGGCTCACTTGGCTGCCTCGTGTTGCGGACTCTTCATGGCAAGGAACTGAAATTCCTGCACGCGATGATTGAACGAGTCCACGACAAATACATGGTCGTTTCGGTCGATGAACAGCCCGGCGGGCAATTGGAATTCGCCGGCGTGCTGACCGCGCGCGCCGAAGTCGTACAGCAGTTGTCCTTCCCGATTGAGCACCTGGACGACGCCCCACATGCCTTCTACAAGGTAGAGGTCACCTTCGGAGTCGACCGCCATTCCTTTGGGACGGAAGATAGAGCCAGGACTGTCGCCGATTTTTCCAACAGCATATTGGAAATTGCCGGCCCTGTCGAAGACTTGGACGCGGAAGTTCATTGCGTCGACGACCATCAGGGTTTGCCCGTTGAGATGAAGCTCGGTGGGGAGATTGAATTCGCCGTTGCCGTCGCCGGTTTTGCCGATGGTCTGAAGGATCGTGCCCTGCATGTCGAGGATGAAAACCTGGTCGCGAAGAGTATCCGTAACGTAGATTCGATCGGACGCGGAGTCGACGGCGATTCCCGTGGGGCGCTTGAAGTAGCCTTCTCCGCCTTTCAAACTGCCGATGGTGCGAACGAATTTGCCACTGGGTTCGTAGACGAAGATTACGCCGGCGTCGGAATCGGTGACGTAGATGTTGTCCTGGGCGTCGACGGCCACGCATTGCGGCGTATCCATGGAGTACTTGCTCTTGCCGACGCGCTGAATGAATTTATATTTGCGGTCGGTGAAGTCGAAGATGTGGACACCCCTGGCGCCGGGATCGGTGACGATGACGCGGCCGTGGGAGTCGGTAGCGACGCTGTAGGGACGCACCATGAACTTGAAGTCGGGCGCACCGGCGACGATGTCGACGAGCTTGTTCCAGAAACCGCGGTTGGGTTTGACTTCCTGCTCGGAACTGAAGCTGCGCTCCCACGTGAGCCTGCGGCCGCCGTCGAGGGACATCTCCCAGGCTTCGGGCGCGACGACCTCGTGCTTGACGTGCGGAGGCGCGGCCCATAGCGGGACGAGCGGCAACGCGAGCGCGGATGCGACGATGGCTGCGCAGAGGGAGGGCTGCGGACGAGTTAAAAGAAGTTGAACCATCGCGTTAGTCCTACGTAGAACGATGAAAGTACCGCCGGTGGAGCGGTCGAACCGCTGAAGCCCTGCTGCAGACGAGCAAAGCCGCTTACGAAGCCCATCTTTCGGACCTGGTATTGAATGAGTGCGTTGTATTGTTCGTTCTGGCTTGCCGAGGAGATTCCTGCGCTCGAGGTGTTGACGTTCGCCCGTGAATAGCTGGTGGAAAGCGTCAGGCCGCGAACGGGGGCACTGGCTGCCGCGAATGCGTAGCTGTCGCCGCCATACATACTGATCAGGTTTGAAGGGAGAATCGGTGAAGGCACCGGCACGGGGACGAGGCCGGCGCCGGTTGCCAGGGCCTGTCCGCTGGACTTGGAGTAGCTGCCATTTGCATTGATGATGGAGCCGTAACCGATGGCGGCGTCGTACGACTCGCTACTGCTTGCGGTGTCGGGTTGGTCGGTCAGCCCGGTCTTCGATGCGCCTGCACCCGCGCTGACGTTGAATTTCCCCCAGCGCCGACGCGCCGAACCCGAGAAGTGATACGAGGAATTCATATAGGTCACGAGCAACGTCTGCATGTTCTGTGCATAGCCGAAGGAGCCCGTCCAGTGCCATCCCTTGTATTCGCTGGTGTAGTTGGAGTTGGCCGAGAAACCCAGCGTGTCGGCCCCCGTGGTGTCAGAGACATTTCCAATGGCGACTACGGTTGCATTGAAAAAACCGCTGAGCAACTGGTGGGTGTAAGTCGCGCCACCGCCGTAGGAGTTAACCCCGTAGTTGCTTCCCTCGAATAACTGCGTCCGGCGTTCGACAAAGGCATTGGTTTGGACATTCTGGTTGGGGGCGTAATCGACGATGGCCTGCAAGTCGAGCGAGTCCGATGAGGTATCGGTATTTTCGAGCGTGGCCTCGCTGCCGGAGTTCGCGACCGTTTCGAGGAGTTGCCCCGCGAGATTATCGGAGTACTGCGCGGTGCCATTGATACTGATCTTTTCCGTGGGGTGCAAGGCCGCGAGCATGCTGACGTTATCCACCGATCCTGTCGAAGTTGTTCCCAGGTAACTGGTGTCCCAAGTCGAGCGGTTGATGTTGGTCGAGACTGATCCCCGCAGCGGAAGCGAGTGGGAAACGCTGAATCCGTATCCATCCGAGTCGGACTGAACATCAGAGTCGCCGACTCCATCTTCGCTGAATGGGATCAAGGAGTGGTTGTCGCCACGCGCGTAGAACCCGGCCATGCTGAAACCTTCCAACTTGTAGTTGGAACGCAAATTGAGCGAGTGATACGCGCTGTTGCCCTCGTCGTTGGTGCCATACACCGAGTAGCTGTTATCGCCCATCTGGTAGCTGGCGTTGAAGGTGGGTGCATCGGGAAGATTCAAGCCCCACGAGACCGCAAAGTTATCGGTATTGCCGTGCGTAACGTAATTGGAGAGGCCTGGGATTGAGTAGGCACCGTCGCTGTTAAACCCCATGGCATACGAGATTGATCCTGGAAAACGGCTGCCGCCAAAGATTCCGGCGGACACGCCGAAACCGCTGGCGTTGGCGATCGATTGGAAATCCGAGTTCGCCTTCGATTGATTCAAATAGAAGTTGGCGTTGTAGGTGAGGAAGTTGGGATTGTAAAAAGAGCCCGAGAAATTTCCTGTTCCGCCGATAACCCAGTTGTGATCCGAAGAGGTCTGATTGCCGTAATCCGCCGTATAGCCCGAGGAGACAGTCCCGTTCAGATTCGAGCTAAACTCGCCGAGTTTTAGCTGTGCGAGAGCCGGTATCGGCAGAGACAGAAGGCCCGCCTGAACCAGCAACGCATATCGTAGAGACCTTGACACGTAACGCCACCCATCACCTGATTCGTCCGATCTTGCTGGAGCAATCTTCCAAACTTCGTTCTCGGTTCAACGATCCATTCGATCGTTACCGTTCTTCGATCGATGCCGTCTTTCTGAGCTTCTCGTCCAGCGCCGCACGGAGCTGGTTGGTCTTGTTTTGTTGCAGCTGTTTGGCCAGATTCCCCTTGACGTCTTCGAATCGCTGCTTGCCGGCAGGGGTGTGATCGTTCAGCCGTAGAATCGTCAGAATTTGCCCCACTTGAATCACGCCGCTTACATCGCCCACCTTCATGGCGGCGAGCGAAGTCAAAACCGGAGGCGGCAGTTGATCGATGGGCGTGGCCTTGTGCTGGCCCTCCATCACCCGGTAGTCGTCGTCCGAGGCTTTTTCAGCCAAGAGTCCGAATTCGTCGTTGGTCTTGGTTGCCTTCGCTTCCCGCTGCTCTTTCTCCGCGCGCGCATGTGCGTCTTTCAGTTGCTCGGCCGTGGCGTTTGCAGGGGGAATGACGGAGATCGTTTGAAAAACGTAGGACTCGGGCACCCGGAATCGCGCAGGGTTCTTATCGTAGAAAGCCCGAACTTCGGCGGGAGAAACGAAACTCCGGGACTTCACTTCGCTGCCGAGAAGTTGATCGATCAGAAGCGAGCGCTCGATTTTTTGCTGCAGGGCTTTTCCGGAGCCGTGAAACTCGGTCTGCATCAAAGTGTTGAAGTCTTCGGGTGTAGCGAACTGCTTGCGGAAATCGATTTCGGCGCGGGTCAACTTTGCTGCCGGGATGGTCATTTTGCGGCGCAGAGCTTCCTGATAGACCAGTTCCTCAAAGACCATCATCTTCATGGCGCCTTGGCGAATCTCGCCTTCCAGGTCTTTGGGAATGCCATTGTGCTGGCGGGCATATGGGAAGATCGCGTACTCTTCGCGCACGAGATCCGCTTCAGTTAATGCAGCACCGTTCACGGTGGCCACAGTCTTGGCCGACGGGGCCAGGGTTGTCATTTTCGACTGGGCGGAAGCGGGAGACTGCTGAGGAAGCGTGGGCGTATGGGAGGCCACTTGTGACATCGCTGCCGAGCAGGCAAATAAAACCCCGAAAAGAGGGGGAAGTTTGGAAAACATGGCGACCTCCGGATATGAATCCTGAGAGGGCTTTTTGCTGCCCTCTCAGGAAAGAAGGGGAACGACTACCAGGTGGTAACTGCGGTTCCGTTGTTCATTTCGTTCGACTCGCCACCATGGCACTGGCGGCAGAATTGGGCCGCTGTGTTGCTGGAGGAATTGGTCGGGTTGTAGGGGCCACGCAGGAAGAACATGGTCTGATAGGTGCCCGCGGTGGCTCCGGACATGCCGGACTTCACGGCTGAACCGGCACCGACGCCGGCGGTGGTGCTGACCGCGACCACATTCATCTTGTGTTGATCGTGGCAGGTGGTGCAGACCACGATGGGAGCTGTGGTGGAGGTGCTGGTGCCCAGCTGGACAAAGAAGCCATAGTTGTTGATGAACTTGGCCATGTTAGGACCGGCGGTGATGTTCGTTCCGCTGATCGCGCAGTCCCAGTTGTAACCAACCTCGGGTGTGGCGGCCGAGTTGCAGCCGAATGTTGCGGAGGAACCCACCGGGTGGTCATTGAGGTAGTTACCCGTCGACGTATTGTCGTTGCCGAGCAAGGTCGGAATTGTGTTCCAGGTTCCGTATGTGGCAGGCAGCGTCTCGTAGACCGCGTTCTTCATCATGGCGCCGGTTGCGTAGTTGCCGTCGTGGCAGCTCAGGCAGGTCAGCAGTCCGAAGGCCTCGGAAGAGGTCGACATCGCGCTGGGCAGAGTCTCACTGTAAGTGCCGCGGCCGGAGCCGCCGGTGATGATGGTCTTGCCATATAGGCTGGCGACGTCTTCGCCCCAGAGGGCTACGCTTCCGGAGGTCGGGTCGTTCGTTTTGGCAGCACCGTTGCCATATGCGCCGCTGTGCGGGGCGTGGCAGGCAGCGCAGCCGCGGCCGTAGTTAAGGTGGGCGCCGAGAACGTCGGTCGACGGCGAATAGCTTTGCGCCGACGCGAAGGCTGCGCCAGCGAGGAACATCAGGGCGAGTGCAAAGTTGCGTTTCATTGAGTCAAGCCTCCTGGTGCATCGAATAGATCATCGACTGCACTGGTCTTACGTTGAGTCCAGCCGTTATGCGAAAACCCTGGACACTGCTTACGGTCGTGCGGGACGAGGCGCAGGATGTGGCCACATCTCGTAATGAATAAGTGCGAAGGAAACTCCGATCAGCGTCGGTGGGGGTGAGCTCGAACACGTTAGAGAACCGTCCACGGAACCCCAGGTATTCCGGCACCCTGAGGTTGAGGGCGTGCCCGGCGTACTTTGACCCCGCGTGTTTCGTTTCCATACGTGAGACCCATCACTCTTGAGAAGATGATTGGGCTTAACTAAGCCATCTCGAACTTCTCGGAATTGTGCTCACATGTTTCCACGTGAGCAGGCTCACGATCTGTGATGTCAGTCACTCCCCTTTTGGGGGGAGGGGATGTGATCCGGATCACCTCCTCCTTTGTCGCAAAGTGGTTCACTGGCTGTGGGCTTGCCGCGTGAAGTGGGTGGCGAGCATGTGCTGGAAGCCGTCATTGTGAGCGGACTCGAATGGTCTGCGGAGGTTCCGGCCGGGAGTGGCAGATGGCAAACGGAGCGACGATGGCTGCGACGACAGGCCATCGCTTGCGGGCAGCACAGGTCTGCGGGATCGCGGCGGTGTGCCTCGTGTCGGGATTGGTGATCGGCTACCTGCTGGAGGGGACGCGCGGGGGTAGTGCTGCGAAGGCAGCCGGCGGGAGCGGAGTTGTTGCTTCTGCAGGCGTTGCAGGTGTTGGAGCGCCGGCTCCGGCTGCGGCGAGGCCGCAAGGTACGGGCAGCCAGGGTTTGCCGGCGGGGCATCCCGGAGGAGTTCCCGCAGGCCATGCCGCGATGGCGAGCGGGCGTATGCCGACGATGGAAGAGATGAAGCAGATGGCGGACAAGCAGGCCGCGCCGCTGCTGGAAAAGCTGAAGAGCAATCCAAAGGACAGTGCGACGCTGGCGCAGGTGGGGGCGATCTACCACTCGACGCACCAGTTCAAGGAGTCGGCAGCCTATTACGGGAAGGCGGTCGATGCCGATCCGAAGAATGTGACGCTGCGCACCAAGCTGGCGATCAGTCTTTATCGCGATGGAGAGGTGGACCCGGCGATTGCGCAGCTAAACGGGGCACTGAAGCAGGATCCCAAGGATGCGGATGCGCTGTTCAACCTGGGAATGATGAAACTGCAGGGGAAGCAGGACGGCAAGGGAGCGATCGCCGCGTGGCAGCAGTTGTTGAAGGCGAATCCGCAGTTGAGCGAGGAGCGCAAGGCCGAAGTGCAGAAACTGATGGCGGCGGTGTTGACGAATTTAGCGAACCAACAGCCGGTTCAGGAAGCGAGGAGCCATGAAGCGAGCAAGTAAAACCTCTCGTGGATGGACGGTGACTCAGACAGCGCTTCTGAGCGGGGTCTGCCTGGCAGTGGGGATCGGCGGCGGGTGGGGTATCCATGCGGCGCAGCGACCGGCGGTTGCGGAAACGAAACCGATCGCGAGCGGGGCCGCGGGTGGAACGGGACAAGCGGCTGCGCCAACGGATATTAAGCAGGTTGCCGATGCGGAGGCTGCGCCGCAGTTGGCCAAGCTGAAGACGGATCCCAACAACCCGGCGCTGCTGACGGCTGTCGGCAACATCTATTACGACGCACATGTGTATCCGCTGGCGGTTGAGTATTACGGGGAAGTGTTGAAGGCGAGGCCTTCGGACGTCTCGGTACGGACGGACATGGGGACGGCTTACTGGTTCATGGGCGACGCGGACCGGGCGATTGCGGAGTTCAAACAGGCGCTGGGCGATGCGCCGACGAGCGCGAACACGCTGTTTAACCTGGGGCTGGTGGAGTTGCAGGGGAAGAAAGACCCGCAGAGCGCGATTGCGAACTGGGAGAAGCTGCTGGCGGCGAACCCCGGGTATGAACAGCGAGCGACCGTGGAGCAGATGCTGGCGCAGGCTAAGCAACAGGCGGCGGGCGGTGCCGCAAAGTGACCCTCCTCTAAGGGTCCAGGTCTTCGCCAAGTTCTTTCCCTGGTCTCAAACGCGGGACCAGGGGCACCCATATTCAGTGAATCAAAAAGTCTCTGCATGCCGACTGCTCACTCAGCGCAGGAGCGGGAAGAGGCTCGAGTAGTCGTCTGTCCACACACGAAGGGTTGCGTTGGAGTGGGCCGGGCGCGAGAGCGCGGCGACTTCCGGCTGATCGAAGAAAGATTCGTTCGAACTCAGCAGCATCCACGTTGCGGTGAATTCGCCTCGATCGTTGTTCTGGGGGCTCGCGACGCGACGGGCTTCCAGTCCCGCTGACTGCGCGAGGAGGGCGATCTCAGGCTCCAGATCGACATGCTGGTTCGAGATATGGAAGGCCAGGACGCCTCCAGGAGCGAGGTGGCGTTTGTACAGGTCCAAGGACTCCCTGGTCAGCAGATGAAGGGGAATGGCATCGCCGGTAAAGGCGTCGATGACAAGGACGTCGAATTGCTGCGGGGACTCGCCGCTCAGCGTGGAGCGCGCATCGCCTTCACTGATCGTGACCTGAGCGCCGGAGTCGCGCAGATAGGTGAAGAGGTTCTGAGCGATGGGCATCACGGCGGGGTTGATCTCGTAAAAATGGATGCGGTCGCCAGGCTTGCCGTAGGCGGCGATGGTTCCGACGCCGAGGCCGATGACGCCAATGTTGCGCGCGCGGCTGGATCCGTCGGAGTTCAGGCAGCAGAAGTGGAGCGCGAGACCGATGCCAGAGTCCTCGGCGTAATAGGTGGTCGGCGTCTTACGCAGATCGGGCGAGAAGATTTGCGTCCCGTGCTGGATGGTTCCGTTGGTGAGCGTGCGGACCATGGCACCGGGATGGGACGAGAGAGACTCGCGCACGCGCAAACTGCCGTAGAAGTTGCGAATCGCAAATGGCGTGTTGCGGCGGTAGGCAATGTGCAGCATGAGGACGAGGCACAAGAGCAAAATGCTGGCGGTAGACCAAAGCAGACGCAGTGGCCATCCCGAAGACCAGGTGACAGCGAGCGCGAGCAACGCGGTGACGAAGAACGAAAGGGCCAGGTCGTAGTTGAAGGAAAAGAGCAGGGGCGAGGCGATGCCGATGAGGAAAGAGCCAAGAGCGCCGCCGGCAGCGAAGAGCAGATAGAACAGCGTGGATTCAGAGGCTCGCCGGGGGCGCAGTGCGTAGGCTTCGGTGTGGCAGAAGAGGCAGGAGACGAAGATTTCCACCAGGAAGAAGCCGATGGCGATGCGGAGGGGAAGCGAGACCTCTGTCTTCGAGAGCATGTAGCCGAGTCCGGCAAGCATCACGACAAGGAAGCGCACGAGAATGCCGCGGGGAAGGAAGCGCGGGAACTCGAAGGCGAGGATGATGGTGATGAGGTAGGTGGCGAGAGGCAGAATCCAGAGGAGCGGGATGGCGGCGACATTTTGGGTGAGGTAGGCGGTGACGGCAGCGAGCTGCATGGCCGCGCCCATGGGCAGCAGGACCCACAGGATTTTCTGCACGAGCGGCGTGGGTTCGAGGTTGGATTCTTCGGCAGGTTGCGCAGGGGATGCTCCGTGGGCACTGCGTGTGCGCATGGCAAGAGTCGCGGAAAGCCCCGCGAATAGAGCGAATCCGCAAGACCAGAGCAGACGTTGCGCGCGCAAGGTGAGATGCGGCTCGATCAATGCTGGGTAGGCGGCGAGGGCAAGCAGCGATGCGAGGTTAGAGAGAGCGAAGAGGCGGTAGGGTACGCCGCGTGTCTCGATGCGCGCGATCCAGACTTGGAGGAGCGGGCCGGTGGCGCCCAGCGTGAGGAAGGGCACGCCGATGGAGAGCGAGAGTGCGAAGAAGATCGACGCCACCGGGTGGGCGCCGGGTTGGCTGGGAATCGCCGTTCGCAGCGCCCATGCGAAGGCAGAACCAACCGCGACCAAGAGAAGTACGAAGTGAAGAATCCAGCGCGCGCGGCGTGCCTGCCAGTGTGCGTACAGATAGGCGATGACGAGCGCGGTCTGAAAGTAGACGAGGCAGGTGATCCAGACTGCGGCGGATCCACCGAATGTGGGCAGAAGCTGCTTGGCCGCGATGGGCTCGACGAGGAAGAGGAGGAACGACGCGAGGAATATAGTGACGCCGATCAGGACGCGGAGCCGGGCCATCGAAACCTCAAGCATCCCGGCGCTTGCAGGCGGGATCAGCAATGATTCTACTTTGGCTTGCGGCGAGGCTTCGCCTCCCGGAGAGAGGAAGATCTCTTTGAAGCTGGGGCGCAGAAAAACTCATTCCCATCCTTCTCTCTGATCCGATAGACTTTCCGGAGCCATTCCCCATGGCATCGCGGGCCACTTTCTGTCTAGCAGGTCTGTACCCTGCAACGGAACACCTTCCTCCAGGACAACTTTTCAAAGAACTAGGAGATCGCTATGAGTACGTCTGCACTTACCCCGGAACGCATTCTTCAAACAGGTATGGCTTTCTGGGCTTCGAAGACACTGCTGAGCGCCGTGGAGATGGAGGTGTTTACCGAATTGGCGAAACACCCCGAAGATCTGGATACGTTGACGGGGCGCCTCGGATTGCATCCGCGTTCGTCGCGGGATTTTCTCGACACACTGGTGGCCCTTGGGTTTTTGGATCGGCAGGATGGGGTCTACTCGAACACGCCGGAGACGGACCTGTTTCTGGACAAGCGGAAACCTAGCTACATTGGCGGGATGCTGGAGATGGCAAACCAGCGACTTTACCTGCACTGGAACAACCTGACGAAGGCGCTACGCACGGGGCAGCCACAGAGCGAGGGTGGACCGGGCGAAGAGACATTCGCGTCTCTTTATGCTGATCCGAAGCGGTTGAAGGTTTTTCTGAAGGCGATGACCGGGATCAGCCGCGGCGGGAATATGGCCATTGCGAGGAAGTTTCCCTGGGCCAGCTACAAGACCGTTGCCGACATGGGACCCGCGCAGGGTGACCTGCTGGCGCAAATCGCGCTTGTGAATCCGCACCTCAGTTGCGTGGGATTTGATCTTGCGGAGGTGGGACCGGTATTCGAGGAGTATATGGAAGAGAACGGCATTCAGGATCGGGTGCAGTTCCAGGCCGGGAATTTTTTCAGTGAGGCGATGCCCAAGGCGGACGTGATCACGATGGGGCACATTCTTCATGACTGGAATCTAGAGGAGAAACGCATGCTGATCGCGAAGGCCTACGACGCTCTTCCGGAGGGCGGCGCCTTGCTTGTGTTCGAGGCGCTGATTGACGACGATCGGCGGAAGAACGCATTTGGCTTGTTGATGAGCCTGAACATGCTGGTCGAAACGCCAGGCGGATTCGATTATTCCGGTTCGGACTGCATGGGATGGATGAGGGATGCGGGCTTTAAGGAAACGCGGGTGGAACACCTGGTGGGACCGGACTCAATGGCGGTGGGAATCAAATGATTCGCAACTCGGGCGGGGTTTGTGTGACCGCTAGATGCTGACGGTTGCGGGCAGGATCTCGTCGACGTCGACCCACTGGGTTGGGTAGTTGCCCGTGTAGCAGGCGGTGCAGTAGCCGCTGTTTTCACGAGCACCACTGCCACAGGCCTTGAGCAGGCCGTCGAGAGAGAGATAGGCGAGGGAATCAGCTTCGATGAACTGGCGAATCTCTTCGATCGATTTGTTGGCGGCGATGAGCTCGCGCTTGCTGGGGGTGTCGACGCCATAGAAGCAGGGTGAGATGGTCGGCGGGCAACTGATGCGGAGGTGCACTTCCTTGGCGCCGGCTCCGCGCACCATGCGGACAATTTTGCGGCTGGTGGTGCCGCGAATGATGGAGTCGTCGATGAGGACAACGCGCTTGCCTTCAAGAAGATTGTGCACCGGGTTGAGCTTGAGGCGGACGCCGAAGTCGCGGACGCGCTGCTCAGGTTCGATGAACGTGCGGCCCACGTAGTGATTGCGAATGAGGCCGAACCGGAAGGGGAGGCCGGCCTCTTCGGCGTATCCCAACGCCGCGGTGACTCCGGAATCGGGCACCGGCACGATGACGTCGGCGGGTACGCCAGATTCACGCGCGAGCTGGCGTCCCATCTGATCGCGCGACTCCTGCACCCAGCGGCCATAGATCTTGCTGTCGGGGCGTGCGAAGTAGACGTGCTCGAAGATGCAGCTGGTCTGCGGAATGCCCGTCGCGTATTGGCGGCTGGTGACGCCGTCGTCGGTGACCATGACGAGCTCGCCGGGCAGCACGTCGCGCACGAACTCGGCGCGGAGAAGGTCGAAGGCACAGCTTTCGCTGGCAAAGACGATGGTGTCGGGGCCGTCGGGATTCTTGAGGCGACCGATGGAGAGCGGGCGGAATCCGTGCGGGTCGCGCGCCGCAAAGATGCGGTCGCGCGTCATCATGACAATCGAGAAAGCGCCTTCGACGCGGCCGAGCGAATCGGCGATGCAATCGACGAGAGAGCCGGCTTTGGAGTGCGCGATGAGCTGCACGATGATTTCGGAGTCGGAGGTGGTCTGGAAGTACGCGCCCTCGCGCTCGAGCGTGGTGCGCAGGTTGCCAAGGTTGACGAGGTTACCGTTGTGCGCGATGGCGATGAGGCCCTTGGTGGAGTCGACACGAATGGGCTGCGCGTTGAGCAGGGCCGAGTCGCCTGTAGTGGAGTAGCGGGTGTGGCCGATGGCCATGGAGCCGGGGAGTTTGGCGAGCACATCATCGGTGAAGATTTCACTGACGAGACCCATGCCTTTAATGTTGGCGAGGCGCTGACCGTCGGCGGAGGCGATGCCGGCGGACTCCTGCCCGCGATGCTGCAGCGCATAGAGGCCGAGGTAGACCTGGCGTGCGGCTTCGGGGTGGCCGTGGATGGCGACGACTCCGCATTCCTCGTGCAGCGTGTCGGCGTCGACGACAGGGATCAGGGAACAGGGATCAGGGATCAGTTGTGCGGCGGCTAGATTTGCTGCGGAGGCCACTTTGAGCTGCTCCGACATGTCGGCCACGTTCGAGACGCCTTGATAGAGCCGCTTCATGCGGTCACCTCTTCGTGGAGTGCGGACTCGAGGCTGGTTGCCCACGCCTCGCGCAGATCGGCGAGCGGCGCAGAGATAAAGGCTTCGCGATCGACCCGGATTTCCAGCTTCGGCCCGCCGGTGGTGCCGATGCGGGCTACATTGAAGCTGTAGTTGGACGCCAGGTCTTCAATTTCCTCGATGTGGGCGGCGTCGGTTGTGGCTAACACTGTGGATGCGGGCTCGGCGAAGAGGCCGAAGAGCGGATGCGCCATCAATGATTCATCCTGATCGACGGACGCCCCGATGGAGAGCGGGAACCCTGCCTGTGCGAGGGCGACGGCGATGCCGCCATCGGAGATGTCGCGCGCGGAGAGAAGGAGGCGACGTTCGGTGAGCACGCCGAGCAGCGTGTGCAGGTCGGCTTCGGCATCGAGATCGAGCGGGGGAGGCTGACCCCAGACGCCACCGAGAACGACCTTGGCGTATTCGGACGAACCGAGGACGGCGAGATCGGCCGTAGCTTTTGCGGGTGTCACGGTTGGATCATCGGGAACGACGACATTGTCTTCCGGCGTGACCTCGCGGATAGGAACCTGCCAGTGAAGGGAACGGTTGTCTACGGGAACGGACAGATTCGGGTCAGGCTGTTCGCCGCGCGGAATGGGCCAAAGGAGCAGGATGGCGTCGCCGGCTTTCTGAAAATGGGCGGGCACGGCCTTGGTCACGTCGTCGAGAATGCCGACGATGCCGAGCACCGGCGTCGGATAGATTCCTTCGCCTTTGGTTTCGTTGTAGAGCGAAACATTGCCGCCGGTGATGGGCGTGCGCAGCGCGGTGCAAGCTTCGGAGATGCCGTCGATCGCGGCTGAAAATTGCGCCATGATCTCAGGCTTCTCTGGATTGCCGAAGTTGAGGCAGTTGGTGGCAGCGACCGGTGTCGCTCCGCTCATGGCCACCTTGCGTGCGGCTTCGGCCACGGCGTGCATCGCGCCCAGCTTCGGATCGAGATAGCACCAGCGGCCATTGCCGTCGAGAGCCATGGCGAGTCCGCGCTCGTGCCTGGGGTATTCCTGATCTTTGGGGCCTGTACCCTTGATGCGCATTACGCCGGCTTCACCGCCGGGGCCAAGCACGGTGTTGGTCTGAACCATGGTGTCGTACTGCTCGTGCACCCAGCGTTTGGAAGCGACGTTGGCGCTGGCGAGCAACTTCTTGAGATCGGCAGTGAAGTTTCGATCTTCATCCAGGCGGCCGAGGATCAAGTCGGACGGTTCGGTCGGAAGCGGGCACTCCCATGTGCCGACGGGGCGATGGTAAAGCGGCGCGTCGTCGGTGAGAGATTCGTTCGGGATGTCTGCGACAAGCTCGCCATGATGGCGGATACGCAGCCGCGACTCCGGCTTCACGGTTCCAATGATGACCGCGTCGAGTCCCCACTTGGCGAAGACGCTCAGGACTTCGTGCTCGCGTCCCTTTGTGGCGACCAGCAGCATCCGCTCCTGGCTTTCGGAAAGCATGATCTCGTAGGCGGACATGCCCTCTTCGCGCTGCGGTACCAGGTCGAGTTCGACATCGAGGCCGACACCGCCGCGTGCGCCCATCTCGCAGGTGGAGCAGGTGAGGCCGGCCGCGCCCATGTCCTGAATGCCGACGATGGCGCCTGTCTTCATGGCTTCAAGACAGGCTTCCAGCAGGAGTTTCTCCATGAAGGGGTCGCCGACCTGCACATTGGGGCGCTTAGCTTCCGTGCCTTCGTGGAACTCCTCACTGGCCATGGTGGCCCCGTGGATGCCGTCGCGGCCCGTCTTGGCTCCCACATAGATGACCGGGTTTCCGGCGCCCGAGGCTTTGCCGTAAAAGATCTCGTCGATGCGAACGAGGCCGAGAGCGAAGGCGTTCACCAGGGGGTTGCCACTGTAGCAGGGCTCGAATTTGGTTTCGCCCCCGAGGTTGGGTACGCCAAAACAATTTCCATAGCCGGCGATCCCGCTCACCACGCCCTCGACGATGGAGTGATTCTTATGAACAAGCTTCCGCTCTTCTGCGTCTTGTTGGGATGCGGCTGGGGTAGTTTCCGGCGCAATCGGCCCGAAGCGGAGCGAATCCATAACCGCCAACGGCCGCGCGCCCATGGTGAAGATGTCGCGCAAAATGCCGCCGACGCCGGTAGCCGCGCCCTGATGCGGCTCAATATAGCTGGGGTGGTTGTGCGACTCGATCTTGAAGGCGCAACCCCACCCGTCACCCACATCGATGATGCCGGCATTTTCTCCGGGGCCCTGCACCACCCGCTCGCTCTTGGTGGGTAGCCGGCGCAAATGTACGCGGCTCGACTTGTAGGAGCAGTGCTCCGACCACATGACCGAGTAAATGCCAAGTTCGGTGAGAGAAGGAGTGCGGCCGAGAGCAGAAAGGATGCGGTTGTATTCGTCCGCTGTGATGCTGTGGGCAGCGAGCAACTGCGGGGTAATCGCAACCGGTGAAGGGACAACAGCAGAGGAGGCGGTAGTCATCACGGTTGAGTTCATTGTCGCATGACGGATGGGGAAAATTGGCCCTTTTGAAGGCGGAGAGAAGCATGGAGGAGCAATTATGATGGCCGTGAGCTTTGAGAATGAGCGGAAGTGTTGTGGGCACAATGGATTTCGGGCATTGTGGCAACGCAAGCACTACAGCCCGTCTGCTGAAGGAACCGTTTTATGCATGCAAGCGCCGAGCCTCCATTGCCAAACGATTTCGGAAGAACACCTGGGTCGGATGGGTCCGCTTCGAATCCGGGCAGCGGGCAACGTCGTCGCCTTTGGACGATTCTGCTCGCGGTCGCAGTTGCTCTTCCTGCGGTGATCGAGTTCGCAATTCTGTATCGCCAGGCTTTCACCATCCCCTACCAGGATGACTACGGAGCGATTCTCGCGTTTGCCCGGGAGTACCGGCATTTGCCCGATTGGGGCGCCAAGGTCGTTGACACACTCACCAAACAAAACAACGACTACAAGCTTGTCTTCGCACACGTTGTCGTTGCCTCCAACCTCGAACTAGCGCGGCATCTGAACTTCGCATTCTTCGTGGCGCTGGGGGATCTGTTCTTATTGCCGCTCGGCTACCTGCTTTGGAGGGCTTACCGGCCCCCTCCGCCTAGTAAGTTGAATCAGAGATTGCTGGAGTTCCTGCCAATCAGCCTGATGCTGTTTGCCCCCTTTTACTGGGAGACGCTGGACTGGTCGATGGCTGGCTTGCAGAACATTCCCGTCATTCTCTTCAGCCTCTTATCCATCCTCTTGCTGGTTCCCACCGGTCCGGGAAGCGATGGTCTGGCACGGTGCCTTCTGGCCAGCACGGCGGCGATCCTGGCTGCCTTGTCCTCAGCCAATGGATTTCTTCTTGCACCGATAGGCCTGCTCATCCTGATTCCTCGCAAGGCGTACCTGGCCGCGGCGGTTTGGTGCGCCAGCTTTCTTCTGCCGATTGCGGCCTATCTCTACCATTACGTCCCCTACCGAGGCTCCGTGCACGTTCTGCGTTCGGGATTATGGATAGAGAGGATGATCTTCTATTTCTTCGCATTTCAGGGATGCGCGATTCTGAACCGCTGGGTTGCCGTCATTCTTGGGCTATGTCTTTTCGCGCTCTTCGTGTTATCGGTTCGGTGGCGCTTCGACCGGGAACACCCGATTCCTTTCTACTTCACGCTGTGGGTTCTTGCGACGGCGGCTCTGGTGGGAGGAATGCGTGGAACCATTGCTTCACGCTACAGCGTGTATTCGGCCCTCGTATTTATCTACGCCTACTTCGTTCTTGCGACTTACCTGCGCGGCCGGGTCGCTGCGGGAACATTCAGGCGATTTCAAATTGCTGCTGTCGCTTGCAGTGTCCTGTTCTTTGCCGCAGGAAGCGTGAAAGGCAATCAAAAGCTGGGGGAACGGCGCGCGATGGTGCTTGCGGGCATGGAGCACTACCGTGCGAATCCTCAGGTCAACTCGCCCATCATCGATCCCAATGTGCTGCAACTTATACCGGAAGAGCCTGAGTTCGAACGAATTGAGTTGAACAAGGCTCTTGACGAGGATCTGCTGGTTCTTCCGTCGGCGCCAAGCGAGCACTGATGGAGGCGTTGGCGACAGTTTGTGACAGTCGATACGCGACCTTAAGACATGCACAGCTGCTCTCTTTACCATGCGACCTGAGTATGTAATTCTATTGGCCGATGAATAAGAAACTGGTTTTGGTCACAGGTTCCTGCGGATTGATCGGGTCAGAGGTTTCCGTAGCTTTTCACAGCGCGGGATATGAAGTCGTCGGCGTCGACAATAACCAGAGGGCGGTATTTTTTGGGCCGGAAGGCGATACCTCCTGGTCGCTGCAGCGGCTTAAAAAAGAGATTCCAGGCTATCAGCATCACAATCTGGACATACGCGATCGGGCCGGGATCCTCAAGCTCATGGAAGATGTGCGTCCTTCCGTGATTGTGCACACCGCGGCGCAACCCTCCCACGATCGCGCGGCGCAAATTGCGTTTGATGACTTCGATACAAATGCAGGTGGCACGATCAATATGCTCGAAGCGGCACGGCGCTTCGTGGCGGAGTCGCCGTTCATTCACATGTCTACAAACAAGGTGTACGGGGACGCACCCAATCGGCTTCCTCTGGTGGAATTAGAGACGCGCTGGGACTATGAGGGACCCGAGTTCAAGCATGGAATCGCCGAGACGTTTTCCATCGACCAATCGAAGCATTCCATCTTTGGTGCCTCGAAGGTAGCTTCGGATGTGATGGTGCAGGAGTACGGCCGTTATTTCGATATGCCCACCTGTGCTCTGCGCGGGGGATGTCTCACCGGCCCCAATCACTCCGGCGTGGAGTTACATGGTTTCCTTAGTTATCTTGTCCGGTGCAATCTGACCGGCAAGGAGTACAAAGTTTTCGGGTATAAGGGCAAGCAGGTCCGCGATAACATCCACTCGGAAGATGTGGCTCGCTTCATGCTGGCGTTCGCGAAGAATCCGCGATGCGGCGAGGTCTATAACCTGGGCGGCGGATACGAAAACTCCTGCTCGATTCTCGAAGCATTCGCGATGGCCGAATCCATCACGGGACGCAAGCAGGTCTGGAGTTATGTCGATCAGAATCGCATCGGCGATCACATTTGTTATTACAGCGATCTGCGCAAGATGAAGGCTCACTACCCGGAGTGGGGTATCACCAAGACGCTCAAAGAGACAATCGCCGAGATCGCCGCCTCATGGTCGACGCGATTGGTGAACGCCTGAATTTATGAAGGTCCTGATCTCAGGAATCTGCGGTTTTGCCGGAAGCCATCTCGCGCGGTTCCTCATGGAGTCGCACGAGAATATCTCCATCGTCGGAATCGATAACCTGGCACGCAGCGGCAGCGAAACCAACCGCGGTTCGCTGCGCAAGGCAGGCGTACAGCTGTTTCATGGCGACATCCGCCTTGCCAGCGATCTCGAATCCCTGCCCAAAGTAGACTGGCTGATCGATGCGGCTGCACAGCCTAGCGTTTTGGCCGGACGGGATGGCAAGACCAGCTCGCGACAGCTGCTCGAACACAATCTGCTTGGCACCATCAATCTGCTGGAGTATTGCCGCAGCGCAAATGCCGGGTTCATTCTTCTCAGCACGAGCCGCGTTTACTCGATCCCTGTACTGGCCCAGTTGCCTCTGCAGGTTGAATCCGGCGCATTTCAGCTGAACGAGAAGGGCGAGCTGCCTCAGGGCGCGGGCGCCGAGGGAGTGACGGAGAACTTCAGTACCGAGGCACCAATTTCTCTTTATGGCGCTACCAAGCTTGCGTCAGAAAGATTGGCATTGGAGTTTGCCGCAGGCTTCAACGTGCCTGTCTGGATCAATCGATGTGGAGTCCTTGCCGGTGCCGGACAGTTTGGCACGGCAGAGCAGGGGATTTTCTCCTACTGGCTGCACGCGCATGCCGCAAAGAGGACTTTGAAGTATCTTGGGTTTGGCGGAAATGGATACCAGGTTCGGGACGCGCTGCACCCGCGCGATCTTGCCCGCATTGTCGATATGGAATTGCGCAGCACAGGCCCGGGCAAGCTTAACAACGTCTCCGGTGGGCGCGAAAACTCCATGTCGCTGGCGCAGTTGAACGCCTGGTGCGATGCGCGCTTCGGTCCACATCAGCCGATCGCCGATGGTTCGGATCGACCTTACGACGTTCCCTGGCTGATCCTGAATTCCGCGCAGGTGAAAGCGGCAACTGGATGGAAGCCGATGATCAGCATGGAACAGCTTCTCGATGAGATCGCGAACCATGTCGTAGCCAATCCTGATTGGCTAACCCGGTGCGGCATATGAATGCACCGGAGTCGCCGGGCCCGGCGCTGACTCTTCTGTCGATCGTCATCCCCGCTCGCGATGAGGAAGGGTGTATCGCTTCTACAGTCGAACATCTGCACCTCGAGCTCCGCCTGAATCATGTTCCGCACGAGATCATCGTTGTCGACGACGGAAGTTCGGACCGCACCGCGGCAATTGTTGAAGGGCTGGGAGCAAGCATCCCCGAAGCACGACTTGTGCAGAACGGACCGGACCACGGCTTTGGCCGGGCGATCTGTTACGGGTTGCGCAACATGCGTGGCGACGCCGTGGTTGTGATGATGGCCGATGAATCCGACGACTGCCGCGACGTGGTTCGCTACTGGAAGATCCTGAACGAAGGTTGGGATGCAGTCTTCGGTTCGCGCTTCATGCGCGGCGGCGGCGTGATTGATTATCCGTGGCTCAAGCTGCGCATCAATCGCATGGCGAACTTTTTTATCCGGATACTGTTCGGCATCTCCCTCAACGACACGACGAATGCATTCAAAGCTTATCGCGCAACGGTGATCCGCGGGTGCGAGCCTATGCTCTCCGCACATTTCAACCTGACGGTCGAGATCCCGTTGAAGACGATCATCCGGGGATATTCCTGGACGACCATGCCGATCACGTGGCGCAATCGGCGGACGGGCGTAGCCAAGCTCAAGATTCAGGAGATGGGCAGCCGGTATCTCTTCATCTGCCTCTATCTATGGTTAGAGAAATACCTGAGCCGGGGCGACTACAGGAGAAAGGTCTGAGGCCCGCGGGGTTGGCCGGCAGCGTGGCATTTGCCGGCTCCGCCGCTCCGGTTTGAGGCTGCCCAGAGGTTGTGCGATACTGGCCTAGCGCTGGAAGTGCTCTTCAAAAGCCGGGACTGCCCCGCAGTTTTACGGTGTCGGCAACCAGCGAAACTCGCGCCACGAAGCTGAAGTTTTCAGAGGCTTCTCACGGCAAGCCGGGATGGCGGAACTGGCAGACGCAGCGGACTCAAAATCCGCCGACCCTTGCGGTCATGGGGGTTCGACCCCCCCTCCCGGCACCATATTTCATTTCCTTGTTGAACAAACGTGCGCCTCCAGCAGTTGCTGTGAAGGCAGGCCGAATGCATTGGCGATCCGGTTGAATGCCGCAAAGAGCGCCGCGATGTGAATCGCCTCGGCGATCTGCGGCTCGCTCCAGCCGGCGTCTCGCAAAGATTCCACGTCGGAACGGCGGATCGTGCTGGAGGAGCGGGTGACCTGATCGGCAAAGCGCAGCAGAGCCCGATCACGTGGGTCGAACGCTGACGAATCCAGCGCACATGCCTGGATCGCTGCCAATTCCGCTGCCGAGCCCCCGAGTGTCGAGAGTGCGTAGCCGTGGCTGTCCGCGCAATAGGGGCAGGCGTTTTCTGTTGAAACCCATGTCGCGATCATCTCCTTCGAGCGCCGGCTCAGATGACTCTCGACAAAGAGAAAACTCTCTGCGAGCCCCATCATGTGCTTCAGCATCGGGAGATTCGTGGCAAAGCACTTGACGATGCCGGGCACGGCAGGCCTGTCGAAATGCGCTCGGTAGCGAGCAAAGATCTCTGCTATCTCACCACCGGCGTCGGCCTCTTCGACGACGTCGAGATTGGCGGCAGACGGAGAGCGTGGCTGCGCGCGATTCACTGCTTTGTTGACCTGCGATTGCTCATCGGGATTCATGCGTCCCTCGTTGAGAGGTAGAAACTCCGGGATGTCTCCGCCTTGCTTCAATCGAGCGGCCTGCGAGGAACCCCGACCGAAGCGGAGCTAATCATCGAACAAGAGAGTTATGCTGTCTTCAATCCTTCGGATGATGGGATGATCCCCAATCGTATTCTTTGGCGGCACTTGTAGCGAAGAATGAAATGATGTCCGCGCGGTTGCTTCTCCATCGAATGGTGGAGAAGGAACTCAACAGAAAGCTGGTTGTTGCGCGACTGTAGATCGGAAAAGATCGATCAAAGTCACAGGCCACGATCCCCGCAAACATCCTGGAGCACATGAATTTATCAACGCCCGCAACGATACAGGCCGCGTGGAAACCTCTGTCTGAAGAGGATTCGATTCGCTATCCCGGTTGGAGGGTCGCGGCAGCAGCGTTCGTGGGCGTGATGACGAGCTTTGCGCCGATCATCCCTTATACATTCAGCCTGTTTCTCAATCCACTCCACAAGGAACTGGGCTGGCGCATCGAATCGATCGATGCGGCGTTTGGCATTGCGGCCATGACGGTTGCGCTCGTTTCGCCGGCGATTGGGATGCTGCTCGATCGGTTTCCTCCGCGGCGCATCATCCTTCCCGCGATTCTTGTATTTGCCGGCACGCTCTTCTCCCTTAGCAGGGTTGGCACAAGTCTTCCTCGCTTCTACCTGACGTTTTTCGTGATGGGCCTGGCGGCCAATGGCACCGCGCAGTTCGCGTATACGCGGACGATGCTGACATGGTTTCTCAAGCATCGGGGCTTTGCGCTTGCGCTCATCCTTACCGGGAGCGGCGTCGGATCGATTCTCATTCCGCCCGCTACGCAATGGGTGATTGCCCACTATGGCTGGCGCAACGCGTATCTTCTGCTCTGCGGAATCGCGCTGCTGGGGTTTCCGCTCACAGCGCTGCTGGTGCGCAACCGGCCCGCAGCGATCGAGCGGGAAAGCATCGCGGTGCCGGCGGGCGTTTCTGTCGGTTCGGCGCTGGCAACCGCAGCCTTCTGGATACTGGCTGTGATTACCATTCTCTCCGCATTCAGCGAGAATGGCCTGGTCACGAATCTGGCGGCAATTTTGACGCAACACGGAATTCCTGCAGCGAGCGCCGCTCTGGCGCTTTCCTTTCGCGGCGGGGCCGGCATCATCGGCCGATTATTCGTGGGATTGCTGATCGACCGCCTGTCGCCGCAGCGAATTCAGACGGGTGTTCTGTTGATCTCTGCACTGGGATCGCTGACGCTCGTCCTGGCGAGCTCGCCGGCGATCGCTCTGCTGGGCGCGGCTCTGCTCGGTATCGGCCTTGGCAGCGAGACCGATGTCGGTCCATATTTGATGGCCCGCTACTTCGGGCGGCGTCACTTCTCGGTTCTCTACGGGCTTACCTGGACCGCTTATGCAATTGGCGGGGGTACGGGTCCTGTCTTTGTCGGGCATTTCTTCGATCGAGCCGGGTCGTTCCGGCTTCCCGTTCTCCTTGGACTGACTTTGATCGCATTCGCTGCGGTCCTGGTGAGTCTACTTCTGAAGCGCGAGCCCGCGCTCGGTGCGCTGGAAGACGCGCCTTAGTGAATCCACCCGGTGCGCCGCATTCGGGCAGTTCGCATTGTGGTCAAGATCGCCTAGAGAGACGGTTGCACAGCACTTTGGACTCGATACTCCTGGTTGAGGGCAGTGATTCCGCCAGATTGATCCGTTAGTATTGTCGCTGAAGCGAACCCCGACCCTGCGCAAGTGAAACGATCTCAGCGGCCTTCAATGCCGTGACGACGCTTGTTCATTCGGGACTGGCACGAATCCCTGGACCGCGGTCCAGGCTGGATACCTTGGAAAGCGAGAAGAATACCGTGAATCTGCGAAGCGCAAAGTTTGCTGCCGTTGTCCTCGCTGTTGCTGGTCTCTGGATGGCGCCCGCGGTTGGGCAGGATGGAGACAAAGTCGATTTGGGCACGCTGACCCAGATCAAGAATGAGGCATTTCAACACTCGCAGGTGATGGAGAATCTTTTCTACATCTCTGAGGTGTATGGGCCGCGCGTGAACAACAGCCGCAATCACCGCGCAGCTGCCGAGTGGGCGATGAAGCAAATGAAGGACTGGGGATTGCAGAATGTGCACTTGGAGAAATGGGGGCCCTTCGGAGACGGATGGCAGATCAAGAAGTACTACGGTGCGCTCGAGTCGCCGGCCTACGCGGCGTTGATCGGGTTTCCGCTGGCGTGGACGCCGGGCACGAATGGACCGGTGACTGCCGAAGCCGTGCTTGCACCGCTTCACTCCCAGGCGGACTTCGCGCAGTACAAGGGCAAGCTGAAGGGCAAAATCGTGCTAATCTTCGATCCGCGCGAGCTGACCCTGCACACAGAAGCCGAAGCACATCGCCTCACGGACGCAGAAGTGGACGAGCGCACGAAGACGGCCGATCCGTCGCATCTCGGGTTTGGGCCGCCAAGAGGCACGGCTCCCACGGCTCCGCGCCCTGGCGAGTACACGCCCTCCACGCTTTCGACGGCGGCGCCAACCGGCCGCGTTCTGCGGAACCAGGTGAACGCGTTTCTGAAGGAAGAGGGTGTGGCCGTGGCATTGACGCCGGGCTACAACGGAGATGGCGGCACGATCTTTGCGTCCTACGGCGGATCGCAGGATCCAAAGGATCCAGTGGGGCCGCCGATGGCTGCCATTACTCCAGAACAATACAACCGCATTTGCCGCCTGCTGCAACACGGCATGACACCCAAGCTTACCTTCGACATCGAGACGGAGTATCAGAAAGAGGACGAGATGGGCTTCAACGTGATCGGCGAAATCCCGGGCACGTCGAAGTCTGACGAAGTGGTGATGGTGGGTGGCCACTTTGACAGCTGGCAGGGAGGCACGGGGGCAACCGATAACGGAACGGGCTCAGCAGTGGCGATGGAAGCCGTGCGGATACTCGCCACGCTGCACAAGCCGATGGCGCGGACGGTTCGCGTCGCCTTATGGGGCGGCGAAGAAGAAGGGCTCTATGGATCGCTGGCCTACGTGCAGCAGCACTTTGCTCCACGCGACACCATGAAGAAGACGCCGGAGTACGACAAGCTCGATGTGTACTTCAACGACGACTCGGGCTCGGGCAAGTTTCGCGCCGTGTCAGCGCTGGGGAATTCAGAACTGGCATCGATCTTCCAGTCGTGGATTGCGCCGATCAAGGATCTGGGGCTCGAATCCGTAGTTGGGTTGACGGCAGGGCCGACGACGCAACCGGGCGGAACGGACTCGACGAGTTTTTCGTGGATCGGACTGGATGGCATCGGCTTCATGCAGGACCCGCTGGAGTATGGAAGTCGTACACACCACTCCAACATGGATCTGTACGACCGCGTGCAGAAGGGTGACGTGATGCAGGGAGCCATGATTGAAGCATGGTTTGCCTACAATGCCGCGACGCGCGCGGAGATGCTGCCGCGCATTGAGACGCCGGCGCCGACAGCCAAGTAGCAGCGCCTTGCAACCGTACATAAAGAGAGTCTTCCGGAGAATCAGCTCCGGAAGATTCTTGACAGCCCTTCTTTTGCTCGCTCACCATGAGGTGTCCTTCCGGCATACAAAGAGTGAGGGTCTTTTTGTGCGCACCGGTTGACGCCCCAGAAAGAAGCTGCAGGAGACAGAAATTCTATGCGTCATCGCGCTGTTCTTCGCTTCATTTTGTTGCCTAATCTTGTCTACGTTCCTGCACTCGCAGTGGTCCCGGTTTCTGCGCAAATTCGGGACCGCGTTGTGCGAGCCGTCGATGCTGCCGATACGGAAGCACTTGCTAACCATCATCCCGTATGGGCGACAGCGGCGAATGACGCCGGCGCTCTGCCGGCGCAAGCACAGGTGCCCGCGATGACGATTGTCCTGGCGCGCTCGGCGGAGCAGGAGGCAGCGCTCGACAAAGTGCTGGCCGATCAGCAGAACCCCGCGTCGCCCAACTATCATCATTGGCTCACGCCGCAGCAGATGGGTGAGCGCTTCGGGCTGTCGCAGCACGATATTGAGAGCGTAAAGGGATGGCTGGAGTCGCAGGGACTGCACGTCAACTTTGTATCGACGAGCCGGACGTTTATCGGCTTTGGTGGAACTGCGAGCGAAGTCGGGCGCACGTTCAAAACCGAGCTTCGTTACTACAACGTGCGTGGGGAACAGCGCTATGCGGTTTCTTCCGATCCCATGATTCCGCGCGCCCTGGCTGGGGTGATCAAGGCGATTCGCGGGTTATATACGATTCGCGAAAGGCCGCTGCACGTCAGCCGCATTGAACATTCGTTTGAGCCGGCGACGTCGTTCGGCGGGGGAAATTTCGTCGCCCCGGAGGATTTCGCCACCATTTACGATTTGCCTTCGAGCTTGACCGGCGCGGGCCAGACCATCGGGATCGTCGCAGAGTCGCGGACGGACTTTGCTGACTTCAGCAACTTTCGCAAACTGACCGGATCGACGTTTGCCAACCCGACAGAAATTGTCCCGACTGCTTATGGCGGCGTCGATCCTGGCCCTGCATTGACGTCGCCACCCAGCAACGGAAAAACAGGAACGCAGGGCGAGGCAACGCTCGATGTGACGCGCGCGGGCAGCGTTGCGCAGGGCGCGACGATTCTGCTCGTTGTGGCTTCGGCGTCGAGCGGAGGCATCGGCGATGACGCTCAGTACCTGATTCAGTCGAATCCGGTTCCCGCGCAGATCATTACCATCAGTTTCGGCGCGTGCGAGTCTGAGCAGGGCAATTCGGGGGTGCAGTTCTGGGATGGCCTGTTCAAGCAGGCAGCCGGCGAGGGCATCTCCGTTTACGTAGCTTCGGGAGACTCAGGAGCTTCCGGATGCGACAGCTATAACTCGACGCCTCCGGCATCTCCGCAGGCGAATAGCCCGAATTACATCTGTTCTTCCAGTTACGCCACGTGCATGGGTGGGACAGAGTTCAATGACAGCTCCGATCCATCGACTTACTGGGGCTCGAACGATGCCCATCTCGGCTCCGCGCTCAGCTACATTCCGGAGGGCGCATGGAACGAGCCGGGGGATTCAAGCTCGGGCTTCCAGGCTTCCGCGACCGGCGGCGGAGTCAGCCTTTTTATCGCGACCCCCAGTTGGCAGACCGGGACCGGGGTGCCTTCCGCAAGGACCGGACGCTACACACCCGACATCGCATTTACTTCTGCTGCGCACGATGGGTACTTCGGCTGCTTTGCGGCGGGTGGCACTCCCTCGCCCAACTGCGTGGCGAATTCCAGCGGCGACTACGAGTTTGAATATTCCTACGGCACGTCTGCCGCCTCTCCCGACATGGCGGGGATTACCGCGCTTCTCAATCAGAAGATGGGGAGCGCGCAGGGAAGCCTGAATCAGCAACTGTACGCGCTTGCCGCAAGCACGCCCTCAGCGTTTCACGATGTCACCGTCGCCTCGAGCGGCGTCTCGAGTTGCTCGGTGAATACGCCC
Source organism: uncultured Acidobacteriaceae bacterium (assembly GCA_963846095.1). Taxonomy (GTDB): domain Bacteria; phylum Acidobacteriota; class Terriglobia; order Terriglobales; family Acidobacteriaceae; genus Telmatobacter. Next base: position 71,040 of record CAWJUW010000025.1, read on the forward strand.
AGCATCTGCAATAACAGCGTGCCTTCGCCAACAGCGCTTACGGGTGGCCAGGCGGGATTTAAGGTCCAGGCCGGCTTTGACGAGGCAACGGGGCTGGGATCGCTAGACGTATCCAACTTCATCAATGCGTTAGCCGGCTCGACTACTACAGCTACTCCAACGGTGACAGTCACGCCCGGAGCCACGTCGATCACTACGGCGCAATCGCTGACGGTGGCGGTTACGGTCAGCGGAGGCAGCGGCAATCCCACGCCGACTGGCGCGGTCAAGCTGACCTCGGGAAGTTATACATCGTCTTCTGTGACGCTCAGCAGCGGCAGCGCTTCGATCACGGTTCCGGCAGGATCCCTTGAGGTGGGTACGGCCGACACGCTCACCGTGACCTACACACCCAATAGCGCAAGTACGTCGACGTATACGTCGGCGACCGGAACGGCGACAGTCGCTGTAACGCAGGCGATTACCGGCAGCTTCGCCATCACCGCGACGGCAATCTCGGTAGCCCCCGGCGCGTCGACGGGGAACACGTCGACAGTCACCGTAACGCCGTCGGGTGGATTTACGGGAACCGTGAATTTGACGTGCGCAATCACGCCGGCGGCCACGAGCGACCCGGCATCGTGCACTCTCGCACCGACTCTGGCTGTAAGCGCGACGACGGCAGCGACAACAACACTGACCGTCTTCACAACCGCGGCGAGCAGTGGGATGGGTATTGCGAGCAGCCGCCTCTGGCACGCCGGCGGCGGAGCGACGCTGGCTTTGCTTTTCCTGTTCGGAGTTCGTATGCGCCGGCGCGGATTGACCGCTCTGGGAATGGTGTTGATCTTGGCGTTTTTCTCTTACGCCGTGATTGGCTGTGGCGGAGGCGGAGGTGGTGGTGGCGGAGGAGGCGGCAACCCCGGAACCACCGCTGGAACGTACACGATCACCATCACGGGCACAGACGGAACGCTCACAGCGAATGGAACCGCGACGCTTACCGTGCAGTGAAGCGCAATACGGTCAGCTCGCCGACTCGTTGGACTGGAGGACGAGAAGCGGCGTTCGTACCCGCAGGCTGCGGGTCAGGAAGAACATGACCGCTGCTGCGCCCAGTGCGGGGAGGACCAACCCGCGCAGGCCGAGTGCGTAGGTGCCGGTAGCGTCTTTCATCAGGCCCATCCAATAAGGACCAAGAAAACCGCTGAACATGGTGATGGTATTCATGGCGGCGAGGCCGGTTGCCGCGGCGCGCCCAGCAAGAAACTGCATCGGAACAGCATTCGCAGGGCCCAACAGGGCGGTAAAGCAGAGGTAGCTGGCGCCGAGACCGATCACCACGATCCATGCAGAATCAGCGAGGCTCGCCGCCAGGAATCCCGCAGCCATGATCAGGCACGGAACAATGCAATGCAGGGAACGCTCGCCGGTGCGATCGGAGTGCGCGCTGTTGAGCAGCATTGCCAGGGCACCGGCCAATCCAAGACCGGCAATCAGGTAGCCGACGCTGGCGACGCTCCAACCGGTAGCGGCTTGCAGGATTGCCGGGGCAGAGAAGGTGTACGCATAGTTCGTCGTCAGCACGCAGAAAAAGAAAGCACCAATCATCCACACCTTGGGAGAAAGCAGCGCCTTCATCACTCCCGCGTGTTCGCCCAGGTGCGCGGTCTGCTTATCTGCCTGAAGCTGCCCATCGAGCCAGGCCTTCTCTTCCGCTGTCAGCCACGCAGCCTTCGACGGGTTGTCGGGCAGCGTCTTCAGAATGATGAGGCTGAAAAACACCGCGGGCAGACCTTCGACGAGGAAGAGCCATTGCCATCCGGCGAGGCCGAGCTTTCCGTTTAGGCCCAGGAGCCATCCCGCGAGCGCGCCCATGACGACGGAACTCAACGGCAACGCGATGTAGAAGCGGCTGACCGCGCGTGCGCGCATGCTGACCGGGAACCAGAGGGTGAGGTAATAAACGATGCCGGGGTAGAATCCGGCCTCCGCCATGCCGAGCAAAAAGCGGAGCACATTGAACTCCAGCGGGGTGCGCACCAACATCATCAGCGTGGCAAGGATTCCCCACGTGAACATGATGCGCGCCAGCCATCTCTTGGCGCCGAAGCGCAGGAGCAACAGGTTAGAGGGAACCTCGGAGACCGCATAAGCGATGAAGAAGAGCCCTGCCCCAAAGCCGTACACGGCGTTGCTGAAGTGCAGGTCGCGGTTCATCTGCAACGCCGCAAAGCTGATGTTGATGCGGTCCATATAGGCCAGGCAGTAGCCGATGCCGATGACCGGGATCAGGCGGAGCGAGGCTTTGCGGAGCGCGGAGCGCGCGATGGCGTCCTGACTCGACTGCGATACCGACGCACGGGTCTGATTCACTTCGGCCATCGAATCGTATCCTCGATCGATCGAGCTGGACTGCGCGGGGTGTGCGGCGGAGGGAACGCAACTGGTAGTGAGAATCTACCACAAACGAATTGTCGCCCACTGGCGCAAACCCTATGAGCCTTTGCGGGCGCTTGTGCGTCGAGTCACAGGACGTTCACACTCCACGTGTGATAGCATCCGCTCCTTAGCGATAGACGCCGGGAAAGCGCCTCCTATTTTTCCTTCCCGGCGCCGGTCCGGGCCTTTCGACCTCTATGGACGAGGCAGACGGCAGACCGGGACACGTGGCCCTCCAATTCGGCCACCTGGACGCCCCTCACGACGCCCACCCGTCTTCCCTGCGCCGCTACCCTTCACGAAACATCTTGGTTGGAGTCGCAACCCTCCCCACTATTCATCCGCATTTTTTCCAGATAAGGAGAACAAATGAAAACGTACCAGGGAAGTGAGATCCGCAACGTAGCTGTAGTGGGGCATGCGCACAGTGGCAAAACAACCTTTATTGCCGCTTTGCTGCATGCCGCGAAGATGACCCAGACGCAGGGACGCGTCGCCGATGGAACCGCCGTAACCGCCTACGACGAAGAAGAAATTGCCCGCGGAGCGACCATGCAGAATGCCGTCGCGTTTGCCGAGTGGCAGGGCGTGAAGATCAACCTGGTGGATACGCCGGGATTCCACATGTTTTCGCACGAGGCGCGCGCGGCATTGTTGCCGGTGGAAGCTGCCGTGGTGCTGGTGAATGCACAAAACGGCGTGGAGGCAGTGACCGAGCGGGTTTGGAAGTATGCCGAAGAGGCGAATGTTCCCCGTGTGGTTGTCGTGAACCAGATGGACCACCCCAAAGCGGGCGGCGGCGGTGGCCTGAGCGCGCTGATCGATGACCTGGTCGACCGTTGGGGCCGCAACTGTGTTCCTGTCCAGTTGCCGATTTCGGACTCTCAGGGATTCCACGGCGTTGTGGACTTGGTGACGATGGAAGCGTACGACTACACGCCCAATGGCGATGGCCGCGGCAAGATGACGAAAGAGATTCCGGCGAACCTGGCGGCGGAGGCCAAGGCACGGCACGAGGCGCTGGTCGAACTGGTTGCCGAAGGCAAAGATGAGCTAATGGAGGAGTTCTTTGAGAAAGGCACCATCCCCGAAGATCACTTGATCGCCGCGCTGCATGAAGCCATCCGCGAAGATCGCATCTTCCCCGTCCTGTTCTCGAGCGGCCAGGCCAACATCGCTCTCGATCACCTGCTGGACTTCATCAAGGTTTACGCACCTGCTCCAATCGAGCGCGCACCCTTCAGCGCCCGCAAACCAGCAGCGGTCGCGGCCAGCGGAGGCTCCTCTTCCGACAGCACCGGAGACGCAGCGCTGTCGTTGCGCGCAGTTGCCGACAGCGAGCCTGCGGCGATGGTTGTTTTCAAGACCATGACCGATCCATTTGCGGGACGCATCACGTTTTTCAAAGTCATCAGCGGCGTGATCAAGAACGACATGACCGTCGAAAACTACACCCGCCGTGGGCAGGAGCGCCTGTCGCATCTCTCCATCATGCAGGGCCGCAAGGCGGTTGAAGTGGCCGAGCTGCATGCCGGCGACCTGGGCGCCGTAGCCAAACTCCGCGACACACTAACGGGCGATAACCTGGGCGTGAAGGGCAATGAGATTCAGGTGGACCTGTACGCGCTGCCCGAGCCGGCGATGACCTACGCGATCGAGCCCAAAAGCCGGGCGGATGAAGACAAGCTCGCTCCTGCCATCCACAAGCTGATGGAAGAGGATTTGCTCATTCGCTTTTTCCGCGATCCCATGACCAACGAGTTCCTGATTGCCGGAGCGGGCCAGCCGCACATTGAAGCGATCGTCAGTCGACTCAAGAAGCGGTATCACGCTGAGGTGACGCTGAAGGCGCCCAAGGTTCCTTACCGCGAGACCATTCGCGGAAAGGCAGAGGCTCAGGGCCGGCATAAGAAGCAGACCGGCGGCCATGGGCAGTTTGGCGATTGCAAGATCCGCATGGAACCACTGCCGCGCGGCGGCGGATTCGAGTTCGGGAACGAAGTCTTCGGCGGCGCGGTGCCTCGCAACTTCATCCCCGCGATCGAAAAAGGAATCGTGGAGTCAGCGGCGCGGGGCTACCTTGCTGGTTTTCCTGTGGTTGACTTTAAGGCCACGGTTTATGACGGAAGCTATCACGATGTGGACTCGAACGAAATGTCGTTCAAGATGGCCGGTCGTCTGGCCTTCCGCAAGGCGATGGAGTCGGCAAAGCCCTGCTTGCTCGAGCCCATCATGAAGGTCGAGATCGAAGCTCCCGATGAATTCGCGGGCGCACTCATGGGCGACCTGAACGGACGCCGCGGGCGTGTCGGCGGCATGGAGTCCAAGGGCCGGACCACCCTCATCAACGCGCAGGTGCCGATGGCCGAGATGCTGACCTACGGTTCCATTCTGACTTCGATGACGCAAGGCAAGGGCAGCTACCGGATGGAAATGGATCACTACGACATCGTCCCGCAATTAGTGGCTGACAAGATTCTTGCCAACGCGAAGCGCCCCGTGGAGGAAGAAGAGGAATAAGCACCTGCGGTGCGTCACACGCTCGCTTTTCGCTCGCAGAAGGTTCGTGCCTTCCCCGGTCCCCAGTGCGAGGACCGGGGCACCCCGCGAAATCGGCTACGGCGCGGTCTGCTTGAGTGCCTGAGCCAACGAAGGAGCCGGTTTCTCGTCCAGGGCCGCGACGCACATGCGCGCCTGGAACCAGATGTACGCGGGTGTCGGGCCAAGTTTTTCGTAGTTCGCGTCGAAGTAGGCTTCTATGTCCTGTGCATCTCCGGGCGGACTCGGATGCCGCTTCAGGATTCCCTCAAACACGGCCCTCTGGTGCGCGATCACCTGCGGATCGTGATCCTTCCAGTAGGCAGCGGCGATCCGGTTTGCCCCGAACTCGACCGCATAATGCTTGCCCCGATCGACGACGCCGCGGCATGCCTGCCACCAGTGCCCCATCTCGTGAATGAACACCCAATGGTGCGCTCCTGTTTCGAATTCTTCGCGCGCCGCTGCCTCGGTCGCGCCGGGACCTAACAAACGAAAGAAGCGGCCTCTCTCGTCCTCGGTCAACTGTTCCCATGCGGGCGTCTCGAGTGTGTTGGTTTGCGGCTCGTAGTTTCCGAACGACGGCACATCAACCACCGTGATCGTCGGCGGCGCAATCGGACAAGTGAATCCTGCATCCACAGTGGCCTTCACAAAGTCATCGCGCAGCTTGGTCATCTGGGCCTTCGTCGCTGCAACTCCGCTGTCGCTCGCCGCCTGGCTCGCGGTCCCGGGCGTCTGCGCTCCGCAATCCACCACAACCGCAACCGCGAAGCAGCCAAGCAGCAACGCGTGGCCGATCAAATCTTTTCTACCGAGCAAAATCATGCGGGCTCCCGTGGACGAAGTTCACTGGGCGTTGGGTTCCTGCGGGATGGCTTCGCCGTCGGAGCGGGGATCGGCGCCCGCGAAGTTCACCTTGCGGGTATCGTCGTGGACCACGGCTTCACCCTGGCCCACCGTGAAGGAGAACGGTTCAAGCAGCTGAATCTGGTGGCCGCGCTTGGTCAGCTCCGCGCGAACGGATTCGGGAATGGTCTCTTCCATCTGCACGTCGCAGCCGTCGAAGGTCCCTTTGGTGAAGCGCGGTTGCTCGAGCGCGGCCTGTACGTTCATGCCGAAGTCGACAACATTGGAGACGAACTGCGCATGGGCCTGTGCCTGGTTCCAGCCGCCCATGATGCCGAAGCCGATGTGAATGTCGTCCTTCTGCATGAACGCGGGAATGATGGTGTGGAGCGGGCGCTTGCGGCCGGCGAGTGAATTCGGCAAACCAGGTGTCAGTTCAAAGCCCGCGCCGCGGTTGTGGAAGGAGAAGCCGAGACCGGGGGCCACCATGCCGGTTCCGTAGCCGGCGTAGTTGCTCTGGATGAGCGAGACGATGTTGCCGTCCTTGTCGATGGCGGAAAGATAGATTGTTGACTTGCCCTGCGCATCGAGTTTCGCCTTGATGTCGGACGGAAGGACCTGGCAGGCGGCTTTGTCGGTTTGAATCAGCTTGGCGCGCTGGGCGGCGAGGTCTTTGGAGAGCATCTCCTGGACCGGAACCGGCGTGAAGCGCGGATCGCCGACGTACTTGTGCATGTCGGCGTAGGCCAGCTTCTTGGCTTCGATCATGATATGCAGCGCGTCGGCCGAGTTCTGTCCGTACTGCGCGAGCGGGAACTGCTCCATGATGTTGAGCATGGAGAGAGCGGCGATGCCCTGGCCGTTGGGCGGCAGTTCGGAGACGGTCCAACCGTGGTAAGTGGTGGAAATGGGCGTGACCCACTCGGGCTGGAAGTCCTTGAAGTCCTCGACGGTGTGCGTGCCACCCTGCTCCTGGAGAAACTTGACCATGGTTTCCGTCATGGCGCTGTTGTAGTAAGCGTCGCGGCCGTGAGCGGCGATCTCGCGCAGGGAGTGAGCGAGATTGGGGTTGCGGAAGAGGTCGCCGACCTTGGGTGCAACGCCGTTGGGAAGATAGGTCTCCTTGTAGCCTGGTTGATTCATCAGGCTTTTTGCCACCCAGTAGCGGGCGTTGCGCTCGGCGAGTGGGAATCCATTGTCGGCGTAGTAGATGGCCGGAGCTAGCAGCTTGCTGAAGGGCAGCGAGCCGAAGCGGGCGCGCGCGGCGTCCCAGCCGGCGACGGCGCCGGGAATATCGATTGCCTCGGCGCCGATGGGATTGATCTTGTCCTTGCCGTGGGCCTTCATCCAGTCGATGGTGAGTGCTTTGGGCGTCCAGCCGCTGGAGTTGAGGCCGTAGAGCTGATGGGTCTTGGCGTCGTAGTAGATGAGGAAGAGGTCGCCGCCGATGCCGTTGACGTAGGGCTGCACGACGCCCATGACGGCGTTGGCGGCAATGGCCGCGTCAATGGCGTTGCCGCCTTCCTCAAGGATGTGCGCGCCGGCCTGCGCGGCGAGAAACTGCGGCGCGGCGACGATGCCGAGGTTGGTGACGACCATCGATCGGCCCTGACCGGGAACAGACTTGAACTGCTGGGCGAGAAGAGCCGGAGCCAAGGACAGAGCGAGGGCAAGTGCGAGACCGCGACGCGTCATATTGGGTTTCCCGAATGGAGATTTAGGTGAGCGGGGAAGCTCGGATGTTCACCACTTTAATGGATCGGGCCAAAAACGCGGCAGAAAAGGGAAGTGAATGCATCGAAAGCGGTGCTATTTCGTGCATTTTTTGGCGTAAAGCCTGCGCTTGCAATGCGATGCAGTATTTAGTGAGTAGTGAGTAGTGAGTAGTGAGTAGTGAGTAGTGAGTAGTGAGTAGGGGGAGGGGGGAGGGGGGTGGGTGTACCTGGGTTCCCAAGAGTTCCGAGTTTCGTGCTCTCCCACCCTTCGCTAGAAAAAAGCGAAGGATGGGGCACCCGCCATTTTTTTCTCTGGATAGAGAGGAGGCGGGGAGGGGGGAGGGGGGTAGGGGATGGGTACGGACCGGGCGGATGTCCGACGGAATCGACCGGGTTGATCTCCGACACAGCCATGGAGGGATTATGCGCCGCGCGGGGGTAATTCTGTGCAAGGAGATTTGTCCGGAAGAGTTGTGGAATCAATGCGGGCGATCCAGTCGCTCTTGACACCTTTGGGCACGGACCGTGAATCGGACGGTTCTTTTGGGCGAACCTGGAAGCGAGATGTTGTGTCGTGGACCACCAGGCGGTCGGAATCCGGCTAGAATTTCGCAATTCGGCTAGATTTCTAGCCTAACTGGAAAATTCTAGCCGGAATCATGCCGGCCCTCCCGGACGGCGGGTTCGTGCGGCGACTGGTCCGCGGGTTTAACCCGCGGCTACGTTCAGGCTCTCCCTCCGGGAGGCTGCCTGCGGCGGGCGGACTCGACTTGGGGCGGTCGAGGTTTGTGCGTTTCCCACCCATCGCAAAGAATGCGATGGGTCGGACACCCGGCAGTTGGGTGGTATCATCCAGGCGATCTTCGATTTGGAAGCTGTCGAGTTATATCTGCGGTGACATTGCGATGGCGAAAGCTAGGCGCTCATATACCGAAGCCGAAGAACTCTCTCTGACGACGCAGGTTGGGGGCGAGTGCCCGTTGTGTGGAGCAAAGCTTTTTTACGTCAAGAGAAACCGGTCCTACAAAGCCTACGAGATCGCTCACATTTACCCGCTCAACCCAACGCTTGTTGAGTCAATGGAACTCCACGGCGTCGACCTTCTGAACGAAAATGTTAATCACCCGGACAATCAGATCCCGCTTTGCGAGCGCTGCCATGGCCGCTTCGACAAACCTCGCACGCGCGAGGAATATGACGAATTGGCGAATGTGAAGCAAAGGCTGCTAGATAAGGCGGCGCAGCGGACGCTGAATAGCGAATATCCCCTTGAAGCTGATATTGATCGGATTGTCGCCCGTCTTCATGAAAGGAATGTAGGGGAGGGCGACACATCGGAATTGGAATTTGACCCTAAGAGTCTTGAGTACAAATTCCACGATACGTTGCCGGTGCCTCTGCGGATGAAGATCAGGCATGCCGTCACAGACTATTACCAATACGTGAGGGAGGAATTCCGCGAGCTTGAGCTTCGAACCCCTTCCGCCTCGGAGCTTATTTACGCACAGGTCAGGGCGTATTACTTAAAACAGAAAAGGCTCGGTCTTTCTCAGGGGGCGATCTTCGGCAATGTTGTTGAATGGATTCGATCGACTGTTTCCCCCGAAACTCTTGAAGCAGCTGAAATCGTAGCGTCTTTCTTTGTTCAAAACTGCGAGGTGTTCGAATGATCACACCGAACAAGGTCCTATCATTGCGTGAATCAGCACTGGGGCGGGTAGCTTTGATCATGCAACAGAATCAGAAATCCGTCGATCTAGTGGCGCTTTATCGTAGCGTCGCCGATGACTTTGAGAGTATTGATCAATTTCTCTTTGCGCTAGATATTCTTTTCGTTGTGGGGCGGATAGACGTGAATCTCACAACGAGGTCCGTGAAATATGCTGACTGAAATACGCAGCGATAAGTTTCGCACGGCCTATGTTCGCTTCGGGCCCGGTCTAAACGTCATCCTGGGAGATTCCAACGCGACGAATTCCATTGGAAAGTCAACGCTACTAATGGTGATCGATTTCGCTTTTGGTGGCGACTCTTTGCTGGACCACAACAAGGATCTTGTGCCCGAGCTCGGGCATCATGATTACTTCTTTACATTCAATTTTGAGCAGGAGTCCTACCATTTCCGTCGCGGAACCTTTGAGCCTTCGGTTGTGTACGTTTGTGACGAGAATTATGAGCCATCGCGGGCGATTGACATTGAAGCATACACTGCGCTCCTAAAGAGGTCCTATAGCATTGAGCTTCCGGACCTATCATTTAGAGCCCTCGTTGGCCTCTATTTGCGTGTCTGGGGAAAGGACAACCTCTCTGTCGAGCGCCCTCTACACGTCGTGCAGGCTGAGCCTGCAGCCCAATGCGTTGATACGCTAATCAAGACCTTCGGTGAGTATGGGGCAATCCGCGAGTTATCAAACGAGCTTTCGGCGGCGGAGGCTAAGAACAAGGCACTAAATGCAGCCACGAAACACGCTATCGTGCCGCTCATAGGAAAGCGGGACTACTTCGACAATAAGAAGAGGATTGTCAAGCTTGAGAGCGAACTGGCCGACATTCGATCGAATCTTGCAAAATACGCTACAAACCTCTCCGAGATAGTTAATAAGGAAGTCCTGCAGTTGAAGCTCGACAAGGATCGGCTGCTTGCAACGCGTCTCCCGATCGAGGGGCGCCTTCAGCGGATCCGGCAAAACCTGCGCGATGAAAGGGTTGTTCGCAGCGAAAGCTTTCGAGAACTCACTCGCTTCTTTCCGGAAATCAACGAGCAGCGGCTCAACCGAGTTGAGGAATTTCACAGTGGTGTTGCTAAATTGCTCAGGGCTGAGCTCAAAGCGTCTGAGACTCAGTTGGCGCGAGAAATCGAGCGCATCAATGATGGTATTCGGAAAATCGATGAAGAGATGGCGGCGACGCTAGTATCCGTTGAACAGCCCGGGGTATTAGTTGATCGCGTCTATGACGTCGCTGTAGCCCTGACGGACGCGAACGATTCGAACGAACTCTTCGAAAGTAGCACGCGCTTGCGGGAGGACTTGAGGAGCATTCGTACACGGCTTGCTGAAGAGAAGGAAAAAGTCCTTACGCATGTTGAGGGTGTCGTAAATGATGGGATGCGGAGAATCGTATCCTCTGTGTTTGGCGAGGATCGAAAGAGCCCTCGACTAACTCTCCGGGAGAAAAGCTATCAATTCCAAGTTTACGATGACACCGGTACCGGTACCGCATATGCAAGTCTTGTTGTCTTTGACCTAACGGTATTCCAGACGACCGTGCTCCCGATTGTTGCACATGACACTCTCCTATTCAAGAACATCGAGAACGACTCCGTTGCCGCCCTCTTGCGTGTCTACACGAAAATGAAAAAGCAATCATTCGTGGCACTTGACGAGATCGAGAAATACGGTGAAGCCACTGCGGCGTTCTTGCGCCAAAGAAGCGTCATCCAACTTGACGACTCAAACGTACTCTATATAAAGGACTGGCGAACTTAGTTCCGCGCATTGGATAGATCTCAGGTCCGCTTATTCGCAGGTGGTCTACTAATCACTCGACAGCAGGCTGTGTCACTTTAATCGCAGCTTTTGTTCGATGAGCTGCGCAGTGTCGTAGAACTCCAGGAAGCGGAGTCTCTTACTTCGAGCCACTCAGCTGCATTCACCGGTTTACCGTTTCTTTGAGATCTCCGGAGTCGACCTTTTTTGCGCTTTGGCCTGGATCGAGATGAGAAGCAACTGCAGATCCTTCGACTCACCACCCCCAAGCTGAAGTACGCTTGGGGCCCCTTTCGCTCAGGATGACAGGCTGCGAAGGGGAGGCCCGTTGGATGAATCTTTCGCAAGTTTGCAGGGAATTAGCGCCGATGCAGGCACAATGGATGGGACGACTGGCGGGGGGATTCCCTTGCTACGGCGTGCGCTGAAGCGATCAACCTGATCGCCGGTCCGTACCCCCGCTACATAGCCCCCCACCCCCCTCCCCTCTATTGTTGCAAACAAAGCGAAGGAAACAAGTTACGCCTGAAAAACGTTGAAAACAGGCGAAATTGAGGTGCGAGTCTTGGGAGATCGCCCTCGAAGTCTCGTTGTTCGCCCACTCATCGCGATGAAGCCGCGATGAATGGGGCACAGTCTTCGAGATGGACGGGCTATGCGGGAGGGTTGACGCGAAGATGCTTGGCCAGCGCCCACTTCAGGTCTTCTATGCCTTGGCCGGTTACTGCGCTGATGGCGTGGAACTCGAGCTTCTTGCGCTTGATGTGGGCGGCTAGTTTCTTGAGCTTGTCGGGGTTGGCGGCGTCGATCTTGGTGGCGCAGACGATCATGGTCTTCTCGGCGAGCGGGTGAGTGGCGACGGGCTCGGCGTCGATGTCGGCGAAAGGCGTGTCGGGGTTCTCGGCGGATGCGGCGCGGGTGACGGTGAAGCTGGCGAGCTCGTTGTTGATGACCTTGAAGTCTTCGACGGGGTCGGGCCGCCCCGATGCATCGCGACACGTCAACCAGGTGGAGCAAAAGGCGTGTGCGCTCGATGTGGCGCAGAAACTGGGTGCCGAGGCCGGAGCCGAGGTGGGCGCCTTCGATGAGTCCGGGCATGTCGGCGACGACGTAGGAGAACTGATCGGGCTCCTGGCCAACGGTGACGACGCCGAGGTTGGGCTCGAGGGTGGTGAAGGGGTAGTCGGCGATCTTGGGCCGGGCCGCGGAGATGCGGGAGATGAGGGTGGACTTGCCGGCGTTCGGGATAGCCGACCAGGCCGACGTCGGCGAGCAGCTTGAGGACGAGGCGGTAGTGGCGCTCTTCGCCGGCGCGGCCGAGCTCGTGCTCGCGCGGGGCCTGGTGGACGGGGGTGGCGAAGTGCTGGTTGCCGCGCCCGCCGCGCCCGCCCTTGGCGATGACCACGGACTCGTCGGGGGTTTCGAAGTCGTGGATCAGCTCGCCGGTGTCCTGGTCGTAGAGGGCGGTGCCGACGGGGACCTGGAGGGTGATGGAGCGGCCGTCGAGGCCGGTGCAGTTGGAGCCCATGCCGTGTTCGCCGCGCTGCGCCTTGTGCTCGGGGTTGTAGCGGAAGTGGATGAGGGTGTTGTGGCGCTGCGAGCTGGTCATGACGACGTCGCCGCCGCGGCCGCCGTCGCCGCCGGAGGGACCGCCGCGGGGCACGAACTTCTCGCGGCGGAAGGCCATGCAGCCATTGCCGCCGTCGCCGGCTTTTACGCGAATTTTGGCTTCATCAATGAACATGGGAGACAGGGATTAGTGGTTAGTGATTAGTGATTAGTGAACAGAGAGCTGATTGGGGCCCGGGGTCTGGATTGTGTTGAGGGTCACGGTTGGGTGTGCTTTCGCCATGGCGTCTTTTCAGTTTACCGAAATCGGGCCTACAATCGAGGGCAACGTTCCTTTTTGGGCATTTGGGTCGCGGGCTGGCGGGTTTTGCCGGCGCGTGGGCGGCTCGGCATCGGCGCGAGTGGAAGCGCGCCGATGGATGTCTTGTTGTGCTTGATCCCGGGATCTGCCGCGAGCGGGAAACTCGATGGCAGAGAGACGACGGCTTTGGGGTGTGCTGGGGCTGCTGGCGGTGATGCTGGCTGCCGGCGCCGGGCGCGCAGCCGGACAAGACGGAACTCTCATTGCAAAACTGACGGATCTGCATTCGGCTCCTGTGGGCGGGGCGGAAGTGGTGCTGCGCAACCTGGCGACGGGCGCGGAGGTGCGCCTGGTTACGGAGCGGAATGGAAGCTTTCATGTGAGCGGGCTGGCTCCGGGGGCGTATGCGCTGGAGGCGACGCGTGCGGGGCTGGGGCGCGGGCAGTTGGAGGAACTCGTTGTTCCGGACACGAAGCCGGCCAAGGTGCAAATCGCGTTGTTGTTCGGGCCGGTGCCGAAGGAGGAGGCTGGCGCGCGGACGAAGTTCTGGGAGGGCTGGGTACGGCCGGAGATTCGATGCGACGAAGCGCGGGTGGATCTGGCGATTCCGGCAGAGGGGGTGAGTGGGCTGCGTTTGCCAGGGGAGCCGATTTGGGCGGCGAGGCGGACGGGCCCGGAGGTGCGGGGGGCGGTTGTCGCGGTCGGGGTCGAGAAGATTCCGGTGGCTGCGCTGCCTTTGGAGGGTCATGCGGTGGCGGGGCTGGGTGGTGCGGGCGCGGTGCAGGCCCCTGCAGCGCCTTTGGCGGAGGATGGGCGAGGCTCGGCGCCGGGTGCGCTGGTGAGTACTACGGAGGTGCAAGAGCTTCCGGCGGCGGGACGGAGATGGCAGGATTTTTTGCCGGAGGTGGCTGGAACGACGGTGGCTGGGGCGCAGGCAGGCACGACTGAACAGGCCGGAAGCGCGCTGGCGGAGACGAGCCTGGATGGGATGGGAACGCAGTTAAGGTTCGGGGTGGCGGGGCGGACGGATCGAGATTGGATGGAGGCGGGTGGGGAGGGCGGCCGCGGTCAAGGTGGGGTGAGTGGGTCGTGGTCGAATGGGAGCGGATCGGCAGTGGCGGAGGCGGCGATTCGCGCGGTAAGGACGGAAGTGGGGAGTGTGGAGGCCGAGGCGGGTCGCGGCGCGGGAGGGCGTGTCGCGATCGAGACGGCCGGGGGAAGGAATGGGCTGCACGGGCAGGGGTTTGTTTTCGATCGGCAGAATACGTGGGGTGCGCGGAATCCCTATACGGAGTGGATTACGCAGACGGCGCCGGGGACGGAGACGACCGTTCCGGTGTTCGGAAACGGGCCGGGCGGAGCGGCAGAGCCGTATACGCCGCCGGATCACGAGACGGTGTGGGGATTGGGCGCGGGGAGCCAGATTCGGCGGGACAAGCTTTTCTGGTTTGGGGCGCTGGACAGTTATCGGAGGAATGATCCGGGCATTGCGACGGTGAGGCATCCTTATTTGCTGGAGACGCCGAACAATTGCCCGAGTGTGCCGTGCACGCCGGTGACGCAGGGGTTTTTTGCACAGCCGACGAACGACCAGATGCAGGTGCTGAGCGCGCGGCTGGGATTGAGCGCGGCGAATCCCGTTGCGGAAGGGCTGGCGGCTTATTCGCAGATGTTGCAGACGCTGGATGGATTACTGGGGCCGGCGGCGCGGCGAACGGCGCAGTGGGTGGGCTTTGGGCGGCTGGATTGGAAAGCGGCGGAACGGCACCGAGTGAGTGTCGAGGGCACGGGGGGCCATTGGGATGCGCCGGGCGGCGGCGTGACGCGGGTGTCCGCGCCTTACGGGGCGAACAGCTTTGGAAACGGCCGGGCAAGCGACGAGATGGTGATGGGGCGCTGGGAGGCCTTCCTGACGCCGAATTTGCTGGCGGTGTCGGAGGGTTCGGCGGGCAGAAGCATCCTGGGTACGCACGCAGAGACGCCTTCGGCGTTTGAGAAGACGTTGCTGGCGCCGAACACGTGGGGACAGTTGCCGCAGATGGTGGTGGATTCGCGATACGGATTCACGATTGGGAACCCGTCGCGGTTTGGGATGGGGAGTTATCCGGACGAGCACACGTACCACGCGCGGGAAGGCGTGGACTGGGTGCGCGGACGGCTGCTGGTGCGATCAGGATTTCAATTCGAACACAATGCCGATGCAACGAGCCTGCTGCGGAATGAGACGGGGACGTACTCGTATGCAAGCGTGGAGAATTTCGCGTCGGACGCGCTGGCCTTTGCGCAGTTTGGAGTTTCCGGTCAACTGAATCCCGAGAATCAGCATAACTGCGATGCGACGGGGAAGGTTTGGCGCGATACGCAAGGGACTTTGCGCGGGTTGGGATATCTGCCGTGCTACTCGTATTACTCGCAGGTGATGGGGCCGGCGCAATGGAATTTGAGCACGAACGAGTTTGCGGGTTTTTCTACGGCGCAATGGAGGGTGCAGAAGTTGGTGGTGATCTCCGGTGGAATGCGCTGGGAGAGGGAGCAGTTGCCGCCGCCGATTGCCGCTGTGCGCAACCCGGACCTGCCGCTCACGGAGAAGTTGCCGAGCCTGGGGAATGACTGGGGACCGCGGGTGAGTTTGGCGGTGGGGAGCGCGGAGAGCCATGCGCCTGTGCTGCGGGTGGGCTACGGAATGTATTTCGGGCGAACAGAGAACGCGACGGTGGAAACCGCACTTTCGCAGACGGGTAGCGCCGCGGGAGACATGAGCTTCTTCCTTAGGCCGACGGACAATTTGCACAGCGGCGGCGCGCCTCCGTTTCCGATGGTGTTGAACGGGCAGCCGGGGAGCATGGTGAAGCCGGGCGCGGTCGAATTTGCGCCGACGTTTCGGCTGCCGGAGGTGCACCAGGCGGTTGCTGCGCTGGAAGAGTCGTTGCCGGGACACTGGCAGGTGACAGCTAGCGGCGTCGTGAGCCTGGGACGGCGATTGCCGATTTCCATCGATACGAACTTCGATCCTGCGCTGAATCCGGGAAACATCACTTATGCCGTTGTGGACGGAACGGGCGCGGGGCCGATCAAGTCGCCACGAATCACAGTACCGTTTTTTGCGTCGTGGCCTTCGGCTGCTTCGTCGACGGGGTTCGCGGGGCGGGCGAATGCGAATTATCAACAGATTTCCCAAATCATGAGCCGGGCGAACTCGACGTACGAGGCGGCGATGCTGCGCGTTGCGCGGTACGGACGGCGCGGGCTGAGCGTGCATGCGCAGTACACCTATGGGCATGCGATGGACTGGAACCCGAACGAGACGACGACGGTGGCGGGAAGCGATGTGCTCGATCCAGAGAATTTCAGCCAGGAGTACGGGACGAGCGATCTGGATGTGCGGCACATGGTCAACGGCATGGTGATGATGGAAGGGCCGTGGAAGTTGAGGGGCGCGCTGGGCCGGGTCGCGAACGGGTGGAAGCTCTCGACGATCGGGCACTATCGTAGCGGAATGCCGTTCACGATGCGGACCGCGGGATCGCTTGCCGAGGAGTTTGAGACGACAACGGGAGCGGCGGTTGTGGGACTGGGACCAGGGATGAATGGGTCGGGTGGAGACAATCGCGTGATCGGGGTGGGGCGCAATACGTATCGCTATCCAGCAACGTGGAAGGCCGATGTAAGGCTGGGGAAAACCATCGACTTTGGTGCTCTGCGGCAACTGGAACTGCTGGTGGAAAGCTTCAATCTGTTCAATCACCAAAACGTGACCGAACTGGAGACGACGGGATATTTCGTGGAGCCGGGGAGCCCGGATGGGACGCTGCCGACTTTGAATTTTTTGAACGGCCTGAAAGCGAACACTACCGCATTTGGAGCGCCACTGGATGTGAATGCGACGAATTTCTATCGGGAGAGGCAGATTCAAGTTGGTATGCGGATGCGCTTCTAGTGCTCGCGTAGGCGCGGGAAGAACCTCCGCCGGACACGGAGTAAAGATGCGGGTGGGCATGCGCATGCGGTTTTAGTGCTTGTGAAGCTGCACAAACGCGCGGAGAACCCGAGCATCGAAGACCAACAGGCGAGCCGGCACGTAGGTGCGTTCTGGACTCGTCGATCGACTGCGAAAAATCTACGAACAATGCTGAGAGGGTTGACATCGGCTGTGCCGTGAACGCATGATGTACCCATAGCTGGCTATGGAAGACAGCACTGCGATGCGCAAACATACAAACGATCGTCTCCAGGGGACCCTCGATCTGCTGGTGCTCAAGACGCTTGCTTCCCGGGGGCGAATGCACGGATACGGGATTACTGTTCACATCGAACAGGTCTCCCAGGAGATTCTTCGGCTGGAAGAGGGGTCGCTCTATCCGGCCTTGCACCGCATGACGCAGTCCGGCTGGCTGCGTTCCGAATGGGGGCTCTCCGAGAACAATCGGCGCGCCCGCTATTACTCGATTACGGCGGCAGGCCGAAAGCAACTCGCAGAGGAAGAGCAGAGTTGGAGCGCTTTGACCGGCGCAGTCACCCGAGTCCTGCAGTTTTCATAGGAGGCAACCGTGGCGTGGTTCAACCGTTTGGCAAATATGTTTCGACGCACGAGCGTTTGCGACGAGATTGACGAAGAACTGCGTTATCACGTGGAGGCGCGAATCGCCGAGGGCGTTGCCCGCGGGATGAGCCCGAAAGAAGCACGAGCAGAAGCAGTTCGGCATCTGGGCAACGCGACTGTAGCACGCGAGAGGTCTTATGAGGCCGACACGCTGGTGTGGCTCGAAACCATCCTGCAGGATCTCCGCTATGGAGCGCGCAGTCTGCGCTCCAATCCGCTGGTGGGCGCCGTGGCGGTGCTTTCGATGGCGCTCGCGATCGGCGCAGCTACCGCGATCTTCAGTGTTGTGCATACGGTTCTTTTGCGCGCTCTCCCTTATCAAAACGCGGATCGAATTGTGATGTTGTGGGGTATCGACAAGTTGACCGGCTCGCTTGAAAACAACACCAGCGTGCCGAATTTTGAAGACTGGAAGAAGCGGACCCAGACCCTTGAAGACCTTGCAACCTATCGAGAGGTCGAGGCCTCGTTTTCGTTCGACGGAAACGCGGACTGGATTGAGTATGCATCGGTCTACGGCGATTTCTTTGGGCTGATGGGACGTTCGGCCATGTTGGGCCGCACCTTCCAGGCAAATGATCCGGATGGGCACCAGGTCGTGCTGAGTTATCGTTTGTGGCAATCGCGGTTTGGAGGCTCACCCGATGTCCTGGGGCGGACTGTCGAACTGAACGGGATCGCATCACAAATCGTCGGGGTGATGCCGGAAGGTTTCGCATTTCCTTCCGAAGAGAGTCTGCTTTGGACGCCTGCATCGGCCATACCGAACTGGGACACCAGGAAGAACGAACGCAGTCGTGGTTTCGGGCCGATCCTCGCACGACTGCGTCCCGATGCGAGCATCGATCAAGCGCGCACTGAGACCGACGTGATCGGCCAGAGTCTCGCTTCAGAGTACCCGGAAGACAACAAAGATCGCACGATGCGCCTGGTTCCACTGGGAGCACAGATTCGCGGCAAAACCGTCCCATTCATGCTGGCGATTTTGTCGGGGGCGGTCCTTCTGGTGTTGCTGATCGCATGCGCAAACGTTGCGAACCTGCTGCTGGCGCGAGGTGCAGTCCGCAGGGAAGAGATTGCGATACGCAGCGCGCTTGGGGCGAGTAAAGGGCGCATTGCCCGCCAACTCGTCACAGAGAGCCTTCTGCTTTCCTGCATGGCAGGGCTACTGGGATTACCTCTCGCAGCTCTTGGAATTCGGGCATTCATTGCCTTGGCTCCGCACGGGATTGCGCGGCTCGGCGAGGCGCACCTCGATGCACCCGTCCTGGTCTTCAGCCTGGTCTTATCGCTGGTAACCGGACTGCTGTTTGGATTCGCGCCGGCGATGCGGATCTCCCAACGGGTGAGTAGCCGGCAGCAGACAGCCGGAGTTGGCTCCGACAGCTTGCGGCGCACTTTCGTGGTGGTGCAGGTTGCGCTTGCGGTCGTCCTGCTCACGGGTGCGGGGCTGCTGATCCGCAGCTTCATTGCGGTACAGTCGGTTGATCCCGGATTTCGAACCAGCCGCGTCTTGTCGGCCAAGCTCCGTTTCAGCAGTGCTCTTGCGCCCGATCGGCGCGCAGCGCTCTACCGGGAGGCGATGACCCGCCTCCGTAGTTTGACCGGAGTGCGGGCAGTTGGCGCGATCAACGCGATGTTTTACCTGGGCAGCGAATCGAGATTTGGCCTGCGCGCCGTGGAAGGGCGTGGGCTTGAACCGGCGCAGCAGTGGACGCCCATGAGATGGTCGACGATCAGTGGCGACTACTTTCAGGCAATGGGCATCCCCCTGGTCCGAGGCCGATTCTTCAGCAAGGACGACACCAAAAACACGTCGCCGGTCGTGATCATCAACGAAACCATGGCGCGCCGATACTGGCCGGGCGAGAATCCCATTGGCAAGGGGATCAAAGGATTCGATGCCCGAGGGAAAAACGACGAATGGGTGCGGGTGATCGGCGTTGTGAAAGACATGCACAGCAGCGGCCTCGAGCGGTCACCGATCGCGCAGATCTATGAGACACAGGCGCAGTCCTTCGATGAAACCGAGAATCTGGTTGTCTATACAGACGCGAGCGAGAGCGTTCTCCGCGAGACTATCGGCTCGATCGATCGTTCCGCAGTTCTGACCGACGTGGCGACGCTGGGGGACCGACTTCGAGACCAAAACCTTGCCCGCCGCTTTCAGACGCTGCTGCTAAGCTTGTTTGCTGCTCTCGCGCTGGCACTGGCGGGAGCAGGCATCTTCGCGACCATGCATTACACGGTTGCGCAGCGGACGCGAGAGATCGGAATTCGGATGGCTTTGGGTGCGAGCCGGGCGCTCGTGGTCAGGATGCTTCTGCACGAGGGCCTCTTCCTGGTTGCGGCGGGCTGTGGGATCGGACTGGCCGGATCGCTGGCGTTCTCCCGTTCCATCCGCAGTCTGCTCTTCGACGTGGGACCGGGCGATCCAACCACATTCAGTGCGGTCCTGCTGCTGCTGGCGGGCATTGCGCTGCTTGCCTGCTACATTCCGGCTCGCCGTGCGACGCGCGTCGATCCTGTGATCGCGCTGCGTTGTGATTAAAAAGCTCTTTTCAGGGGCCTCAACAGTTGCGCCCAGCTCGCAAGCCCGCAGGAACGGTTTTTACCGGCCGCGGCGAAGCCAAGAGCGGGCTCGAGGTCGCGGTCTGCGAAATCGGCAACGGTTCTTGCGGGCTGTTCCTACAACTTTCGGGTTATGCGGCCTGCCCCTTCTGTGAACTTCGGGTC
Source organism: uncultured Acidobacteriaceae bacterium (assembly GCA_963846095.1). Taxonomy (GTDB): domain Bacteria; phylum Acidobacteriota; class Terriglobia; order Terriglobales; family Acidobacteriaceae; genus Telmatobacter. The sequence continues at coordinate 91,257 of CAWJUW010000025.1, forward strand.
TGCGAAAGGAGGAGAGAAAGTTAGATTACCCTCCCTTAAAGTCGAAGATCTGGGGGAAATCAAGCAATGGCATACGCTCTTGGTGTCGGCGTCGAAGGCGGAATTCGCAACTTTCGGACCTGGCTGCAAGAACATAAAGCTTTCCGTCTGGTGATGGCGGGAGCGGGCATTGGTCTGTCCTGGGCCTGGAGCATGAATTGGGCGAGCGAGCGCTCGTTTCCGGGCTCGCAGTCGGCGACCGAGCGGCTTTGGGCCTTCACTCCTTTCTTTCTGGGTACATTGGTGAGCCTCTGCTGCCTGGCATGGGGCAGCGTGCTTGTGTGGTCGGCGGTGAGCCGCGCCAGGGCTGCAAGCCGGGCTTCGGTGCGGACGTACTGGAGTACGCCGAAGCAGGTCAAGCTGATGGTCGCGGTGTTTGCGGCGGGCCTGGCGCTGAACTGCTCCGTTGGTTTGCTTTCGGGCAACATTCCTGCGGCGGCTGCACGTTTTTCATTTCTGGTAACCGGCGCGGCACTGTGGATGGTGCTTGTCGATATTCTCTTTAACGTTTTGCGCAGCAAGGCTCCTCAAGGCAGCTGGCGGAAGTTGACGCCGCTGATGATCGCCCCCCCGGTTGTCGGCCTGGTGTTGACCGCGCTCCTTGAGGAGTCCAGCGCAATGGGGCAGCGTGGCCCGATCGTGTGGGGTCTGCGCGCCGCACTCGCGCTTTCGATGTTGATGATCCCCGCCTCGGCGATTGCCGGCTTGCTGCCACTGTGGCTGGTACGCCGTGGCCACTACGGCCTGGCCTTGCAAGCCAACCGGCTGCTCTTCTGGGCGGTTGGACATACGCCGTCGATGGAGGGCTGGATTCTCTCTCTGGCCGGGCGCTACAGCGAGGCGCGGAATTATCTGCGGCCGCTGGCGTTCGACAGGCAGGGGCAGCCACGGCTGACGAGCCCGGAACTCTTTCTGTATGCGATGGTGCTTTCGATTGAAGGCGAAGACGCACAGGCGGAAGAGCTGTTCGAGGCAGCGATCCAGAATCCGCAGGCGACGGGCGATTTTCATTTTGGCCTGGCCGAACTGCTGCTGACTCGCAAGGACGGGTCGGAGCGCGCACGCGAGCTGGTGGAGGCGGTGCTGGCCGGTTATCCGGCGCATCCGCAATCGATTCAGTTGCGGTCGACGCGTTCGCAGATGCTGGCCTTCCACTCGTGGGCGCTGGCGGCGAGCGGAAATCGCGGACAGGCGGAGATGCGTGTGCAGGAAGCGGCAAAGAGCGCTCCGAAGACCGGCAATTTGAATCGCGCGCTCATTGAGATTCCGATCGGCGATACATGGGCCGCGCTGGGCGAGCGCGAGAAGGCTCGGGCGTCGTATCACTCGGCATTGGTTCAGTTTCCGACGGGCGATGTGGGTGCCCGTGCGCGCCGCAAGATGTCGCAACTCGATTCGCGGTGCGGATTGAAGGCTTAAGGCTGTCTGGGGACGGACAGTCTTAGGGTACGGAGCACGCTACAAAGAGAGTGAGCTCCGGGACTGAAGTGAACAAGGGCGTGATCTCCTTTGGGTACGGGCAGGGGCCCGTACCCTTCTTATTTTGGGGGCGACTTTCCATGTGACCCTGAAGGGTTCGTGCTTTGTCACCCATCCGCGAAAAGACTGGCATGGAGCGGGCACAGCTTTGCGCTGGGCTTATCGAGAGGGTTCCCAGCCGCAGGTGGCGTCGGGCGCGATCCTGCGACCATCGAGGGCGAAGCACGCGGCGCCGTTGATGTCTGTCGAGTAGGTGCGCACGTTGGCCGACTGGAGTTCGTGCAGGACTTCGGGCCGGGGATGGCCGTAACGATTGTGAAGGCCGCAGGAGATGACAGCCCACTGCGGCGCGACGCGCGCAAGGAACTCGGGGCGCGTTGAGGTTAGGCTGCCGTGATGGCCGACTTTCAAGAGGGTGCTCTCGAGGCCTGGTTCCCGGAGCATTGCGTCCTCGACGGGAGCTTCGGCATCGCCTTCGAGCAAGATCGATGTTGTGCCGTAGTTAACGTGCAGGACGAGCGAGTCGTTGTTCGCCGGTTCCGGTCCGGGCTGATATCCGAGGAAAGGCGCAAGCACGGCGATCTGGGTATCGCCGAAGGCGAATGCGTCTCCGGCGTGGAAGGAACGAAAGCGGACGTAGAGCGCCGCGGCCTGATTGAGCAGATCGTTATAGGCTCCGAAGCGTGGATTGTTGCCCACCCATAATTCATCCGGATGGAAGTTGCGCAGGACGGCGGGCAGGCCGCCCATGTGGTCGGAGTGGGCGTGCGTGAGGGCGACCGCGTCGAGGTGGCGAATGCCGCGCGACCAGAGAACCGGCGAGACCACTTCTTCGCCAATGTCGAAATCCTGCGTGGCCTGATGCGGGCCGCCGCCGAAGCCACCGCCATCGATGAGCAGGGTTTTTCCATCGGGAGTGATGACGAGGAGGGAGTCCCCCTGGCCGACGTCGATGGCCTGGAAGAAAAGGGCGTCACGGGGATGGTCGATGGGGCGCGGCGCAATGGCTGCGGCCGCGGCGAGAACCAAAGGGATCCAGGCAAGGCGCGGGCGCGCGATGCGAGCCAGAATAATGGCGGTAGCGCCTAGAGCGCAGAAGGCCAGACACTGGGCGAGGAGCTGGGGTGGCGATGCGCAGATCGCCCAGAGTCATCGATCCAAAGCGATGGACAAGCCAGGTTCCAATATGAAGCGGGATGGCTGTGCAGATGGCGGGCGGGGTGGCGACGGCAGGAGAAAAGAATGCGGCCGCGACGGTGAGGAGCGCAGCGGGCAAGAGGATGGCGAGCAGCGGCAGGATGAAGAGATTTACGGGGAGCGCGAAGAGGGTGATGCGGTGAAAGTACAACGCCATGGGAAGGGACATGGCGAGTTCGACAACGCACGAGACAACGACCAGTTCGGCAAGGCGCAGGATGGAGGCGACCGAAGCAGGGATCAGGCGGTGGGCGAGGCGGTGCCATGGCGACGATGCGAAGGCGGCGATGACGATGCGGAGAGTCTCGCGGAACTGCGCGAGGTGGGGAGGGAGTTTGGGATCGATGGCAGTGAGGTTGAGGTCGCGCGTGGCCAGCAGGTAAGGGTGGACGGAGGCTTGCAGGAGCGGCGTGGCGACGCCGGCGATGGAGACGACGGCCAGAAGAGTCATCTGCAAACCGGAATCGAAAAGATTGCGCGGGCTGGCGGCGAGAAGACAGAGCGCAGCGAATCCGATGGTGTTGAGTGGATTGCGATCGCGATAGACGAGGCGGGCAAGCAGATAGAGCGCGATCATCCAGAGAGAGCGCTGGACGGGCGCGGCAAATCCAGTAAAGAGCGCGTAGGCGAAGGAAGCCGCGAGCGTGAGCAGGGTTTCGGGCAGGCGCGGGAGATGCAGGCGGCGCGCGATCCACAAGCAGCAGCCGGCAACGATGGCGAGATGAAAGCCGGAGACCACCAGCATGTGGAAGGAACCGGTGCGCTCGAAGCCGACGCGCAGGGGATGGGTGAGGTGGGTGCGGTCTCCGGCGACCATCGCAGAGAGCATGATCGCGTCTTCGGGTGTGAGGCGGAGAGGGGCAGGCAGGTACTGCATGGCAGCGGGGAGGCTAAGCAGGCGCGCGGCCGCTGTGTGCTGCCATTGGGCGAGGCAGCAATGGAAAGAGGGCGTGGAGGAGCCGAGGCGTTCGACCTGATCGAGGTTGAGTGCGGTGCTGGCTGTGATGCCCTGGTCGACGAGGTAGTCTTCGCGGCTCCAGACGCCGGCGTCATGGTAGGTCTCGGGTTGTCGCAGGCGCGCAGGGAGGCGGAGATGGTCGCCGCATTGGAAGAGTGGAGGGGCGAGATCGGGCGAGGACGCGGCGAGTGGAAACGAACGTAGAGACGCACGGCGCCGGAGATGGGGACCTGCTGATCGGTCGAGTCGGAGACGGACTCGATCGAGGATGAGGCGCAGGTCGATGCGTTGCGAGGGCGGTTCCGCGGCTTCGGTGTCCTCGGGATCGGGAGCAATCTCGGAACGAAGGGGGCCGGCATCGAAGACGGTTCCTTCGACGGTGCGCAGAAGACCGTCGGAGAGGGAGGCGAGGGGCTGCGGCGGGAGCGGGGCGCGGTTGCATGGCAGCGCACCAGGCTCCGAGGATAAAGCCAGAGAAACGCGAGCGGCAGCCAGGCAACGCGCCGGGCGCGGAAGGCGGCGAGGACGCTGAGAGCCACGAGCAAGACGATCGCGATGAGGAGCAGGCTGGGGCGGAGAAAGAGCCATTGCGCAATTGCGATGCCGAACGCAAAAAGGCAGGCGGCGTGGAAGAGGGGGATGGGTAGCCTGGGATCTGCGGGCGCGCGAGAAGTCGCGCGGGACGGGCAGGCGCGGCGGGGCTCGGTCCGAATTGAAGAGATTCGGCGGGCATGGAATCGTGCTGCGGATCGGGGAGCGGCCTGGATCAGGCCGGGAATGAATCAGGACGAGGTGCGGCTTCTTCTCTGTGAGAATTTAGCGTAGCCGATGGGAGGGAGCCTTGCGCGTATTGGAGCGCACAGGTGGACGTATTCAGGAAGGGCCGGCGGGGATGGGACGCGTGTGCCGGAACGGGAATGCGGGTTTGCGCTGCGGCGATCAGGAGCGCCGCAGGTGGACGAGGGTTTCGATGTGGAACGTTTGCGGAAAGAGATCGGCCAGCGTCACCGACTGCAGGGTATAGCCGGAGGTCAGCAGGGCGCGGAGATCGCGAGCGAGGGTAGCGGGGTCACAGGAGACGTAGACGAGCGCGGGCGCGGCGCGGTCGGCGAGGAGCGCGGTGGTTTCGGCGCCGAGGCCGGTGCGCGGCGGGTCCACCACGATCAAATCGGGACGAATGCCTTGGGGTGCGGCACGCAGGAAGTCGAGAGTGGTGGTGCGAACGGGTTTGCCTGAGGTGCCGCGCAGGTTGTGCTCGAGGGCATCGACGGCGGGCGGAGCCGATTCGACGGCGACTACGCTTTCAAAACTTGCAGTGAGGCGGCGCGCGAAGAGGCCGACGCCGGCGAAGAGGTCCCAGGCGAGCGCGCCGCTTTGCCTGGCGGTGACAGCGTCGACGAGCGTGTCGACGAGCCAGCGATTCACTTGAAAAAATGCGCCGTGGTCGACGCGGTAGTCGAATCCTGCGGCGGTATAAGTGAGCGCATCGGCGCCCCAGCGGGCAAGAGTGCGCGGCGGATGGCCGGGACGGCCTCCTGCGGCGAATCTGCGCGCTTTGCAGTGCGGGAATGCGCTCGTGGAGTGCGCGGGCCAGGGAGTCGAGGCGAAGCTCGGAGTTTTCCGCGGCGAAGAAGGTGACGAGCAGCGCGCTTTCAGAGGGGTCGCAGAAGAGCTGCAGTTCGTGGGGGCGAAGGTTGGCGGGAACGCGCTCGAGGAGATGGGCGGCGGCTTCGGCGGCGGAGAGCAGGAGCGGTGCGGCGATGGGGCACGTTTCATTCCCTGCGAAAGACAAAGAAGTTTCGTGCTTTCCCGGGTCCCCGGCACCTGCGGTGCGGCAGTCGGCGCTTGCGCGCCCCAGGGTCTCTTTGTTTGAACCCGGGATGGAGACGGACGACGGAAAGATAGGGATGACGCGTGGGATTTGCGCCCGCGGTAGCCGGGTTGGCCCTGCGCGTCGAAGGCGAGGCGGATGCGGTTGCGGTAGGCCCAGGGGTTGGCAGAGAGAGTCGTGATCTCGTCGGGCGTTGCGACGCCGGCGCGTTCCAGGGTTTCGCGCAGGATGGCCTGCTTGAAGGTGAGTTGATTCGCGTAGCCGGTGTGCTGGTAGTTGCATCCGCCACAAGGAGCCGAAGTGCGGGCAGGCGGGGCAATGCGCTCAGGCGACGGCTCGAGGATTTCGGTGAGTTCGGCGGTGGAGTAGCCGGATTTGTTTTGGGTGACGCGGATGCGCACTTTCTCGCCGGGCAGAGCGAGGGGGACGAAGACGGCTTTGCCCTCGGAGCGGGTGAGGAAAGCGCCGCCATAGACTGGCTTTTCTATCTCAAACCCCTGCGCTGGGGCGGACTCTCGCTCTTCGCTCGAACGGATGTTCCTGCTTTCCCACCCATGCGCCCGGAACGCGGATGGATGGGGCACCCTCGTTGCTGCGCGATCTGGAGGCTCCCTTTTGCGGTTTGCGTGGGGTCATTGCTGGCTCATGTAGAAGAGGCTGAGGCGGGGCAGGTTGAAGTGGGCGAGCAGCTGCTTCTGCTCGAATTGCTGCTCGACCTGGCGCAGTTGCACTACGCCCATGCGGCTGCGATAGGGGGCGAGTTCGCGTGCGGCGTGTTCTTTGAGCCGGACGAGCAGCTCAACGGGAGCGGCTGTGCGAACGGCGCCGTAGAGTTTCTCTTCGAGCACGGTGAGCTCGCGCTCGAGGGCTTCCAGATTCTGCGAGGCGGCGAGGTCTTCCGGGGAAGAACCTGCGTCGCCAAGAACGGCGCGGGCGAGCGTGCGGAGGCGCGCGGAGGTGGCGGCGCAGGCTTCCGCCGCGATGCCGGCTGCATCGAGCGCGCCAGCGGTGGCTTCGAGGTGAGCGGCGACACGATCGTGCTCGAAGCCGGATTCGCGCGGCTCGGTTGGGTTCGCGTTGGCGGTACCGGCGGAGGCTTCGCGGAGCTCTTCGCTGGCTTCCATGACGGCTTGGGCGCACCAGGCGAGGCCATTGACTTTACGCATGCGGGCGCGCTTCTGGCGGGCTTCATACTTGTCGAAGGCGGCGTCGATGCCACGCAGGACAGCGTCGAGAGGAATGCCGGCGTCGCGCCAGGTTTCGATGAGCGCCCAGTCGAGGGTGGAGAGCAGCAGAATCGATCCGCGGCGCTGCTGGAAGCGCTCCTCGATCTCGGTGAAGTAATTGAAGTAGTTAGCTGGAGCGGTCAATCGTGTCCCAATGCCTGCGTGAACTTTAAGGATATGTGACCGTCCCCGGTGTCCAGCAAGAGACAGGAACATCTCATGGAACACATCGACCGCGGCGACGTGTGGAACCAGGCCGGCGAATGGCAAGGAACACGCTTTGCAAATCGGGGAGCCAGCGAACTGGGATTTGCGCAGTTGCCCACGGGCAACTCGGGAGAGGTGCGTATTCTGGAGTCGTGAGCAGTCCATACACGCTTGGTCCGCGCAATACGGCGTGCCCGTTCCTGACCTGCCTGATTCGCGCTTGTCGCATCATGGCAGCAGCGGTGTTCCTTGCGGCAGGCATGGCCCCGGCGATGATTGCCGATCCGGTTGCGGCTACGGCGAGCGCGCCGGTTGCGATTCGTGTGGACCTGGATCAAAAGCTGGGGCCGTATCAACCGATCTATAGCTGGTTCGGATACGACGAGGCCAATTACACGACGATGGTGCATGGCCGCGAGCTGTTGCGGGAACTGCACGATCTGAGCCCGGTGCCGGTGTACATTCGCGTGCATCACCTGCTGACTTCGGGCGACGGGAAGGCGGAGCTGAAGTTCAGCTCAACCAATGTCTACAGCGAGGATGAGAACGGGAAGCCGGTCTACGATTTCACGATCCTGGATGGGATATTCGATGCGTACAAGCAGGCCGGCGTGCGGCCGATGGTCGAGCTTGGCTTTATGCCGAAGGATCTCGCGGCCGATCTTCCCAATCGCCATGAGCCGTACCAGGTTCACTATCCGCAGTCGACGGTGTCGGGAAAGTCGAACAATCCTCCCAAGGATTACAAGAAGTGGCAGGAGCTGGTGCGGGTTGTTGACCGCGCACCTGGTTGAGCGTTATGGGCGGGAGGAAGTTCTGCGCTGGTACTTCGAAGTGTGGAACGAGCCGGACATCGACTACTGGCACGCATCGCCCGAGGAGTATTGGAAGCTCTACGACTATGCGGTTGCCGGCGTGCGGCAGGCGCTGCCGGAGGCAAAAGTCGGCGGGCCTGCGACCACGAGTCCCGGGCACGAGAAGGCGCGGAGCTTTCTTCGCGGACTTTCTCGAGCATGTGAGTGCAGGGAAGAGTGCGGCGACGGGCGGCGCGGTTCCGCTGGACTTCATTTCGTTTCACGCCAAGGGCGCGCCGACGATTCAGGACGGCACGGTGACCATGGGGCTGAAGAACGAGCTCACGGACGTGGATCGCGGGTTCGCGCTGGTGGCTACTTATCCCAAATTCAGACACCTTCCGATTATTCTCAGCGAGGCGGATCCGGAGGGCTGCGCGGCGTGCTCTTCCAAAGTGAATCCAGCGAACAACTACAGAAACGGAACGCTGTATCCGGCGTACACCGCTGCGGCGTTGAAGGCGCTGTTCGAGCTGCAAAGACCGGTATGCCGTGAACCTGATTTCGATGTTGAGCTGGTCGTTCGAATTTGAAGACAAGGATTACTTCGAAGGATTCCGGTCGCTGGCGACCAACGGCGTGGACAAGCCCGTGCTCAATGTCTTTCGGATGTTTGGACTGATGAACGGAGATCGCGTGAAGACGGAAAGTGCGGGCGCCGTTGCTCTCGATACGCTCGTAAGCACCGGAGTGCGGCAGCAGGCGGATATCGACGCATTTGCGACGGCGTCGGGGCATGAGGCCGCCGTTCTGCTCTGGAATTATCACGATGTGAATTCGCCGAGTGCGCCGGTCTCGGTAGCCGTCACGATTGGTGGGATTCCGCAGGGCGTACAGCGCGTGTTGCTCGAGCACTATCGCATTGACGATACGCACAGCAATGCCTACACGGTATGGCAGAAGATGGGTTCGCCGCAGACGCCAAGCGCGGAGCAGTACGCTGAACTACAGGCTGCGGGCCAATTGCAGCTACTTGATTCGCCGGTTTGGCTCGACGTGAAAGATGGTCAGGTCAAGCTCCCGGCAGAGTTGCCGCACCTGGCGATCTCGTTGCTGCGTCTTTCCTGGTGATGGGCTGCGGTTGCCTGAATCTACTTAGTCCGCGGCTGGCTGGATTTTGCGCGAAAGGGGGGCGAGAAGAATTTGGTCAATTCTGACCAGACGCCTCCAACCGTTGTTTCGGATAATCTGGTGGCGATCTTTGGTCGCACGAGGCAGTGCCACGCGCAAGGTACGCGGGGCAGCTTTTCGTCAACGGTGATTGCGACGGAGACTGCGTCATGAAGTTGGCAAGATGAACACGCGAGCTCTTTTGTCGTCTGCTACCGGCGTCCGGCGGCATTGCATTCTGATCATTTTCCTGCTCGCCTGTTTCTCGAACCAATCGACGGCATTTGCTCTGAGGCAAGAAGACATTTCTGCCTTAAAGAGTCCGCTCACGACGCAGCAGGTTGTGGCGAGCCTGGTGGGAATGAATCTTCGGCGCGCCCACGCGCTGCACACCTATCACGGCACCCGAGTCTACACGCTGGAGTATCGCGGATTTCCGAGCAGCCGCAACGCCAAGATGATCGTCGACGTGAAGTACCGCGACCCCGCGACGAAAGAATTCACGATCCAGTCTGCGGACGGATCGCAGCTAATCATCGACAGGGTCTTCAAGAAACTGTTGCAGGCGGAGCAGGAAGCCATGGCTGCTGAGGCGCAGCGGCTCACGGCTCTGAACTCGGATAATTACAACTTCGCAATGGTGGGGTACGAAAACACCCCTGCGCGATCGATGTATGTTCTGTCCGCAGAGCCACGAAGAAAAGACAAGTTTCTTTTCCGTGGCCGGGTCTGGGTGGACGCCAAGGATTTCGCCGTGGTTCGTCTTGAGGCTGAGCCGGCAAAGAATCCGTCGTTCTGGACGAAGAGTACCGAGATTCAACAGTTCTACAGGAAGGTGGGAGAATTCTGGCTCCCCGAGCGCAACCAGAGTGTTTCGATGATTCGCCTCGGTGGGCGGGCGGAACTCACAATCGAATATCGGGACTATCAGATCACGGCGTCTGATCCGGTCCTTCGCGCATCCGAAGGGCAAATCGCGCTTTCGCCAGAAAGCAAGCCCCTTCCAGCGTCGAAGTGAGCATGGGAGCTGGTCTTCCTTAATCTGTTTCCGGGACTGCACTCGCTCTCCCGGATGCTGAAAGAGTAACTTGCGGACAACTCCGTGGTGTGGCCGGTGCGATGGATGGTCGCCCGCTGGTTTGCGCCAACAATTATCAAGAAGGCCAGGGCGGATTCACCAACCACCGGCGTTGGAATTTATCTTTTCTTCAAACGTTCGGAGGTGTTAGGGTGTCTGGCATGCCACCTTCAGTGACCCCTGACGCGTCGCACATTAACTGTGCCGGTAATCGACTCTTCTACGTCACCAGACTCTGTATTGGTTGTTGAGCAAGAGGGGGCTGCGGGGTTACCTGACGGTTTCATGATATCCGTTCGAAATGGAGCTTTCTTGTGAAAGTAGCTGCGGTAACAATTGCTTATAACGAGCCAGACTTTCTCCCGATTTGGGTTCGGCACTATGCGTCCCAGGTTGGGCCCAGGCACTGCTATGTTATCGATCACGGAAGCGATGATGGGAGCACTGATGCTATTGCAGACATCAACGTTGTTCGAATCCCTCGCTCGCCTTGCGATGACGATCAGCAAGCCCGGTTCATCTCGACGTTTTGTGCTTCACTTTTGGAGTGGTACGACTATGTAGTGCATTCGGATGTCGATGAGATCGTGGTCGCGGACCCGGGACGGCATACCTCTCTCCAAGAGTATTGCGAATCTTGTCAGCAGGACGTCGTTACCGCAATTGGATACAACCTGGTTCAAACGAGCGAAGATCTCCCCATTGATCTCTCACGGAAGATCCTCGAACAAAGGAAATGGATGTATTTTCTCGGACCAATGTGCAAACCAGCCCTTACACGACGGCCAATCGTGTGGGGTGGCGGGTTTCATCAAGCGCACGATGTTGAGCCGCGTTTCGCGGATTTGCATTTGTTTCATTTGCGCTTCGTTGACCAACAAATTGGATTGCGTCGTCTTGCCAAGACGCGGGTGATGGCCAGGGCAAATATGGAAGTTGGCTGGTGGCAACGGGTTTCAGATGAAAAATGCCTGGAAATGATGGCGGATTACGCTAACCTTCCTCAAAATGCGAATGTTAACGTATCGAACGAGTCGATCGAGGTACTTGATGCGATCTCTCAAGTCCTTGGCAGCTCAGGGGGCCGTCTCGGTGAGCCCGATACCTTAAATCTTGGTTACGAGATGGGCGAGCTGTGGCAAATTCCGGAACGCTTCCAAAGGGTGTTCTGAATTTCGTAGTTATTGTGAACCCAAGTAATGTCGCGGCAGCCGTAGGCGGCTGAATCGTCGGGGAAATTCGCTAGAAAAAGACGCTGGTCTGGGCGGTGAAGGTTAATGCGGCGGGGACTTTGGGTGAGACGGCGGGACCGTTGACGTAGCTGAGGCCCAGGCCGAGATAGGTGCCGCGGGCAACGCGGGCGGTGTAACTTCCAGTTACCGAGTTCGACGAGCGCCAGTAGGATTGACCCGCGTTGGCGAGGGTGCGCAGATAGTCGTGGCTGAATGCGGTATAGGAGGCGACGATGGAGGCGAAGTCGCCGGGGCGCGAGCGGAAGGGCGCGGCGTAGTAGATGCGGCCTTCGTCGTACTGGCGGTAGGTGTCGAACCGGGCGGGAACGAACATGGCCGATGCGCCGAGATACATACCGCGCGCGGGGTTGGAGGCTTGCGGTTGCGTGAGCTGGCGATCGGCGAGGAAGTAGGTGCAGTAGTTGCCGGTCTGCTTGAGGCCGGTGGCGAAGTTGGTGTAGGGCGTGGTGTTGCCGATGTAGCCGGCGCGGAGCCATTCGCTGAATCTGCCGGCGCGCGCGGGGCGCTTGAAGCCGAACTCGCCGACGCCGAGGAATTTGTCGCCATGGGGCAGGAAGCGCAGGCCGACGGCATCGCGATGGAGCGCGGCTTCTTCCGAGCCGGGCTCGCCGGCGCGCTGGGCTGCGCCTTTGACGTAGAAGCCTGAGTCGAATCGATACTTCAGCGTGAGGACGGGCGCGGGCAGCGGCGTGTAGGAGATGCCGACTTCGTAGGGCAGCACAGCGTAGACGCCTTGCGCTCCGGAGGCGACCTGACCGCCGACCTGGAGGCCGATGAACTGGAAGTCGGTGGTGAGATAGCCGAGCTTCATCTCGACGCGGTCTTCGCCGAATTCTTTGTAGAGATAGATACTCTCGACTGTGAACGCGGTGGGCTGCGCGGGACCCCAGGTAGCCTGCTGGATGCCACCGTTGATGTTGAGCTGCGCCTTGTGCAGACCGAGCTGGCGCAGATCGGCAGAGAGCACGGGGTTGAGTGAGTAAGCGAAGAACGGCCGCTGCCCGGAGTAGTTTTGCGCGTCCGCGGCGACGGGGGGCTGCAGCGTGTTCTGGATATAGACGCCGTTGGCGCCCATGCGAAAGAGAAGGCCGTGCTCGAGGAGTCTGCGGCGAAAGACGGTGTCGACGCCGAGAAGCGTGTCGGTGAAAGGGGGATTGTCGGCAGCGCCGCCTTTCAGGTTGAGATCTTCAATGGTGCGCAGGCGCGCGGCCGCGGGATTGGCGGGCGTGTCGGGTTGAGCGTCGTTGGATGCGGCGTGAGAAGGCCGACTCATGCTGAGCAAGAGGAGGCAGAGGGAAGAAAAGACCGCGGGGAAGCGATAGATGTTCAATGGGGGTGCTTATACTCGCGGGAAAACCGCCGGCGCAATCGCGCAGCCGCGGATTTTCCTATTGTGGAATGAGATCCAGAAGAAGGATATCAAAGGGACGGGAACGGCGTGGCTTGGCGGGCGTGCGAGCGCGTGCTAGAGTGTGTGCGATTCACGAGAGTGAGGTTTCGGTGCGGGTTCCGAATGACTTGACGCGGCAAGGCGCACGTTGCCGTTTTCAAACCGGGTGTTTCGTCTTTGTTCTTCTGGTGCTTTTTGCGATTCCGGGATGGGGCGCGGCGTGCAAGGTGGTTGCTCCGCATACGCCGAGCGAGGCCGAGACTGCGTTGCTGAAAGGCGATCACGAAAAGGCGGCGAGCCTGCTGGCGGCCGACCTCGCGAAGACGCCGAATGATCCAGAAAAGACGGCGCTGCTGGTGCGGGCACTGTTGTCGCAGTGGAAGGTGGATGAGGCCACACGAGGCTTTGAAGAAGGCGCTGGCGGCGCATCCGGATTCGGCGACGCTGCTGACGGAGAACGCGGAGGTGCTCTATCGAGCGGGCAAGCCCTGGGAAGTGGGGCCCGCAGTGGCGGCGGCGTTGAAAGCGGATCCGTGTTTCGCGCGGGCGTTTTTTGTGTATGGATCGCTGATGGGCCTGCAATCGAATCAAGCCACGGAACGGAAGGCGATTCAGACCGCGCATCAGCTGGATCCAAACGATGTGGAGATCCGGAATGCCTGGTTGAACCTGCTTCCGAGCCAGGAGCGTATCCCGGCGCTCGAAGCACTGGTTGGCTCGGGTGCGAACAACGACGACGAAGAAGTCAAGCGCAGGCAGAAGGACCTGGACGATTTGAAGAAGACTGCGGCGGAGCCTGCGAAGACATGCCGGCTGGTTTCGAATGCGACTACGGCGGAGGTGCCGTTGCAGGCGATTATTCAGGAACGTCACGGAATCCTGGCGAACGTGGGACACACGCTGAATGTGAGTTTGAACGGGCATGAGAGCCATCTGATGCTGGATACGGGCGCAGACGGGCTGACGGTGTCCCGCGGTGTCGCGGAGAAGGCTGGTTTGAAGCCGAGCGGCGCTACGGCCAACGCGGATCAGATCAAGATTGGGCCACTCGAATTCAAGGATTGCAGGATCTCTGTCGTTGAGAAAGGCATGGGCGAACAGGACGGGTTGATTGGAACCGACGTCTTCTCGCGTTTTTTGATCACCCTGGATTACCCGGTGAGCAAGCTGAAACTCGATGCGCTACCCAATCCAACGACTCAGTCGCAGCCGGAACCACTGAGCCTTTCGACGGAAGGGAGTGATGCGGCGGGGGAAGGGCGAGCGGCCGATCGCTCGATTGCGCCGGAGATGAAAGACTGGCTGCCTGTTTTTCGGGTCGGCCACGACCTGATCTTGCCGGGCTCGTTGCATCCGCCGGACGTGAAGCTATTCCTTGTGGATACGGGCGCCGACTCGACAAACATTGCGCCCGAGGCCGCGCGCGAGGTGACAAAGGTTTATTTCAACAACAGCCTTCGAGCGTATCTGCCAGAAGGAGCGAAGCCGTACGTCGCCGAGGCCGTCGACATCAAGTTCGGGGGGATTTCGAAACATGAGATGGGGCTCCCCGCATGGCCGATGGATATGGAGCGCACGGAAGCGGGAATGGAAATTGCGGGGAAGCTGGGAGCGGACATTCTTGAAGAGTTGACGATCCACATTGACTACCGCGATGGATTGATGAAGTTTGAATACGATCCGAAGCGCGGCTATCATCCTCCCAACCGTTGATCTAAATAGAACTTTGGAACCCCCGCGGGCCGCTGGGCAGTTGATGGGAAATGCCCTCTGGTTGGGGCGAAGGGGAGAAAAGCGTACGGCGGTGACGAATTTTCACTTGTGAGAGGCAGCCCGCGGGGTGCAGACTTGGCATCGAAGTAAGTTACGACGTACAAGGAGGAACAACCCCGATGAAGTTGGTAAGAAACACTTCTTTTGCTCTCGCAGCTCTGCTCGGTCTCGCGGTACTGGCCAGTGCCCCGGCGGCGCTGGCGAAACAGGCTCATCACGAAGGGAAGTCGCTCATCCGCGACAAGTCGGACGGGCACCATGACATCGACCACCACGGCAAACACACCGTCTCTGTCGAGATGCGGCACGGGAAGATCCATGAGTTTCACGTGAAGCACTCGGAGAAGGGCGAGATCGCAGTAAAGAAGTACAAGACGCATCGGAAGATGGCGCTGAATGCACCCAATGCGCATGTGGTGTACGCGTCGTACGATCCAGCGGCGCTGCAGGAGGATCTGGGCACGACTTACATCGGCTACTCCTACATCGACGATGAGGGCGATGAGCAGATTTACTGGTACCCCGCAGAGATGATTGAAGACCCGTACACGGGCGCTATCGATTACGTGCCCTTGAACCAGTAAGCGACTCAAGACGAGTGAGAAGGGAGGGTGCTTTCCCACCCTGAACGAGAAAGAAGTCGTTAGGATGGGGCACCCGCAGTGTCTTTTCAGAAGAGCGATTCGTGGCAGGCTTGGGTCTGTTGCGGATCGCTTTTTCTTTGCGTGAAACGGTTAGTGCGCGTGGGTGCGCGTGCGGCTGCGGGGGGCGCGATTGCGCTCGAAGAGGATGAGCAGGCCGTCGAGGGTGAGCATGTCGTCGATTTCGGCGATGTAGCGGGAGTCGGGAGCGATCTGGCGGGCGAGGCCGCCGGTGGCGATGACGCGCGGCTTGCGCGCCGAGTTCGGCGATCATGCGCTCGAGGATGCCATCGACGAGCCCGATGTAGCCGTAGTAGAGGCCGGTCTGCAGGTGGGTGACGGTGTTGGTGCCGATGACCTTGGCTGGGCGCTTGATGTCGACGCGGCCAAGGCGCGCAGCGCGGGCGAAGAGGGCGTCGGCGCTGATGCCGAGGCCGGGAGAGATGGCGCCGCCCAGGTATTCGCCGCGGGCTGAGATGACGTCAAAGGTGGTGGCGGTGCCGAAGTCGACGACGATGCAGGGACCGCCGTAGCGCTCGAAGGCGCCGATGGCGTTGACGAGGCGATCGGCACCGAGCTCGGCGGGGTTGTCGACGAGGACGGGCATGCCGGTCTTGATGCCGGGCTCGACGAAGAGCGGCTGCACACGGAAGTACTTTTCGCAGACCTGGCGCAGCGTGCCCTCCACGGGTGGAACGACGCTGGAGATGATGATGTGGCTCACCTGATCAGGGTGCATGCCATTCATCTCGAAGAGATTGACGAAGAGTACGCCGTATTCGTCGGAGGTCTGGTTGTGGTGCGTGGTGACGCGCCAGTGGGCGGCGAGTATCGGCTTCTCGAAGGGGGCGTCTTCGGCGGGGGCCGGCGATTTGGTGTCGGGGAGGCGATAGAGGCCAAGGACGGTGTTGGTGTTGCCGACGTCGAGCGCGAGCAGCATGTCCGGACTCATCCTCAGACTCCCAGCGTCGGGAGTTCTCGTCAAGTATGTGGAAGAGCAAAAGCAGGTTCTTCGACTCACCACCCCCAAACTGAAATACGTTTGGGGCCCCGTTCGCTCAGAATGACAACTCGAGCTTGCGGAGAACCTCTATTCCATAACACTAGAGTAAATCGTTGGCCTCGTTCGCGGCGGCGCGGAGGCCGCCGGTCTGTACGGTGACGAGGCCCTCGGCGGTGCGCACGAGGAGGAAGCCGTTGGCGTCGAGGCCGGCGGTGATGCCGGTGCAGGCCTGCGGGCCGTGGACGTGGACGGCGCGGCCGTTGATCCAGGTGGAGGCTTGCTGGAGGCGTTGGGGGAGGGTTTGGGGTGCGTTCGGGTTTTCGAGGGCAGTGGTTTCGGCTTCGAGAGATTGAAGAAGGGCGATCAAGCAGGGGCTGGCGGGAGATTGTGCTTGCCGGTTTCGAGGTCGATGCGAGGTGGCGGGCGTGGCGAGATCGGCGGGGAAGGCGCGGTGATGGATGTTGATGCCGATGCCCACGACTGCGTGCGGCGAGCTGAGAGCGGATTCGGTGCGGGCCTCGACGAGAATGCCGCCGAGTTTGCGCGGGCCAGCGAGGAGATCGTTGGGCCAGCGCAGGTCGATGGTGAGGCCGGTGGTTTGCTGGATGGCAGCAGCTGCGGCCAGGCCGGCGGCGAGCGGGAGGAGAGCGAGCGCGCGTGGCAGGGAGCGGCGGGCGCAGAAGAACGCTGACATAGAGGCCATCGCCGGGAGAGGAGTGCCAGGCGTGCGCGCCGCGGCCGCGGCCGGCGGTCTGCTCATCGGCGAAGAAGACGGAGCCGTGTGGCGCGCCGGCTTGCGCGGCGGCGAGAGCGTCGGTGTTGGTGGAGCCGGTGGTGGGGGCGTAGTGGAGCTTGCCGGCGAAGGCCGTGTCGGCGAGGGCGGATTCGAGGGCGGGGAGATGGAAGGGCATGGAGGCGGAGTTCGCGGAGTTGGCGGTGTTCGCGGAGTTAGTTGGGCTGGCTTGCGATTCGCGAGTCAGTCTCAGATTCGTGTCGACCCTCGCAGGGCGGGGAGGAGTTCGTGCTTTCCCACCCATCCGCGAAAGTGCCGCGGATGGATGGGGCACATTCTGTCTCTGGCAGGTTTGGCAATGTCCCAGCGGTGAGCATCTGCTAACTTCGCTAACTCCGCTTCATCCCGCGACTATCCGCATGGACAGGTCTGCGGCTTTGGCGGAGTGGGTGAGTGCGCCGACGCTGATGAAGTCGACGCCGGTTTCGGCGTAGGCGCGGATGTTGTCGAGGACGATGCCGCCGGAGGCTTCGGTGGGGATCCAGCGCGGCTCGGCGCCGGCCGCGGGCGTCGCCGTAAATTGCTTGATGCGCTCGACGGATTCGCGCACTTTCTCCGGCGTCATGTTGTCGAGCAGGATGGCTTCGGCGCCGCACTCGAGTGCCTCTTCGAGCTCCTGCGCGGTGCGGACTTCGACTTGAATGCGCTGGTTGTGCTTGCGCTCCTCCAGGGCGCGCGGCAGCACGGTGCGGATGCCGCCGCCGAGGGCGATGTGGTTGTTCTTGATGAGAATGCCGGAGGCGAGGTCGATGCGGTGGTTGGTGCCTCCGCCGCAGAGCACGGCGTATTTCTCGAGGGCGCGCATGCCGGGGACGGTTTTGCGCGTGTCGAGGACGCGGGCATGCGTGCCTTCGATGGCGTCAGCGTATTTGCGCGTGAGCGTGGCGATGCCGCTGAGGTGTTGCAGCAGGTTGAGAATGACGCGCTCGCAACTGAGCAGAACGCGCGCGTTGTGGCGGATGACGGCGAGCACCTGGCCGGAGCGCGCGCGCACGCCGTCGAAGACTTCAGGGTGGTGCACGACGTCGAAGCGGTGATGGGCCTGCGGGCGCGGATCGAGCCGGGCGAAGATTTCAAAGAAACGGGGAACGGAACCGAGGCCGCAGACGATCATCTCTTCGCGCGCAAGGATCGAGGCCGTGGCGCGCAGCTCGGGATCGATGGTGAGGCTGGTGGTCGCATCCTTCACGGCCTGATCTTCGACCAGGGCCTGCTCGAGCAGTGCGTCGATCTTGTGGCTTTTCCAATCCATAAACAGTGGTCAGTGTTCAGGGGTCAGGGATCAGTTTGGTCTTGCCTGGTGAAACGGTTTCAACTGCTCGGGAGTGCGTTGAGTGCGGCCCTGGCTTTTTCGAGCAGGAGGCGGGTTTCGGCTTCCTGCTTTTTGAGGCCTTCGACCACCGCGGGCGGGGCTTTCTGGAGGAAGGACTCGTTGGACAATTGGCGTTCGGCCGCAGCCATGCCTTTTTCGTACTTGGCGATATCTTTTGTCAAGCGGTCACGCTCGGCGGGGACGTCGATGGTGCGCTCGTAGATAACGGCGACGTCGAAGGCAGGGGTGGAATGCTTGGCTAGGCCGGCCGAGATTTCGGGTACGAAGCGGACTTCGGAGACACGCGCAAGGCGCTCGATGATTGTTCGGTTTTCTTCGGCGAACCTTGTAGGAGGCCGCCTCCATGCGGACTTCGATGGGCACAATGGCCTTTTCCTCGACGCCGATTTCTTTGCGAAGCGCGCGGATTTCCGTGATGAGTTCCTGGACCCAGTGCATCTGGGGAAGTGCCTGCAGATCCCAGGGAGCACGACTGAGGATACACGGTCAAAGCGATAGATCTCGCCGGCGGATTGCCGTCGTAGAGCGCGTGCCAGATTTCTTCCGTGAGGAAGGGCATGAAGGGCGAGAGCAGGCGGAGCGCGGACTCGAAGACACTGACGAGTGTGGTGAGGGCGGCCTTGGTTTGGGCTTTGTCCGCGGTTTCAGAGAAGTCGAGGCGCAGCTTGACGATCTCGAGGTACCAATCGCAGAAGCTGCCCCAGAAGAACTGATAGATCGTGTTGGCCGCTTCGTCGAACCGATAGTTTTCGAGCTCTTCGCCGACGAGTCGCAGCAGTTGAATGCAGCTCGGCGACGATCCAGCGGGCTTCGAGCGGATCGCTCGGGCTTGGCCGTTGGCATGGAGCCCAAGGCGGCGGGATCGACGGTGATGCCGAGTTCGGCGGCGCGGTCCACGTTCATGAAGAGGAAGCGGGCGGCGTTCCAGATTTTGTTGGCGAAGGCGCGGTAGCCTTCGGTGCGGGCGACGTTGAAGGCGATGTCGGTGCCGGGCGAGGCCATGCTGGCGAGCGTGAAGCGTACGGCGTCGGTGCCGTACTGCTTGACGATCTCGATGGGGTCGATGACGTTGCCCTTGGTCTTGGACATCTTCTCGCGGTTGGCGTCGCGGACCAGGGCGTGGATATAAACTTCGCGGAAGGGAACCGAGTCCGCAAGGAGCGCGTGGCGGCCGTCTGGCATGGGGACGTCGCCGGCGAACCAGCAGCCGAGCATGATCATGCGGGCGACCCAGAAGAAGAGGATGTCGAAGCCGGTGACCAGGAGGCTGGTGGGATAGAAGGCGTCGAAGTCGGCGCGGTTCTGTCCCTCAGGGGCTGAAGCCCCTTCTGTTTGGGATTCGCTGATGTACGGGCTGAAGCCCGTACCCTTCGATCCGCTCTCGTCCGATAGAAGTCTCCTGCATTGTTCTTTCCCCGGTCCCCGAAGGCGAGGGACCTGGGGCACCCAGAGTTGTGCCTGCGAAATTGGGCCAGCCGAAGACGGAGACGGGCAGCAGGCCGGAGGAGAACCAGGTGTCGAGAACGTCGGTTTCCTGGGTGATCTCGGCGGAGCCGCAGTGCGCGCAGGCGGTGGGATCGGGCGCGCCGGGTTGCGGCACGGTGATCTGGTGGCAGACGGCGCAGTGCCACGCGGGGATGCGATGGCCCCACCACAACTGGCGCGAGATGCACCAGTCGTAGATGTTCTCCATC
Source organism: uncultured Acidobacteriaceae bacterium (assembly GCA_963846095.1). Lineage (GTDB taxonomy): Bacteria > Acidobacteriota > Terriglobia > Terriglobales > Acidobacteriaceae > Telmatobacter. Next base: position 111,116 of record CAWJUW010000025.1, read on the forward strand.
CAGTTGAGGTAGGTCTTCTTGTACATCTCCGGAGTGAACCGGATGTGGCCTTCTTTGACGGCGTCGCGGGCGAGGCCGGCCATGGAGGCGCCGCGCTCGGGCGTCGGCTTGTTGACGGCCACGAACCATTGCGTGGAGAGGCGCGGCTCGACGACGGTCTTGCAGCGGTCGCAGTGGCCCACGTTGTGGGTGTGATCCTTGATGCCCGCTAAGAGGCCCTGGGCTTCGAGATCGGCGACGATCCGCTTGCGGGCGACGTAGCGGTCAAGGCCTGCGTAGGGACCGCCTTCGGCTATTGATGTGCGCGGTCTCGTCCATGATGTTGATGGAGGGGAGATGGTGGCGCTGGCCGAGGGCGAAGTCGTTGGGGTCGTGGGCGGGCGTGACTTTGACGGCGCCGGTGCCGAAGTCGCGGCTGACCCATTCGTCGAGGACGATGGGGATCTCGCGGCCGATGAGCGGCAGGCGGAGCTTTTTGCCATGCAGGTGCGTGTAGCGCTCGTCGTCCGGATGGATGGCGACGGCGGTGTCGCCGAGCATGGTTTCGGGGCGCGTGGTGGCTACGGTTATAAACTCGCCGGAATCTTGTCCAAGATCATCGAGTACGGAGTACCGGATCTCCCAGAGGTGGCCCTTGTGCTCGTCGTAGACGACTTCGAGGTCGCTGATGGCGGTCTGGCAGCGCGGGCACCAGTTGACGATGTAGGCGCCGCGATAGATGAGTCCCTGGTGGTAGAGGCGCGTGAAGGCTTCGCGGACGGCCACGGAGAGGTTCTCATCCATGGTGAAGTACTCGCGCTGCCAGTCGACGGAGGCGCCCAGGCGCTTCATCTGGCTGAGGATGGCGCCGCCGTAGTGGCGTTTCCACTCCCATACGCGCTCGACGAAGGCTTCGCGGCCGAGCTTCTGGCGGGTGGTGCCTTCTTCGGTGAGCTGGCGCTCCACCATCATCTGCGTGGCGATGCCGGCGTGGTCGGTGCCGGGAAGCCAGAGAGCCTTGCGGCCCGACATGCGACGCCAGCGGGTGAGGATGTCCATCTCCGTCTGGTTGAGCATGTGGCCCATGTGCAGGCGGCCGGTGACGTTGGGTGGGGGCAGCAGGATGGTGAAGGCCGACTCGGCGTCGGAGCCGGACGCCGAGTCGCGGCCTGAGCGCATCTGAGGCCTGGGAGGGCGTGGGCTGGGTGAAGAGGTTTTCGCGGACCCAGTATTCAGCCCAATGGTCTTCGATGGCTGTGGGGTCGTAGGCTTTGGGCAGGTCGTGGGGCATACGCGATCGGGCGGTCCATTTCGCAGTGCGCGAAACCCTCAGAATTAGTGGGTTTTGCGCGAGTGGACCCACTTCGACTTTAGCAGATTGGGTATGAGCCTCTTCCCCGCGCCCGGGAGAGCGCAGAATCGGACGGGGCTGCGGTATTCTGCACAGGCGACGGCAAGGCCATGAGTCATGAGGAGCTGGATGACGCACAGGCGGAAACTGCGTTCGGCGGGTCTGCGAGGGATATTCACCGTACCGGTATTGGTAGCCATGCTTTCGAGGGCCGGACTGTGGGCGCAGGATAAGGCTGTCGAGCCGCCGGCGGGCGAGACAATTCCGGCAGTGATGGTGAGCGACATCCACTTCGAGCCGTTCTTCGACCCGGGGAAGGTGGAGAAGCTGGCGGCTGCGCAGGTGAGTGGGTGGAAAGAGATTCTGGAGGTGCCGGCTTCGCCGGATCGCGAGGAGCGGTTTGCGGCGCTCGAGAAGAAGTGCCCAACGCGGGGAGAAGATGCTTCGTATCCGCTGTTGGCCTCGAGCATGCGGGCGATACGCAAGGACGGCGCAGGCGCCAGGTTCGCCACTGTGAGCGGGGACCTGATCTCCCATTCGTTCGAGTGCAAGTTTGGTGCGACGATGCCGCATGCGTCTCCGGGCGACTACCGGGCATTTGTGGAGAAGACGATCGGCTTCGTGATCGCGCAACTCAAGGCGGCGGTTCCGGGCGTGCCGGTGTATGTGGCGCTGGGCAACAACGACACGGACTGCGGCGACTACAAACTGGATGCGCATAGCGCGTTTCTGGCGGACGTGGGTGAGGAGGTCGCGAAGAGTTTTCCGGCGGCGGAACGGAAGGAGATCGCGGAATCGTATGCGGCGGGCGGCTACTTCAGCGCGCGATTGCCGGTGGAACATGCACGCATGCTGGTGATCGACGATCAGTTCCTGGGAGCGAAGTATGCGACGTGCGCGGGAAAACAAGACACGGCGCCGGGAGAAGCGCAGATCGCGTGGCTGCGCGAACAACTCGCCGAGGCGCGAAGAACGCGGGAACGCGTGTGGGTGATGGGACACATTCCTCCGGGAGTGGATTTGTTATCGACGGCGTCGCACCCGAGAGAAGTGTGCGGTGCGAAGGGTCCGCGGATGTTTCTGGGCTCGGAGGCGCTGGTGGAAGTACTGGAGGATTATAGCGACGTTGTTGCGTTGGCGGTCTTCGGGCACACGCATATGGACGAAGTGAAGATCTTGCGCGGGCAGGGAGCGAAGATGGTGCCGGTGAAGGTGGTCTCCTCAATTTCGCCGATTAACAAGAATGCTCCTTCATTCACTCTGGCGCAGGTGGATCGGAAGACGGCAGAGCTTCGAGATTATCGCGTGATTGCTGGGTCTGACTCGACGGGTACGGAGTGGCGCGAGGAGTACGACTGGGGAAAGGCCTTCCATGCGAAGGAGTTTTCAGCGCGCGCAGTGAGCGAAGAGATCGCGGGATTTCAGGCGGATTCGGAAGGGGAGAAGGATGCGAGCCGCGAGTTCATGAAGAACTTCTTTGTGGGGACGCCCGATCCGCGGCTGGCACTGGTGTGGCCGCAGTATGTGTGCAGCATGGGGAACGATTCCGCGCAAGGGTTCAAGGATTGTGTGTGCGGGGCGGGACGTTGAAGCAGATTCCGCGCCTACCCGGCGTCAAAACAGACGAGTGATTCCGGGAAGGCCATCGAACCCTCGATCAAAGCTCAAGATTCGATGCACAGTGTGAATCTGCATCGTCGCAAGGTGTATCGCGTCGCGCGCGGACAAGCCTCGGTGGCCTAGCACGATGTCTTTGGCGCGTTCGACGGCAGCTTTGTCGACCGGAAAGACCTCATCGACGATGCCAAGAAGGGAATTCAGAGCCGGTTGAATTGCGTCCCGCCTGTCGATGGCGACGTAGCGGTGGAGAATTTCCTGCAGCACTTCCGCATCGGTCACAAGCCGTTCATGGCTGCCGACCAGTTGTTCGAGGAGCCGCGTGGAGTCGGACTTGTGAGGATGCGAGGCACCCACCAGGTACATCGGAATATTTGAGTCGATGAAGGTCACGGACGCATTCCCGATGAATACCCGCGTTCGATCTCTTCAAGCATCTGGTCGATCTCTGCGGTGGGGAAATCCATCCGCGCCGCAGTTCGAATGACGTCGAGCTTGGAGGACACCTCGCGGCTTGGTTCCGTCCTTCGCGCCATGACAAGCGCTTGCCGGACCCATTCCGCGATCGTCATGCGACGGAGGCGAGCGGCCCGCTGGATGTCTCGATATTCCGGGTCCTGAATGATGACTTGCAATCGTTTAGCCATAGTATGAGTCTACCTGACTCATGCAGATGAGTCAACTTAAGCTGGAACGAAAAAGGCCGCACCGAGGGATGCGGCCTTCGCTTGCATTTCTGGGGAAAGGCTTAGAAGGGGTTGAGCTTGGAGAGGCCCTTCTTCTTTTTCTTCTTGCTGTCGGACTCTTCCTTATCGTTCACTTTGGGCTTCTTCTTGTTGTCGGCAGTATTGCTGGTGACCGTTGGCCCATTGGACTTGACTTCATTGATCTGCACCGGGGCTTCGGCGGGTTTTTCCGCGGCGGGCACAACCGTCTTGTCGGGGCCGACGGCCTTCATGCCGGCGCTGCCGTCGTTGGGCGCGCCACCAGCAGCAGGGGCGGCTCCCGAGGGGGCGGAGATGACTTCGGCGCCGACGCCGGTGCCACCTGCGGGAGGCGTGAGTTGCAAGGGGGCGCTGGAGGGTTGATCGCTGCGCGGTGGTTCGTTGACACCGGTGGGTGTGACGGCCGCAGCGGCGGGCGCGGGCGGTTTGCCGGCGTTGACTGCTTCGTTGAACATGGCGACGTTCTGCTTGGTGACGTCGGGAGCAAGGGTACGCTTGGGGTCGTCGAGAGAGGGTTCGCCGACGTGCACCGCTTCGACAACGGTGGGGCCGTGCTTGATGAGGCCTAGGGTCTTGTCGGTGAAGTGGAGGGCCTGACGGCTGCGCTCTTCCGCGTCGTTCTCGGCGACCGCTTCCTGCGTGGGTTCGGGGATGGGGCGGTTCATGGCGACGAGACGGTCGCGCGCATCTTCAACGTGCGGCGCCATGGGATAGCGCGTGATGACCTTCTCGTAGGCCTGTGCAGCGCGGTCCATGATACATGGCGTGGAGTCGCTCACGGAGTGCGCCGGGTAGCTTCGACTCTATCTGCACGCGGCGGGCTTCGCCGGCATACGCGTCGCCAATGCCGAGCAGGGCCTGATCGCTCTTGGAGTAGAGCGGATAGGTGTCGGTGACGGTCTCGAGGCGGGCGATGGCGGCGCCGAAGTTCTCACGGCTCTCGTAGTAAAGGCCGATGGTGCGCTTCGCGCTCGGCCAGGACTTCCTGCACGTCGCGCAACTTCTGCTTGGCGCGCGGTACGAGGGTGGAATCGGGGAACATGTTGATCATGTTGCGATATTCCGCCTCGGCGCGTTCGGCGTTATTGGGATCGCGATCGGGCTTCTCCATCTGCTGGTAGTAGATGTCGGCCACCTTCATCTGGGCTTCGGCGGCTTCGGGCGCGTTGGGGAAGAAGGTGATGAAGTCCTTGTATTCGGCTTCGGCCTGGGTGAGGGCTGCGGTGCCGCCTTCCTTGAACCAGCTATCGCCGACGGCCAGCTTGGCGCGCATGCGGTACTCGGACTCCGGATAGGTGTTGAGCATGGTCTGGAGATCGAGGCGGGCTACGTCGAAGCGGCCATGCTTCATGGCATTCATGGCCTTGTCGAAGAGCTCTTTATCGGGCTGCTTAGAGTCGACATTGGCGAGCGGATTCGCGCTGAGGTCAGTGTTCTTCTTTTTCTTGGGCTTCTTGTCGGCGTGAGCCGCTGCTGTTCCGAGCAGCAGAAACGCAAGAGATGCCGCAGCGATCTTGTGGGACAACCGATTCATAAACCCTCGTTGCAGCCGCGGTCCAGGCTTGGACGGGCAGCCGAATTCGCTTGCATTCAATCTTACTTGAGCCGACAGACGTTATGCGCTGACGGCCCCACGGGCCGCGCCCAGAAGGGCGCGCGCATCCTCTTCGGGCTTGCCCTGGCCGAAGACAGCGTTCCCGGCTACCAGCAATTCCGCTCCAGCTTGGACGATCTGGCTGACCGTGTCGTGAGCCACGCCGCCGTCGACTTCAATTTTAAATGCCAGGCCCAGCTCGACTGCGCAGGTCGGCGAGACGGCGGAGCTTTTGGAGCGAGAAGGGGATAAACTCCTGCCCGCCGAAACCGGGATTCACACTCATGATGAGCACATGGTGCACCATGGGCAGGACTTCGACGAGGAAGTCGACGGGCGTAGCGGGATTGATGACGACGCCGGGTTGCATGCCGTGGTGTGCGATGAGTTGCAATGTGCGGTGGAGGTGAGGGCAGGCTTCCCAGTGAACGCTGACCCAGTCGGCTCCGGCTTCGGCGAAGTCGGGAATGAAGTCGTTGGGGTTCTCGATCATGAGGTGGCAATCGAGGGGGAGGCTGGTGGCTTTGCGCAGGCTTTTGACGACGGGCGGCCCGATGGTGATGTTGGGGACGAAGTGGCCATCCATGACGTCGACGTGGATGGCGTGGGCGCCGCCGCGCTCGGCTGCCGCCACCTGATCGGCGAGGCGCGCGAAGTCTGCGGAGAGGATAGATGGGAGAAGCTCGACCATAGCTCTTCGATGAGGGCCGCGAAAGGTTGGGACGGAAAAAGTCCCAACGGGGGTAGTGTATCAGCGAGAGCAGGTGGATGGTCCGCTCGCCATCGTTGGAAGCGAGCGCGCGCATCTGACGGACGCCCTCGCGCGTTCAGAGCGGTTTCCCCGGCGTTAAGTCTGCTACATGTGGCTCACGAAGAGGGCGGTGGGGTTGCCGTTGACGGTGGAGGAGACAACGCGAATCTGATCGCCTTTTTGCGGTTGGAACCTGAAGCCATCGACTGCGCCGATGCCGGTCTCGGCGATTGTCTGCGGAGTGATTTTGAACGACTGGACGACGCCGGAAGCGTCGGTGATGGAGAGGGAGTGGTCACGGCTCTCGAACTTTTCGACGGTTCCTGTATCTGCGGCGAAGGGGCCGGCGCCGAGGTTGCGCATGGCCACCGCAGTTTGCGAAGCTCCCTGGCCATAGAAGAACACGATCACATAGGCACCGTTGGTCTTGAAGGTGTCGACAGGGATTGTCCCTTCACGAATCTTCTTGTCGAAGGATATGGACACTTTGGGGTCTGTCAGGTCTTTGAAGCTTTTCTGAAAGTGCTGATCGGTGAAGACCGTGACGGTCTTCGCAGCAGGATCGATGGAACTGACAGTGCCCGTAAGAGCATGAATCACTTCCTGTGCGAACGCAGCTGAAGGTATCAACGAGAAGCATGCGAGAACGAGCAATCCGTTGAGCAATCCTCTTTGCATGGGGTGCCCTCCGTGAGACGCCGATGTGTGAGCGAGGAAGCGGCCCATCAACGAACATCCCAGGTTGGACCGTGTGTCGGTAGCGTACAACATCGCACCGGTTCTGCGGGAAAAAACGATGGATATTGCGACGGCTTCAGTGGGCGAGGAGGGATTTAGCGGCAACACGGCCGATGCCGCGGAGGATGGATTTGAGCGCCCAGTGGCCCTGGCTGTCGGGAAAGCAGATTTCGCCAGTGCGGCGGATCTCGGGGCGGTAGTACCAGCGCTTGAGGAGAGCAAGATGGGCTTGGCGCTGGGTGTTGGTTGGTGGTGGGGCGTCGGCGAGAGAACTCAGGACAGCTTCGAGACGGGATTCGAGGAGGCCGTGGGGGATTCTGACTACTGTCGGCATCGCAGGTGCGCCGGGAGAAGGCCTTCCCTCAGGGGCTGAAGCCCCGCTTTTCTCTTCAGGCTGGATGTATGGGCTAAAGCCCGTACCCTTCAAGGAACTTCCCCCAGGGGCTAAGGCAGGCTGGATGTACGGGCTAAGGCCCGTACCCTTCAAGGAACTTCTCTCAGGGGCTAAAGCACCGGGAGCTTCAGCGGCATTTTCGGCACGGTTGAAGGCGTGTCCTTTCAAAGCTGCGGCATCGAGTCCAGATTGAGCTTCGTCGGTCGATTTGCCCCTGCCCATCGATCCCTGATCCCTGATCCCTGACCCCTGTCCGCTGTTCTCTGCGGTGCTCGGGGATCGGTTCGAGGGCCATCGGTTGCGCGAAGAGAGAGCTGGAGCCGGACTGTTCGTTCTGGATGCGCATGCCGAGGGTGGAGAAGAGCCGCAGGGCCGCGAAGCAGTCCGTGTTCGAAAAGGAAGACGGCGACTTCTTCGGGGTTGGCGGCGGGTTGAAGAATGACGGCGCGCAGCCGGTTCAGCGGGCGGACGAGTTCCGGGGCGAGCGCGCGGACGGATTCGACGCGCTGGACCTGGGCGTGGAGAGAGGCAGCGGTTTCGAATTCGAGATCGGCGGAGGCCTGGTCGCGCTGAGTGCGCAGAGGGACGAGCCGGCTTTCTCCGCGCGTGGCGAGGAATTGCTCGACGGCGGTGGATTCCTCGGCGTAGCGCTCGTCGGTGCAGCCCTTGAAGCAAGGGGCGAGGCACATCTTCATCTCGGAGTAGACGCAGCCGGGATAGCTGGGATCGGGATCGAGTTCGAAGGTGCAGCGACGCAGGAGGAAGAGCTTGAGGGCCTCTTCGGCGAAGCGCTCGGCAGCGGCGCGCGAGGCGAACGGACCGTAGGCCCAGTCGGCTTCGCGCTGGCTGGGGCGGTTGGTGACGGTGATGCGCGGGTAGGGGTTGGAGCCGAGATAGCGGATGAAGGCGGGCGCGCCGAGGTGCATGCGGTCGTTGGCTTTGGGGCCGTAGACCTTTTCGAGAAGCTCGAACTGCAGGAGGAGCGATTCGAAGTCGGAACCGGTGAGCCGGTACTCGATGCGGCGAACGCGTCCGGCGAGCTGGAGGCGGCGCGGATGTTTGGGCGAGGGCTGGAGGAGGCGTTCGAGGCGCGCGCGGAGGTTGGGGGTGCGGCCGATGTACGGTTCGTCTTTGGCTTCGGCGCCGTAGAGGGCGAAGACGGCGGAGGCGTGGGGCAGTTGGGCGAGGGCTGCCTTGGGATCGGCGGGATCGAAGGGGAGAGACTGCAATGCAAGTGTCAACCGCGTCTCTCCTCTCTGGGCCTCTCCGGCACTGGACGCTGATTAATTCCGTGGCGCCGTGCATTCCCTCGGGGGCTAAAGCCCTGCGTCCTCGTTGGCTTAATGTACGGGCTGAAGCCCGTACCCTTCAAACCAAGGAAGCAACTCGGTGGGATCGCGGGAATTCAGGCTCCGGCGAGGGTCATGCCGTCGATGCGCAGGGTTGGGCAGGCGACGGAGCCGCGGAAGACGAGGTCGTTGCCGATGGCGGTGACGTTCATCAGCATTTCGGCGAGGTTGCCGGCGATGGTGACTTCTTCGACGGCGTGGGTGAGCTGGCCGTTCTCGATCCAGAGGCCGGTGGCGCCGCGCGAGTAGTCGCCGGTGACGGTGTTGGTGCCGAAGCCCATGAGGCTGGTGACGTAGAGGCCGGCGCGGCACATCGGCGATGATTTGCTCGGGCGTGAGCGTGCCGGGCTCGAGGTAGAGGTTGCCGCAGCCGATGCCGGGGGTGCCGGCCAGTCCGCGTGAGGCGTTGTGGGTGGACTTCATCCCCAGCTTGCGCGCGGTGTAGGTGTTGAGCAGCTAGGTCTGCAGCACGCCGTTCTCGACGACGACGGTGCGCAGGGAGGGGAGGCCTTCGCCGTCGAAGGGCGAGGAGCCGAAGCCGCCGGCGCCGTTGGGCAGGAGCATGGCGTTGTCGTCGACGATGGTGAGCGAGGGCGCGGCGATCTGCGTGCCGAGTTTGCCGGCGAGAAAGGACGCGTGACGCCAGATGGCGTCGCCCGAGGCGGCTTCGAAGACGGAGCCGATGAGCGAGCGCGCGACTTCCGGCGCGAAGACGATGGGGACGCGCTGGGTGGGGACTTTGCGCGCGCCGAGGCGGCGAATGGCCCTGCGGGCGGCCTCCTTTCCGACGGATTCGGGCGAATCGAGATCGGCCATGCGGCGCGCGCCGGACCACCAGCCATCGCGCTGCATCTTGCCGTCGGCATCCACGGCGAGGGGTGCGGCGCTGACGCCGGCGTAGCTGGTGCGATAGCTGCCGAGGAAGCCGCGGGAGTTGGCGAGGATCTTGCGGCCGGTGGCGGCGTCGAAGCTGCCGCCGTCGGAGTTGGTGATGCGCTTGTCGGCGGCCAGCGCGGCCGACTCGCAGCGGCGCGCCCACTCGATGCGCTCGGGGCCGGAGAGCGAGTAGACGTCGTCGAAGTAGAGGTGCAGGTCGCCTTGGAAGGAGCCGAACTGGTCGGCTTCGGGAAGGCCGGCGAAGGGGTCTTCTTCGGTGACCTTGGCCAGGGCGAGCGCGCCATCGACGAGCTGGCGGATGCCGTCGAGGCGTGAAGTCGCTGGTCGAGGTGGAGGCGGAACGTGCGCCGAGAAAGACGCGCAGGCCCAGGCCGCGGGAGCCGGATTCCTTGAGGGTTTCGACCTGGCCCATGCGGACGTTGACAGAGAACTCGTCGCCTTCGCGGATGACCGCTTCGGCGTCGGAGGCTCCGGCCTTCAGGGCGAGGGAGACGACGTCGGCGGCGAGGGATTCGAGATCGGTTTCGGGAGCGTGCGGATCGAGGGAGGGTACAGCTTGGGCCATGGGTCAACAGTACCAAAACCACCTGCGGTGGGGCGGCCACCTGCGTTGGGGCCGACGCAGGCTTTTCGTTTGCAGTGGCTTCGAGCTTTCCCAGGTGCCCAAATGCGAGGCACCTGGAGCGCCCCAGTTTCTTTACTTACTTGCCTTCAGGGAAATCGGCGCCGGTGGTGACAATTTCCCAGGTAGCGATCTCTTTTTGCCACTGCGCGAGCTTGTCGCGGAAGCGGGTGAGGGCGATTTTGCCGAGGATGAGGTGCAACGGCGGTTCGGGCGCGTCGGCGGCGGTGAGGATGGCCTCGACGGCTTTTTGCGGATCGCCGGGCTGCTTGCCGGCCTGGGTGCGGAGGTAGTCGCGGGCCTTGCCTGCGGTGTCTTTGTAGTCAGGAAGCTCAAGGGCGGCGAGCTTGCCGGAGCGGCCAAGGAAGTCGGTGCGAAACGGGCCGGGCTCGACGAGAGTGACGTGGACGCCGAGCGGTTTCATTTCTGCGGCGAGCGCTTCGCTGAATCCTTCGACGGCAAACTTGGTGGTGCAGTAGAAGCCCCAGCCTGCGCCGCCGATGAGGCCGCCGATGGAGGAGAGATTGAAGATGTGTCCGCTGCGGCGCTGCCGGAAGTGGGGCAGGAAGGCGCGCGTGGTGCGGATGAGGCCGTAGAGGTTGGTTTGGAACATGGGCTCGAATTCGTCTTCGGAGACTTCTTCGATGGCTCCGTTGACGCCGTAGCCGGCGTTGTTGACGAGTACGTCGACCTGGCCGAAGACGGTGACCGCCATTTTGGCGACGGATTCGATCTCCGCCGGATCGGTGACGTCGAGCTTGAGGATGCGCGCGGTGTCGGGATAGAGCGTGGGCAGGTCGTCGAGCTTGGAAGCGTCGCGCGCGGTTGCAATGACGCGCTCGCCGCGACGGAGAGCCTCTTTGGCAAGTAAAAGTCCGAAGCCGGAGGAACTTCCGGTGATGAACCAGACGCGGGATAATTTGGGGTCCGACATGCATTCTCCTTTGTTGCGCGCTGGGCAGAGCCGCAGCTTGTGAGTAGATGCGATAGGAGCGAAACGCGTCGCAAGTCCCCGTCGAAGAAAGAGCGATCTCGATCACCGAGCCGAGAGAGCAATTTTGATATCGTTTGGGGTGCGTTCCGGGAGGGTTTCAATGGTCAGGTGGGCAGGTATGGCCGCGTGCGTGACGCTGGCAATGGCAGGGCTGGGGTTGTGTGCGCAAACGCCCGCGGCCGATTTGCCAACGATGATGCAGGCGCAGCATGGGGACGCGCAGGCACAATTCCGCATGGGGATTGCTTGTCTCACCGGCCAGGGTGTGGCGCAGAACTACGAGATGGCGCGGGCGTGGTTTGAGAAGGCTGCGGCGCAAGGGGTTCCAGACGCGGCCTACAACGTGGGCCAGCTCTATGAGCATGGGCTGGGCGTGGCGCGCGGACGACTCAGCGGCGTCGGTCTGGTACCGCAAGGCGGCGGACGCAGGGTCGGCGGAGGGCGCCTTCAGCCTGGGGGCAATGCTCGAGAACGGGCGCGGCGTGGAGAAGAACCTGCCGCTAGCTGCGGAGTTTTATCGCAAAGCGGCGGAGCAGGGCCATGCGGCGGCGGAGTTCAACCTGGGGATATTGCTCGACAACGGCACCGGCGTCGCGCAGGATCAGGTGCAGGCGGCGGAGTGGTACAAGAAGGCGGCCGGGCAGGGACTGGCGCGCGCGGCGTACAACCTGGGCTCGATGTACGCCATGGGGCAGGGCGTGACGCGCGATCTGGCAGAAGCCTATTTCTGGCTGGGTGTCGCGGCGGAAGAGTGGAGCGGCGAGCGCAAGGACCAGGCGGTGAAGGCGCGCGATGCCGTGGGTGCGCGGCTGACGCCGGAGCAACTGGCGGCGGCGCAGGAGCGGGTGAAGAAGTGGATGGCGGGACAGAGCGAAGTGACGAAGCACCCGGCTAAGAAACGTCGTGCTGGTCGGCGGCTTTAGAGCATGTGCTGCGCCCAGGTCTCGAGCCAGCCGCGCGTGATCGCCTGCCATGTGCTGTTAAAGAAAAGACCGGTCGCGGTGAGCGCCGACAGCCGATGACGAGAGAGGCCGCTACCAGGAACTGGGTCATCATCCGGCCGCGCTTCCAGTCCCACAGGAAGATGAGAAGGATGAGCAGCACATTGCCGCCCTCGTAGAACAGGTAGGTGCCGAGGAAGGTGGTTGGGGCAGGCAGGAAGAGCCCGACCATCCGCGAAAAGCCGGCATCGCTGATGCAGACCGTGGCCAGAATCAGCACACGCCGGTGGGCCGCGGAGTTGCGCCGCAGAAGAATGCCCCAGGGCAGCAGCACGATCATGCAGAGGACTCCGCTGAAGGCAATCGAGAGGAACTCCGGCGGCAGAGCCCCGGGGGTCTGCAGATTCAGAGCCTGCCAGCTGAGCTCGGACCAGGGAGAAATGATGACGACGAAGGCTGCCAGGCCAGCCGCGTACCAGCCGAAGCGGCGATGGAAGCGGACGTTGCCGGTTTCGACCAGGAGTACAAGCGCGGTGGCCGTGAGCAGCCAAAGCGTGGTGGCGATGGCGTGCACGTGGACAATTTTGGGCACTGGCGGATGCTCATGCAGGTAGTTGTGCAGGTCAAAGCCGAATCCGACGCCAACATAGATCCAAAAGATGGCAAGCCAGACCAGCGCCGGCCGGCGGTCGTCGCGCGCAGGCCAGGATGCGGTGGTGTGAAGGTGCACCCGCGTAGCCCTCCTTGTCGGGGAGAAAACGGAGAAAGATGCTTCGGTGAGAAGAATCTATTCTTGCACCTTGAGCCGGCGGAATTTATCTTCCGTGCCGCCTACGGTCATTTTGTCTAGCTTGATGGTGGGCATGCCCACGCCGACGGGGACGCTTTGACCGTCCTTGCCGCAGGTGCCGATGCCTTCGATGACTTGATGACCCAGCTGCATTACGCGGCTGAGAGTCGAACCTCGACCTTGGATTTCGTCGCTTTTGCAAAACGGAGAAGTGTCTTGGTGCTCGGGAGAGTTTTGCCACTCTCGAGCCGGGCGATGGCGGACTGGCTGGTTCCCATTTTCTCAGCAAGCTCGGCCTGCGATAGTCCTGCACGGACCCGGGCGCGAACGAACTCAGCGGCAAGTTCGAACTCAGGAGCGAGCCTGTCGTACTCCGCCTTGAAGGCGGGGTCCCGCATCCATTGCTTCTTGAGCTTTTCCAGGGGGATGGTCATTGAAGTTCCTTTGCTCGCTTCAGCGCAATTTCAATTTCGGCTCTCGGCGTCTGCTGCGTCTTCTTGACGAAGGCCCGAACGATGACGGCTCTGCGGGAGACTGCCGTGATGTAAAGTGCTCGCGCAATTCCGTCTCGACCAGTCAACCGCATCTCCCAGAGCTTGCCCTCAATGTGCTTGACATAGGGTTCTCGTAAGGCATGCAAGCCAAGTTGGCCGATAAGTTCCATGATGCGTGTAAGCTTCGCACGCGCATCGTGCGGCAAGGAGTTGATCTCGGCCTGCACGGTCTCGTTGAGGACTTCGACACGCCACTGCACGACGTAGAATATCTCAAATTTGAGATATTCTCAAGTGGCGCTAGCGCCCGGTGCCGCCTACGGTCATTTTGTCTAGCTTGATGGTGGGCATGCCTACGCCTACGGGGACGCTTTGGCCGTCTTTGCCGCAGGTGCCGATGCCTTCATCGAGCTTGAGGTCGTGGCCGACCATGGAGACGTACTTGAGCGCTTCGGGGCCGTTGCCGATGAGGGTGGCGTCGCGCACGGGCGCGGTGATCTTGCCGTCCTCGATGAGATAGGCTTCCGACGCGGAGAAGACGAACTTGCCATTGGTGATGTCGACCTGACCGCCGCCGAAGTTGACGGCGTAGAGGCCGCGCTTGACGGAGCGCAGGATGTCGGCGGGCTCGTCGTCGCCGGCCAGCATGTAGGTGTTGGTCATGCGCGGCATGGGGATGGACTGGTAGCTTTCGCGGCGGCCGGAGCCGGTGTTGGCCGCTCCGGTAAGGCGCGAGGAGAGCTTGTCGGTGAGGTAGCCGCGCAGGATTCCGTTTTCGATCAGCGTGGTTTCCTGGGTGGCGGAGCCTTCGTCGTCGACGTTGAGCGAGCCGCGGCGGCCGGCGATGGTGCCGTTATCGACCACGGTCACTTTGGAACTGGCGACGGACTGGCCGATGAGTCCGGCGAAGGCGGAGGTCTTCTTGCGGTTGAAGTCGGCTTCGAGGCCGTGGCCTACGGCTTCGTGCAGCAGGATGCCGGGCCAGCCGGGGCCGAGGACCACTTCCATTTCGCCGGCGGGCGCCGGGACGGCGCCGAGTTGGAGAATCGCGCAGCGCGCAGCTTCCTGGGCCAGACCCTCCGGGCTTTTACTCCCGACGAATTGTTCCAGGCCAGACCTGCCGCCGCCACCGGCAGAGCCCTTGGTGGTAACGGCGCCCTCCTTCGCGATGACGAAGACGTTGAGGCGGCAGAGCGGCTGCGTGTCGGAGGCGAAGGCGCCGTCGGACGCGGCGATGAGGATGCGGCGCAGTTCTTCAGAGTAGCCGGCGCGTACCTGGACGATGCGCGGATCGAAGGCACGCGCAGCGCGGTCGGCGCGCAGAATCAGCTCGAGGCGCGCGGCCAGGTCGAGGTCGAATCCGCCGAGGGGAACCGGGTAGAGATCGGCGACGGGCGCTTCGACGAATCCCTGGACGGTTTGCTTGGCAGGGCCGGAGGCGATGAGCGCGGCGGTGCGCGCGGCGTGGAGCAGGCGCTCGGGGCTGAGATTGTCGGTATAGGCGTAGCCGGTGCGCTCGCCGGAGAGCACGCGGATGCCGCAACCGGCGCTGTTTCCCTGCGAGGCGGACTTGACGATCTGCTCGTCGACGCCGAGGGAGGTTGCCGTCACAGACTCGAAGTAGAGGTCGGCATAGTCGCCGCCGGCGGCGAGGGCTTCGCCCAGACAGCGCTCGAGCAGGCGCTCGGTGATGCCGAATTTTTCGAAGAAATAGCGCTTGTGGCTCAGGTGGGGAGAAGAGGCCGGAGAACTCATCGTAGTTTTAGTCTACGCTTGTGCGATCTGGCTGTGGGCCCGCGTGGCCTTCTAGCGGCACTCTCCGGTAAAGCAGAGGTTCTTACTGAAGAAGGGCATCACATGGTTCTGGAAGCGGTCAGCTACAGCGCTGGTATGCGTGCCGGAATAAACCTCAAAGGAATTCTGCACGCTATAGCGGTCTAGGATTTCGTGGAGCTTGGTTGCATCGAAGCGTAAACCATCTTGATCGCCGACATCCATGGCGATGGCGCGATATCGTTTGAGACTCCCAATGTACTGATCGACGAAGGCGAGCGGGGAGTTGGCCGCGTATTTCGCTACGACCTCCGGCTGCGGAACGCCGTCTTTGGTGAGCAAATCGAAATAGAGCGGAGGATTTTTCGGATCGGGGGCCCATGCCGCTGCTGTTGCGTACTGCGCCGACTGGAAGCCGGGCGACTGAGCAGCCAGATCGGCGGGGGATTTGGCTGCTGCGACTTTCTTCTCGCCCGCGATTGCGCGCTCCTTGGCCTCGTCGGCAGGCCCAGGTCCTCCGCCGGTCATTGGCGATAGACAGCAAGGGCTCATGATGTAAAGCGCACCGAAGACGTCAGCGTGTTTCATGCCGATGCGCGTGGCGCCATAGCCGCCCATGGAGTGGCCAACCAAGCCGCGGCTCACGCGCGTGGGCATGGTCCGGTAATGTGCATCGATGTAGGCGACTAGATCGCGCGCCACAAAGTTCTCAAAGTCGCCCGTAGTGGCAGAGCTCGAGTACATGGAGCCGTTGTAGATCGTCTTGGAATCGGGCAGGACGACGATCATCTCCTTCGACCCCTGTGCGAAGGCGCCCTCCACAGTCTGGGGGACGTGAATCTCGTGCGTCCATTGCTCTGCTCCAATGGAGTAACCGTGCAAGGCATACACAACGGGGTAGCGGCGACTCTTTTCTTTTGCGTAGCTCGGCGGAAGGAAGACGATCACATCCCGATCGACGGCATCGCCTTCAAGATTCCCTTCAAGCGCTGCACCGTGAACCTTGATGTGCTCGACGGCGACTGCTTTGGCGCCCGGCACAACCGCTGGAACAATCGTCTGCACCTGGGCTGTGAGGGGTGCGAATGGAATCGCGATGGTTGCCAGCGCGATGGAGACGGACAGCGCTCTTGATTTCATCTCGGTGAAAGCCTTTCCCGGCTCCTGCCGGTGTGTGACCCGGAACATCCGAATATACAAAGGAAGACTCGCGGCGGGCAAGCGAATAAATCGCTTTATTCGGGGAAGAATTTGAGGTACCATCCACGTGGCTCCGCGGAAGCGCCAGAATTTGCGGCCAAAATCCTGGTGCTTAGTGGACGTTCTCGGAGGGTGGGAAATGCGCTGTCCAGGAATTGTTGTGTTGCTCGCTGCAAGTATGTGCTTTGCGCAGGATTCGAGTGGTTTCAAACCGGCTTCGTCGAATGTGCTCGACGCGCAGTATCCACAGGTCGATGCTGCCAACGCGAAGGTTCTGATTCGCTTCAAAGCCCCGGACGCAACCAAGGTGAGGGTGAATTTCTGGAGCGGCGAGAAGGCCGATATGGAAAAGCAACCGGACGGCAACTGGACATTCACGACAAAGTCGATGGCGCCGGGACTTCATTACTACACGATCGTTGTCGACGGAGCTGAAGTTAGCGATCCGGGAAGCACGGCCTACTTCGGCGGCAGCAAGTGGGCGAGCGCAGTAGAGGTTCCGGAGGCTGGTGTCGATTACTACCTGCCCAAAGATGTGCCCCACGGCCAGGTGCGCGAGGTCTGGTATCACTTCAGGGTGACAGACACGTGGCGACACGCGCTGGTTTACCTTCCTCCTGACTATGACACGCAGATCAAGATGCGCTACCCGGTGCTCTATTTACAGCACGGCGGGGGCGAGGATGAGTCGGGATGGATCCGGCAAGGGAAAGCGAACTTCATCCTCGACAACCTGATCGCCGGCGGAAACGCGAAGCCGATGATCATCGTGATGGCGAACGGATATGCGACCCGCGCTGGATATGTTGTGCCGGACCTCACGGGAAAACCTTTCGGGTCGCCGGAGTTTGTCAAAGTGATGCAGGAGCGGATGGGCGCCTTTGAAGACGACATGACGCAGGCGCTGATTCCGTTCATCGACAAGACCTTTCGCACGATTTCCGATCGCGATCACCGGGCCATGGCCGGACTCTCTATGGGCGGGATGCAGACATTTCAGACGACGTTCGATCATCTCGACCTGTTCTCGTACATCGGCGGATTCAGCGGCGCGGGAAACCCGTTTCTTGCCGGCGGCGACAAGTTCGACATCAAGACTGCGTATCACGGAGAAATGGCCGATCCTGCGGCCTTCGCCAAGCGCGTGCATCTGCTGTGGATTGGCGTCGGGACCAACGAGCCGGAACGGATGAAGGCGGGGTTAGAGGGGCTGCACTCTTCGCTCGATGAAGGCAAAGTCCAACACGTGTTTTACGAGTCACCGGGCACGGATCACGAATGGCAAACATGGCGGCGCGATTTGAAAGACTTCGCACCCAGGTTGTTCCAATCGGCACACGAATAGAAGCGCGTCCTCTATCGGGCGCGGAAGCAACGAAGGAATTCGCAGCTGCATTGCGGATCGAACAATTGAGGGCAGGTTGGGTCAGAGGAGCAGTTCAATGGCATTCATCTTCAATCGGGTTTGGGCCAGCATGTTGCTGGCGCTGAGCTCATCGTCCTGTCTGTTCGGCGCCGATGTGGCGATGAAAGTGACGGATAAGAACTACCTCGATGCGCAGGGTTTCAGTGTGTTTCTGTATGACAGCACGTACCATCCCGTCTTTGTGGACCAGAAGAACACAGCGATGGAGATGATTCTGCACGGGCAGCGCATCGCGACCAATGGCGATGTGCGGCTGATGCCGACGCCGGAACAGTGGGACCTGGTGGCTACGCTCAAAGGGCGTCACGCTGATAAGGAAAACAGCCGGCTCATTGCTGACCTCGCCTTCCCGACCTTCGATCTGAGTTACACGCTTGCGGTGGAAGCGGAGCCGGGGGGCGTGAAGGTGAGCATCAATCTCGACAAGCCTCTGCCGCAGAAGCTGGCCGGGCGCGCCGGGTTCAACCTGGAGTTTCTGCCTTCGATCTACATGGGCAAGGCTTATCTGGTGGACGGAAGTAAGGCCGGTATCTTCCCGCGAACGCCGAACGATCCCATGATCAAGGTGATGCCGCTGGCGGATGAACCGAAGAAGGCGTACTACCTGGAGGACTGGGACAAGGCCAAGGGATACACGCAGCCGCTGCCGTTCGCAGAGGGCAAGAGCATCACGCTGGGAGTGGATGACGCGCTGGCTCGGATCAACGTGAAGTCGGATACTTCCGACCTCATGCTCTTCGACGGACGCGACCGCGCGCAGAACGGTTGGTTCGTGCTGCGTTCGCTGATCCCCTCGGACAAGACGACTGGCGCAATTGTGTGGCATATCCACCCGGATGTGATTCCGAACTGGACGCGGCCACCGATGATTGCGCACAGCCAGGTTGGATATGCGCCGGGGTTCTCGAAGGTGGCAGTGCTCGAACTCGACCCGAAGTACGACGGGCCAAAGACGGCCAAGGTGCTGCGCCTGATGGAGGACGGATCGTACAAGCAGGTATTCGAAGGGCCGATCACGACGGCCACGCCGTGGCTGCGATACACCTATGCGAAGTTCGACTTTTCTTCAGTGAACGATCCTGGGCTTTACGTCCTTGAGTATGCGGACCAGCGCACGGCTTCGTTCCCAATATCGAAGGACGTTTACGCAAACATCTGGCAGGACAGCTTGGACCATCACCTCGCGGAGCAGATGGATCACGTCTCGGTTCGCGAAGGGTATCGCATCTGGCATGCTGCTTCGCATCTGGATGACGGGCGGATGGCGCCGGTGGTCGGCGATCAGTTCGATGGGTGGAATCAGGCCACCGCGACAGAGGGGAAGTGGAAGGGCGGCGATCACATCCCGGGGATGAACGTGGGGGGGTGGTATGACGCCGGCGACTACGACCTGGAGGAGCCTGCGCAGCTGAGCGTGATTCAAAGCCTGGCCCTGGCCTATCGCGAATTCAATCTGAAGTACGACGAGCTTACTGTAGATGAAACCACGCGCGAGGTCGAGATGCATCGTCCCGATGGCGTGCCAGATACGGTGGAACAGGTGAAGCACGGGGCGCTGCTGATTTTGGCGCAGTTTCACAACATCGGGCACGCGATCCGCGGCACGCATGAGCCGGATCTTCGCCAATACACGCACCTGGGCGACGGAGCTTCGAAGACGGACGGACGCATCTACGATCCGAAGCTCGGCCCGAACGAAGTGAAGGGTGACTACTCGGGCAGGCCGGACGATCGCTGGATTTTTACGTCGAACAACCCGTTCTTTCAGTGGAACGCGATTGCGGCTCTTGCTGCTGCGGCCGATGTGTTGAAGGGCTACGACGACGCGCTCGCGAAAGACTCCCTGCAGACAGCCATCAAGGCCTGGAACGATGAGAAAGCGCATCCGACGCCGATGGGTGGCGCATTCGGCGGAGGCGCGCCGGCGGGCGTTCTGGCTGCGTCTCAGGGTGCGGTGACTGGCGGCAAAGACAACAAGAAGAAATCGGGCGGCACAAGCACCTCGACAAGCTCGGCTCCAGCAAATCCTGCTCCCGCACCTCCTGCCAATCCTGAGTTCGCCGCGTTCCTGGCCAATCTGGATTGGGCTGCAGCTCTGGAGTTGACCATCGCCACAAATGGAGCGGAACCGTACAAGTCGCGCTTGAAGGAGATGTTCCCGCAGGTCATCACGCCGCAGCAGATGGGCATGCGCGGCTGGACGGCGGTGCGCGCATTGCCTTATCTCGATGCGAGTGCGAAAGATCAACTGCATGACGCCGTGAAGACTTACATGGCGGGGCTGGATAAACAGCTGGATGCCACGCCATTCGGCGTGCCCCCCAGCGTGGGCACATGGGGCGGGTCAGGCGCGGTGGTCGATATGGCCATCCGGATGTACTTCCTGCACAAGACATTCCCGGACCTTGTGGGTCCCGAGTACACGCTGCGCGCGGTGAATTACATTCTTGGAACCCACCCGGTATCGAGCACTTCGTATGTAGCTGGAGTTGGTACGGTCTCGAAGACGAAGACGTACAGCAACAACCGGGCCGACAACGCGTATATACCGGGCGCCGTGATTCCTGGCTACATCGTGATCAAACCGGATTTTCCGGAGTGCATCGATGACTTCGGCTTCCTCTGGTTTGAGGATGAAGCCGTCGTGGCTGGGTCGGCGAGTTGGGTGGTGGCCGGCAATGCGGCGGATGCGGTAATACACGAATCGAAGTAGCGGTTCGCCTTTGGTGCTTATTTCGGTGCGAGATCACCGAACCACCAGGCTGCGGTGACGCCGCCATCCATCAGGAAGTCACTGCCGGTGATGAAAGCGCCGTCTGGCCCCATCAACAGAGCGCCGACCGTCCCTACTTCATCGGGAGTTCCGGCTCTTCCCGCCGCGGACACTTCGAGCATGCGGCGGTATCCAGGGCCGCGCGGGCCCTTCAGTTCATCGTTGGCGAGTGGAGTGATGATGATGCCGGGGCTGATGGTATTGACGCGCGCCCCGCGCTTTCCCCAGCGGACCGATTCAGCCATCACGCGCAGCGCGTTGCCACGCTTGGAAATCTGGTAAGCGTGAAGGGAGTCTTTGATCTGCTCCGGTTGCAACATCGGGAGTCCGAGAAGATCTTCGACAGGAGTTGTGGCAAGCAGTCTGTTCTGTTCCGGCGAGAGGCCGGGGAGACGGTGGCCGGACTGGGATGCGATCACGACCCCAGCGCCGCCACGAGCGATGACGTTGCCAAACTCCTCCAGAACGAGCGCCGTTCCGTAGCGGTCGACCTTGAGGATTGTTTCCGGAGAGGCCTGGGACGGGGAGACTCCCGCAGCATGGATCACGCCGGAAACCTCGCCGAGTTTTGTGGCGTTCTCGACGAGGGCATGAACCGAGGGCCGCGACGCAACATCGACCGTCGCGGTGCTCACGTTGAAACCGGCATCGAAGAGGACCTTTGCCGCCGCTTCGGCGTTCTCCTGGCGAAGATCGGCCAGTAAGACGAGCTTGCCGGCGGCGATCCGGCGCACAATCGCTTGCCCAATGGAGCCTGCGCCGATTACTACGATCACGTTTGTCATTTCGATCCTCACCCGAGATGGATGCAGTCTACCTGCCCACAAGGTTCGCCAGTTGAGCGGGATATCTTTCGCCTTGCACGTCGATTGCCGATATGGCGTCGTGGATCGCCTTGAGGTCTTCCGCAGTAAGTTCTACGCCCGCGCCGCCGAGATTCTCTTCGAGACGATGAAGCTTGGTCGTCCCGGGGATAGGCACGATCCATGGTTTCTGCGCAAGGAGCCAGGCGAGCGCAATCTGCGCCTTGGTTGCCTTTTTCTGTTCGGCGATGCGGCCAAGCTCATCGACCAGGGCCTGATTCGCTTTGCGGGCATCGGCGGAGAAGCGCGGAACAATGTTGCGAAAATCGCTCTTGTCGAACTCGGTCTTGTCGGAGATCGCTCCAGTGAGGAAACCCTTGCCGAGCGGACTGAATGGGACGAATCCGATACCGAGTTCTTCGAGAGTCGGAAGGATTTCTTTCTCCGGCTCGCGCCACCACAGCGAGTACTCACTTTGAAGAGCGGCGACCGGCTGCACGGCATGCGCGCGGCGAATGCTGGCTACGCCAGCCTCCGACATGCCAAAGTGCTTGACCTTTCCCTGCTGGATAAGGTCCTTGACGGTGCCGGCGACATCCTCGATGGGTACGTTCGGGTCGACGCGATGCTGATAGAAGAGATCGATCGAGTCGGTGTTCATGCGCTTCAGGGCAGCGTCGGCGACGGTTCGGATGCGCTCCGGTGTGCTGTCCAGACCCTGCGCGGGGACACCGTTCTTGAAGCCAAATTTTGTGGCGATGACCACCTTGTCGCGGATCGGGGCGAGCGCTTCGCCGAGGAGTTCTTCGTTGGTGAATGGCCCGTACGCTTCGGCGGTATCAAAGAAGGTGACTCCGCCGTCATACGCGGCACGGATGATCTTGATGGCCTCGCTCTTTTCGGTTGCCGGGCCGTAGCCGAAGCTTAGACCCATGCAGCCAAAGCCGAGGGCTGATACTTCAAGTCCATTGTTACCTAGTTGTCTCTTTTTCACGATTGTTCCTGCCCTCCGGGCGTTCTGTGGCTAATTCTTGTTGCTATCCATTTTGACCGCTCTCAGCAGGTGCGAGAACGTGAGCTGGGTGAGCTTCCACTTGCCGCTTTCCTTGATATAGACCTCAGTGACCATGAAAGGATTGGTGACTTCGTGCTCACCGACGGCTGCCTGCAAATCAATATCCTCAAGCAGGATGGCCGTGTTGCCAAATACGCGAGCGTCCACCGCGTAAACTTGAGCTTTCTTGTACCAGATGCCCCCACCTTTAATCGTGGCCAGCTCCTGGGTCTTTCCCCAGGTGCCTCCCATGTGAGTGAACATGGCTTTGTCGTCAAATAGGGTCTCGAGTGAATCGACCTTCTTGTCCGCCATCCAATCCCATTTCCGGTTTGAGAGGTTGATGACTTCCTGTTGTTCGGGTGTAGGATTTGCGGCAGTTGTAATTGATTCGGTTGGTGGCTGTGGCGGCGATTGTTGTGCGTAGGACGATTGCACCACCAGTGGCGACAGAAACAGGCCCAGCATTAGGGTTTTCATGGCTCTCCTCGATACGTCTGGTTGACCCGAACTCTTGCTTCCGCACGGTCGCGTCTCCATTTCGAGTCTAGGCAGAAGCGTCGACAGACCGTTATCCCGATTCTGCCGATCTTTTGCCTGATTCTCTTGAAGTCCAGAGATTGGTCTGGATTCGCGATTGTTACGGCGCTATGCTCAGGATGGAAAGAAAATGAAAATGAGCATGAACGACAAGCATGCCGCAAACGCTCCGGCGACCCGATCGATCCAGGATTTGAGGATTGAGCTGAGGCAGAAAATTGCCTGGTTCATTGGCAGCGAAGAGAGAAGGATCACCGCCGTTGCGGGCCTGCTGCTGGTGCGCAGAACTGCGCCGACCGGTCCCTGTTCGGGAACATACACGCCGAGCGTGATTGTGGTGGCGCAGGGCAGCAAGCGCGTCGACCTTGGACAAACGACGTTTACCTACGACCAATCGCGATTTCTTCTGACGTCCATCGATCTGCCCATCGTGAGCCAGGTGGTGGAGGCAAGCGAGGCGAAACCGCTGCTGGCGATGGCGATCAACCTGGATATGGCAGTGGTTCGCCAACTGCTCAGCCGCGAAGAAGTGAGCGTGCCGGATGGATCGACGGACACACCCGCGATGGTGGCCGGCAAGGTGACGGCCGAGTTGCTGAGCGCATGCTGCCGCCTGGTGGATCTGCTGGCGAATCCGCGCGATATCCCGTACCTGAGTGGCCTGATTCAACGCGAGATCATTTACCGGCTGCTGTGCGGGCCGGAGGGGGCACGGCTTCGCGCGATTGCGACATCAGGAGACCAGAGCCATCGCACGGCAAGAGCCATCTCGTGGATCCGAGACAACTACGTGAAGCCGGTGCGCGTGGATGATTTGGCAGAGATTGCGGGAATGGGCGTATCGACGCTGCACCATCATTTCCGCGTGCTGACCCACATGAGCCCGCTCCAGTATCAAAAGCAGATGCGGTTGCAGGCCGCGCGCGGACGCATGCTGATGGAAGGCGTGGATGCTTCGACGGTGGCCTTTGAGGTTGGATACGAAAGCGTCAGCCAGTTCAACCGGGAGTACAGCCGCTTCTTCGGTTTGCCGCCGATGCGCGACATCAAGGCACTGCGGAAAGGTAAGATTGCCGAAATGAGCGCTGCCTGACGGTAAATCGCGGGGCAGTTATCCGGCCGAGTTGTTCTCCCGTTTTCTGCGCTGATATGCGGCAACCTTGAGCTTGTTGCCGCAGATGTCCATGCTGCACCAGCGGCGTGAGCCTTTCTTGCTGGTGTCGAAAAAGTGCAGCACGCACGACTCGCATTTGCGGATACGCGCCTGCTGCGGCTCGCTCAACAGATCAGCAACTCCTTCAAGGAAAGGCGCCCACAAATCGTCAGGCCTTTGCGGGTCGAAAAGGGGTTCGCGCACAATCTTGCCCCCACGCTTGCGCAAGACGGTTACCGGTGGGTGGCGCAGCAGCCCGGAGTTGAGCTCCTCGAGGAAATCATCCGCTGGAGTTGAATCCGCTTCCATGCGCAGGACAACATTGCGCAGCCTTTCGCGGAATGCGATCAGGTTCTTGAGGAACGAGGCGGCTTCCCGGGAGTCGCGCCAGCGCCGCAGGAGGTTCCTGGTTTTTGCCGAGCGCACAAGCCCTGCAGCAACCAACCACCGCTCCAGGGATGAAAAGTCGGCGAGAAGCTCGGTCGGCCCCTGTGCCAATAAAGGCTTGGTATTCAGGAAGTCGAGGATCGGGCGGTTCGCGAGGAAAAGGAAACCGTCTCGCCAGTCGCCGGATTCTTGAGTGAGGGCACGCATCGAATTCCCATAGTCAAAATAATTCATGAGATCGTAACACCGATATTGACACTAATAACGGTGTTAGCTATTCTTCCTTCAAACGCGATGCTCGATTGCGGGATTCGCCCCTGAAGGAGGTTCCAGATGCAAACTTTCCAGTTCGCTACGGTGCGCGGGCTTAAGATGTTTTATCGCGAGGCCGGCTCGAAGGAGTTACCGACCCTCGTGCTGCTGCACGGCTTCCCCAGCTCGTCGCACATGTTTCGTGATCTGATTCCGCAGCTAGCCAGCAAATTCCACATCATTGCGCCGGATTATTTCGGCTTCGGCTACAGCGATGCTCCGGGCGTGAGCGAATTCGAATACACCTTCGACAATCTGGCCGCACATGTCGACGATCTCCTGTTCAAAGTACTCGGCCTGAAAAAGTTCAGCATCTATGTGCAGGACTATGGCGCGCCTATCGGCTATCGCATCGCGTTCAAGCATCCGGATGCAATCGAAGGCATTATCGTGCAAAACGGAAATGCTTATGCCGAAGGGATTGGTGGTGGCTTCGATCCGTTAAAACCGTTCTGGGCGAATCGCACCCCGGAGACGGAAGCACCGGTGCGATCGGTGCTGACCCTTCAGACCACGATCTTCCAGTACACGCACGGGGTGAAGGACGCGACGCGCATCAGTCCGGATTCTTATACCTTTGATCAGCACTTCATGGATCGTCCCGGCAACGATGCCATCCAACTGAACCTGCTGCACAACTATCAGAGCAACCTGGCGCACTACGAGGGGTGGCAGTCGTTCTTTCGCAACAAGCAGCCGAGGACCCTGATTGTCTGGGGCAAGCACGATCCTTTCTTTACGGTCGAGGGTGCCCAGGCGTATCTGCGCGATCTTCCCCATGCCGAGTTGAACCTGCTCGACACCGGGCACTTTGCTCTCGAAGACTCCAGCGACTTGATTGCACAGAAAATCGTCAGCTTCTTCGCCTGAGGGCGCGGATGGATTGTGCAGTTGGTCATTCAGCCACCCAGAAATGGGAGAGTTTCATGTCCGCGTTCAAGAAGGCGACCGTTGTTCTCATTCACGGTGCATGGGCCGATGGGTCGAGCTGGGAACCAGTGATTCGCCGCCTCGAGAAAGAAGGCTTTGATGTAGTGGCTGCGCCGATTCCACTGACGTCGTTGAGCGACGATGCCGCAGCGCTGCGGCGCACCATCGCTCGCACGGAGGGTCCGGTGCTTGTTGCGGGGCACGCTTACGCCGGGGCCGTCGTCGGGACGGCCCACGAGGAGCGCGTGAAGGCGCTGGTTTACGTCGCAGCTCTTGCCCCCGATGAAGGGGAGACCGTGGCCGAGGTGTTCTACCGCGACGAGCCGCACGCACAGGCCCCGAAGCTTGCGCCGGACCCGGATGGGTTTATCTGGATGCCTGAAGGGAGCTTTGCTGAGGCATTTGCGCAGAACGCAACGGCCGATCAGATCGCCCTGTGCCGCGCCGTGCAACGGCCGATTTCAGTGAACTGCATTCAGGAGCCGGTTGGCTCGCCGGCCTGGAAGACGAAGCCTGCGTGGTATCTGATCGCCGAAGAGGACCGCATGATCAATCCGAGGACCCAGCTTTTCATGGCCCAGCGGATGAAAGCGACGATCCGTCAGGTTGCGGTCGACCACACCCCCCTTCTCACCGCGCCCCAAGAAGTGACAAGCCTCATTCTCGATGCGGCCAGAGCAACCTTGATTCAATAAGGAAAAGAGCCATGCCGGATAAAAGCTCTGTCGCTGTCGTTACCGGGGCCAGCCAGGGGATTGGCCGTTCCACCGCGATTCGTTTAGCGAGGGATTTCGCGGCCGTTGTATTGGTGGCGCGGAGCGGCGATGCACTGACCGATGTGGCGGAGGCTGTGCGCGCGGCCGGGTCCGAACCCCTCAACATTGCTCTGGATCTCAGCCGGCCGGAGGCTCCTGAGACGGTCGTCAAGACGACGCTCGATCGATACGGCGGCATTGATGCGCTTCTGAATATTGCGGGAGCGGTGCCGCAGATCGATCTGTTCGAGATGACCGATGAACAGTGGTATGCCGGCATGGAGCTGAAGTTGCACGGCGCGCGTCGGCTCACCCTGCGAGCCTGGGAGGTGCTCAAGGCGAGCAACGGGTCGGTTGTGTTCATGTCGGGCAGCGCGGCGCTGGATCCAAAGCCGGCGTTTGCCGCGGTCGCCGCCACCAACGCAGCAATTCTCGCGATGGCCAAAGCCTTTGCTGAGCAGGGAATCAAGGACGGCGTCCAGGTGAACAGCGTGGTGCCGGGAGCGGTAATGACCGGGCGGCGCAAGTCGTTCCTGGAGAAGTGGGCGCCGGCGCATGGCATGAGCGTCGAGGAGGCGACAAAGAAGTTCCCGGAAGAGGCAGGCATCAGCCGGTATGGACGTCCAGAAGAGATTGCCGAGCTGATGGCATTTCTGGTCTCGCCTGCGGCCAGGTGGATGACTGGCAGCTCGGTGCGCATGGATGGCGGTGAGGTCAAAGGGATCTGATCGCACAGATGCTGCTTTGTTGTGAACCATCGCAGGGTGATTTTCTTGGTGCGGGCGGGCAAATGGGCTGTTGCGGGATACGGGGAAGTGCTACATTCGGGGCATGAAGAAGATGCTTGCGGCAGCTCTGCTTTTGATGGTGTTTGCCAGCCCGGTGTTTGCGGCTACCCATCACCATCATCGTCACCACCATCACCATCACGCGCACGCTTAATACAGAACCCGGTTCGCAGTTGGCAAGGGGCCGGGTTGTGTACCTCTGTGCACCTGCGCACAGACATCCCTGAGATGCGGGTTGATAAGGTGCGGGCCATGAGTGATTTGGACGACCTTCGTTATCCAATTGGGCGCTTTCATCCACCCGGCAGCAGCTTGCCCGGCATACGGGCGGCGCATATTCACACGCTGCAGAGGCTCCCCGAGCGGCTGCGGGCCGCGGTGCACGGGTTGAGCGACACGCAACTCGACACCCCGTATCGCGAAGGTGGATGGACGGTGCGCCAGGTGGTGCACCACGTGGCCGACAGCCACATGAACAGCTATGTCCGCTTCAAGCTGGCGCTTACGGAAGACTGGCCGACGATCAAAGGCTATGAGGAAGGCGCGTGGGCGAAGCTGCCGGACAGCCAACTGCCGGTGGAGGTTTCGCTGGCGCTGACGGAAGCGCTGCACCGGCGCTGGGTGGGCTTGCTGGAGTCGATGGCGGAAGAGGATTTCCAGCGAGGATTCGAACATCCGGAACTGGGCCGGCAAAATCTGGCCACGACCCTTGGGCTGTACGACTGGCATTCGCGCCATCATACGGCGCACATCACAGGGCTGCGGGAGCGGCAGGGCTGGTAGGGGATTCCATGGCGAGCGCCGAAAGGATGCGCCGCCACGGGAACGAACCTGAACAGTCTGACCCCGGAGCGGCTTGCCAAGACAATCGAAGACTATTTGAGCGAGAACGCGGCGGCGGCGGTGCTCGAAGAGGGCGCGTTGTCTTTGACATGCGCACGGCCCGTTACGCGGTAGGCGCGCAGCACGGGCGTTGCCTGCTGCAACTGTGGAGCGACGAACGCAACGTAGTGCGCACGGTATTAGCCGTGGAGGAGCGCGCGCATTGTTTACGGCTGACGACGCGCAAAATGGGCGCGCCGAAGCCGCAATCGCTGGAACTGGCGCCGACCAGTGACCGCAGAACTCCTTCGACGCGGGAGACGATGCGGCGGAACTATCAGCGCCTGCTGGAGCGGGCGTTGACGCGCAACTTTCCCGGATGGAAGGTGGACGGTATGCGTTCGGCGATGGACCTGGAACACAGTTTTGGTCCGGCGTATGCGCGCGGACGGCTGCTGAAGGGGAACGCAGCGTGCGCGGTGATCGGCGTCGGCAGCGGAGGAGTCGGGCGCGCTGGTGAACGGGATTCTGACACTCGCGATTCTGTGGCTGGATTACTGCCGGGAACACGGAGACAGCCGGCGGCATTTTGGCGGGCTCAAGGTGGTGGTTCCGGCAGGCGCGTGGCGGACGACGGCGGAACGGATGGCCTGGCTCAATCGGGATGCTGCGGAGTTTGCGCTGTACACGCTGGATGAGCGAACCGAAGAGCTGGAGCCGGTGGATTTTCGCGACACCGGCAATCTGGATTGCCGGCTGGTGCACGCATTTTCTGCGGAGGCGGCCATCGAGCGATGCCGCGCGGGGATCGACCGATTGATGGAACTGATTCCCGCGGAGGCACGGGATCGCGTGGATGTGCGCGCGGCCGGTCCCGGAGGCGTAGGACTGCAACTGCATGGGCTGGAGTTTGCGCGCGTTCGGCACGGGTCTGCGGCGGGAAGCTTTGCGCATACGAACGAGTCACGTTTGGCGCGGGCGCAAACGAGACGCCTCTGACCGAGGAGAACGAGGCGATATGCCGCGAACTGGTGGCGCGCCTGTTCCAGAGCCGCCGCCCGGATGGCGCACATACCGATGCGCTCTTCCGGCTGCAGCCGGAGCGATGGCTGGAAGCGGTATTGTGCGCGCAGATGAAGGAGATATTGCCGAATGCGGGTGCAAGCGCGGTGTACACACAGGTTCCGGCGCTGGCCACGGGCGATCGCGGATTGCTGGACATGCTGACGCTGGACCATGCCGGCAGGTTGCTGGTGATGGAGTTGAAGGCCGATGAGGACCTGCATCTGCCTCTGCAGGCGCTGGATTACTGGATTCGCGTGCGCGCGCTGAATGCGGATCGGCAGCCGGTGGCGGGAGTCGCGGGTGGGCGGCCACTTTGCGCATTTGAACGGCAGGGCTATTTTTCGGGAGCCGAAGTCTCGGCGAGGTCCCCGCGGTTATTGCTGGCGGCGCCGGCGCTGCGCATTCATCCTGCGAATGAGATTGTTCTCAGATATTTTGCGCCCGAAGTGGAGTGGGAGTTGATTGCTGTGGGCGAGCAGTGGCGGCGGGAGCTGAAGGTGGTGTTCCGCAAACGGCGCAGCGGTGTGGCGGAACTGCCTGTATTGTGTTAGACGCAAAAGACAGCGCGGGCGGGCGCTGTACCTGGATGCTGTTAGAGGTGGAAAGAGCGCGCGGGGCGACGAATGTGGCACGCTCGAGCGGAATGTATGGCCGTTGGTGAGAGGCATGACTTCTGCGGCCAAAGTGCAATTACTTAAGAAATGTCTAAGACTCTACGATGGCTTCGCGCCGGGAATTGCAGGCAGGGATGGGCATTCAAGCGGGAGAAGGTTGAAGTGAGAACGCATCAAAATCGGATCGGGTTTGGAAGATCGCTGCAGCGGTCTTGCTGAAGCTTGCGGTATGCGCAGCGATGTTTATGGGTGTGCCGGGGCGCGCGCAGGGCACGGGCTACTGGCATACGAGCGGCAACGAGATTCTGGATTCAACGAACAAGGTTGTGCGGATTGCGGGCATCAACTGGTCGGGCTTCGAGACATCGGCCGCCGTGGTGCACGGGCTCTACGCGCAGGATTACAAGTACATTCTGGATGGGATCAAGAGCAACGGCTATAACACGGTGCGGCTGCCTTTTTCGAACCAGATGGTGGAGACGCCGATTGTGCCGACTTCGGCGTATGTCGCGTTCAGCAATGCTTCGGGGCCGATCAATACCGACCTGCAAGGACTGAACAGTTTGCAGATTCTGGATCGCATTGTGGAGTATGCGGGGCAGATCGGGTTGCGGGTGATTCTCGACAATCATCGCTCGGAGGCGGGTGAGACGGCGGAGGCGAACGGTCTCTGGTATACGGATGCTTATCCAGAGAGCGCCTGGATCAGCGACTGGGAGATGCTTGCGGAGCGCTATGCGGGCAACGTCACGGTCATCGGCATGGATCTGCGCAACGAACCGCATGCAGTGAAGAGGCGGCGGCGCATGCTGGACCTGCGCGACGGAAGCCGAGGACTGGCATCTGGCGGCGGAACGGGCGGGGAACGCGATTCTCGCCGTGAATCCGAAGCTGCTGATCTTTGTGGAGGGAACGGACACGCAGCCGGAGATTCAGTATTGGTGGGGGGGCAATCTGACGGGCGTGAAGAAGGCGCCGGTGGTGCTGAATGTCGAGCACCAGCTGGTGTATTCGGCGCATGAGTATGGGCCGACGCTCTACAAGCAGTCGTGGTTCAATGCGAAGACGACTCCCGCAAGCCTGGAAGCACGATGGAACAAGATGTGGGGGTATATCAGCGCGGACAAGATTGCGCCGGTATGGATCGGCGAGTTTGGAACGCCGAATGGATGCGGCGAACCTGAAGAGCAGCGCCCCCGGCTCAGAGGGGCAATGGTTCGAGACGCTGATCAGCTATCTTGGCGCGAACAAGAACATCAGCTGGTCTTACTGGGATATGGCGGAAGACGAGTATGCATTGCTGAACGGCAACTGGGATACGACGCCGGTGAGCGCGGAAAAACAGCAGATGCTGAAGACAATCGAGTTCAGGCTGGCGGGAACGAAAACGTCGACGACCGCGCCGCCGGCGGGGTTGAAGGCGACAGCGGTGTCCCCTGCGGAGATCGATCTGGCGTGGACGCCGAGCACGACGGTCGGTGTGACCTATAACGTGTACGCGACGAGCGGCCCTACGCTTGCTGTTTCTGCCGTCGACGATGGTTGCGAGCGGGCTGACGGCGACGGCTTATCAGAACACAGGACTGAAGGCAGCGACGACATACTCGTATGTGGTGGAAGCGGTGAGCGCGAGCGGTGTTGCGTCTTCGGCTTCGAATGAGGCTGCAGCAAAGACGGAAGCGGTCGTTGCGGGATGCGCCATTGGGTACAGCATCGTGAGCGACTGGGGTACCGGGTTTGAGGCGACGCTGCTGATTGAGAATACGGGCACGACGACGCTGAATAGCTGGGCACTGCAGTGGAGGTTCCCTGGCAACCAAGCCATCACGAATCTGTGGAGCGGCAATGTGACGCAGAATGGCGCCAATGTCACGGTAACAAACGCCAGCTATGACGGGACGATTGCCCCGGGAGGAAGCTTGCAGGGAGTGGGATTTACCGCGAACTATAGCGGCGTGGATGCGGCTCCATCGGCTTTCACTCTGAATGGCGTGGCTTGCCAATAGGTGCGTGCGCCTGAGGAGATCACGGTCTGCGGGAAAGGAGTGCTTACTCTTGCAGAGTGACACGAGTCACATCCATTGCAGCGCGTGTGGGCCAAAATGTGGCATCGGTGGATGGCGGGATTTTCACCGCCAACATCAGAATCTTCTGTGCCGACGTACTTTCCCCGATCGACGTTTTTAAAAACAACTCAAGATGCCGCAGAGGGTGCGTCAGGGAAACCTCGCGGTATGGGAGGGATGGCTGTGTCCGTAGCAGGGGCCAAAGTCTTTGAAGTGGAGCGGAAGGACGTCTTCATGCTCCGCAACATTTTGCCCGGGGCCGCGTGGGCCCCTTATTCGTCTGGAGTGCCCGCGCGCTTGCGTGGGGTTGAGCTGATTGACGAGGAGATCAAGCAGGAAGGCAGCAGCCTGAAAGGGCTGGTCGTCGCCTTGGTGCTCGAGATGGTGCTGGCCGCGGGTGTTTACGAGGCCTGGCACGTATGGCATTTTCTGCGCTAGCTTTAGGTTGACTATTCTTCCGCGGGTGTGAGGACGATATTGCGGAAGCGGACGTGGCCTTTCTCGCTGCCTTGCAGATAGATGGGCGCGGGCTCAGCCTCGTGGCTGTTGAGTGCGCCGCCGGTGATGCCGGGAATGTCCTGATGGTCGATGACGGTCGTTCCGTTATGGACAATCGTGACATTGCGGCCGACGAAGGTGATGTCGTAGGTCTGCCACGTGTCAGGGGTGCGTGCCGGCTCCGGCGAAGGTGCGATGAAACCGTAGACACCACCGGTGTGGTGGCTGGGTGGCTCCTCGACTGAGTCGGTCTCGATCTGCACTTCGTAGCGGCCGCGCAGATAGACGCCGCTGTTCGACGTGGGTGCGCAGTTGAACTCAAGATGCAGCTTGAAGTCGCGCACCTTGGTGTCGCTGATCAGTTCGGGTCCATTGCCCGGGGTGACAAGGTTGCCATCCTGCACGGTCCACATAGGCGGCCCGGATGCGGTCATCTTCCAGCCAGTAAGGTCTTTGCCGTTGAACAGCTCGATGGGCTTGCCCCATTTGGGCGTGCCGGTCTTGTGTAGTGCGGGCGCGCGTACGCCGGTCCATGTCCAGGGCTTTTCTTCCGGGCCGTTGGTGGTTCCGGAAAGCATGTTGTTGGTGAGCGTGCCATCGAAGACCATGTCTTCCTTGGCGCCTTCTTCGTCTTTGGGCGAGACGAAGGTGATGTGGTTGCCATGCACTTCGATTTTGGGAAGCGGGCGCGCGTTGCCCCAGCGCCCGACAAACTGCGCGCTGAGCTGGCCGTCCTTCTGATCGATTTCAATCCAGGATGGGTATTCGTGATCCATGGATTTGAGGGTCAGGTCCCATCGGCCGAGAAAGGGATCTGCCGATTTGGCGGCAGCGGCGGCAGGCGCAACTGCGGATGTCTGCGCTGTTGTCTGCATTGCGATGGAAACGAACGCGAGAGCGAGAAAAGAGATCAGGGCAATTCTTGCGGATTTCACTTGAGTTCAACTCCTCTTGTTTTGCGGACACATGAGCCTATGTCGTGACGGGGCGGCAGCGCAGACTCGTTCGCCCCGGCACTACGTCATGGACTTGATGGTTTCCGATTGTTCGTCCCAGTACACCGGGGTCTTGCGGAAGTAGGACTCGTTGGCGAGGTGGCAGGCGAGCGCAGCGTGATGGCCGAAGACGGTGTCCTGCACAACCGGCTTGCGCGAGCGCATGGCCTCAAAGAAATTCCAGAGGTGCGGCTTCAGGTCGTCGTAGTCGTTGCCGTTCCAGGTTTGGGTGTCGGGCGCGGGTTCCTTTCCGGGAGTGGGGTCGTGATCGGCGTGCCACTTCTTCACGTAAGCTTCGCGCATAGCGGCGGGGAACGAGGAAGTGTAGTAGCTGGGAGAGGAGTCTTCGCCGGTCTGCGGGATGTAAGTGACGCTGAACTCGCGCAGCTCGATCATGCCTTTGGAGCCCTGGAAGCGCGTGACCTCGGCGTTTTCGCAACCGAGCGAGAGGCGCATGTAGACGGGGATGTTGCCGTACTCGAAGAGCACCGGATGGACGTCGGGCATGTTGCGGCCGTCTTTCCAGCGGAAGATGCCGCCGAAGGCGGAGACGCGCTTGGGCACTTCGTTGATGCTCATGGAAACTTGCATGCCGCTGATGAGATGCACAAGCAGATCGCCGGCGACGCCGGTGCCGTACTCCTTCCAGCAACGCCAGCGCGCGAACGCATAGGGGTCGAAGGGCTTCTTGGGTGCGGTGCCCTGCCAGGTGTCCCAGTCCAGGGTTTCCGGCGAGAGATCGGGCGGGATCGGATACTCCCACGCGCCGGTCGGATCGTTGCGGCCCAGCGTCGCCTCTACAAGATTGAGTTCGCCGATGGCGCCCCCGGCGATCAGCTCCTTGACCTTGGCGCAGAGGACGGAACTGGTGCGCTGGGCGCCGATCTGCACGATGCGGTCGGTCTTCTTATGCGCGGCCACCATGGCGATGCCGTCGGCAGGATTGTGCGACATGGGCTTTTCGCAGTAAACGTCTTTGCCGGCGGCCAGCGCGTCCACGACGACCTGCTTGTGCCAGTGGTCGGGCACGGCGATAAGGACGGCGTCAATGTCCTTGTCGTCGAGGAGTTCCTTGTAGCGGCGGGTGGTCTTGATGGGTTTGCCGACGATCTCTTTGGCGAGGTCGTGGCGCCGGTCGTACAGATCGGCGGCGGCCACGCACTCGACGCCGGGAAGCTGAATGGCCGTGGAAAGCACGCCGCTGCCCTCCATGCCGACGCCAACCATGGCGAAGCGAATGCGGTCGTTGGGGCCGGTAAGCGCATGCGGCGGCGCGCCAGGGTTCGGATTCGAGAAGCGTGGGGCCGGCCACGGCGGTGGCTCCGGCAACAGCGGCGGTGGTGCGCAGGAACGAACGGCGCGTAAAGACATTTTTGGTCATTGAGGAGGAATCCATTTCCGGGGAGTCGCGCGTTTCCCGCTTGCGGTGCGTGAACGAACATGCCGAGCGCTGCGGCGCGCAAGCAGACGGGCCGGCACGGAATCAAAAGGACGGACTACTCCTTCTAGTCCCGGCGGAGCGCGCTGTCAAGGGGAAGGGACCACCAGAATGAGGCCATGAACCCGAAACTGCATGTGCCGGTGTGGGTGCTGTTCGCGGCAGTGGCTTACCTGATCGCCGTGGAAGCCGTGCGCCCATGGGTCGATCTGCCGGGACTGGGCAACATCGGATTCACGCTCGTTTTCGTCGGTTTCTCGGTGACGCACTGCGCGGCCTGCGAGGGCTGGCGGCGCACCGGACTCTTTTTTGCCACGGCAGCGGTGGTGAGCTACCTGCTGGAAGAAATCGGCGTGCGTACCGGGCTCGTGTATGGGCCTTATCACTACAGCGAAATGCTGGGGCCGAAGCTGGGACATGTGCCGGTGCTGATTCCGCTGGCGTGGTTCATGATGATTTACCCAGCGTGGGTGACGGCGCGGGCGCTGCTGCGCGGGGTGGACACGCGGATGGCCGGGGGAATGACCGCGCTGGCGGTTGTGGCGGCGATGGTGATGACGGGCTGGGATACCGTGATGGACCCGGGGATGGCGGCTGCGGGAAATTGGGTGTGGGAGCAGGGCGGCGCGTACTTTGGCGTGCCGCTGCGCAACTATGCGGGGTGGTTGCTGACAACGTTCCTTGTGTATTTGGGGGCGGGCGTGATCTGGCGGCTGACGGAGCTGCACGGTTCGCGGGCGAGGACGGCTGCACGCGGGGTCACGGTTGGATTCGCGGCGCTGCCGGTGCTTGTGTACTGGAGGATGGAATCCAGTATGTGACGGCGGGACGGATTGCGGCATTGCACATCGTGGCGTTGTTCGCGATGGTTCTGCCTGGGCTGGTTGCGGCGATGCAGACGTGGATGGGGCGCGATGACGATCCGTCGATGCGATAGAGGGCCTGCGAACCGCCTACGACGGCATCTGTAATGAGACGATGGTCGAGCCACGCATCCATCGTCCTACATCACTTTGGATGGATTTTCGCCGGTTGAACGAATGGTCCCTCTTGGCGACTTTCGCCATCTCGAAGATTCCGTCTGGCGCCCCGCATGTGTTACCCATCACTTATCGAAGAAAAATCAGACGCGTAGACTCTCGCCATCGTGAAAAGCACAGTTCGATTCTTCACGCGACTTCTTTGCCTCGATGTGTGTGTGGTGGCACTCATCGGCTGCGGCTCTGGCTCGGGCGGCGGCGGGGTGCAGACGACCAATCCACTTCCCACAGTTACGTCGCTCAGCCCTTCGTTTGCTGCTGTGGGGAGCACCGGAGTTACGGTGGCCATCGCAGGAACGAATTTCCTGAGCGATTCCACGGTGACGTGGAACGGAACGGTGGTTCCCTCAACCTATGTAGGACCTTCATCTCTTTCAGCGGTGATTCCGGCCTCGGATCTGTCCGCCGTGGGCACGGGCCAGATTGCGGTGGCAAATCCTGGACCTGGCGGAGGAACATCGGGTGCGCTCAAGTTCACCATAACGATCGCGCAGGGGCCCGGGACGGTGAATGTAGTTTCGATCGCCGCCTATAGCCTGGCCTGGGACCCGAAGAACCAGGTGATCTATCTCTCGTTGCCGAGTTCCGCGGGGTCGAACGCGAATAGTGTGCAGATTCGCGATCCGGTAACCGGGAATCTGGGGGCCTCGGCTTTTGTCGGTCAACGACCCGAGCCTGCTCTCGGTTTCGGAGAACAGCAAGTATCTCTATGTTGGCCTGAGCGGCGCTTCAACCGTTCAACGGATGACGCTTCCGGGGTTAGCCACGGACATCGCGATTCCGTTGGGAAGTTCGTCGGTTGGGGACCCCTACAATGCGATGGATGTGCAGGCAGCACCGAACTCGGATGAAACGGTCGCGGTGGTTCGAGGATCCACCGCTGAAGAGTCCAGCGGTGGTGTTTGGATCTACGACGGAGCCACAGCTCGGCCGGACACGCTTTGCGGAGCGGTTCCAATTGCATCTTGCGTGGGCCAGACTGGCGTGTACGACACGATTCAGTGGAACGCCGATGGGATCGAGATGTTCGCCTCCGACAACGAAGACACAGGTTTTAACTTCTACACGGCTCCAGTCACCTCGGCGGGTTTCGGTGCCGTGACGGCCTATTCGGGGTCCACGCAAAGCATTGGAGGTTGGATTCATTACGATAAGACGACACAGTACGTCTATAGCGACAACGGCATGATTGTTGATCCTGCCACCGGTCAGATTGTGGGAAGTTTCGATGCCTCGGGGGTGATGGTTCCGGACGGAGTGCTGGGCACAGCCTTTATTGTGGGCAAAACAAGTTTAGATACCGCGAATAGTTACACCGTCGAGTCTTTCGACATGCAGACTCTTGCTCCGATTGCAACTCTTCAAATTCAAAACGTTGTCGGCATGCCTGCGCGTGTGATTCGCTGGGGAACGAATGGATTGGCGTTCACGACGTTTACCTATTTGGGGGCTCCGAACCCGGGGCAAGCTGTCTATCTGATCTCGGGCAGCTTTGTTGGCGCGCCGCAGGCGACGGGGCCAAGGCCGGCCGAAAACGTGAGGCGGACATGGAAGGACGAGAGACTGCAGACGCCGCATGGGGAGGACGAGGCGCCGTGAAGTTCCGCTCCTCCCAGGTTGACCTGCTAGAGACGCACGCCTAGACTTTTCTCGATCGTGAAAATCAGGGTTATTTTGCTTGATGTATTTCTCTGCCTTGGCGTATTCGTTCTAACTCTTAGCGGCTGCGGATCAGGATCGGAGGGTAATGGCGCTGAAGACGACCAACCAATGCCAGTTGTGACGTCTCTCAGCCTTCGTCTGCGGTGTCGGGAAGCGCGGACTGACGGTGACCGTGGCCGGATCGAACTTCGTGAGTCGCTCGAGTGTACTTGGAACGGCAATGCGCTGAGTTCAACGTATGACAGCTCCTCGTCGCTTTCAGCGCAGATCTCGGCTTCAGACTCCGCGACCGTGGCACTGGAAGAATCGAAGTGGTTAACCGGCTCTGGCGGAGGGACATCGGGATCTCTGAGTTTCACGATCAATGCGGCGCCGAATCCGAGTCCGACACTTTCGTCCATTAGCCCGACGTCGGCATACGTTGGGATTTCTTCGTTGACGCTGACTCTATCGGGAAGCGGATTCGTGAGTGATTCTCAAGTGCTATGGAACGGCGCGGTGGTGGCAACGACTACTCGAGCGCCACCCAGCTGGAGGCAACGATTCTAGGCTCCGACTTTACCAGCGCCCAGCAGGCGGCAGTGTTGTATTCAATCCGACACCCGGTGGCGGAACATCGATGGCACAGCAGATCACAATTCTCGTCGCCCCCGGGAGCGGAACTGTGACCAAGGTGTCCGTGGTGGCCAACAGCTTTGCCTGGGACCGGTGAACCAAGTGATCTATTTATCGCTGCCGAGCTCCGATGGAGCCAACGGGAACACGGTGCAGATTCTCAATCCAACGACCGGAGTTTTGGGGAATTCTGCTTCCGTAGGGAGCGAGCCGAATCTGCTCTCTGTTTCAGAGAACAGCAAGTACCTTTACGTCAGCCTCGATGGAGCGGCATCCATTCAGCGGATGACCCTGCCTGGATTGGGGACCGAATCTAGATTCCGCTCGGGAGTTCATCGAGCAGCCCCTACTACGCGATGGATCTACAAGCCGCTCCGAACGCGGATAAGACGTTTGCCGTGGTTCGCGGAGAGAGCGACTCGAGTCCGCAAGAAACGGGTGGAGTCTTGATCTATGACGATTCCACCGCGCGCCCCGACGTGCTCTGTGGATGGTCTTCAGGACCAGGGTGCACGAACCCGAATGACCCAAACGAGGACTGGGGCCCGTATGACACGATCCAGTGGAACGGGGATGGGAGCGCGATGTTCGCCGCGGATTACGAGGATAGCGCATACGATTTCTACACAGTGCCGGTGACGTCGGCGGGATTTGGCGCTGTGACGAGGGACTGGAGACCTCGGTGACGAGTCGCGATGGTCACATTCACTTCGACAAGACGACTGGATATGTGTACGACGATTGGGGCGAGGTGATCGATGCGAGCGACGATCAGCTTGTGGGATTGTTGGCCGCGACCGGCCTGGTGGTTCCGGACGGCACGCTGGGTACAGCCTTCTTTCTGATGGAGCCGGCATTCTCCGGGTATCCCTACACTGTTGAGTCGTTCGATATGAAGACGTTCACACCGATTGCGAGTATGCCAGTTGAAAATATCCTTGGCACGGCGACACACTTGATTCGCTGGGGGCACAAACGGCCTCGCCGTTACAAGCTCGGATCCATACGAATCCGTCTGGCCCAGGCGCGGTCTACCTGATCACCGGGCCAATCGTTAGCGCGCCGTCGGCGGGGCCGCGGACGCCGCCGGAAATGCGGCACTGGTGACGAAGGGAAAGAGGTAATGAGTTATTTCTTCAGCGGCTTTCTGGCGAAGTAGTAGAGGCTGAAGGCTAGCAGTGCGAAGGCTACTACGCTGACGATGTCGTGATCTAAAAACGTGTGGGGGAAGTTGAGGAGGTCGCGGTTGTCGTAATAGGTGGCTTCGATGGCTTTGAGGGCTACGCCGATTAGGCCGACGATGCCGCCGGCGGCGATCAATCCTGAGGCGAAGAGAGAGCCGGGGGAGATTTCGCTGTCGGCTTCGGCGGCGTTGCCTCCGGCGCGCTTGACGGCCTGATCGACGAGCCAGCGCACAACTCCGCCGACAAAGATGGGCAGCGTGGTGCCGATGGGCAGATAGGCGCCGACGGCAAAGGTCAGCGAGCGGATGCCGAGCAGCTCGACGGCGATGACGAGCGCGACGCCGATGAGCACGAGTCCCCAGGGAAGCTTGCGGCTGAGGATGCCGTTGATGACGGTGGCCATCAGCTTGGCCTGCGGCGCGGGCGCGGCGGCGCTGCCGATGCCCTGAATCCAGTGAACCTCAATCTGGTGGCGTGGCGGGCGAGTAGAGGTACTTGCCGTCGGCGAGTTCCGTCGATCCAATGGCGTTGAGGATCGTGTATTCCGTGCGCGGATGCAGCGAGCTCGACTTGTCGGCGGCGATGACGCGGATCTGCGCGGGTAGCTTGTTCTGATCGGACTGAATGGCGACGCCGGGGTGGCTGGCGTTCAGGTCCCAGGGTTGCGCGGCGGCGTCGAACTCCTGCAGGCCGGTGTTCATCAGGTTGAGCGTGAATCCGATGACGATGGTGGAGATGACGACGCCGATCATGAGGGCGATCTGCTGCAGCCGCGGCGTGGCGCCGATGATATAGCCGGTCTTGAGGTCCTGCGAGGTGTCGCCGGAGTTGGAGGCGGCGATGCAGACCACGCCGCCGATGGTGATGGCGAGAGCGCCGAAGGCGGGGCTGGTCCAGCCGTTGACGAGGAAGATGGCGGAGGTGGCCATGAGCGTGGCGATGGTCATGCCGGACACCGGGCTCGCTGAAGACCCGACCAGGCCGACGATGCGCGACGAGACAGTGACGAAGAGAAATCCGAAGACGATGACGAGAAGAGAAGCGGCGAGGTTGGCGCCCCATCCGACAAACGCGCCGGGGACGGGCTTGAACTCGAGAAAGAGGAACATGAGGATGACGATGAGCGAGAGAGCCGACGAGCACGACGCCCATGGATAAGTCGTCTTCTGTGCGGATGGGTTTGGCTTTTGCTGCTCCGGCGCCGGGACGCATGGTGCGGAAACCTGCGCCGAGCGCGCCGAAGATGGTGGGCAGCGTTTTGAGCAGCGTGATGAGGCCCGCAGCGGCGACCGCTCCCGCGCCCATGGGCTTGATATAGGTGGCCCACAGATCGCTGGGTCCCATTTGCGCGATGGGCACCTGGCCGGGATAGACGGGGTGGCCGAGCTCCTTGCCGAAGAAGTAGATGAGCGGCATGACGACGAGCCAGGAGAAGACGCCGCCGGCAAAGATGACTCCCGCGACCTTGGGGCCGATGATGTAGCCGACGCCGAGATACTCCGAGGTGGCGTCGGCGTAGATGGAGGAACCCTTCAATACATGTTGCGGGCCGAAGTCGGGTTGGTACTCGGGTGCGTGCGGCCAGGCTTTGAAGAGGTTTCCATTTTGGAAGAGGGTATAGAGGCCACCGAGGCCCAATCCCAGAAAGACGCGGCTGGCGAGGGAGCCGCCGCGTTCGCCGGCGATGAGGACGTCGGCGCAGGCGGTGCCTTCGGGGTAGGGCAGCGCGTCGTGTTCCTGCACGATGAGCTGGCGGCGCAGCGGAATCATGAAGAGGACGCCCAGCCATCCGCCGATAAGCGCCAGCATGAAGATGCGCGAGTACTCGAGATCGAAGCCGAGAAAGACGAGCGCCGGCAGCGTGAAGATGACGCCCGAAGCGATGGACTGGCCGGCGTTGCCGGTGGTTTGGACGATGTTGTTTTCGAGGATCGAGGCACGGCCAAAGGCGCGCAGGATGCTGATGGAGAGCACGGCGATGGGAATGGAGGCGGCGACGGTGAGCCCGGCGCGCAGGCCGACGTAGACCGTGACCGCTCCGAAGATGATGCCGAAGATGGAGCCGAGAAGCAGCGCGCGGAAGGTGAACTCGGGGCGGTGCTCGTTGGGCGAAACGAAGGGCTGAAACTCGGGCATGGCTGTCTCCAGGAAAAGCGCGAAGGAAATTTACGGATTGGCCTGAAGGGGGAGTTTAGCACTTGCAGTGCGGCAGACGCTCGGCACCTGCGGTGCGGCACGACGCTCGCTGACTGCGCTCGCATGCGAGAGTCACGCTCTCCGCAGCCTTAAACGCACAAGGCGCGATTTAAGGTGGGGCACCCGCTTCAGAGTAGAGATGTGACGGGCCGCTAGCACTTCGGGTGCGGGTTCTTGAACTCTACGTCGATGGGCAGCCAGTCGGAGAGGCGCTTGGCGTTCATCTCGGCGTCGCCGGCCTGATTGGTGAGCGAGGACTGCGCCATGGCAACCGTGACTTTGATCTTCCCTTTACACAATAGGCGCCGAGATATTTGGAGAGTTCCTTGTCTGCCGCCGTCAGGTAGTCGGCCGGCAGGGCGCCTTCGGGGTCGGGTTTGATGTCGACGGGATACATCACCATTTGATTGGCAATAGGGGCGCCGTCTTGCTTGGCGCTGCTTGCGGCGGCGTCGAAGTGAACCACGAGCGTAATGCGGCGCTGAAGCTCTTGAGGGTTAGCCGTCCACTTGATACCAGGCAGGGTGACGCCGGCGGGGTTGGGTTTGACGGCCGCGGTGTCGAGCGTGAGGCGATAGGGCAGGCCCTTCCATTTTGGTTCGGCGGGAGCGCTTGCCGTTTTATTGGCGTTACTGCAACCGGCTAGAAGAGACAGACTCGCGACGGCAATGAGCAGTGTTTTCCCCACAGCGTCCTCCTGGTACTGACCCGATGACCAGAAAGCATACCACTCGTGATGGAGGGTGGGGTGTGATGCATGTCTCGCTTGTTACTGGACCAAGGCAAGGCCAGGTTCTTCGACCCATCACGACCGACCTCCAACCGACAGACGAAGACCTGTCTGCGGGGGCGCGGGAAACGCTGAAGAACGCGTGGAGGCCCCATTCAGTCTGAATGACCATAGCTGGTTGTTGAGCAAAATCGTGGTGTCGATTCCACGCTTGTAGGCATGGGACTGCGGTTGAATTCCGGCACGCGCGGAAAAGGTGTTGGCGAACCGGGGGTGGAGCGCGTAGGGTAGTGGCATCCAGGACGTTTCCCTCACGGAGAATCAAAGAAGTATGGTGAATCCGGCAACGGCGAAGACATCCATGCAGCGGCTGCTTTCGATCGATGTGCTGCGCGGCATCACGATCGCATTCATGATCATGGTGAACAACAATGGCGGCTCCGGCTCGTGGGGCTTTATGAATCACGCACAGTGGAATGGATTGACCGCGACGGATTTGGTATTTCCCACATTTGTGTTTGTGGTGGGCGCGTCGATCGTGTTTGCGTTTCACGCGCGCATGAAGCGCGGGGCGACGCGCGCGGAGTTGGCGCGGCACACGGTGTACCGCGCGATCGTTTTGTTTGCGCTGGGCTGGATGGTGAACAACTTTCCGTTCTTCCACTGGCAGTACATGCGCTTTTACGGCGTGCTGCAGAGGATTGCGATCTGCTATCTGATCGTGGGGCTGTTCTATATCTGGGATCAGAAGGCCTCGACCAAGATTGTGGCGCTGGTGGTTGGCGCTGGTGGGCTATTGGGTGCTGATCCGCTGGGTGCCGGTGCCGGGTGTGGGCATGCCGGGGCGCGACGTTCCGTTTATGGATGTGCGCAATAACCTGACGAACTGGCTTGACCGGCAGATCATGCCGCATCACCTTTACCTCGATTACGGCACAGCCGATCCGCACGATACGCGCGATCCCGAGGGGCTGCTGAGCGATCTTCCGGCCGTGGGTACCTGCCTGCTGGGCGTATTGGCGGGTTTGTGGCTGCGCGGGCAGCGGGCCGCGACCAGCACGCTGGCGGGGCTTGCCGCGGCAGCGGTGGGATGCCTGGCGGTGGGGTATCTGTGGTCGTTGGAGTTCCCGCTGAACAAGAACATGTGGACGAGCACGTTTGTGCTGGTGGCCGCGGGCTATTCGCTCACGGTGCTGACCATTTCGTATTTGCTGATGGATGTGCTGGGCTGGGGACGCGGCGAGGGAAGCAAAAAGTTTGTGTATCCGTTCCTGGTGCTGGGCTCGAATGCGATCACGGCCTACATGTTCAGCGAACTGGTGCCGGGATTGCTGGAGCGCATTCACTTCACGTCGGATGGTCACGTGATGAATCCGCT
The DNA here is from genome assembly GCA_963846095.1 of uncultured Acidobacteriaceae bacterium. Lineage (GTDB taxonomy): Bacteria > Acidobacteriota > Terriglobia > Terriglobales > Acidobacteriaceae > Telmatobacter. The sequence goes on from CAWJUW010000025.1 coordinate 154,549, forward strand.
GTCGTGGATGGCCACGCAACGTGTTCATCCACATGCCGACACCGGGATGGGCAGCGTTTGCTTTTTCATTCTTCACGCTGCTGTATTGCTTCATTCCGGTTTGGATCATGTATCAGAAGAGGATCTTCGTGCGGGTCTGACGAGAGCGAGCAAATCAGACAGAAAACGCCGGCAGGAGCGCATCTCCTGCCGGCGTTTTGTTGTTCAACACGAGATTGCCTTACATCTTGGCAGGCGAGCAGGGGTTATGCCCAAGGGCTTCGGCTGTGACCGGGGCTGGCGGCGTTGGCGGCGCGGACCAGGGCACATTGGTGAAGTCGAAGAACTCAAGCAGATTGGGTTGAATCGCATCGCGCTGGGTCAGGTGTGCGTTGGGGCCGATGAACCGATTCTCAACGAACTTGATGACCGCGGTGTGATCGATGGGCGTGTGCGAAACATAATGACGCCGGGTGAAGGGCGAGACGATGGCGTTGGGCACGCGGAAGCCAAGTTGCGCGGCGAATCCATAGATCGCCGAAGCGTCGGCCGGGTTGGAGCCTTGTTCCGTGGAGGTCAAGTCGCAATGCGTAGTGGCGACACCGCTGGCCGGAACGCACGGGAAATAGCTGTCGGGATTGACGGCAATGGTGGAGATATCCGGAATCGGCCCAAGCGATTTGCTGGTGAGGTCGTTGGAGTGACCCGGTACCGGAGGCACATGGTCGTAGGGGCCGCCGCCTTCGTCATAGGCAAAGAAGAAGACGGAATCATTCCAGGAAGAGCTGTTCATGAGCGCATTGACGACTTTGGCGATCTGCGCCTGGCCATACAGGACGGATTGACCTGAGCCCGGGTGTTCATCGTTGTTCCCATAGCCCGCCTCAATGAAAGCAAAGCTGGGCAGTGTGCCGTTGATGAGGTCTGTGTAGTAGGTGGAGAGAGGCGCGATGTGTTCGGGATCGAAGCAGAAGGAGTTGGTTGTATCGCCGATGGTGCTCGATGGTTGAAGCGGCGCAGGACAAGTGCCGGTGGTGTTGTGGTGCAGGAAGTTCATGGAGTAGGAGAAGTTGGAGAAATAAGTCGCGGGGTACGTGGACTCATGCTTCTCAACGCACTCATCTTCCTCCTCGCAAAAACCCTGGGTAACGGTGTAGTAGATCTTCCATGAAACTTTGGCGGCTGTGAGTTCGGAAAAGATGGTAGGCATGTTCAGTTGCGGCAGGTGGTCATCGCCGCCGGGATCTCTCACGAGGCCCTGCGTGGTGCCGCCGGAAAAGGTTGCAATGCGATTGTTGACGCTCTTGCTGGCAATGGGAGAGAACCAGCGATCGGAGACCGCAAATTCCGAGGCCATCCAGTAGTAGTAGTTGAGATAACCCTGGTCGTAGTAGCCCATGGCGCGCAGGCCGGTGGTATCAGTGAATACGCCGGAACAACTGTTGCTGGCGGCGCAGCTATTGTTATATCCCGCGGCGTTGTGAACGAAGCCGCTCATGGTAATGGGGCGGTTGGGCAGATGACTCCAGGGGTAAACATCGCCAAAGCTGGCGAGCCAATCGGAACTGTTGTCATCGGTGCAGGTGCTGACGAATTTAAAGGGAGCATAGGTTACGCCGGCATCCGTTTTGTTGGAGAGGGTGTTCAGCTTGTCGTCGATGCCGTCAACCGTGTACGTCACTCCGTCATCGCCTACGTTCCAGTCCTTGCGCGACCCGATACGGATTGAGCATGCCGAAGTAGTTATCGAAGGAGTGATTCTCCTGCTGGAGAAAGATGACGTGACCGATGGCGTTGACGCTGGCCGCGGAGTCTACGAGCACGGTGGCTGTAGCGGTGGCGTTTCCTCCACTGCTGGTGGCGACGACACTATACGTGGTGGTCGATGCCGGACTCACTGGCTGTGTTCCGCCTGCGTCGGGAAGAGTGTAGGAAGAGTTATCGGATCCAGTTATCACCACCGCTGTTGCGTTGGTGGCGGCAACTGTGAGCGTGGATGAGTTACCGGCCATGATCACGGTCGGGTTGGCAGCAATCGTTACGGTCGCCGCGGGACTTGCCTTGACCGTCACCGTGGCGCTTGCGGAGACCGTGCCGCTCGTCCCGGTAGCCGTCGCCTTATAGGTAGTCGTTGCGGTTGGAGTCACGGTGACGGTTCCCCCGGTGGAAGCAAGGGGGTAGGTGGTTCCGTCGGATCCTGCGATGAAGACCTGCGTGGCGTTGGCGGCATTTGCCGTGAGGGTCGAGGAGCCTCCTGCGGCAATCGTGGAGGGATTGGCGGTGAGAGTCACTGTGGTTTGGTTTGCGCTGGTAACGGTGAGATTGATGGTGGTATAGGTTGCGCCGCCGCACTTGTCCCATTCTTCGACGACGGTGTGTTCGGCGCCTGGGGCGAGGCTGAGCGATGTGCTGAGTGTGCTTCCTTTCACCGTGTACGTGAGCTTGTTGTTGACGTAGATGCCCATGGAGGCAACGCCCTTGCTGCATGTGGACGTTGTGGCTGTGGCGCTATAGCTTACAGGCGAAGTTACGGTCGAACCGGCGCTGGGGCTGCTGACGGTAACCGATGCGTAGGCTGGCGCAGTGAATGCGAAGATGAGGAGCAGAACAAGGCGGAAGTACTTCATGATGGTTCATCCCTCCTGCAGTGACGCGGAGTTGATGTGCCCGTGAAGGAGCCCGGACACTCGCGGAGTCTCAGGCCATGGGCAGGTATTGCGGAGGGGGGACTGTGCAGCTTCCGGGTTGTGAAACACTGCCTAACTTGCCACTGGTCGTGAGAAACCGGCAACGACGCGCGGCTGCAAGTATCAGTGCCAAGAAGTATACCGCTAAGTTAGTAGAGTTATCAGAATTATTATGAGTTACTTAGCTGTGATTTATAACACGTTACCTTCGTCAAGGGAGGAGCACTGTTGCCAGGCAGTTATGTGAGATAGGTCACAAGGTAACTGTAGATGAGGGGGAGACGGGACGGAAAAGCCAAAGGTTCAGGAGCGTGAAGAGCACTCCGCCGACGGTGAACTTGAGCCAGATGGGCGCCTGCGATGGCGAGAAAAAGCCTTCGAGACAACCGGCTATGACGAGGAGCGGAATGATGCCTGCAACGAGGCGAGTGGCTTCAATGCCGCCGCGGGCGACAGAGTCTCTCCAGCGAAGAGTTCCGGGAAAGAGCATCGCGTACCCGAGACGAAATCCCGCCGCGCCGGCAATGATGATGGAGGGCAGTTCGAGGGAGCCATGCGCGACGACGAAGCTCCAGAGGGGAAGAGACATGCCGTATTGATGGCAGGCGGCGCCGACCACGCCCAGCATCATTCCGTTGATGAACAGATAATAGAAAGTGCCCAGGCCGAAGGTGATTCCGGCCGGCAAACGTGACAAAGCTCACGGTGAGATTGTTGGTCATGATGTGGCTTGTCTCGCGCGGGGCCACGGAAACGATGGATTCGGTCCACATCTGATGCCGTTCCATGGTGGCGATCATGTCAGGGCCGACGAAGTGGCGCATGAACTCGACGCGCGCGGTGGTGAGGGCAGCGCCAAGCAGCCCGAACGCGACGGAGACGATCAGGGAAGCAAGGACGAAGCGAATCTGGCGCTGGAAGACGGCCGGATACTCGTCGCGCAGAAAATGGAAGAGGGAGCGCAAACTCGTTTTGCGGCCGGAGTAGATGATATGGTGGGCGCGAGCCAGGAGTTGATTGACGTGGGCAGCGTAGGTTTGAGCGGTCGCGTCCTGTCGCAGAACCGAAAGGTCTGCGGCGACCTGGCGGTAAAGGAGGGCCATCTCCTGCAATTCGGAGCGAGAGAGTTGTTTGAGGCCTGCAGATCCGGATTGCGCCAGGAGCGAAGAGAGCCTGTCCCAGTGGGGCCTTCTCTTTGCGATCCACTGGTTGGAGAGGACTTGAGGCATGGACGTTGGCGGGAACCTGCGGCCGGACCAGCTTAGCGATCATCTTAGCATCGACACACCGGAGCTGGTGACCATCGAGATGCCGCTGGCGGGCATCGGCAGCCGCTTTATTGCGCTTCTGTTGGATTACCTGCTGTGGGGCGCGGGCCTGATTGTCGTGCTGCTCCTGGCGCTCCTGTTTTTACCGGCACTCCACGCATTTCGTCCGAAGTCGGCGCAGTGGGCCGAAGCCATCGTCATCTTCATTCTTTTTCTCTTCAACTGGGGCTACTTCACGCTGTTTGAGGCGCTGTGGAACGGGCGGACGCCGGGGAAACGCGCCGCGCGGATTCGCGTGATTCAGCAGTCAGGGCGACCGATCAGCCTGCTGGAGTCGATGGCGCGCAACCTGGTCCGCTACGTGGACCAGCTCCCCTTCTTTTATGCGGTTGGCGTGATTGCGATGTTTGTGACCAGCCGGCACCAGCGGCTGGGTGACCTGGCGGCGGGGACGCTGGTGGTTCGCGATCGCGAGCCGGAAGCTCCGCTGTGGGGCGACGCCGGGTCCCGGACGTTCACCGCGCAGCTTTTTGACCGGACACCGGTCGCCGAGCCGCATACCGCGGTTGTGCTCCCGGTGGTGGAGATCGCCAAGCTTTCCATTACTGACCTGCAAGTGCTGGAGGAGTTTTTGGCGCGGCGGCTCGACATGAGCCTGGGTACACGCGAGAGGCTGGCGGCCAGGATCGCATCCGCGATCAAGGAGAAGTCCGGGTTGGTCGAGCCTGAAGGAACAAGCGTGGAGACATTCCTCGAGGCCACTGCCCGGCAGCTTCGGGATCAAATCCGACTGCAATAAGGAACCTTCTGCAATAGGGAAAATAGACGAGTACCTGCGCAGTACGTGCAGCTGCGGCGCTGACTGGTTGCGCGCTTCGGGGTGAGTTTAGAAATGACAGCAAGGGAGTCGATGCAGCGCAGCGAGGGAAGCCATGGACGGAAGAATCGATTTACATGAGGTCTCACGCAAGTAACCTGGTGTAGATGCTGTCCTATCTACGGTTTCAAGGGATGAGGCCGGGTGTTCGTGTCCATGCATGCGCTCCGGGGCCTGGGAGAGGCCCGAAGTCACTTGACAATTGTTCTTCAACAGGCATTAAATGTCTCCCGGCTCAGAGATAGGTGAATTGTACGCAAACTGCTTAAACGTTTGAGTGCAGCTCTTCCAAAAAGTGGAGAATGAGTGTTTTTCATCTTCCATTGATTGGAAAAAAGGTGTGGCCGTTCGATGTGCAGTTCGAGCCGGATCCAGCTCGAGGGGCGGTCATAGAGCCGACGGATTGCCGAAGGATAAGAGGAGCACTTCGGCGGAAGTAAGAATGACGAAAAATCCCGCAACCGGTCCAAGACGGCCGGCAACCAGCTTCAGAGAAGTGCTGAAGGGGGTTGAACAAGACGGGCCGGGCGGACGGAGGATTGCTCTAGTAAATGGATTTTCTTCTTGACAATTCTCAATTCGCACGCGTTAAATGGCTCGGTCGCAATTCAGGACAATCAGGTAAATCGGTGTATTTGAGCGAATTTGTGCCAGAGCGCCTGCCTTCGCAGCCCTCCGGAAATCCGGGAGAGGCCGTGGAGGCGTTGGTGTGTCTGGCCGAAAAAGGGCCGGTGGAAGTAAGCAAAAAGAGCCGGTCAACGCGCGACGAACAGCGATTCAACCGGGGGTTCGGAACCATTCTGACGGCTTCGTGCCGCGGCAATGGGAAAGCGACTGGGACAAACAACCAAAAGCAACACTTTGAAAAGGAAGGTCACATGAGACAAGCGAGATACAGGTATCTCCTGTTGCCGTTGTTCTTCATGCTGGCGTGCGTGGGGGCGTTTGCGCAAGCTAACTCGGAGATCACCGGCATCGTCACAGACCAGACGGGGGCGGTCGTTGCGGGAGCAAAGATCACAGTCACCGATCCGGGAACTGGCGAGAATCACTCGACCATTAGTGGCGGAACCGGTTTGTATGACATTGCCGGACTCAACCCTGCCAACTACAACATGAAGGTGTCGGCGAAGGGCTTTGAGTCGTTTGCCCAGAACGGCATCGTCGTCAACGTGTCGTCAACAGCACGCGTAGACATCAAGCTCACGGTCGGTGCGGAAACGCAAACCGTCACCGTGGAAGCGGATGCTCTTGCTGTGCAGGCTGACTCGAACGTGGTCAGCACGCTGATCAACTCCGAGCAGATCAGCGAAATCGCAACGGAAAACCGCAACTTTGCGGCTCTGGCCTCGTTGGGCCTGGGAGTCAGTTCCGCTCTGCCCGACAGCAACACGCCGACCTCAGTGGCGGCGAACTTCACGATCAGCGTCAACGGCCTTCGTGAGAGCCACAATATCTGGCTCATCGACGGTGGCGAAGCCGATGACCGCGGCGGTGCGGGCGGCATGGACATTATGCCTTCACAGGACGCGATCGCCGAGTTCACCATGCTGACGTCGAACTATCCACCGGATTACGGTATCTCCTCCGGCGCCACGATGAGCCTTTCGCTCAAGAGCGGCACGCAGAAGTTCCACGGTGAATTGTTCGAGTTCAACCGCAACACGGACTACGACGCGAACAGCTACTTCGATAAGCTGTCAACCCCCGCCAATCCACGCGCAGTAACGCACTACAACATCTTCGGTGGAAACATAGGCGGCCCGCTGTTTATTCCCAAGCTTTACAACCAGGACCACCAGCACACCTTCTTCTTCTGGAATGAAGAGTGGCGCAAGATCCTTCAGCCAAACGGCGCAAACACACAGGCAACGATCGATCCTGCCGACCTACCGGTCGCGGGTCAGAACCTGACCTATGTGGCTCCGGGGTTTGACTCGAGCAACAAGCTCGTGGTTCCGAACATCGCCACCACCACCTCGTATTACATCAACAAACTGGCGCCGCTCGGGCTGGTTCCGAACACGCCGTTCCCGAACAACACAATTCCGGCCTCGCTGTTCGATTCGAACGGCATTCTGTACCTGAATTCGCCGGTATTTCCGAAACCGAACGTGGCCGGTCAGGACAAGAACATCACCAACGTCAGCAATGCCATCAACGTTCGTGACGATGTTGTCCGCGTCGACCACAAGTGGAACGACAAGTGGCAGATCCTCGGCCACTACATGCACGACTCAGTCTCGCAGGGCAACGCGTTAGCCGATGCTCGGTTGGCTGTGGGCGAGCTACAACACCATCACCAGCACGCTCAACAACCCGTCGAACTCGCGCTGCTTTGAAGCTGAGCGGCACGATCAATCCGAACCTGCTCGTCGAAGCCAGCATCAACTACGACGGCAACATCATCAACATCGTCAACAGCTCCAACGGCAATTTGCCCGCTGGCTGGTCAGTCAACCCGGTCGCTCCGAGCTTCGCAATCACCCAGAATGCGCTGCCGGGCATGAGCTATATCGGCACCCTACGGCACTGCCGAAGATACGGGTTCTGCGCCGTGGCACAACGCTGCTGAAGACTACGAGCCGAAGGTGGACATCTCGTACACCATGGGCAAGCACGCCATGAAGTACGGCTTCAGCTACAACCGCTACACCAAGAACCAGCAGCTGTTCGGTGATGAGCAGGGCATCTACAGCCCCAGCAGCACCACCAACGACAGCTTGATGGACCTCCTGCTCGGCCTGACGGGCGGCTATTCAGCCAGTACCAGGCCACCCCGATCCGCCACTACGTAAACCAGACTCCGTCGGTTTACGTGATGGACAACTGGCACGTCACACCGCGCCTCACCTTGCAGCTCGGACTTCGTTATGACGCTATGCCGCACGCCTGGGAGCGCAACAACCAAGTCTCGAACTTCAATCCTGCGACGTATATTCCCACCAGCGCCCCGGTCTGGACGACGGCCGGAACGATCGACCCGACCAGCCCCGCCGTTTCAACGATCAATTCCGTGCAGTACTACCTGAACGGGATGGGACTTGCCGGTGTGGAAGGTTTCCCACGCGGTCTCGTGGTGAACGACTACAACACGCTGCAACCGCGCGTGGGCTTCTCTGAAGACATCTTCGGGAACGGCAAGACCGTTCTCCGCGGCGGCTTCGGAACCTTCTACGAGCGCTTGCAGGGCAACGACATCTACAATGCCGCGACCAGCCCACCGTTCGCTTACAACCTCAGCTTGAGCAACACCTACCTGAGCAGCCCTGGAGACAACTGGCAGACTGGTCAGAATGCAGCGGCACAGGGGTTCCCGATTTTTGCCGCGGGCGTAACCAACCTGGCGCAGAACTACAAGGCACCGGCCGTGGCCATGTTCAGCCTCGGTGTGCAGCATGAACTCAAGCCGTCGATGGTCTGGGTTGTGCAGTACGTCGGCAACCTTGCCTGGCATCAGAACATCGAGAAGCAGATCAACAACTTCCCGCTGACAGTCGGCAATGTCACGGTCGGAGCAAACACGGTTCCGGTGCAGTGCCTGGCCGGCGACAGTGGCAACCACTCTCCGTACGGTGACGACTCAGCTTGCGTACCCGGATTTCGCATCCTTCAACGGCGGATCGAATCAGTTCCGCACGTACCAGGGTTATGCCGGAATCACGCAGGAAGAGAACGATACCAACGGCAACTACAACGGTTTCCAAACCGGTCTCCGTCTGCAAAACAAATGGGGTCTCAGCGGCGAACTCGATTACACGTATTCACACGAAATCGACATCACCAGCTACGACCTCAGCGGTGTCAGCAACCCCTGGAACCTCAAGTACGACAAGGGTTCCGGCGCGCTGGATCGCCGTCAGATGGTAAACGCCAACTACGTCTACAAGCTGCCGTTCTTCGCGAAGGGCACTGACCTGGCTCATTCACTTCTGGGTGGATGGGAACTGGCCGGCACGTTCATCGACGAAACCGGTGTGATTGCAACTGTGACCGGTGCGGGTGGTTGCGACGGTGCAGGTAACCCGGTTTCGGGCTGCCACGATACAGGCGGCTGGGATCCAGTCGGTCTGGATGGTGGCTACACTGTCCGTCCCAACATCAGCGGCAAGATGTCCTACCCGAAGAAGTTCAACAGCTGGTTCGATACGTCCAAGTTCTCCAACGTGGTTCCAGCTTGGCAGGGCGGACCGAACCTTGGCTTTGGCAACACGGGCAAGGACGCGGTTGTCGGGCCGGGCCGTGTGAACTTCACGACGTCGCTGTACAAGTCGTTCGCTCTCACCGAGCGGGCGCACGTTGAACTGCGCTTCGAGTCGTTTAACACCTTTAACCACACCGAAGGAAACAACATCAGCACCGGCTACTCTCCGCAAGGCGGCGCGTTCAGCAAGGTGCTCAACAGCGGCAACACGTTCGGCCAGGTCACCAGCACGTGGGATCCTCGCGTACTGGAACTCGGCGGCAAGTTCGTGTTCTAACCTAACTCTGCAACTGGGCGCGGCGGGTCAACCCTCGCCGCGCCCATTTTTTATGTCCAGCATCGTCCAATAGAATCGAGAAGAGGAACAGGTGAGTCGGGTTGGAATCTTAGCGGGAGTCTTCGCCTTGGCTATGGGCGCGGCAGTCTCTGGTCAAAGCCCCCCAGTTTCCGATCCGCAGCGCCAGCAAGCGCTGGCACTGGAGCAGCAGGGGAAGAGCGAGCAAGCGCAGGCTGCGTGGAGGGCCTATGTCGAGGCGCATCCCAAGAGCCCGGAGGCGTATGCGCATCTGGGGCTGCTAGAGGCACGACTGGGTCACTTTAAAGAAGCGGTTCCGCTTTACCGGAAGGCGCTTGCTCTGGGGCCCGATGTGCCGGGATTGCGCTTGAATCTGGGTTTGGCGCTTTTCAAAGGCGGCGATCCCGAGGGCGCCCTTCACGAGTTTGAGCCGCTGCTTAAGGCCCAGCCAGGCAATCTGCAACTGACAACCTTGATCGGCATGGCGCACTACGCGCAGGCACAATATGCCGAAGCCGTTCCCTATCTTCGCGACGCCGCTGCTCAGGATACGCAGAGCATCTCGCTGCGGCTGGCGTTGGCGCATAGTTGCCTGTGGTCGAAGCAGTCGCAGTGCGTGCTTGATGTGTACAAGGAGATCCTGGCGCTGAATCCCGATTCCGCCGAGGCGGATATGCTGGCCGGCGAGGCGCTCGACGAGGAGAAAGACAACGAGGGGTCAACGAAGATGTTTCGTGCCGCGGCGAAGGCTGACCCGAAATTTCCAAACGTTCATTTCGGCCTCGGATATCTGCTCTGGACGCAGAAGCAGTACAAGGAGGCGGCGAGCGAATTTCACGCCGAGTTGGCCAACGACCCCGACCATATCCAGGCGCAGCTTTATCTTGCCGACACGGATATCCAGACGAATCAGATGAGCGACGCTGTGCCGCTGCTGGAGCGCGTGGAAAAACAGAATGCATCGATCCCGCTCGATCACCTCGATCTGGGAATCGCGTATACCGAGTTGGATCGCAAGGAAGATGCGATGCGCGAGTTGAAGATGGCCGAGAAGCTCAATCCGAACGAGGTGAATGTGCACTGGCGTCTGGCTCGACTGTATCGTGCGATCGGCAAGGGCGAAGAGGCTAAAGCAGAGTTCGCCAAGGCCGGGAAACTGAACCAGGCCGCCGATGAGGATCTCTACAAGAAGATTGCCAATGGGAAGCAGCGTTCGCCTGAAGGACAAGAGCCGCAGACGACTCCGCCACAATAATGGATCGCCATCCCTGGGTGGCTGGTGCAGCCGCCTATTGGATTGCCCCCATCCCTTCCGCGTTTTTCGCTAACATCATTTCCGCGATGACTCTTTCGGGGCAGAGGTGATTAGCTTCGGCCTCGTGAAGGGCTGAGTCCGTCTCCACGGCAGAAGCGATGGTCATAAAACAGTAAAGGCATCGCGTGTTATAGGTTCCGTTTTCGTTAACGGTTCGGTTGTACATGGGCTGATCATCCCGCGAATGCCGTTGATGCTACAAGCGTCGACCCTCCGCACCGCGTGCCACGTGTCACTGAATGGCGTGATCTTCGGCTGAAGACAGAATCCAGAGCGGTCGCGCCGCATTACAGGCTGGTGGTTTGATTGGGGTGGGTGCGGAGATACCAGCAGGGGTTTTGACCCGCTTGCGGAAACAGGGAGACGGAGCAGGTGACCTGGCCTGTGCCTTCGTAGTCGTACTCGATTTTGTTGCCTTTGAGCGGGACGGTGAGGAAGCGATTGACGGTGACGTTGGCCGTAGGCGCGCCGCGCATCTTGTAGATCGCCCAGTCGCCTCCATAGACGAGCACAAAGGCGGCCACAAGGCCGATCAATCCACGTTGCAACCAGCGTTTGATCACCGCTCAGCCCTCTTTCAGTGCAGGCGCAGCTTCCTTGAGACCAATTCCGGTCAACTGCCGAGCGCGGGCCTCAGAGAGATAGTAGCCGAGTTGAGCGGCAGCCTGCGCGTAGCTGAGGCCTTCGCCGCGAATGTTCGAGATGCAGTTGCGTTCAGCATCGGTGCGGCCGCGACGCGGCCTCCAGGTGATGTAAGCACCCAGGGAGTCGGGTGAGCTCAAGCCAGGGCGCTCGCCAATGAGGACAACGGAGATCTGCGCATGCAGCGCTTCTCCGATCTCATCGGCAATGGCCACGCGTCCCTGCTCAACAACAAAGACGGGAGCGAGTTGGAAGCCATGCAGGTGTGGGAGCAGTTCCTTGATCAACGGGACGGCATGTCGTTCGACGGCAAGAGCAGAAAGACCGTCGGCAACAATGACTGCGAGCGGGTCGACAGACGCATCGGCTTCGCGCGCAGGATGAGAAGTTACGTACCGGATGAGGGCATCATGGCTCGGTTTGTCGAGCTGCCGGCCAAGGTCCGGGCCGCTGCAAGATATGTGGCGCGATCAGGCGCGGCGGAGTGCAGGCGCAGGACTTCCGTTGCAGTGAGGTCCGCCAATGGATGCGCATAATGCCGCAGTCTCCATGCGGCTGTGCACCGCGTCGCGGGCCTGCGCATGGCAGCGCTGGAAGTCGAGCAGTTCGTTGGTCTCAAGACTGATGCCGGTGCGAGCCAGGCCCACGCGGGCTGGCGTCAGCGTGCGCAAATGGCGCGCGAGCGCTCGCCTGCGGTCGTGGATGAGGCTCGATTTTCGACCGGCGTCGCGGCTCATACGGATAAGAGCCTTTCGGGTTGATTGGCTTCGAGAACAAGGCGTTGAAAGTGGTCGCCCGCGAGCCATGCTTCAAACTCCGGCGCAGGCTTGCAGTCCTGAGCACGCGGCGCACATAAAGCGCGTCATGAAAGCTGGTGCTCTGGTAGTTGAGCATCACGTCGTCCGCGCCGGGAACGCCCATGATGTAGTTGACGCCGGCGACGCCAAGCAGCGTGAGCAGGACGTCCATGTCGTCCTGGTCGGCTTCGGCGTGATTGGTATAGCAGACATCGCAGCCCATGGGCAGACCGAGCAGCTTGCCACAGAAGTGATCTTCGAGGCCCGGCGCGCGCAATCTGCTTGCCGTCGTACAGATACTCAGGACCGATGAAGCCGACGACGGTGTTCACCAGCATGGGATGGAAGTGGCGCGCGACCGCGTAGGCGCGGGCTTCCAGCGTTTGCTGGTCGACGCCGTGGTGCGCGTTGGCCGAGAGCGCGGAGCCCTGGCCGGTCTCGAAGTACATGATGTTGTCGCCGCGCACGCCGTCGGCGCAGACGGCGCCGCGCTGCAGTTCCTGGCCGGCCTGGTGCGCTTCTGCGAGAAGTGCGAGATTCACGCCGAAGCTGCGATTCGCGGCTTCGGTTCCGGCGATGGATTGGAAGAGCAGGTCGACGGGCGCGCCGGCAGCGCAGCGCCTCCAACTGCGTGGTGATGTGGGCGAGCACGCAACTCTGCACGGGGATGTGAAAGCGCTCGCGCAATGCGTCGATCATGCGCAGCAGCAGAGTCGGTGACCGCGACGTTATCGCCGGCCGGGTTAATGCCGATGACCGCGTCGCCGGAGCCGAGCAGAAAGGCCGTCGAGGATCGACGCGGCGATCCCGATGGGAGCGTCGGTGGGGTGGTTCGGCTGCAGGCGCGCGCTGAGTCTACCTCTCAGGCCTACGGTGGTGCGGAAGCGCGTAACGACGCGGATCTTCTGCGCGGCGACGATCAGGTCCTGCACGCGCATCAGTTTGCTCACAGCGGCCGCCATCTCCGGGCGTGATGCCGGGCGCGAGTGCGGCGAGGCTCTCGGGCTGTGGCATCCTCGGAGAGCAGCCAGTTACGGAACTCGCCGACAGTCAGTGAGCGGATTGGCGCGAAGGCCTCGGCATCGTGCGTGTCGACGATCAGGCGCGTGACTTCGTCCGCTTCATAGGGCACGATCTGCTCGGAGAGGAATGTTGTGAGCGGCAGATCTGCGAGCGCGTATTGTGCGGCAACGCGCTGTTCGGCTGACTCGGCAGCGATTCCGGCGAGCGCGTCACCGCTGCGATAAGGCGTGGCTTTGGCGAGAAGGTCGCGCAGATCGGCGAAGCTGTAGCGCGTGGAACCGAGAGTGTGGAAGAAGGGCATGCGGTAACGTACGAGAGCACCTTCAGGATAGCTGCAAACGGTGCCGGCGACAGATTGAGGCCGTCCGCGAGACGGTCAGGTCGTTCTCTTCGTGAAGCGGAAGTTCTGAATGCGACCCGCGTTGAGAATGAAGCCGGTGATCTGGCCCTTGGCATCCCGAGTGAAGCGAACCGTCCCGATGTCGCCGGTGAATACATCCTGCGTGGTGGGGCGAAGCGCGTCGGGCTTGTGTTTCAGACGTTCCAGCGTGAGCTTCCCGTCCTTGAGTGAGATACGGTAGACCGGGTCGATCTCCTCGCTGACAAATGCGCCGGGATATTCAGCGAGCTGCGCCGCGGTGGGAGCGAATGGCGTAACGGCCTCGGCCGTTTCCGGCTTTCCGTCGCCCGACTTGACCTCCATGCGCCGCGGCTTTCCTGTTTCTGCCGACATGAAATGGACATCGACGTCGTTCCCCCACGGGACGCCCGCGATGTGGAAGTGATCAGGGGCAAAGGGCTTCAGCTCGTGGAAATTGTCGCGGTCGATCTCGATCTGGAGTTTGCTGTCCTTTACTTCAATGAGTGCGAAATCATCCCCGTCGCGGTACCAGTAGGTGCCGGCGATTGCGGCCATCTGCTCGGTGGTGAGTGGCGCGACCGGTGCGCTCGCTGCAGCCTCTTTTGCGGGCGCGGGCGTTGCCGGTGTCTTGAAATCCTTGGCGAGCAGGATGTCGGCTACCTGATTGGTGAGAGCGCCGGGGTTGGCGTCGGCGAAGTTACACAGCACAGAGATGCCGAGATGCTGATCGGGGAAGCGAACGATGTTGGAGCGATAGCCGGCATCGGCGCCACCGTGACCGACGGTGGCGAGGCCCTTGTAGGTCCCGATGGCGAGACCGGACGCGTAGTCCTGCAGATCGCCGTTGTTGAGCTTGTCGCGATGCAGCATCTGCTCGAGGAAGTCGGAGCCGCCGATTCGGGAGTGATCGAAGTTTGCGTCCCACTGCGCGAGGTCTTCGACAGTGGTATGCAGGCTGGTGGCGCCGGCGGTGTCAAAGTTGGTGAGACTCATGCGATAGGGCTTGCCGTCGCCGTCCTGTTCGTAGCCCAGAGCGTCGTGCTTGATGACCTCTTCGTGATCGTCGCGGAAGTGCGTGTGCGTCATGCCGAGCGGCTTGAAAGATGTTCTTGTCGGTGTATTCGCGAAACGACATGCCGCTCGCACGCTTGACGATGATGGCGAGCAGAGTGAAGCCGGTATTCGAGTAGAGGTACTTTTCGCCGGGCTTGAAGTTGAGGGCCTTCTGATGCACGAGGACAGACATGACGTCGTCATCGGTGATGAGGTCTTGCGAGTAGCGCCAGCCGGCGAGCTCGAGCAGCGCCCATTGGTCGCGCAGGCCGCTGACGTGATGCATGAGATGACGGAGGGTGATGTGCTCGCCGAAGTCGGGCAGCTCGGGAACGTATTTGTGCACATCGTCGTCGATGGAGAGCTTGCCTTGTTGCTGCAGCAGCAGGATGGCCGCGGCGGTGAACTGCTTCGACATGGAGGCGACGTGGAAGACGGTATCGGGCGTGATGGTGACGTCGTCGTTCAGATTGGCCATGCCATAGCCGTGCGCGTAGGCGATGTGGCCGTCCTTGTAGACGCCAAGCGCGCAGCCGGGTGAGTCGGTGCGGTTGTATTTTTCGAAGACCTTGTCAATCTGCGCGGTGGTTTCGAGCGGTAGCGCCTGCGAAGTTACAAAGGCGGGCGCCAGAAAGAACGTGCTCAGAACAGCGGAGGCAGCGAGCCGAGCCATGAGAAAACTCCTGAGCGAAAGAAGCAAGGAATGCAGGTTGCGACAATTGTCACAGACGATACCAGCGACAGCAACTGTAAAAGAACCGTGCTACGGCCGGCTGTGCTCTTGATCGATAGTACGTTTCGTACTATAGTACGAAACGTACTATGACAAAGGCCTCGGCACTTGGATTTGCGCTTCTTGGCCTGCTGCGGCAACGGCCGCAGTCGGGATACGACCTGCGCAAGACGTTCGTCGAGACAGCGATGCGGCACTACAGCGACAGCCCGGGGTCGATCTATCCGGCGTTGCGACGGCTTGCTGCGCGCGGACTGATCAAAGCCGAGCCCAAAGACCGGCGCGGCCGCGAGGTCTTTCACGTCACGGTCGGCAGGGGCGAAGGCGTTCGTCCACTGGTTGGAACAGCCCGTGACGCGCGAGGGCGTGGTGCACAGCGTGGAAGAGATGATGCTGCGTTTCGCGTTTATGGATGGCAATGTGCCGCGCCCGACGGCGATCCGCTTTCTCGAGCAGTTCGAGCACGAAGTAAGCCTGTACGCGAAAGAGTTGCGTGCCCAATTGGAGCGGGACAGTAAAGGAAAGCCGGCTCACACCGGGCTTCTGGCCTTTCAAGCGGGCGTGGAAGGAATGGAAGCCCATTTGCGCTGGGCACGGAAGGCGCGCGCCCGGCTGGAACAGGAAGGCAAGTGATGAAGTTGAGATGTTTATCCGTTGTTTTCGTGACCGCATCCATTGCGGCTGCGGCGCAGAATCTGCCCCACCGGCAGTATCACGAGGGAGAAACTCTGGTTTATCGCATGACCGGTGTGAATGAAAACTGGCATTACACGATTGATGCGAGTGGTGTGGTAAGGAAGGACGCATCAGGGGCGTTCTTCGAAGACTTTCAGTGGTCGCACATGGTGTCCGACGGGCAGCCAATCGATCTTGGACCGGGAACGGCGGCTCTGCATCAGCGACTGACACTTGATCCGGACCAGAATCCAACGATGCCGGATTTGAGCAAAGTCGATCCGAAGACGATCGGGCCGATCACAGACTTCATGACGTTCTATGTCGATTTGTGGCTCGCATTGAAGACCGGGCAGGTGACGAAGGCGGGCGATCACTTCTATATGCCGAACGGCACGCCGCAGTCGTGGGCCGATGGCGCCTATGCTCTGCTGGGTCAAAGCTCGATCGATTTCGACATGACGTTGAAGAGCGTGGATGGCGCAGCGCAGACTGCCGTGCTTGAGGTTCGCCATGTGCCGCCGGCGAAGTCGACGATCAAGCAACCGGCAAGCTGGATGCAGACGCGGGTGGGGGACAAGCCGAATAACTGGGTGAGCGTGCGGAAGGTCGGCGACGGCAAGTTCGAGGCCGGGATAGGCGAAGAGACATTCGATGTAGAGCTGACGGTGAGCTTGAAGGACGGGAAGATCCTGAGCGGATCAATGGATAACACCGTGAAGACGGTGGAGCGGAGCTGCGAGGATGAAGCGCTGACCAAGTGCTCGGAGCCGAAGCCGCACACGATCACGCGCACGATCGGCATCGAGCTGGTGCGCTGAAGCGGGGCCCGCGGCGTCTAGTAGACGGAGGAGTTCAGCCTTTGATCGACGCAGCTCTTGCGGAGACGCCGCTGAGTTCGGCGGCGCGGGCTTCGGCGTAGGCAGCGGCTCCCATCAGGGCGGCGCGGCTTTCGAGGATGATGCGCACGGGCATGTTGATGAGCAACTGGCTGAGGCGGCCCTTGTCGGTGAAGGCCTTCATGAAGGTGCCGTCTTTCAGCTTCTCGAGAATGCGCGGGGCGATGCCGCCGCCAACATAAAGGCCGCCGACAGAGAGCACCTTGAGCGCCAGGTTGCCGGCTTCGGCGCCGTAGGCAGAGACGAACATGTCCATGGCCTTCTCGCAGATTTCGCTGCGCGCGGAGAGAGCCATCTCGGTGATCACCGAATTAGGATCGCCGGCTTCGGCAAGCTTGGCGGCCAGTTCGGGCGTCTCTTCCATGCCGCGAACGTCGCGCAGAAACTCGTAGATGCTGGTGAGGCCCATGCCCGCGACCACGCGCTCGAAGCTGACGCGGCCGTTGTACTTTTGCTTGAGAAAACGCAGCAGATCGATCTCGTCTTCGTTGCGCGGGGCGTAGTCGACGTGACCGCCTTCAGAGGGATAAGGGATATGCGTTTTGCCGTTCCAGACCAGGTAGCCTTCGCCCAGCCCGGTGCCGGCGGCGATCAGTGCGCGGTTGCCCACTTGGCTCGAATCGCCTTCTGCGAGTGTAAAGACCTGATCGGGCGTGAGCTCGGCGACGCCGTAGCCGTTGGCTTCGAGATCGTTAATGAGGAAGACATGCTGGATGCCGAGGTTCGAGGAAAGCTCGCGGCTGTCGATGGTCCAGGGAAGGTTGGTGAGGCGGAGACGGCCATCGCGTACAGGACCGGGCACGCCGAAGCACGCAGCGGTAACTTTGTCGGCGTCGAGGAATTCTTTGACGATGACTTCGAGTCCGGTGTAGTCCTTGGCCCGGTAAACCTTGTCGCGTGTGTACTGCAGCTTGCCTTGCGTAAAGTCGTACAGTGCCAGGTCAACCTTAGTGCCGCCTACGTCTCCGGCCAAAATCATCGAGTTCTCTCCAAAACCCCACAGCCCTCGCCATTTGTGGGGGGCAAGAGCGCAGCTGCAGCCTGATCCAGAATCAGAGTAAGTATACCGCTAGAAGGCCAGATTAGCTGGCTGGGAAGACGCTCGGGATCGCGCGGCCCTGTCAGCACTTCGTTCAAAACCTGAGCCTTATCGGAACCGGCGATGAGGAAGAAGACAGAGCTGGCGTGATTGATCACAGGCCAGGTAAGGGTGATGCGCCTGCTCTCTTTTTGCTGGGGGACATGGTTGGCGACGGCGAGCCGGCCCAGCTCGTGGATGGCTTCGGTATGCGGGAAAAGGGACGCGGTGTGGCCATCGGGGCCCATTCCGAGGGCGACCAGGTCGAAACGGGGACTTTCGGCGCCTTCGAGGCGAAAACTGTTGCGGAGCTCGGATTCGTACCGAGCCGCGGCGGCTTCGGGCTCGAGCTCGCCTTGGATGCGATGAATCTGCTCGGGCTTGAGGGGCACCTGGCTGAGGAGGGCCTCGCGGGTCATGCGGTAGTTGCTGTCCTCGTGGTCCGGCGGAACGCAGCGCTCGTCGACCCAGAAAAGCTCCAGCGAGTCCCAGGGCATGGCTGCGCGCCATTGCTCGCGCGGATCGGCGAGGAGGGAGAAGGTAGCTTTCGGCGTGCTGCCGCCGCTGATCGCGATGCGGGCGCGGCCGCGCGCGCCGACGGCTTCACTGACCATTTCGACGAAATGGTGAGCCGCCCGCCGAGCCAGGGCCGTCGGGTCAGGTTCCACATAGTATTTGATTTGAAGCTGTCTTCCCGTCCGCATCGAACCTCCCATTCTCTACGTTACGCGAAAGATTGGATGTTCCTGCAAGCGAATGCGTTTATTTACTTTGCTGCAATCAGCGACGGATCGCGCGGAGAGCTCTAACCGAGGCTGGAGATTGGAAGCGAAGACGGCGAAGGGAAAGGAAGCGGGAACAAACAGAATGGGGCTTTTACTTGCCCAGGTACTCGCGGTACTGAGTTTCAAGGATACCCGCGGCGCGCGCCAGCGCAAGCTTGGAGAGGTTGTATTGATAAAGGCTCTCGACAAGGTTGCTTTGCGCGGACGCGAGCGTCGCCTGGGCAGTGACGAGGGGCAGATTGTCGTCGACACCGGCGTTGACGCGATCGGTTTCGTCGCTGAGCGCGCTGGTCGCGAGGTCGACGTTGGAGCGGGCGACATCGACGAGTTGCTTTGAAGCGTGCACATCGAGCAGGGCGGAGCGCACCTGCTGGTCGATGTGGTCGCGGAGATCGGCGAGCTGGGCGTTGAGCGAATCCATCTGGGCCCGGGCGGCCTCGGTGTCGCCACGCAACTTGGCTTCCTTGAAGATCGGTACGCTCAAGGTGCCCTGAGCGACGAAGGTACCATGGGAGCCGACGCCACCCACGTCGGTGATCCCGTAGTAGCCGCCAAAGCTAAGCGTGGGCCAGCGCTGGCTGCGATACGACGCGTGAATCGCCTTGTACTCGACGGACTGGTTCTGGAGGTTCTGGTAGTCCTGGCGGCTGCGGTAGGCGACTGCGCGGACCTCTTCGGGCGTCTGGTCGACTAGGTCGCTGTAGGGAGCAGGGTCGGTAAGCTCGATCTTCTGGCCCGGAGCGATCCCGATCTCCCGCTTGAGCAGGATGAGATCCTTGTCGAGCGAATTCTGGGCAACAAGCACTGCCTGCTCCTGCGACTGAAGCTGAACGCGGGCGCGGAGTTCGTCGAGATTCGCGGCGGTGCCGGCGACGTGCGCCTCATGCGCGTGATCGAGCAGGACCTGGTCCTGATTCTGGAGAGCCTTGGCGTTGTCGACTTCGCTGGATGCCGCAATGGCATGAAGGTAAGCGGAAGCAACCTGCTGGACCACTTCGCCGCGCGCCGACATTTTGGCGAAATACGCGGAGCGCTCGGCGGCTCCGGCGGCCTTGTAGCCCGCGAGCACAGGGCCGGAAAAGAGGGTCTGACTGAAGAGAATCTGTCCCTGGGTGAGGGTGTCGCGCGTGATCAGAGAGATATTCGGGATTTTGCCGCTGGGAAACAGGGAACTGAACTGGCCGATGACGCCGGGGCCGAATCCCAGCGCAGCCAGGTTGTGCTGATAGACACCGGTCTGGCCCTGAACAATCAGGGAAGGCAGGAACTCCTGGAGGGCTTCGTTTTTCTCCCCTCGCAGGAGCTTTTCGCCGCTCTCAGCCCGCTTGAGGCCGAGATTGTTCTTCAGACCCATGCTGATGGCTTCATCAAGCGAGAGTCTGAGTGTCTCGTCGTTGGCAGGCGCGACCGTAATGCTGCCGTAGAAGGGGTTGGACGCCGAGGAAGGGTTGGTTCCCTGGGCGCGTGCAGGCGCAATAACTGCCAAAGCGAGTGCGGTGAACAGGGCCAACCGTAGCGGCCCATTGATTTTGGATTCTTGCGCGCGCATCCCTGGCATTATTCTCTCAGATGATCGAGAGGTACGCAGGGATTCCGGGAAGGCCGAAAAACCGATTCGAATCCCTCCCCGGTCCCCCCCGCGGTCAGATTTTCTGCCGTTTCCAGCGTCCCCGGCGGAAGAGGAGGATGCTGGCGCCGGCAATGGCGCATTCGGCGATCACGATGGAGAGGAACGCTCCCTCGGATCGCATGTGGAAGTAGACGGAGAGGCACCAGGCCAACGGTAGCTCCAGTACCCAGAAGCCGAAGAAGTTGACGATGGTCGGGTGTGAGCGTGTCTCCGGCGCCGTTGAACGCCTGGAGCATGACCATGCCGTACGCATAGCCGACGTTGCCGCAACTGATGGTGCGCAAGGCGAGCGAGGCGATGGGCACGACGTTCGGGATCGTTGACGAACAGGCGCACGATCGGCGTGGCAAAGGCGAAGAAGAAGATGCCGATCGTGCCCAGGAAGACCATGTTGTAGAGCCCGGTCCGCCACACCGCCTGCGCGGCGCGCTCGGGATGACGCGCGCCCAGGTTCTGACCCACCAGCGTGGCCGCAGCGTTGCTTAGCCCCCAGGCAGGCAGGATGAAGAACACCACGATGCGGATCGACACGGTATAGCCCGCGACCGCGGCCGCGCCGAAGAGGGAGATGATGCGAACCAGGCCGATCCAGCTCGCATTAGCGATGGCGAACTGGAGGATCCCGTTGAACGAGACGCGCAGGAGCCGGCCCATGACTCCGACGTTGAGGCGCACGTGGCGCGCCAGTACGTGGATACGCTCCGTCCCTTTGAGCAGGCGGTAGAACTGATAGAGCACACCGATGCTGCGCCCCGTGAAGGTGGCGAGGGCTGCGCCGGTCACACCGAGGTGCGGGAAAGGCCCGAGCCCGAAGATCAGACATGGATCGAGCGCGAGGTTGATGATGTTCGACACCCAGAGCAGGCGCATGGCGATCGCGGCGTCGCCGGCGCCGCGGAAGATGGCGTTGTTGAGAAACAGCAGGATGATGGCGCCGCAACCGCCGAGGGCGATGCGCGCGTAGCCGGACCCGATGGTGACGATCTCCGGCGTTGCGCCCATCAGGCGAAGCAATTGCGGTGCAAAAATGCCCGCGGGAATGCCGATACCCAGCGAGATAAGCAGGCCGAGTGCAATAGCCTGCACTCCAGAAATGGCTGCCTGCTCAGGGTCCTTTTCGCCGATGCGCCGCGCCACCATGGCTCCGGTGGACATGGAGACACCGAGACCGATGGCGAAGACGAGCGCCAGCATCGACTCGGTGATGCCCACGGTGGCCACAGCGCTCGCGCCGAGGCGGCCGACGAAGAACACGTCAACAACGGCAAATAAGGATTCGAGCACCATCTCGAGCACCATGGGAATGGCGAGGAGCAGGATGGCGCGGTTCAGATTTCCGGCAGTGTAGTCCTGATGCGAGCCACGCAAGGCTTCGCGCACGGACGACCAGAAAGTGCGGTCGCCACTGTTTTCCGGCAGAGCCGTGATGGGTTCAAGAACAGACATGGGGTCTCCACGATGCCGGCGCGGGGCGACGGCATGAGCGAAGGGTCACGCTGCGATCCAATAAAGATTTGCAGTGCAGTTACCCGGGGTTGGCGATTCCTCGGGAGGGCGCGCAGGGTGCGGCGAGCGAAGTTCGGCCCGAGGGAATGTTCAGCGAATAGGTCGTACGGCGACAAGTCTGAACATGGTTCTCCTCCGTTGCCGAGTGCGGCGGGTTTATCGATAGTACCCCGAAAACGGGCGCGATGGCCAGCTCTTGTCGAGGAAATCGACAGAAACCGGGCCATCGCGAATACGATACTTTGGGGCGATTGGTGTACGGCTGAAGCGCGTACCCTTCAAAACGACTTCTTACGGTGTTACAGACTGCACGAGCACCCCAGTGGATTCGGGAATCGAGTAGGGCGAGCCGGGGGCTTGAGTCACGCTGGAACTGGTGACGGTGTAGACGAAGAGCTGACCTCCGCCAAGTGCATAGAGATGATTGGCTTTGTCCCAGGCGAAGGCCTGGAAGGTCACGGAGGATTGAAGGACACTGCTCTCTTTGGTGATGGGGCTGCTGCCGTTGAAGTGGAAGATCTGGAATCCTTTTCCACCACCGGACAAGCCAGCGCCGCCGACGGCGAGAAACTTGCCGGAGGGAGACAAGGCCAGAGCGGTCGCACCCGTGCCGGTGCTCGGCATGTTCTTCCACGTGCTTGCGGAGGAGAGTTTCCCCGACGAGCTGATGGTCATGGTGGCAAGCTGAGCTTCCCCGTCCGGAGATCCAGTTGAGTTGCTGATGGCCTGGAGGGAGACGGCAAAATGGCCCGAGGGATCGGCGGCGACGGCCTTGGCGCAGAAGTAGTCGTCGGCATTCTCAGGTTTGATGCCGGGCTCCGAGAGGCCAGCATCCAGGGTCATGTGACCACTGCTGCTGCGTCCATAACCATGAAACGTGTCGAGGAAACCTCCCTGGTAATCGACGCACTCTGTACCGTAAGCGAACTTGTTGCTGGAACTGAAGGCCAAAGGTGAGTTCCAGAGGAAGGTCAGGCCACTGTCGCCGAGATACTTGAGCTTTCCGCCCGACTCGATCTGATAGGACAGATAGTCGGTGTTGTCGCAGAGGCTGCCCGTGATCGAAGCCGCATACAGTGTGGCGCCGGTACGGTCCAGTGATAGTTGATAACCGAGGCTGCACGAGCCGTTGGGCCGTGTGACTGCGTCGGTCGCCGCCGCCTTGATCGATCCGTTGGCCGCGATCGAATACGCGTCGACGTTATCGCCGTTCACGCCGAAGAGATACTTGTTGTTGCCGACCAGGCCCTGGACAGTGATGCTGGCAAAGGGTGAACCCGGGACGGCAGTCAGCTTTCCATTGGACGCGACGGAAAAGCCATCGATGTGGGTGGGGCGGGTGACATAGACATAGGTGACCGGTGTGCTTGAGGAGTCCGGCTCTGCGTCCGCCTGGGCGAAGGTAGGAACCGCCGGGAGGGCCGCAAGACAAAGAGCAATAGAGAGGAAACGAGACATCACAACCTCCTGGAGATGCGCCCGGAAGACGAGCGGGGGGACGGTGGCCATTGTACATGTCCGGCGCAGTAGCGGATGGAACGTTGCATCTGCCTGATCTATTGCGCGACGGACTGGAACAGAACCGTGCTGAACTCTGAGAACGAGTAGGGCGAGTTGGGCGCCTGGGTCACGCTGGAGCCTGTGACCGAGTAGACAAACAGCTGGCCGCCGCCGAGAGCAAACAGGTGGCCCTGATTGTCCCATGCGAAGGAATAGAAGATGGACCCATATTGCAGCGTGCTTGTCTCTTTACTGATGGGATTGCTCCCGTTGAAGTGGAAGACTTGAAAACCCGATCCGCCCGACTCCAGCCCTTCCCCTCCGACGGCGAGAAATTTTCCCGAGGGAGAGATGGAAAGATCGGTTGCCCCCGTACCGCTGGTGGGCATGTTTTTCCAGGTACTTGCCGTAGAGAGCTTTCCTTGCGCGTTGATGCTGAAGACGCCGAGCTGCGCTTTTCCGACAGGATAACCAGAGATGGAATCGATGGGTTGCAACGAGATGGCGAGGTGGCCGGCAGGATCAGCCGCTATCGCCTTTGCGCAGTAGACGTCGTTCGCGGTTTCGGGCTTCAGATTCGGGAGGGCGATTCCCGCATTCAGGGTCAGTCGTCCACTGCTGTTCCGCGTGTATCCCGAAAATGTGTCGAAGAACCCAGCTCCGTTATCGAGGCATCGCGTGCCGTATGCGAATTTGTCATTGGAACTCACCGTCAGTGGCGAATTCCAAAGGAAGATGTCGCCGCTGTCGCCGAGATATTTGAGCTTGCCGCCCGAGGCGATTCGATAAGAAAGGTAGTCGGTATCTTCACAGTGCGCGCCTGCGATTGCAGTGAGATACAGGGTCGAGCCTGAGTGATCGAGAGCGAGGTCAGTCAACAGGCCACATGAGCCGCTGGGCTCACTGATCGTGCTGGTTTCGGTCAGCTTGACGGAACCGTTGGCGGCAATGGAGAACGACTCGACCTGATTGCCGTTGACGCCGAAGAGATTCTTTCCGTTGCCCACCAGGCTCTGTACGGCGTAAGGGAAGGGCGATCCCGGGATACGAGTGAGCTTGCCGTTGGACGCGACGGTGAAGCCGTCGATCTGGGTCGGACCCGCGACGTACACATAGGTGATTGGCTTGGGCGAGGACGCCGCCTGGTCTTCTGTTTGCGCGAACGCCGCGGAAAGGGACAACGAGGCAGCAAAGCAGAGGGCAAGTGAGATGGGCCGGATCATCACAAATCTCCTGAAAGAGTTCCTCGGAATGCAGGCATGGCGTTTCCGCGGGGACCCACTGCAACCTAGTGCAGGGAATGGCTGGAACGTTACGAGAACGAGGGTGATATCTGTGCAACGCCAATACCGCCTCGGTCAATCGGCGATCACACCATGGCGCGTTCTTTGACGGCAAGATATTGATTCAGGACAGAGGACGTCAACGAATCGGGACCCAGGTCGAGTGTGAGGGCGCCGTGCTCGTGGAGGCGCGCGAGCAGCACTTCGCGCCGGGCGGCCATCTCCTGCGCCGCCGCGGCGCGAAACATTTGGTCGACGGTACGCGGACGCGTGTCGGCGATGGCTTCGACCTCCGGCTGCGCCATGGCGACGAAGAGGAGCACATGGCGGCGCAGAAGCTGCATCGCGCCGTCGATGACTTCGGGGCGCATTGCGGTCTCGGCCAGGTCGGTGATCCAGAGGATCAGGGCGCGGCGGGGTTGGAGATGATTCAGCGTTGCGGTGGCGCGCAGATGATCGGCCTCGCTTGTCTCCGAGTGCACCTGAGCGAGGGCTTCGATCAATTGGCGCAGGTGCGCGGAGCCGCGGCCGGGAAGGATGCGTTGCTGCACGGACTGGCCGTAGGCGAGGAGGCCAACGCGGTCGCCGGAGAAGAGCGCGAGTTGCGCGAGGGCCACGGCGGTGGTGCAAGCGTGGTCGAGCTTGGTATGAGGCAGGGCGCGTTCCGGGGCGGAAGCACCACTTTCTTTCGCAGGGTCTGTGCTCTTTACGCGCGAGCGCATGAGGCGGCCACAGTCGAGGACGATCCAGACGGCCTGGCTGCGCTCGGTCTGATACTGGCGCGTGATGAGATCGCCACGTCGCGCCGTCGCGGTCCAGCAGATGTCGCGCAGGTCATCTCCTTCGCGGTAATCGCGGAGGCTTTCGAAATCGCGGCCGAGCCCGCGCAGACGCGACAGGCGAAGTTGCAGGTCGATCTGGCGGCTGCGGGCGAGAAAGATCTGCTGCTCCTCACCGGTGCGAAGCGCAGGGTAGACACGGACGGATTGCACGAGAGGCGAACGCGCCCAGCGCTCGACCAATCCCAGGCCGGAGCGATAACGCAGGTAGAGCCAGCCGGCATCGCAATTGCCGCGTTCGCGCGGCTGGATGCGATAACGAATGCTTGCGAGCACGCGCGGAAAGGCAATGAGCCGGTGTGTCGCGGGCTGGTCGACCAGTGCGATGGGCAGATCGTCGACGAGGCGGCAGACGAGGATGAGCTTACCGTGATTCTCCACAGTCAGGTCGATGAGCGTGTCGGAGTCAAGCGCGGGTGCGTTGGACCACGAGCGAGTTGCCGTGAGTTGCGACGGCGCGGGAAGGCGGAGACCATCGAGCCAGGTGGCGAGGAGGACAAGGAAATTCCATGCGAGCATGGAGTACGCGAGGCGCGCGTCCCAGAAACCCGGCACAATGCCAAGGAAGCCGACCAGAAGCAGAAAGATGGTGCGGCCTGTGAGCCCGAAACCCCAACGGCCGCGCGGTTGAAAAGGCGCGGTGACCGGCTCGGGATGGAGGGATGGCGAGATCAAAATGGCGCCTTTTCGAAGGATGTTATGAAGTGGATTCCTGGAACGATTGCTTTGACAAGGCGCTCATCGTTGGTGAGAAAGAGATCACAGCCGGCGACACTCGCAGTTGCCAGTTGGATGGCATCGGGCGGCCGAATGCTCGTATTCAGCCGCACCCGCGCGAAGGCCTCGGCTGCATTTTCAAGAAACGGCAACACGGTGATGCCGGGAGAGCTCAGGATTCGCCGGTATTGTTGCACCATGATCTGGTCGCCGGCTCGTAATGGTTGAACCAGCAGCTCCCCCAGAGTCATCACGGAAGTTAGGATCTCGTCTCTGCGCTGGGAGAAAGCGCGCAGGAGATAGCGCGACCTTGCGCCGTTCGCCCCCGCGCCCTCTATCAGGTAAATGAAGAAATTTGTGTCCAGGAAGATTCGGCTCATTCCCAGCCTTCGCGCAGTTGCCTGACAAACTCGTCGGGGTCGACGTCTTTCCAGTGCTCTTTCCCCAAACCCTCAAGCTCAAAGAGCGACTCAAGCCATCGGTCAGACGTCCCTTGTTTTCTGGCCTGGTGTGAAAGCACGTCTGTCGGACTCTGTGGTCCGGCGCACTCGCTGCTTTGACCCGATTCGTACCGTGCTTTTGCCCACTCCAGGACATGGAAGTACTTTTCGGGGATCTCGCCAGCGTCTGGAAAGATTTTTCCGGTGCGCTGAGGATGTACCGCGTCACCAGGCAGGAGCAGCCTGCGAGCGTGCTTGCCGGTAGCGAAAAGCATTCGGTGTTTGGCTGGATTAGGAGCCTTATTCGCCACGCAGTGCTGCGAGGCGTGAACACTGACCCCTTGTCTCATTTCGCCGGTGATATTCTCCCTGGCTGCCCTGCTCACAATCTCCTGTATGGTGAAATCCACTTTCCGGGGCTGCTCCCGATGGAGCAACGCCGTCGCCAGAAACACTTCGACCGCGCACGTAACATCTGTTTCCACCGCAGAAAAATTCATTCCGATCCTCCAAGCGACTCAAATGAGGATAGCATATTTTCGAAAATTTCGAAAATATAGTGACGATTTCGATTTATGTAGAGTTTTCATTGCCGCGGAACCGGGACTGCGGCAATGACATCGGCCAGAACGCGGTCGGCGTCGAAGCCCTCGAGCTCGGCCTCGGGTTTGAGCATGATGCGATGGCGGAGAACGGGTTGGACGGAGCGCTTGACGTCGTCGGGGACGAGATAGTCGCGGCCGTCGAAGGCGGCGGAAGCCTGGGCCACACGCATGAGGCTGATGGCGGCGCGGGGGCTGGCGCCGAGTTGCAGGGTGGGCCACTCGCGAGTGCGGCGCGTGAGCGACAGGATGTACGTGTAGAGTTCCTGCTCGACGCGAATCGAGCGGACCTCCGCGATGGCGGCTTCGAGCAAGCCTTGGGGAACGGGCACCAGGTGAGCGTCTTCGAGAAGTCCCGGCCCCGTGCGCGCATGATGGCGCTCTAGGATCTGCAGCTCTTCCGCCTCATTGGGATAGGCGACGCGAATCTTGAGCAGGAAGCGATCGAGTTGCGCTTCGGGCAACGGGTAGGTGCCTTCGAAATCGACGGGGTTTTGCGTGGCGAAGACGGTGAACCATGCAGGAAGTTGCCGGCGTATGCCGTCGGAGGTGACCTGGCGTTCTTCCATGCACTCGAGCAGCGCGGCCTGCGTGCGGGGGGGCATGCGGTTGATTTCATCCACGAGCAGCAGGTCGGTGAAGACGGGGCCGGCATGGAAGGTGAAGGAGTCGGACCCGGGGCGCAGGATGGTGGTGCCCAGAATGTCGGCGGGCATGAGGTCGGGTGTGGCCTGCACGCGTTGAAATCCGATGCCGAGCAGGCTGCCGAGCGATTTCACGATGAGCGTCTTGGCGATGCCGGGAACGCCTTCGAGCAGCGCGTGTCCCTGACACAGGATGGCGATCAGGACCTCTTCGATGACTGCCGACTGGCCGGCGATGACTCGGCCCAGTTCCTGGCGGGAGTGCGCGATCAACTGCTGCGTGGCGCGAAGGGATGGGGCGGCGGGAGATGGGTCGGCATTGGGGTTCGCATCCGGCGGAACTGCGCGATTCGATTCCTCGTTCATGAAGCCCTTTCATGGTGTGCATCGACACGATGCATTTTCGCAAACGCGGCGCGCGGGTTGGCGGCTGCACGGAGTTGTTCAAGGTGGCCCTTGAGCTTCTGAATGAGCTTGAGCGCCTCGCCTGGGGTGAGGGATTCGCTCCATGTAGCTTCTTCGCAGGCTTTGAGATCGGACTCGAGGCTGCTGTCGGATTGAGGGAAGCGGCGGCGCACAGCGGCTGCCATCTCCTCTGCACTCATCGGCTGACCCCGCAGGCCGCAGAGACGCTGCACGATGCGGCGAAAGCGCTCGAGCGCAATGGCGATGGCGGTAGAAGAGGCGCCCGCGTTGCGATAGAGCGAACCAAGCGCCTCGAGGAACTCGATGGGCGTAGCGCGCACGGCGGGGGGCAGGTCGCGTATAGGGCCGGAACGACGGCTGAAGCTAAGCACGACAAGAATGCCCACCGCCACGAGACCGAACCAGAGCAGGTTCCAGGCAACGCCCGAGGCGTAACTCCAGGTGGAACGGATTTCGCCATGAAGGGACTCGTCCCAATAGAAATGATGGCCTTCGCGCGGGCCGATCGAGTTGAGCAGCAGGTCGAGATCACCGGCGCGGGCCAGGGATGCGTTTTCGAGCGGAGTTGAACTCGCCCACCAGATTGCATGCCCCTTTTCCCAGTCGTATTCGAGGACGGCGGGCTGGCCGGCGCAACTGTAGTCCACGCGGATCGCGGGATTGCCCACGCGCCATGTGGCTTGCGGAACCATCCACACTTCACCGGAGCCGGCGAGCGCTTCGAGACCTTCCGGTTCCAGCTTGCATGCAGCGAATGTGAACTCGTCAGGAGGGTCGCCGGCCTCTCCGGGCAGGATGAAGGCGCCCCAGAATCCTGTGGAGAGGACACGTCCGCCGCGTTCGAGAATCTGGCGGACGGCTTTGAGATTGGCGGGCTCGCGGGTGAGGGGGTCGGCGAAGATGACAACGGTCTCGGGGCCGGCGGTTGCAGCGAGCTCAGGGAGCGGGCGTTCCCAGCGCTCGATGGAATACCCGGAGCGGAGCAGAGTTTCGTACGCGGCGCGCGCGCCATGCTGCCCGGAGAGATAGCTCGAGGGCATGGGGTTGCTGTTGTTGTTGGCCGCAGGCAAAAGAAAGCCGATGAGAACCGCAAGGCACAATGCGATGCCCAGGCACCAAAGAACCATGCGGCGGT
The DNA here is from genome assembly GCA_963846095.1 of uncultured Acidobacteriaceae bacterium. Taxonomy (GTDB): domain Bacteria; phylum Acidobacteriota; class Terriglobia; order Terriglobales; family Acidobacteriaceae; genus Telmatobacter. Next base: position 183,942 of record CAWJUW010000025.1, read on the forward strand.
CTTTGGGATCGAGGGAGCCGAGAAACCAGGAGCGGCGTGGAGTTTGTGGAGCAGCGATTGTCGTCATGACCGACCGCCTTGCGAAGCGGAGGACGCGCTGTGGCCGGAGATGAGCGTCGAGGCAATCGATTCGGCGCGGCGATAGTCTGCTTCGGCAGCGGGAAGGCCGCCGTACCAGGTGCGCTCAAAGCTGCGCGTGAGAGTGGCGAGACCCGGCTGCCGCGGGTCGTCGATGGCAACGAGAGCGAGGTACTCGCGCGGGGTGCGTGCGCGGTCGGCGGGCCACAGACGCTTCGATTCGAGTCGCGAGATCGCCGCCCAGTAGAGAAAATGAATGGCTTCACGCCATCGGCCCGTTTCGGCTGCGTGGCGCGCATTCTCCATCCATTGCTGCCAGGGAATGGCGGACGCGACACCCGGCGGGGGTGCGGAATTCTCGGGGACGAGGCGAATGCGCCAGCGGCGTTCGAGCCTCCACAGACCCAGGGCCAGTGCAACGCAAATCGAGGTTACGAAGCCCCAGACCAGTGCCCGAGCCAGCCACGGCGCACGCGCGCTGGCACGCAGGGCGCCCTCGAGCACGCGGTTCATCCAGTTGCCGACTTTCTCCATCGCCGTGTCCTGGGGCTGCGGCCCGCCGAGGTCCTGAAAGTCGCGTCCCGCGAGCACCTGGCTCATGACCTCGCGCTCGTGTGGATGGGCAGGGGGCATGCCTACCGGAGCATCGGCGTGGGCGAGTTCGTGCGCAAGGCGCGACTCCGCGTCCTGCAGCAGTTGCGTGGTGGTCGGCGGAGTGGGACGGACATTGGCCCATTCCTCGCTCTTTTTTGTAGCTGCGGGCTTCGGCGGCGGAGCGTCTTTGTCCTGCGCTCTGGAAAGGAGAACACGCAGCCAGCCATAACGAATGAGCCGGCGGGAGGCGTTGATGGAGTTATCGATGGGGATCTGATCATCGGCACCGACGTCGGCGGGATTGCAGGTCTTGAAGTCGCGTGCCTTGGCGCAGGCGGCGACGAGATTGCCCAGTTCATCAAGGTGAGCGCGGTATTCTTCGCGCGTCGCGTCGTGCGGGCGGCTGGAAGGCAAAGGCGGGGCAGGAGGAGCGATCTGAGCCCGAACGCCCACCTGTTCGGTGAAGAGGCAGAGGGATGCAGCGAACGATGCGAGCAGAATCCCGCGCTTCATCGTTGCGCCTCCCGTTGCGCTTCCCTTCATGATAATCAGGCGCCAGGCAGGATTCGATCCGCATTCGTGCGAATCGGCGATGGTGGCTCTTTGCGCAGGCGGCGATTGCAGAACCTGCGGTGGCAAGCGCTCATTGCGGCAGCCCTCCGCTGTTTGAGAGATAGACGTGAACCTTTACGGAACGCGCGGGCTTTCCGGCGGTGGTCGCCGACCAGGCTAGCTCCTGCCACCCGGCATTTCCCGCCGCTCGCGCGATGATTGGATCGAGGAGGGGATAGCACTCACCGGGGCGGATGGGGTAACGTTCGGAGCCGGTCTGGTCGGACCATCCGGAAGGGAGTTGCGACCCAACCGTGACTTCGATTGGCTCCGACGTCTGGTTGCACGCCTGGAGCGGGATGAAGAGCTTTTCTCCGAAGCGCGCGGCGAGTTCCGGCTCCGGCGTAAGGGCTGCGAGCCGGTCGAGATCGTGTGCCTTCCAGAAGAGGGAGTAGAAGCGCCAGGGATCGCCGATTGCAAAACCCATGTCCGCGGCAGCGTCGGGCTCATAGCCGTGGACGCGAGTGAATGCGAGGGGTTTTTGAGAGACGCCTTCAAACACATCCCCGGTGATAGAGCCGCCGACGAGCGATTTGCCGAGGATCAGGTGCACGGGGTATTCGAAAATCTTGAAGTCTTTCTTGGTGAGCGCTTGCTCACCAAGGTCACCCTCTTGCGTGAGGTAGAAGGCTTGTTGTTCAGCTTCGAGCTGCGCGTAGGAGATGTGCCTGGAGGGTGAGATGTCCGTCGTGTTGTAGGTTGGGCCGGTACCATCGGTGATGGATTTGCGGAATGCAGGCAGTTCGGCTGGATCGCTCCAGTAGGGAGAAAAATTTTCGAACGCGTCAGTGAAGTAGTAGATCTTCTGCGGCTGCCAAGGGAGCAGGCCCTCAGTAAGGTTGCTCATGCCCACGCGATCTCGGGCAGGAGATACCTGCTCGGGAAACGCGGTCGGGTCGGCCGCCAGGTCGAAGGCTTCGGTGGCGAGAACTCCGGATGCCTGGTGGTCTTCGTGATTCTCGCCGACGTCCGGCGCGGGGAGCCAGGTGAAGATGACCTCGGGCCGCGTGATGCGAACCAGGCGAACAACTTCGTCGAGGGTGCTGCCGTGGTTCCAGTCATCGAGGGAGCGGAGAACATTCTGGCCGGGTATATCGTGACGGCCGAGGAACCACACGTTCTCGATACCGAGATGCGCCATCGCCTTACGCGCTTCGAGCACGCGAAGCTGGCCAAGTCCGGCTCCTGCTTCATTGCCAACAGCGTTGCCGCCGCCATCGCCGGTGGTGCAGTAGATGACGGCGATGCGCTTGTGTTCATCAAGCGAGAGACGGGCGAGATAGCCGCCGATGAGCACATCGTCGTCAGGATGGGCGACGACGAGGAGCACGTCGGCTTTGTAGCGGCTGTCGGGCTCAAGCAACGCCGGAGCGACTGGGGTGACTTGCGCGTTCGCGACGATCGCGAGATGCGAGCACACTGAGAAGAAGAAGGGGCTGGCGCTTCATGACCGGGCGTTATGGCTCCTTGATTTCTGGCGGTTGTCATTGTCCGGAGCGGCGGTGGATCAGAGCGGTTGTCGGCTCAATGGTGAAGGGCAGAGGTGGCGGCGGTATCTCCGAAGACCAATCCAGAACCGGCTCGGCCGGAGCCGGAGGCGCAGAAGCGACGGGACGGCTGCAGCAGGATTCATGCCCGCGGCTTCCATCATCCATTCGATGTCGTAGCCTTCTTTGCGCACGCGCTGGTCGTAGTAGAAGAGGGTGAGACCGGTGGCATACATGGGCCCGATAAAGCTGTTGGTGAAGAACCCGACAACTTGCTGCACGATCTGAATCCATGCCGGGAGTTGCCCATGCTCCTTGAACGCCGCCACGATGAAGAGGACCTGGGTGATCGGCGACCAGGCCGAGTTGAATGAACGAATCAGCAAGCCGAGAACGAAGATACGTCCGCGCGAGCCCTTGCTGAGTTCGATACTGCGGCGAATGGCGCTGCGCGCCTTCAGAGTCTTCAAGCACCGATGCGGGCAAGGCAAGCGAATAGCGCAAGCCCATGAAGACCGCGTAGACAACGGCGGCAAAGGCGAGCAGAAAGAAAGCCAGGCTGACAAGCCCGAAGGCAGATGGCGGCCTGCGGATCGGGATTGGCCCCGGATGCAAAGACGCCCTTTGGGACGCGCATACAGAAAGAGAAACAGGAAGTAAGCCGTGAACAGAATGACGAAACGGGATGTAAATGAAGAAGGCGATGATAGTCATGAGCCACAGGTAGCGGCCGAGGCGCGGCAGGATGCTGCGGTAGGCTCCGCGAATCGTGGCCGGCTTTCCCAGGTTGACCCACGCTACGGCGCGATTGTTGGCGGCGACTGCCGCGCCGGCGAAGATGAAGATCAGCGGCATGATGAGAACGACAAAACTGAGCGTGATCCAGGGTAGCTGCGCTGCTCGATGCAACTTCATCAGCAGTTCCGCCACGCCGATCTGGAGCAGGTTAAGAACCAGCAACATTCCGGCGTAGACTGACGCAGATGCCTGCGAAGAGCAGGAAGTTGGTGCGGTAGAGCTGGGCCGTGCGGTCGAGGATTTCGCCCAGCGTCATGGGGCGCAGGCTGGTTTGCATTCGGGTCTCCTCATGGAGGAGATTGATGGCACTTGGCGGGATACTAGCACAGGAAGAAATGCTGCGCAGTAGCGGCTGCACAAGTATCCAGCCGGAGGCATTTGAAGAAGCGGTAGTCAGCAGAGGTTGGGATAATAACTGGAGTCCCGCACGATGCGCCACGAGAAGACACCGGTCAACGATCTGGCGAGGGCTTGTGCCTACTCTGCCGATGCGGCGGAGTGGCAGGAACTTGTGCGACGCGTCGATGCCCCTTGTCTCCATGGTTTCGCTGCGGGTGAGCCGCATGTGGGTGACTTCGCCTTCGCCGTCGGTAGTCGATGACATCGTGCAGGAAGTCTTCCTGAAGATTTGCGAGCAGGAGCGTCGCATCCTGCGCACCTTCGAGCCGCGCGGCGAGGACTCGTTTTTCGGGCTGTTGCGCATTGTCACGGGGTCGGTAGCGAACGACTATTTTCGCCGGCAGTACTCAGCAAAGCGAGGTGGCAAGGTGGTCAGCATGCCCTTGCTCGAAGACCATGCACAGGGAAGCGCGGACAAGACAGACGCGACGGCACGCGTGCAGCATTCCGCTTTGCTGGAGCAGCTGGATCGGAAGCTGCGCGGGGCGCCGCAGAGCATCAGCGAACGCGATCGCGCGCTGTTCTGGCTCTATTACCTGCAAGGCTATACGGCAGAAGAGATCGCGCACGTCTCGCAGGTGGGGCTGACGCCCAAGGGAGTGGAAAGCGCGCTGCGCCGCGTCACGGCGTGGCTGCGCAGCGAGGTGGCCCGGGAGACAGGCGCCGGCGCAGGCTGAGGCCGGCTAGGCGGGCTGCAAGTTGACTTTCGATGGGACCGGATGAAAATGAAATGGTTTTTGAAAAGGAATGAGAGCAGCCAGCACGATAATCAGAGTGCAGATATGAATGAAGGACCGAATCCGGGACCACTTCCGCCGAGGTCGCCCGAGATTCCCGGGAGCGAGTTAGCCAGCGGGCTGGAGCGGTTCCTTATGGGAAGAGAAACCGGGTCTGTCCTATCCTCGGTCGATGCAAAGGATTATGGGCAGGCGGAAACCTTTGTCTTCAAGGAGTCGATCGAACCGTGTCCTGAGCCCGGAGATTGGACTTTGCTGCTCGCGGATGACGCGCAAAGCCAGGACCCCGAGAAAGCAAAGGCATTGCTGGCCCACGCCGCCGGCTGCGCATCGTGTGCGAAACGATTGCGGATGCTTGCTGCGGATGTTTCGCCTGCGGAGAGCTCAACTCTGGCGAAGCTGAGGAGCGCATCCACGGGCGGCGCAGCGCAAGTTGGCCGAAGATCTGGCAATGACGCCGCACGCAGCCGAGTCGCGTCCCTCGATGCGGATGTATTACTGGACGGGAGCCGGGCTTGCTGCGTCTCTCTTTATTGCATTGGGCCTGATTTCGTGGTGGCGGCTGGCGCATAATCCGGAACACCTGATTGCCGAGGCGTACACGCAGCAGCGCATCTTCGAACTACGCATGCCCGATGCGGGATTTGCCGAGGTCTCTCCGGTGCGGCACGTGCGCGGAGCAAACAACGGCAAAGAGCCACCAAGCCTTTCGGATGCCCACTGGCACATTGAGCGCGAACTTCAAGCTGCGCCCAACGACGCGCACTGGCTGCAACTCGAGGCGCGCACCGACGTTCTGGAAGAAAAGTATGACCCGGCTATCGAAATTCTGGAGCGACTCGTGGCCAAGGGGCCAGTCACGGCCAGTCTGTTGATGGACGACGGCTCCGCTCACTTTGAACGCGGGGAAGCGACCGATAGCGCGACGGATCGCACAGCTGCGCTCGAATACATGCGGCGCGCGGATGAGTTAGCGCCGGGCGACCCGGTGGTGTTGTTCAACGAGGCCGTGGTGATGGAAGAGCAGGGTCAACTGATGAACGCCATGGAGACGTGGAACCGCTATCTCCGCTTCGAGCATGACGCGCGCTGGCAGCAGGAAGGCCGTCGCCGCGTGCAGGCGCTGGAGCAGAAGCTGAACCAGTTGAAGAAGCAGACGCCGAACTGATTCGCAACTTCGGCAGCGTTATCCTCAGGCAAACTGATCGACGCTGAAGCCGAGTTCGTAATTCTCTCCGTGCTCGAGCAGTTCGTCCCAGGTCACTTCGCGCTTCTGCAAGCCGGCCATGCGGCCTAGCATGCAACTCAACGCGGTCTCGACACCGGCGGCAATCTGGTTGTGGCAGTTGCCGGAGGTGATGCTGTCGATGAAGGTGCGCTCCTTGTCGCGATCGGCAAAGGCAAGGTTGTCGCTGAAGGCGCCGTTGGCGGCGAACTTGCCTACGCCCGAACCGCTTCCAGGTGCGACCTGCGTCGAGTCTTCCCACTTCCACGCCTGCTTGCCGGTGATTTCGATCGGTCCCGAGTAGGGAACGGTCGCTGATCCTTCCGAGCCGAAGAGGCGCAGGCCCGCGTCGAAGAGGCCGTCGGTGCCGAACTGCGTCGAGGAGAAGGAGAAGCGCACGTCGCCGGGATAGGTGAAGACAACTTCGTAGTTATCCCAGCAATCGCCGTAATGCGTGAGAACGTCGCGGCCTCCGTGCGTCGAGGCTTTCACCGGATGCGCATTCAGCATCCAGTTGCAGAGATCGATGATGTGAATGTTCTGCTCGACGAGGATGTCGCCGGAAAGAGCGCGATCCCAGAGCCAGTTGCGCAGGCGATACTCGTCCTTCGAGGCGCCCGGGCGGTTCTTTTCGGTGGACGCGGGCGCGTAGTAGACGCCGGAGGTGACGGCGATCTTGCCCAGGGCCCCGGCCTTGATCTTCTCCGCGATGGCCGCGATGGGCGGCGCGTTGCGGCATTGGAAGCCGACGTCGACACTTTGCGTGGGCTTGACCTTCTTGGCGATTTCGAGCGCGTGCTTGGCCTGGCGGATGTCGATGCCCACCGGCTTCTCGCAGTAGACATGCTTGCCTGAAGCCACCGCCGTCTCAAGATGCTGCACATGGAAGAAGGGCGGCGTGGAGATCTGGATCAGGTCCACGTCGGGCGAGGCGGCGAGTTGCTCAAAGGCGTGCGGCCCATGAAAAAGAAGCTTGCTGTCGATGGGCGGACTGGCCAAGACCGGCCTTCACCTGGTCGAAGTGCGCGTGGCCGGCGGCGAGATTATCGGGAAAGAGATCGGCGAGGGCGACGATTTGCGCGCTGAGTGTTCTTCGCGAACGATGTGGCGACCGACGTGCCGCGATTGCCGCAGCCGAGCAGGCCGTGGCGCACGGCGGAGTTGGCCGCGTATCCGAACGCAGTGAGTGGTTTGAGCAAAGTCATGCCGGCAGCCACCGCCGTTCCGGCCTGCAGAAGTTCGCGACGATCCATGGTGTCCTTCCCTTTTGTTTCCAGACTACGGTAATCGAGTCGGCGTCAGATTCAAGCCAGAACTTCGCTCAGGATCTTTTCCAGATACAGCTTCTCGTTCTTCACGTCTTCAATTTGCTGCGGGCCGCTGGTCTCGCGCTCGATGGTGACTGCGCCGGTGTAGCCAAGTTTGTGGAGCTTGGTGAAGACCGCCTTGAAATCGACAAGGCCTTTGCCGATCAGAACTTCTTCGCCGAGTTTGCTCGGGTCGGTGGGCCACTTGCCGTCTTTGGCGTGGATGCTGCGCACGTGCGGTCCGAGAATGTCGACGGCATCGACCGGATTGGCCTTGCCATAGAGGATCAGGTTGGCGGTGTCGAGACCGACGGCGAGGTTGGGCATGTTCGACATCGCGAATCATGCGCGACATGGTGGTGGGCGTCTCCTGGCCGGTCTCCATCAGGAAATGCTGGCCGTTGGACTGGCAGTGTTGCGCGACAGTGCGGATGGCCTCGACCGCGCCGGATAGAGCGCGATCGGCCGGATCTTCAGGAATGAAGCCGCAGTGGGTTTGTACCTGCGGAATGCCGAGCATCTTGGCAAAGTCGGAAACCTGGCGCAGTGCGTCGATGCGCGCGGCGCGGTACTTGGGTGGAACGAGGCCGATGGTCGATGGGCCCTTGCAGGAAGTCCCAGACCAGGGGCGCCGGCCCGACTACTTCGACCGTTGTGGCAACCAGCGAATACTTCGACATCAGATCGCCGAACTGATCGGCAACCTGCTTCGTGAACCCGTTGATATAGCCGTCGAGCGAAAGGAAGCAGTTGTCGAAGCCCATGTCGTGCACGCGCTTGAAAGTAGCCTCGGGCGCGTCGTGTGGGACGATGAGCAGGCCAACGTCCATTGGCTTCAGTGCGGCGGGCGGCGCGGCGAAGCCGGCGGCGGGCGCGAGGGCATCGACGAGAAAAGCAGCAGAAGCGGCGCCGAGGAAGGTTCTGCGGTCCATGGAATTCCTTTCTGGTTTCAGAACAATGGGAACGCAACCACTCTTTGTAGCACAGGTGGCGCGGATGGCGCTCAGGGGCGATGCGAGGAGGCCTATTCGACGTTTTGAACCTTGGAGCCTTGCGGAATCGGCACGACGAATTGTTCGTCGCCGAGCGGCAGATTTTCTTTCACATCCTCGACGTTCAGCACGATCTGGATTCCATCGATGGGCCGCTTGATGGTCACGATCGAAGGGTACCTGCTTCCTTCGAAGTCCTGATAGATTCTGGTAGGTGACCTGCGTCTCGAGATTGCCTTCGTTGTCGTAGATGTCCTGCTGATAGGGCTGCAGATCGTCGCGATGAAAATGACAACGCGGACGGGAGACTCCTTTTGCGAGCCGGCGTTGTCTGCCGCGTGATATGCAGGACGTATTCGGGCTCTGAGTAGAGGTGCTTCTTCGCGGCATCTTCAAACATCGCGGTCTCAGAGGTCACGGAGTATTTGTCGTCGGGTTCGAGCCCGCGCACAATCATGGCGTCGAAGAAGAAGCCAGGGCGCAGATTCTCCCAGGTGTTTGCGGACTTATGCTTCGAAACCCCGCAACCTTTGAGAACCTTGTCGTCATGCGGAATTGACAGGGTAAAGCACTCGCCGTTACTTGCCATGTCGAAGACTTTGATGCCGATCATCTGGCCGAGCACGCGCAACGACTGCCGGCTTGCGCATGAGGATGTGGCCTTCAACCGACGGGTAATCGGTGGCCACGCCTTCTTTGGTCTTGTTGACGCTGGCGTGGAACTCAACTTTTGCAATCAGGGTGTTCAGGTTGTCCCAGCGGTGCTCGAGACGGTCGACGAGTTCTTCGGGCGAGAGGGTTTGCGTGATGTTCGGCGCCTTGGGCTGGGGCAGCTTGCGCGTGGTGGGGAAGAGCGAGCATCCCGCCAGAAAGACGGAACCAAACGAAGCGCTCAGGAGAAGAAGACGACAGGCGGCTTTCATCGGCCACCGTCCTGTTTCACGGCGCGCCGGTAGCCCTCGACAGCCTTGTTCTGTTCTTCAAGCGAACGCGAGAAGACGGAATGACCCTGCGGGTTGGCGCCGGCGGCGACAAAGTAGAGGTAATCGGTCTTGGCCGGATTCATGGCCGCCTGCAGCGCCTTGGCACCGGGATTGGCGATGGGCCCGGGTGGCAGTCCTTTGTGCAGGTAGGTGTTGTAGGGGGTGGGGCGGGTGAGGTCGCTCTGATAGATCGTTCCGCGCCATTTGCCTTCGAGCTGGAGCCCGTAGATCACGGCGGGATCGGTCATCAGCGGCATCTCCGCGTCGAGACGATTCTCAAAGACGCTGGCCACCATGGGACGCTCTCCATCGACGGCGGTCTCGCGCTCCACCAGCGAAGCCATGGTCACGGTGTTGTGGACGTCCTGTGTCAGGCCGATCTGCTGGGCTTCGGCGCGAAAGCGATGCACCATCGCGATGGCGATCTGGTCAGGCGTGGCCTTGGGCGGGAGGTTGTAGGTGTCGGGAAATAGATAGCCTTCGAGGCTTGTCGCGGCGGGGTCGATGTCCGAAATAAGCGCGGCCTGGTTCATCGCGACGTCGAGAAAGCCCTGTCGCGGACCAAAGCCGGCCTGTTCAAGGCGGGCGGCGATATCGAAGATGGTCGAACCTTCGGGGATAGTGACCGCCTTGGTGTACACATCGCCGCGGGCGATGCGCGCGTAAACTTCTTCGGCCGGGGCCGGATGATCGAACCGGTATTCGCCGGCGCGAAGGACGCCGCGCTTCCAAAAGCGCAGAATGTCGAAGGCATAGCGACTGCGAATGACCCCTGCGGATTGAAGCTGCTGCGCGATATGGGTTGTCGAGGAGCCCGGCAGAACATCGACAATGATTTCACTGGAGGAACCAAAAGGCAGAACGACCAGCCAGGCAAAGGCACCCCCAACCCCCAGTGCCAGGAGCAAAATGAACAGGAAAAAACCCGCCGCGCCTGAACGTTTCTTCTTTCTGCTGTAGGGTTTGCGGCCAGCCATCAATCGTCGTTAATCCTTCGTCTAGTTAAGACGCAGGAAACCTCTGTGGGGATTCTCTTCCTTTTGATTGTATCGGGTGACAGTCGGAATCAAGATTTCTTGCCGGATCCCGGTGTTGCGCAGCGTGACAGCCCCAGGGGGCGATTCTGGACAAACGAACGCGGCTGCCTGGATAACTCCGGGTTACTTAATCGGAGCCGCATCGTCACAAGGATTAACCGGCCCTGGAGAACTCTCAACCCATCGGAAGTTCAGCGTCGTGTGGAAGAGGCACGAATGTTTCCCAAACGCATGTGGTTGTTTATCCCCCTCCTCTGTTCAACCCTCACTTGGTCGCAGTCAACTCCCAATCAGCCAAATTCCACCGCCGTTCTCGACGTCTTCGGCGGATATCTTTACGGTGGCGGCGACGCTGACCAGGCCGGAAGCGGCTTCCTTGCCGGTGTGGATGTCGACCGGATTTTCAAGGGAATCGGGTTCACGGGCGAGTTTGGCTATACCAAGGCATCAAGCCCGCCTTCGCCGGTTGACCCGATCTCCCAGTTCAACGTGCTGGCGGGTCCACGATTTGCTTTCCCTGTCTCGAGTTCGTCCCGCCTTGTTCCCTTCTTCGACGTCCTGGTTGGGACGAACACGTTGCACAATAGCGGCCAGGAGTACACGTATCGGTACAGCAACCATACTTCCTTCGCCTGGACTGTGGATGGAGGACTGGACATTCCGCTGAGCAGGCACATAGCGTTGCGCGCGCAGGGCGGTTATCTGGGGACGTCGCTGCAAGGGACGACGTATACCGGCCCATCGCCTGGCAACAACGCCGGCCGGCTCAGGGTAAGCGCCGGAGCGGTTCTTCGCTTCTGAGACGAGGGGCGATAAGCTGAAGGCCAGGAGCTGCAACCTGGAAGCTGCCAAAACACCTCGCTACCTCGGACTCGATGTCGGCAACCGGCGCATCGGCGTTGCCGTGTCTGACGAGCTGGGCCTGACGGCGCAGCCGGTGCTGACGCTGGAACGGAAGCGCAATACGCGCGACGACCTTCGCTCTCTGGCGCGGCTGGCGAGACGATTCGGGGTGGTTGGGATCGTGGTGGGCGATCCGAAGCGCCTCTCCGGCGAGGCCAGCCCGCAGACGACGCGCACGCAGGCCTTCGCTGCGCAACTCGGCGAGTTGAGCGGGCTGCCGATTCACCTGTGGGACGAGAGGCTGACCACGCACGAGGCCCACCAGATTCTTTACGAAGCCGGCCACGCACGGCAGGAGCATCAGAGGGTGGTGGACCAAGTGGCGGCAACCTTGATTCTGCAGTCGTTTTTAGACCAGGTTTCAGGTGTCAGGGATCAGGGGTCAGGAAGCCAGTGATCAGCCGACCGTTCGTGCAAGCAAGTCTCTCCGTATGGGCGTCGCCCGACCCCGGACACCTGAAACCTGACCCCTGTTTTCCCCCGCGTATAATGAATAGTTGAGTTCTTCTATCTCTCGCGGATGGAGCAGCGTGCTCGCCGCAACGGACAACGATGCCCGAACACATCAAGAAAAAGCTACTGGCTGAGATCAGCAGCCTGGAATATGAGCTTGCCCATGAGCTGCCTGCGGAGATCAAGAAGGCCGTGGCCATGGGAGACCTGTCGGAAAACGCCGAATATCACATGGCGAAGCAGCGCCAGGAGTTTGTGAACGCGCGACTGGGCCAGTTGAAGCGGCGTATGGCCGAGCTTTCGCTGGTGAACCTGGCGAACATTCCACGGGACAAGGCTGGGTTCGGCTCCACAGTTGTGGTTTTCGACACGACGAAAGACGAGGAACTGGTTTACCGGCTGGTGACCAGCGAAGAATCCGATGTGGCCCAGGGACTAATTTCGACGACCTCCCCCATCGGGCGCGGCATCGTAGGAAAGCGCGTGGGTGACGTGGCCACGATTGTGACGCCCAACGGCAAGCGCGAACTCGAGATTCTGAAATTGACGACGATTCACGACGAAGCGGGTGACGACGAGCCGGAAAACGGCGCCGCACCGGCCAAGTCCTAGCAAGGGAAGTTGGAATGACCTGGACCAGCGCGTTCGGCCGCGGTTGCGGCTGGCTACTCGACAAGATTGTGCACGGGCTGGCGCTCACCCAGATCTCTCCCAACGCGCTCACCTTCATTGGCCTGGTGATCAACATCGTCGCCGCGTTCCTGTTCGGCCATGCCAATGCTTCAAACTCCGGACGGATGTTCTTCTATGCGGGCCTGGTGATCTTCGGAGCCGGTCTGTTCGACATGGTCGATGGGCGCGTGGCCCGTCGCAATAACCAGGTAACGGTCTTCGGGTCGTTTTTCGATTCGGTCATCGACCGCTATTCCGACGTGGTGCTGTTCTTCGGACTGCTGGTTTACTACGGGCGCATCAACCGGTTCCGGTACGTGGTGCTGGTGGCGTTCGTGATGGTGACGTCGCTGATGGTGAGCTACACGCGCGCGCGCGCCGAGGCGCTGATCGGCCAGTGCAAGGTGGGCTTCATGGAGCGGCCGGAGCGGATCGTGCTCATCCTGCTGGGCGCGCTGTTCAATCACTGGGGCGTAATGGCGCCGGTGTTATGGGTGCTGGCGGTGCTGTCGACGATCACGGTGGCGCACCGGATTACGTATACCTACTCGAAGACGAAGCATCTCGCGCCGATCGGCTAAGACCCTGCAAGGGCGCAGTCCGCTACTCGTTTTTCTTCTTCCAATCGCGATACGAGATCCGCGGAATCTCAAGGAACGCGTCGCGGGTGCGCACATAGTTTCCCAACCCATTCATGCGGCCGATGGAATGCAGCGCGTCGGCTTTGATGTAGGGCCCTTCCGGGTCGACATAGCGGTCTTCCACATAGATGGCCACAACGCGGCCGAGGATGATGCGCGAACGGCCGATCTCCAGGGTGGTGTACTCGCGGCACTCCAGTGCGGCATGCGCCTGCTCGATGCGCGGGACTTTCACTTTTTGCGACGGCACGGTGGTGAAACCGGCGACGTCCATCTCGTTCACCCCTGCCGGGAAGTCGATGGCACAGAGGTTCATTTGCTGGGCAATATCTTCAGTAACGACGTTCACGACGAACTCGCCCGTCCGGCGGATATTGCGGGCCGTGTCTTTGGGCACGAAATGCTCGTCGGGGCGATTGGTGACGCCCACGCCTATAATCGGCGGGTCCGTGCAGAGGTAGTTGTACGCGCTGAACGGCGCCGCGTTCAGCTCGCCATGTTCATCCATGCTGGTAATGAGGGCGATGGGACGGGGTGCAACCAGGCCGACAAGCAACTTGTAGGCGTTGCCGGCAGGTCCTGCTTCCAGGTCGAAGTTCATTCTTAGCAGTTCACCATGACGGCGGAGCAGCCTTCGCGGCTCGGCTTCCACTGGACGAGGAAATTGGTCACAGCCGAGGACTCCAGGCGCCGCATCGATTCGAATTCGCCGCTGCGCTGGCTGTAAAGCAGCTTCCCCTTGTCGCTCAGCACGGCGAGCGCTGGAACGCCTCGGTTAAGTGGGATCTGATACTGTTCCGCGAGGTCGAGATTGGCGTCGTAGTGGCCGACGTTGACGTCCACAAGCACGTAGTTTGCCTCGAGCAGGTGCAGGTTCTGCGGGTTGTGGAAGTAGATGTCGAGGACCTGGCAGTCGCCGCACCAGTTGCCGCCAAAATCGATCAGGACGCGCTTGTGTTCGGCTGCGGCCTTTTTGAGCGCGGCGGCGAGATCGGTCTTGGCGAGGGATGGATCGGGATAGATATCGCGGCCGGCCGATCGGGCTGTGGCGATGCCGGCCACGAGAAGAATTACAAGAACGGCAAGTTTAGATAACTTCAAAGCGAACCCTCCGGGGTTTTCAACCGTCCAAAGGGGGACAGTAGACTTCAGGATGCCACAGAAGACAAAAACGATTCCATTTTCATGGCGGGACGCAAGGCCCGAAGCGATGTACTCTGTTGTACGGATGGCAAGTCACGTGGAAGTTCGCGACCGGTTGGAGTCTGCCAGTTTTGCCGATCTGGGAGCCATGATGGAGGGCTACGCGCGCGCTGCGGCCCAGGTGGCGAAGGACGAGTTCAAGCAGAAGCTCGACTTTACCGCCGACTCGATCGAGACTCTGGACGACATCCTGGTGATGGTAGGCGAGAGCCCCGAGATGGATCTGGACTTTGAGTCGCGCCTCTGGGGCAGCTACCTGGGCGAGGTCCTGCGGCGGCGGTATATCGGGAGCTGGGAGATGACGCAGTACCCAGGGGGAGTGGCGGCGGTTCCAGCGGTGGAGGTGCGTGGCTCGCGGCTGTTTCCGCTGATGAAGGTCTACCGGCGACTGACGATCGGCGAAGAAGAAGACCTGAGCGCTTTCTATACCATGGTGACGGAACGGCTGGGGAATGCAGCCCAGGTAAATTAGCCCCCAATTCCTTCGGCCGGCGGGCATCCAGTGGGGCCTGCGGGCCGTATGCTAATTGGGAGTGTTGGAGTTGTGGCCCGGTGATCTGGCTCACTCCCCCGAAACCGGGGTTGTGCGACAATACTGTTTGGGAATGCGTGCCCGGAAGCCGCGGCGCGCGGAGGATTTGAAATGGGCGATCTACTTCAGCCATGGCACCTGATCGTGCTGGGCGTGGTTGCGTTTCTGCTGTTTGGCGCCAAGCGGCTGCCGGAACTGGGAAAGGGCCTGGGCGAAGGGCTTAAAGGGTTTAAAGAGGGCATCAAGGGCGTGACCGATCCTGCGCCGCCGCCCACGCAGCAAAGCGTGGCTCCTCCGCCACCCGCGGCGACCGTTCACCCGACCGAGACCAAAACCAGCTAGGCGGCTTGGGCCTGGCAATTCGACTTTCCACAGCAAGAGGCCTGCGCGCGTGCGCGGGCCTTTCTGTCTTACGGGATCGGACAGCCTCTACAAGCTGAGCAGGACCACCGCGGCAAGCGCGAGCCCCATGCCGAACCACTGACGCAGCGAGGGCCACTCGCGCAGGACCAGCGCGGCCAGCAGGATGGTGCCCGCCGGGTAAAGCGAGCAGACGGTCGCGGCCACATCGAGACGGCCAATGCGCGTGGTTTCGATGTAAAGCAGGTTGCCGAGGGTGTCGAAGGTACCGGCCAGGATGCCAAAGAGCCAGAAGCCGCGCCAGGGCGCTTTGGGCGGCATCACCATCAGGACGAGGAGCATGGCGGTGACACCGGCGGCGCGCGCGCCCGTCATGACCCAGAGGATGTTGCCTCCGCTCGCGAACTTGAAGAGAATCAACTGCGCACCAAAGCCGATGCCGGCAAGTACTCCGTAGAGGAGCGCTTTCGCCGGAGTCGAGGAGCGGCTTTGCGCCGGCGTGCCCGGGCCCAACGCGATGAGCCAGATTGCTGCGAGACCGAGAACCAGGCCGAGGGCGACAAGACGCGTGGGCAGTCCGTCGTGAAAGAGGGAAAAGAGCACCGGGACAAGCGCGGTCAACAGGCCTGTGAGCGCAGCGGTTAAGCCCATCGCTCCCATGGCAAGGGCGCGATAGAACACAGCCAGCGCGATTGCACCTTCAAATCCACCCACTGCAGTGAAGATCATGGGCCGCGCGCCGGGAAACGGCAGGTGAGCGCCAAGACAGTAGGCGAGAAGCACCAGAAGCGATACGGCGTGGCCGGCGGCGACGACGAGAAGAGTCGGGGCTCGCCGTGCCCCCAGTCCGCCGATGAAGTCTGACCCTCCCCACGAAGCGGCCGACAGCAATCCCAGGCCGGCAGCGTTCGCGGAGGCGTTCACCGTTAGCGCGACATGAGAGCCGACGGATAGTAGCCGGACTTTGCCGTCACGTCGAGGCCGGGCCGATCGACTCGGATGTCGATCTTGCGGAACTTGCTGTCGTAGGGTGACTCGTGACTGGCATAGACGATCGTGTACTGGTTGCGCGCATCCATAGCAATGTCGGCGTAGCTCTTCTCGATGCCGTTCAGGTTTCTTTCCGAGTCGGCCTGACCACCCGTCGCTGCGATGTACTTATAGAGCACGTTGTCGTACATGGTGAAGGGCAGGTGGAACTTGCTGAGGTACCCTTCTCCCCATGCGGCGGATGAGCCAACCAGCGTGCCGTAGACCGTAATGTTATTGGTCTGCAGGTATCGGATGACTTCTTTGATGGTGGCCTTGCTCCCGTACTCGTGGCCGTCGGAGATGACATAGACAATGCGGCGGCGTTCCTTGGGGCGGTTGGCAAGCTCTTTTGCGGCGGCCATGATGGCGTCGTTGAGCGTGTGAATCTCCTTCGGAATGGTGATGACGCCGCTGCCGCTGCCGGTGGAGCGGCCAGGCTGCAGGTTGGGATCGGCGCAGTTGCCGTTTTCGCGGATAGAGCAGCCGGCGAGCGGTCCACTGTTGATGGGCACCTGCTCATCGGTTCCGGAAGACTTGGTCATGGAGAGCAGGTACGGCACACGGGCCGTCTGCGCGCCGGTGAAGCCGCCGGAGAGATTCTGCGGACCGTTGCTGTAGGTGATGACGCCGAGTTCGTCGTAGGGCGTGAGCGCGCCTTGAATCGCGTCGAGGGACGCGTTCACCTTGGACATGACGTCGGAGGTTAGGCTCTGGTCGACCACGAACGCAACGGAGAGCGGAGCCGGGTCGACTGAAAACACGCGGATGGGCTCGCGGGTGTTGTTTTCGAAGACCTTGAAGTCGCGCCAGGTGAGGCCGGCAACCAGCTTGCCTTTGCTGTCCTTGACCGTGACGGGCACCACGATTTCCGTGGTGTTGATGGTGATGCGCGTGCCGATATCGGCCGCGTTCAGAACTTCGGGCGGCGCGGTCTGGAAGTTGTCGGGCGTCGTGGGCGGCGGTGCCTGCGTACTGGGCGGCGCCTGTTGATCAGGCTGGCCACTTGTGGAACTGGAGTTCGCGGAGGGTTGCTCCCTGTTGGCGCCGATTCCGGGAGTTACCGGACCATTGATGTCGGTCAACGGATTCGGAACCTGCGGGGAAGGGGCATCCGGTACGGGCGCTGTGGGCTGTTGCTGCGCCCCTAAAACCAAGGAAGAACCGAAAAGCGCCACAAGCGCCAGTGCTGTTGTTTGAAGCCTCACAGATAGTCTCCAGTTTTCAGTGGTTGATTCGTGTCCTTCCAACCGCTGATCAATAGCCGCTTTCCCAGCTTCAAGTATTCAATGGTCCGCGGCAATTGACAACCGACCACTGGCCGAATTCCAGCCAAGGCAGCACTGCATTCGTCAGAGTATCAGACGCGCGAGCAGGCAGCAGGTTGCCCGCAGACCTGCAAAGACTTCGGGTATGCTTTCTTCGAGACGGGAAATCCGTCTAAAGGACCAGAATGCGGATGCGATGGGCACTTGCCGCGACACTGCTCGGCCTGCCGGGACTCTCCTGGACGGGGTGGTGCCAGCTTGCGCCTTCTCCCGACGCGCCGCCAGTCAGCACAGCGCCGGCCCCCAGCCAGGATGAGCAGTCGGTGGCGACCTTCAAGCTGCAGGTCAACCTGGTGGACATGTTTTTCACGGTGAAAGACAAGCAGGGAAACCTGGTTCCGCACCTGACGCAGAACGACTGCACAATCTCTGAAGAAAAAGCCCCGCAGAAGCTGAAGACGTTCGTGGCCGAGACGCACCAGCCGTTGACGCTCGGCATTCTGCTCGACACCTCCGGGAGCCAGCAGCGCGTGCTGCCGCTGGAACAGGACGTAGGCGGGCAGTTTTTGGAGCGTGTGCTCAAGCCCAAGGATGAGGCTTTCCTGCTCTCGTTCGACGTGAACGTGGACCTGCTGCAGGATTACACCAACAGCGCACGGTTGCTGTCGCGCGCCATGAACAAGGCGGAGATCAACACCGCAGGCGGAAACGGAGCCGCGGGCATTCCGGGCGCGGGCGGCGGGACAATTCCGACGATCGGCACGCCGAAGGGCACGCTCCTCTACGACGCGGTCTACATGGCTTCGAACGAGAAGATGAACCAGGAGTCGGGCCGGAAGGCGATGATCCTGCTGACCGACGGCGAAGATGAAGGTAGCACGCGCAAGATTCAGGAGGCGGTCGCGGCGGCGCAAAAGGCCAACGTGATCGTGTACACCATCCTGATCGCCGATCGGGGCTTCTACGGCGGGTTCGGCTACAGCGGCTACTCCGCAATGAAGAAGCTGACCGAGGAGACCGGCGGCCGCTTGATCGATGTGGGCAACAATGGCAAGAAGCTGGAGGCGGCGTTCCAGCAGATTGAAGACGAGCTGCGCACACAGTACGTGGCGACGTACACACCGACGAACACGAAGCTGGACGGCACATTCCGGCACGTCACGGTGGAGTGCGGCGACGGAATGAAGGTGCAGGTGCGCAAGGGCTACTTTGCGCTGCCGCCGGCGGAATAGGCCGCGCAAGCCCGTCTCACACGTGATGCAAATCGAAACATCCTGTTACGCGCGTGGGCGACGCCGGTAATCTGGCGCCTGGGATGACTCTTCCTTATCATCGGCAGCAAGAGAAAAAGCTTGAGGGCTCAAGCGAAATTTTTTAGAGCCTCAAGCCTTCGGAGGGTGCCGTCATGTTCACGCCTTGTGCCGATCAGGAAGCCTTCGCCATCAGCCCGCGCTTTCGCAAAACGATCGAGGATCGAATCGACCGGCTGGAACGGGATGCCGATCAGGACGAGGCGCAGTTGGACGTGCTCCTCAGCGGAGATCACATTCGGCGGCACAAGCGCCTGGTGGCTGTCCAGCGCGAAGAAGCGTCGCGGATGCGCCTGTTTCTCGACCGCACCGGGACGCGGCTTCCACGGCCGCTGATCGAGATCTGAAGGGCAGTGCGTAGCGGTCAGTGGTCAGGGCTTAGTGGGGCAGGCGTCAGACTGGCTATGGCGGGCCCAGCGACATTGACAGTTAACGACCCTCTCAGGCCGCGTTCTCGATAAAGCGGCCATTCCTGCAGCGAGATTGGAGCACCGGGCGGGTTTCGAACCCGCGTATACAGGTTTTGCAGACCTGCGCGTTAGCCACTTCGCCACCGGTGCTTGAAAGACAGTGATCAGTGCTCAGTCATCAGTGGTCAGAAACCTCCTGTCGCTGACCCCTGACCCCTGATCCCTGATCCCTGCAATTAAAAAACCCACCACGCTCTTTCGCGAGTGGGTCGTCGGGAAACGATTCGAATTCGCTCTATGCGAACCTTCGCCCACGACACACGCCCGCGCCTTGCTGACAGCAGCAAGAACAACAGACGCGTGTGAACCGTTGGGTCATAGAAATCAGCCCGCGTGGAAATTTTCCACGCCGAGTATTCGTAGACTAGAGGCAGACACGTCTGGTGTCAAGCAAGTGCGGGGGATGAGGCATGGAACTCGAGTACAGCATCGTCGATGTGTTTACCGAGATAGCGCTGAAGGGGAACCCGCTGGCTGTGGTCATGAATACGGCCGACCTGTCGACCGAACAGATGCAGAGTCTTGCGCGGGAATTCAATTTGAGCGAGACCACGTTCGTGCAGAGGCGCGACGCGGAGACAGAAAAGCGCGAAGGCGTGCGCGTGCGCATCTTCACCGCCCAGGGAGAGCTTGCGTTTGCGGGCCATCCAACGCTGGGGACGGCGAGCGTGCTGCGGCTCGCGGCGCCGGAAGTCGTGGTCGATGGCATCGTGACGCTGGCGGAGAATGTAGGGCCGGTGCCCGTTCGCTTTTCCGATGCCAGCCTCTTTGGCGAGATGACGCAGCGCGATCCTGAGTTTGGCGATGAGTTGGATCCCGCCGAGGTCGCACGGCTCTGCGGCCTCGACGTCTCTGATCTGGATGGCGCACGGCTGCCGCAGATCGTTTCCACGGGCACAGCGTTTGCGATTGTGGCGTTGCGGTCGGAGGCAACGTTGAGCAAGCTGCGGGTGCGGGAGCCCGAAGCGAGCGAGTGGCTGCGCGCGCGTGCAGCGCGATGGTTCTACGTGGTTGCGCCAACAGGCAACGATGCGCCGGCGTGGCGGGCGCGCATGCAGTTCAACGGCGGCGAAGATCCAGCCACGGGCTCGGCTGCGGGATGCGCGATCAGCTACCTGGTGAAGCGCGAGGCGGTTGCTTCAGGCGAACGAATTCATCTGCGCCAAGGGGTCGAAATCGATCGCCAAAGCGAGCTCTACGTCTCCGCAAAATTGTTCGCGGGCAAGGTAAGCGAAGTGCGCGTTGGTGGCAGCACCATTGTCGTAGCAAAAGGGAAGATTTTCCTGTAGCGATGCACATGCTTTCAACAGAGATTTCCAAGCGCAACTAAAACGAATTGTTAGCCCTAGCTAAGATTGGTTTGTTACAGTCTGATTTACAGCGCAGTCTTCGCCTCTCTTTCCCTCTTCTCAGTTCCCTCGAACGCTCGTACTCTTGGGTTTCATTGCATCAATTGAGCCGGCTCCCAAGCCGGTTTTTACCCAAGGATCAATTCAACATTGATCGCGAGCGGAATGCTGGCTTTCTGCAGTTCGACCATCGAATTGTGACATCGCACGCCCATAGCACGCGTATTTGCAAACGCGCCATGTGACGTGCGCCGAAGGTACGAAGCAACGAAGGAAGCCGATTGCGGGCGCGATCGACCGAATCGCCAAGTCATTGTGAAAAATCCGCTCGTTGAGCGGCAGAGGCGTTGTGTTGCCTGCTGAAGCAATTTTAGAAAGTGAAGGAGTTTACCCCACCCATGCGGCCCAAGAAGGTCATTCTCTGCGTAGACGACAACGAACAAGAACTTTCTGTTCTCAGCTACATTCTCACAATCAACGGATATCGGGTGTTGGCCGCGACCAGCGCGAAGGAGGCCATTCCGCTTTTTGCGGAAAACACTGTGGACCTGGTACTGGCCGACTGTGCCATGCCGCACATGGATGGGGCGCAACTGGTGGGCCGATTGAAGCAGATTGCGCACCACATCCCCATGATCCTGTTGGGAGACGCGCAGAAGATGGGAAGCGACCTGCACGCGGCCGATGCCATGCTTGCCAAGAGAAACTGCGCGCCGCAGGATCTGCTCGAGCGCGTGAAAACCATGAGCGCGCGCAAGCGCGGCCCGCGCAAGGGCTCGGCTCGGATCATGCCTGCAGCCGAGCTGGCCGTGGCCTCTTAGGAAAATGGTAACGATTGCATTTTTCGCTCGCTGACTTTAACCTTCTTCGCGTGGTGCTTCTCGATGGAGGTCGGGACCATGCGAAGGCGTGATTTCGTCAAGGGCATTCTGGCTGCAACCGCGGCTGCGCGAGCGGCAGGCGCACAACAGGCAACGCAGGCGCCACCGGCTCCCGCTCCCCTTTCCTCTGTACCGCATGGGCTTCCGCCGGCCGGTCCCACGCCGTGGATGACCGGCCTGATGGAAGTCAAGCCTCTGGATCTGACCACGCTGGTTCCCGATGCGGTGGCACAGACCGAAGCGCACTTCTTCAACGAAGTCGAGACGCAGACGCTGCGGCGATTCTGCCAGGTGTTGATGCCGCCGCTGAAGGGCTATCCCGGCGCATTGGAATCGAGCGCGCCGGAGTTCCTCGACTTTCTGATTGGCGTTTCCCCGAAGCCGAAGCAACAGATGTATGTCACCGGCCTGGAGCGGCTGGATGCGGACGCGCGCAGGAAATTCGCTGTGCCATTTGCGAAGGTGACAGACCAACAGGCAGATGAGTTGATTCGTCCGTGGCTGCGGGCCTGGATGTCGGACCATCCGCCTGCGGAGCCGCATGCGCGCTTTATCAATCTTGCGCACGCCGATATTCGCAAAGCGACCGTGAACTCGCAGGAATGGAGCGATGCCGTGCGCGCGGCGGGGCGGGCGGAGCCGGACCAGGACCTCTACTGGTATCCGATCGATCCCGATCTGCGGCGCGAGGCCGGGGCCGCAGTGCGACGTCCTCCAACACCTGCAGGCCATTCCTGATACAAGAAGAATTCTCGATTGAGCACGAACCGGCACGCGAACCATTGGTGAGGATGCATGAGTGATGAAGTCGTCGACGTGCTGATTATCGGGTCAGGGCACTCAGGTGGAATGGCTGCGAAGGTGCTCACGGAAAAGGGCATCTCGTGCCTGATGCTGAATGCGGGTCCTGTGGCCGATGTGCGCAAAGACACCGAAGTGAAGCCAGTGTATGCATTGCCGTTTCGCGGGTTCATGCCGCCCGGGAAGCTGCCTCACGTCTTCCAGTCGAACGAATACAACGCCAATACATGGGTCGACGAGAAGGAAGTTCCGTACACCTACGATGCGGAGCACCCCTATAACTGGGTGCGGGTGCGGCTCTTCGGGGGAAGATCGCTATTCTGGTCGCGGCAATCGTTTCGCTTGAGCGACTACGAGTTCAAGGCGAAGACGCACGATGGTTATGGCGACGATTGGCCGATCGCCCTTGCCGATCTTGCGCCATATTATGCACGCGTCGAAGAGATCTTTCGCGTGAGCGGGCACGCGGACGGCCTGCCGCAGTATCCCGATGGAAATTTCGTTCCCGACGATGAGCCGTGGACGGGCTCGATGCAGCGCTTTGTGGACGCGGGGAAGAAAATGAATGTCCCCGTCTGCAAGACGCGCACCTCCATGGGCGTGAATGGGCTGGCGAGCTCGGTGAACCTGCTGTTGCCCGATGCACTTGCCACGGGCAGGCTGCAGGCAATTCCCAATGTGGTTGTGCGCGAGCTGATGGTGGATAAAAAGACGGGCCTGGTGAACGAAGCTCACTTTGTCGATCGCATTTCGCGCCGCGAGATGAGCGTGAAGGCGCGCGTGGTGGTGCTGGCCGCAGGCACGCTCGAGAGCACGCGTCTGCTGCTCAACTCCAGGATCGCAAATTCAAGCGGCGTGATGGGCCACTACCTGATGGACCAGATCTACGGGGCGGGCATCGCGTGCTCAGTGCCGGAGGCGCGCGACGGCAATGGCGCGAGCTGATCTGATGGGCGGCGGCGCGTCTCATTCCGCGCTTCCGCAACATCGATAGCAAATCGAAGGACTTTCTTCGCGGTTATGCGCTGAATCTCTACAGCAACCGGCATGGCATGGACCCGAAGCACTTTGCCGAGTACGGAGCCAAGCTGCAGGACAAGCTCGACAGCTACTACGGCAGCGGGTTTTCCGCGGGCATCATGGGCGAAGTGCTGGCGCGCTACGAGAATCATGTGAGCATCGACAAGACGGTGGTGGATGCGTGGGGTATTCCCGCGCTGCACATTCAGACCAGATACACGGAGAACGAATTCAACATGGCGCGCGACGCGGTCGACACCGCGGTTGCGCTTGCAGAGTCAGCCGGCTTTGAAGTGCTCGCGAAGAACTACGATCCCAATCCGCCGGGGTACAGCATTCACGAACTCGGAACTTGCCGCATGGGCGACGATCCAAAGACCAGCGTGCTGAACAAGTGGAACCAGAGTCACGACATCAAGAACTTGTTCGTGGTGGATGGCAGCGCGTTCGTCAGCGCAGGCTGGCAGAATCCGACGATGACGATTCTCGCGCTCGCCATGCGCTCGTCCGAGTATCTCGCCGAGCAGATGCGGATGGGCAACGTCTGAGTTTCCATCGACAAGAGGGGTGCCTCATCCAAAACGACGTCTTTTGTCGTTTTGGGTGGGAAAGCAAGAACCCGTCAGCGCCAAACAAGCGCGCTCTCTTCCGACTCGAGAATCATTTTCGCAGCTTGCGCCCAAAGAACTCGGCGCTCGCCTGATACGCGTGCACCCAGTCGCGGCGCAGCAGGAAGTCGTGAATCTCATCGGGGAAGATGAGTTCCTCGAATTCGACCTTTTGGCGGCGCAGCGCTTCGACAAGCAGTTCGGTTTCGGCGAAAGGGACATTGCGGTCGTCGTCGCCGTGGATGAGCAACACCGGCGAGCGCCACGTAGAAACCGAGGAGATGGGCGACGACTCAAGGGCCACGCGCGCGATCTCCGCGTGCTCGCGTGGATCGTAGTTGGGCGAGAAGGTCGGCAACTCCAGATTCCAGTCGTGCACGCCATGCATGTCTACGCCCGCGGCGAAGAGGTCGGACGCGCGTGCAAGCGCCAGCGCTGTTAGATAGCCGCCGTAGCTGCCACCCCACGAGCCGATGCGCGCAGGGTCCACATCGGGGCGGCTTTTGAGATAGAGGCCCGCGCCCATCACGTCATTGAATTCGCTGGCGCCCGACGCGCCGTAGTTAAGCGCCTCGCGGAAGTTGAGCCCGTAGCCGATGCCGCTGCGGTAGTTCACGCTGAGCACGATGTAGCCGAGCGAGGCGAGGTACTGATTCATGGCGTAGGCGTTGGAGTAGTACTCCATGTAATGCCAGCCGAGCAGCATCTGGCGCTGCGATCCGCCGTGGAAGAAGCACAGCGCGGGACGGCGTTCGCCGGCGGCAATGTTGGGCGGCAGAAAAAGCTGGCCGTGAATCTCAAGACCATCGGCGCCGGAGAAGATGACCTGCCGCGGGGACAACGAATTTGGCGGAAGGGAAGTCGGCCGGGATGGCTTGCGGTGCAAGGTCGACGAGGCTCGATCCGGATACCGCCGCCGGCCGAATGGGCACCCGCACATCGGAGCGCAGAACCGCGACGGTTCCATCGCTGGCGACCACGGGCTGCGTCTCAATGCCTTCACCCGAAGTGACCGAGCGGGCCTGGCCATCGGCGCCGTTTGCGGAGAAGGCGATTTGCCAGATATGGCGACGGTCAATGTCGTTCTCATTGGAGTCGAGAACGAGTGTCTTGCGATCGACGCTGAGCGAGACATGTTCGACTTCGAAGTTGGCTCCGGGCGTGAGCTCTTTGGCCGTGCCACCGCCCGCGGCGACCGCATACAAATGCAGCCAGCCATTCAGTTCCCACGGAAAGACGATCTGATTGCCGGCAGTCCAATGCAGTTGATCGAGCGAGTCGGTTTCGCGGTAGGCGCTGCCTTGCCCTTCCGTCGCGCGGAAGATCTCGCGGCCCTTTCCAGATGCAACATCGGCCACGCGAATGGACCACGGAAGCGCCGTCCGATGCGCAACAAACAGGAGAGCATTCTTGTCGGGCGGGACGCGCAGGTAGGCAATTTCCCTGGAGTCCGGAGACCACGCCGGGCCCTCGTCGAGGTCGGTGGATGGATCGAGATACGTGACCGAGCTTGAGGCAACGGTGTAGACGGCGATGAAGCTGTGATCGTCGCGGCTGCTGACGAAGGCAAGATGCGCGCCATCGGGAGCCCAGCGCAAAGTCTCAACGGTTCCGCGTGTTTGCAGAAGCTGCTGTGGCCTGGCGGCGGAATCCCCGAGAGCAATAGACCAGAGCTGCCCTTTGAGAACATACGCAACAGTGTTGCCGTCCGGCGAGACAGCCGGCGAATGCCCCTCGGCAAGCAGACGCGGCTCACCGCCATCCGCGCCGACAACATAAATCTGCTGCAGCGCTCCCTTTGGAGACCAGGCTGGGTTGGGCACGGGATGACCCTCGCCCTGCGCGTTGCTGCCGTGCACATACACGATCGCGGAGCCATCAGGCGTCCACTCGGGCGTGTTGATTTCCTGGCCGTCGTCTTCGGTGTAATGCGTGACCGGTCGCGAGGTGTAGCCTTTGCCGCTCGACGCAGGCTCGGCGACCCAGAGGTTGCGGCGTCCTTCGATATTAGCTTCCCATGCCACGCGCGCCTTTGCCGGGGCGGCAATCAACTCCGTCGTAAAGGGGGCGCTCAAGGCCTGCTCAATTGTGAACTGTTGCGCTGCGGCTGGGAATACGCAGAGGGCGGTGGCTGTGAGAATCACGGCTGCTGTCGACGCAGCGCGGTCACTGGGCTGTTGGCGGATGAAGCTCATGGGCCAGATCTCCAAATTGTGAAATCAGAAGGGTGCGCCGAAGAATTCATTGTGCCACGCCCAACATGGGCCGTTTCCAGAACGCGGGAGGGTTTGCCGATTAGGATAACGCTATGCAAATCACTGGCTGCCGGATTCTCTCTTGTATCCTTACCCTGTTTTTCGCAGCTTCAACATGCGTTGTGTTGGCTCAATCGTCCTCGCAGGCAACGGCAAAGCCAGATTCCCCGGTGCAGGCGGCGAGTTCGGCTCAGGCCCAGCCGGCAGAAACTCGAGTCGGAAGAGAACAACCCCGCCACAGCTTCAACGCACACGCCCGCGCGCAAGCACGTGCGGCCTATCGACGCAGCCCCTACACTGCCGACGCAGTACGACTTCCTGCGCGGCGCCTATGGCCCGTTTCGCGCCAACAACGATCTGCTGTATTACCACCTCGACATTCGCGTCGACCCCGAGAAGCAGTGGGTGAGCGGCAAGAACACGATTCGGTTCCGCATGCTGAAGGATGGAACGCGCATCCAACTCGATCTGCGCGACACGCTCACGATCGACAAGATTCTTCTGGGCGAAACAGCGCTGAAATACGAGCGGCTCAACGGCGCGGTCTTCGTCGATTTCCCTGAGACACTGCATGCAGGCCGGGTCTATTCCATCGAGTTCTATTATTCCGGCCATCCCGAGGAAACGGGGCGATTTGGAGGCATGACGTTCAAGAAAGATTCCGCAGGGCGTGTCTGGATCAACACCGCTTGCGAAGGTACCGGCGCCAGCATGTGGTGGCCCGACAAGGATCAGTGGAAAGACGAAGTGGAGAGCATGGACATCAGCGTCGCCGTCCCCAACGGCCTGATGGATGTATCGAATGGAAAGTTCTTCGGCAAGACCGACCTCGGCGACGGTTACACACGCTGGGACTGGCATGTGAGCTACGGGATCAATAACTACGATGTGTCGCTGAACATCGGCGATTACGTGCACTTCGGCGAAGAGATGAGCGAGCCGTCGGGGGCGAAGCTGGCGATGGACTACTATGTGCTGCCGGAAGACCTCGACAAAGCGAAGATCCAATTTGCGCAGGCCAGGGGAATGATCGAGGCCTACCAGCACTACTTTGGCGAGTATCCCTTTATCAAAGACGGCTACAAGCTGGTCGAGGCGCCCTATTCAGGAATGGAGCACCAGAGCGCCGTCACGTACGGCAATCTGTTCAAGAACGGCTATCTGGGCAAGGACTGGACCGGCGTCGACATCAACACGCGCTTCGACTTCATCATCATCCACGAGAGCGGCCACGAGTGGTTCGGCAACAGCATTACCGCGCAGGACTCGTCGGACATGTGGATCCACGAGGGATGGACGACCTATCTCGAAACGCTTTACGTGGAGTACCGCTGGGGACGCGCCGACGCGCTCAAATACATCAGCGCCTACAAGTCGAAGATCGTGAATATGCGGCCCATCGTCGCCGAGCGCGGCGTGAATGCGGAGCCGACGGAGGACCAGTACTTCAAAGGCGCGCTCATGCTCAACACCATCCGCAGCATTGTGAACGACGACGCCAAATGGTGGGCGCTGCTGCACGCGTTCTATCAGCACTTCAAGTATCAGAACATCATGACCGAGGACGTGGTGGCCTGGTTCAACCTGCACACCGGGATGAACCTGACGCCGGTATTCAATCAGTACCTGCGGCACGAACATATCCCGCGGCTGGAACTCCTGTTCGGCGAGCAACCGGGGATGGTGATGTACAAGTGGGACGTGGATGAGGCGACCTTCATGATGCCGATCAAGGTCGGGTCCCCTGATCATTGGCAGATCATCCGGCCAACCACGCAGTGGCAATGGATGCAGACGCCCCTGAGCGAAGGCGACTTTCAGGTGGCGACCGACCTCTATTATGTGGACGTCAACAAGCTCTAGAAGCGCGTTCGGAGCGGGCGGGGAAGGTCGCATTCCGGGGGTTTTTCCGCCCCGATCGAGCCCATCTGCATGGTTCCAAAATCGATGCGGGACGCCGGTCACTTACTAGTCTTCGCTTGACGACTGCCTAGTGGAAGTGGGCATACTCGCCAGTTATGCCCCGTGCTCGGGCATTTCTTCCCTTCTTGTACCAACTGGGGTGGTCGGTCCATGGATCTCATTCTGCTTCGTATTCTTTTTGTGGCGACCCTCGCCACGATTTGCTATGTGCTTCATCCTTTCGGCCTGGCAGCACCCGTGAGTGCGGGTATCGGGGCGATTGCTGCGGCGGCAGTGATCGTGTTCGAGTTGCGGGTCAGGGCACTGACGCTGCGCCGGTTGATCGGCGCGGTCGTGGGCAGTGTACTCGGCATCTTCGGTGCATTTCTGTTCTGCCTCGTACTGAAGACCGCACCGCTCAGCACCACCAACTCGGCTGTACTGCAGATCTTTGTCCTGCTGCTTATGACCTATGTGGGACTGCTGGTGGGCGCGAGCAAGGGTGACCTGCTGAACCCAGCGGCGCTCGGTACGATCTTTAGCGGAGAAAAGCCGACGCGACGGACGGCCAAGGTGCTCGATACCAGCGTCATCATCGACGGCCGCATTGCCGACATTGCCGAGGCGGGCTTTATCGACGGCATGCTGGTGGTGCCTGAATTCGTGCTGCGCGAGTTGCAAGTGGTGGCAGACTCGACCGACGGCTCCAAGCGGCAGCGCGGACGCCGCGGCCTCGACATGCTGCAACGCATGCAATCGAGCACGCAGATCCAGGTGCAGATCGTGCCGGATGATTTTCCCTCGATTCGCGAAGTCGACCTGAAGCTGTTGGAACTGGCCAAGAAGTGGGAAGCCAAAGTCGTGACCAACGACTTCAACCTGAATAAGGTGGCCCACCTGCATCATGTCGAAGTGCTGAACATCAATGACCTGGCCAACGCGCTGAAGCCCGTGGTTCTGCCCGGCGAGCGGATGAGCGTGCTCATCCTGAAAGAGGGCAAGGAATACAACCAGGGCGTCGGATACCTGGATGACGGCACAATGGTAGTTGTGGATCACGCGCGCAAGCTGATCGGCAAGCTGGTCGACATTTCGGTGACCAGCGTTTTGCAGACGGCCAGCGGCAAAATGATCTTCGGCAAGCTCGACGACAATGGCGCCCGAGCCGCAGCCGCCGCCGAGACAGCCCGGCCCGGGTCGCTCGAGATGGCCCACTAAACGCGTGGTTCGTGAGGCGCTGCGGAGCGAGTTGCTGGCCATGGAAGCCGAGGATCGGCGCGTCCGCCAGGAGCTGATGGATGCGGGGCTGCTGGGCGGCCCGTATGTTCCGCGCATGGAAGCCGTGCACGTGAAGAATGCGGCGCGGCTGCGCGAACTGATCGCCGAACATGGCTGGCCTGCTGAAGACATTGCCGGCGAAGACGGCGCCAAGGCGGCATGGTTCATCACGCAGCACGCGGTGGGCGAACCGCAATTTCAGCGAGAAGCATTGAGGATGGTGCAGGCCTGCGTAGCCGAGGGCCGGGTTGCGCCGTGGAATGCTGCCTATCTCGAAGACCGCATCGCCATGCAGGAGGGCCGTCCGCAGCGTTATGGCACGCAGTGGATGGATGATCCGGTGGATGGTCGCGCGCGGCCATGGAAGCTCGCAGAGCCCGACCGCATCCATGAGCTGCGCGCATCGGTGGGGCTTGGGCCGCTGCATTCGATCCCGGAACGAGGGCCTGACCTGCCCATCGAAAAACAGCAGGAGTTGCGCGAGAGCTATGCCTGGTGGGAGGCGTTCATGGAAAGCAAAGGCTGGCGACCGAACTAGCGGCTACAGCGATAGCCGCTGTTCGCCGATCTGCACTACCGGCTCAATGTTGGTGTAGTTGGGAATGTCGCCCTGCAACTCGGCGTAGTGCGGCATCACTGCTGCTGTGAAGGCCTCAACCGATTCAAACAGGAAGACCGCAAGCGCGGCATACGGCGCGGGCTGGCCCGGCATCGCTGACCCAATGCCGATCTCGGCGGTCGCGCCCTGCAGAGCGGGCCGAAGCCGCTTGATGGCAAGCGGCATGTGCACATCAATGTAGTAGTCCGCGTTGAAATGGCTGCCGGGCTTGTTCGGATACAAAAACGTGACTCGGATCATGCGTGCCTCGCCATGTACTCCGCTGCGAGTGTAACAGGCCGATCAGTACTTCTGCACCGATGGATCGATCTCGTCCGCCCACGCCAGAATGCCGCCGGCGAGATTCGACACATCGTTGTAGCCCGACTGCTTGAGGAACTCAGCGATGCGCTGAGAACGCGCGCCGCTGCGGCAGTGGACAACGATCTCTTTATCGCGAGGAATCTCGGCCAGGCGCTGCGGCACATCGTTTTGCGGAATCAACTTGCCGCCGATCTGGGCGATCTGGAACTCGTAGGGCTCGCGCACATCGAGAAGGAAGATATCGTCGCCGGCGTCGCGGCGCGCCTTGTACTCTTTCACGCTGATTTGGGGAATGCCGTTCTTCAAGTTTTTCTCCTGCGGGGTTTCGGGCACAATGCCGCAAAAATGGTCGTAATCGATGAGCTTGGTGACGGTCGGGTTGGTTCCGCAGACCGGGCACTCCGGATTCTTGCGCAGCTTGAGCTCGCGGAAACGCATGTTGAGCGCATCCACCAGCAGCAAACGGCCGACCAGCGAGTCCCCTTTGCCGAGAATCAGCTTGATGACCTCGGTGGCTTGGATGACGCCAACCAAGCCGGGGAGGATGCCGAGCACTCCACCTTCCGCACAGCTGGGAACGAGGCCGGGCGGCGGCGGCTCGGGATAAAGGCAGCGATAGCAGGGGCCTTCCTCGGCCGCAAACACGCTGGCCTGGCCCTCGAAACGGAAGATTGAGCCGTAAACATTGGGCTTGCCCAGCAGCACGCAGGCGTCGTTCACCAGGTAACGGGTCGGGAAGTTGTCGGTGCCGTCGGCGACGATGTCGTAGTCCTTGAGGATGTCGAGTGCGTTGGCGCTGGAAAGCATGGTCTCGTGCTTGACGATGTGGATTGCCGGATTGAGCGCCGAGAGCTTCTCTTCGGCCGAATCGATCTTTTTGCGGCCAATGTCTTTGGTGGAATGGATGATCTGGCGCTGTAGGTTGCTCGAGTCGACGACGTCGAAGTCGATGAGACCCAGCGTGCCGATGCCGGCCGCGGTCAGATAGAGGGCCAGCGGCGAACCCAGCCCGCCGGTGCCTACGCACAGCACGCGCGCAGCCTTGAGACGGCGCTGGCCCTCCATGCCTACTTCTGGCAGGATCAGGTGGCGAGAGTAGCGGGAAAGGTCGTCGGTCGAGAGCTCGGGCAGGGCAACGGGTTCGGTAATCGTCGGCATAGGCGTCTCTTATGGATGCGGGTCAGGCGCAGGAGGCTTCGACTTTGAGTCTATCGTGACCGAGCCCCTGGCCCGAAGCGAGAACCTGCCACGTCAGGCCGCTCCACCGGCTATGGAAGGGATAATCGTCAACGTGTCGGCGGAGGAAACAGCCGTCGCCTCCCGCGCGGTGAGATAGCGGACGTCTTCGTCGTTCAAATAAATGTTTACGAAGGCGCGGATCTTGCCCTCGGGTGTGAACAGGTGCTTGCGCAGGTCAGGATGCAGTTGCGTGAGCTGCTGAATCGCCTCAGCCACCGTCGCGGCATTGATCTCGACCAAGTCTTTGCCGGCCGCGTATGGGCGCAACGGAGTGGGGATGAAGATCTGCATGCAGAAAGACCTCGCTTCATCAGGTTAGATGATCGAGGCTCGGAACGGGATTAAGCCGATTTGAACCCCGCAGAGAAATGGCTCCGGTCATCGGACCGGAGCCATCGTTCAACCCCCTGGAGGCGTGATCAGGGCTTTTTCTCCGTGGCTGCGGGTTTTGCAGCAGCCGCCGAAGCGCTCTTCACCTTCCAGAAGGGATCTTCTTTGGCCCAGTCGTCAGGTACATAGCTCTGAGCCGGGTTGGCCACATACATCTCGCGATGGCTCGACTCAATGCAGGCAGCGCGAAGTTCGTCGAGTTTCTTGGTCTCTTCCTCGCCCGCGGCGGCCTGGAATTTAGGATCTTCCCCCAGGCGCGTGTCGATGTCGGCGGCCGTGGTTGACGAGGTGAGCAGCACATAACTGCCCGCCTGTTCGCCATAGAGGATGCGGTAAGCACCCCAGTGGGCGGTGCTGCCGATCTTGTCGTCGATGGCCCTTACTCTCTTCAAAAGTTCTTCGAAGTCTTTGGCGTGACCGGGCTTGACCTGGAGAACGTTTGCTTCCATCACCCTCTGTTTGGAACCCGGGGAGATGGAGTGGTAGCTGAGATCGGGCAGCGACTTGAAAATCAGCGATTTGCTGTCAGCAAGGTTTTGGCCGTCGACGGACGTGAGCCGATCGACTTCGGGAGAACTCTCGGCCGCGATCGCTTTTTGCAGTTCTTCGAAGCTGTCAAAGCGCGAGATGTAGATGGAGCGCGGTTTTCCAGTGATGGCCGTGTAACCGGTGTAGTGGACGGGGAATTTGGCTCGCTTCATGCCCTCGGCGAGCGCGGCTTCCGTCTTGTCGTGAGTCAAGCCGCCCTTGTCGGGCTTGGTGTACTCGACAGTGACTTGCAGATATTTTGACTGCGTGCTCGGCTCAGTTTGAGCCGGCGCGGCTATTGGGCCATAAGTGGCCGCAAACAGCAATCCCAACAGGAACGGGGTGCACACTTTCATACGTAGACCTTCCTTTGGTGGTGAGGGAGCCTTTTAAGGGGATCAAAAGTGAACCGACTCTACGCCGATGGCAAAGAGCGCGCTAGGGAAAAAATATAAATTCGATCTGAATTCCGTCTTAAGCTGTAAGTATAAGAAGACAGGCAACTAATGACGTCATTGCCCGTCTTTAGGGGCAACCTGTCGGTCCCCTGACCCGGTTCGATCGTAGATTTGTGTCTTCAGTCCGTGAAAGCGACGCTCCGCACCCGCACCGCCTGCGTCACGAATTGCTTGTCTTCTTCGCTTTCGCCGGCGAGCAGAAAACAGTTGGTGTCTGCAGCCTTGCCTTGGGCAACGGCGGTGATCACGTAAACGCAGCCGAGCCAGTGGGCCTCTGCCAGATCGGTCGAAGACCATTGCGCGGGATGGTCGGGATGCGAGTGATAGAAGCCGGCGATACCCAGTCCTTGGCGCCGCGCGTCGCGCTCGATCTTCACTAACTCCGCGGGGGCAATCTGGTAGCGATTGTGCGCGGAATCTGTGCGCATGTTGCCGGCCTCCACCGCGGCGACCACCTGCCAGCCATCGTCCGCCATCCGGCCAAGCAATGCACCGCAGCACTCGTTGGGGTAGGTCTGCTCGCCGTGGGAGCGGATGGCATCGTAGACGGCCTTGCTTATATGGAGTACGCCCATCCCTCCTCCTCCCAGAAGCGTTCGGAGAGATACTTGTCTGCGGCGTCGGGCAATACCGTTACGATCACTGCCTCGCGCCCGGCCCCTGCCTCTTCGAGCGCAACCTGCAGACTCGCAACCACGGCCGCCGCGGCCGAGATGCCGACCAACAGGCCCTCTTCGCGAGCGAGCCGCCGCGCCATGTCGTACGCAGCCTCGGTTTCGACGGTGAGTTCGCGGTCGGCGAGATGCGGATTGTAGATGGCCGGCACCAACGCTGTACCCATATGCTTCAGGCCTTCGAGGCCGTGAAACGGAGAATCGGGCTGGAAGCTGATGACCTGAATGCGCGGATTGAACTCCTTCAACCGCCGCGCAGTACCCATGAAGGTTCCGCTGGTGCCGAGGCCGGCCACGAAGTGAGTGATGTGCCCGTGGGTCTGCTCCCAGATTTCGGGCCCGGTGGTTGCGTAATGCGCCAGCCAATTGGCATCGTTCGAGTATTGATCGATGTAGCAGAAGCGGGCGGGATCGTTTCCGGCCAGCTCGTGCGCGCGCAGGATCGCGCCGTCCGACCCCTTGTCCGGATCGGTCCAGTCGATGTGAGCGCCGAAAGCATGGAGAATGCGCTTGCGCTCGGGCGAGACGTTGGCGGGCATGGTGAGATGCACCGGAAACGCGAGCGCGGCTCCAAGCATGGCCAGGGCGATGCCCGTATTGCCGCTGGTCGCGTCGAGAAGCGTCTTGCCCGGAACGAGCCGGCCGCGGGCGCGAGCGTCCGCGACCATGGAGGCAGCAGCGCGATCTTTCACGCTGCCGCCGGGGTTGGCCCACTCGGCCTTGCCCAGCAGTTGAATGCCCTTCAATTCGGATTGTGAGCGCGCGATGCGATCGAGGCGCACCAGCGGCGTGTTGCCGATGCGCTCAAGCAGCGACGTGCCGATAAACTGCGTGGTCTCGCTTTCCATGCAAGCTCAGTATGAACCATTGGTATTGAGTCCAATTGCAGGGACTGCACCGCATATGCGAGATTTGGGGTAGGGAACTGGTGAGAGTGCAATCCTCACGAGATTCGCGGAATGGAACTTTCATGGCTCGCAAGTCACGCAATCCTAATTTTGATCAGACGCTCGATGTTCTCCGTGCCAACGGTTTTGTGGTTACCCCTTTCAAGGGAGCCGAGGGAGCAGTGCTTGTCTCGAAGCAGGGAGCAGGTGCTGTTCTTGTTCCGGGCAAAGGGACACCGTGCGCGTTTTTCGAACGCCCCGGCGCGTTGTTCAATGGACAGGTTGCGCGGCTGCTCGATCGCGGCTATCAGAAGTTTTTGAAGACCGCGAGCTATGAGCTTCCCGCAACGGCCGCGCAGCTGCAAGCGATTCATCAGTTTAGCGAAGAACTAAGCCAACTTACGGGCGGCATCAGCTTATACAACGAAGCGCTGGGAACCACGAGCGACTTATATGAGTACGACCGGCTTAAAGGTAGAGAGAGCGCGGAACCCAGGGCGGCACGCCCATGGGAATTAGCGGATGGTCACTAATTACTAGTAATCGGTTTTGTGTTACCAATCCCAGGGAACGCGCACACTAAAGCTAAGTTCGTTAAAAGCCATATTCACAATTTTCTGAGGCATACCCGTGCGTCCTCGCAGCATCAAAGCTGTGCAGAGGACTGAATGCATGGAGGACGAAGTGCCGTGCAGCCACAAACATTCCGGTTCCTGGGTTCAATCCATATTTCTTTAGACTTGCTCTCTCGTCGCTGTTATAGGCGGCGGTAAACCTTTAGCGAACTAACCTAACTTCCCCTGGCTGACGTATGCAGTCACCTGCACGTTCCAGGCTCGACCCGACTTGTGCCTGCACCCAGGAAGGGTGAAATTCAAGCCTCGCGATTTCAGAAAGAGAAAGGTTTTGACACATGAGCACGATTGCCGAATCGAACGTACTTTTACGCACCCAGGCCGATTTCCCGGCGGGTTTTAAGGTTGCTACCGAAGAGTTGCTGGCAGGATGGAGGCTGATGAGGACCGGTGGTGCGAAACGGCTGAAACAAAAAATTCAGAAGTGCGGCTGGAATTTCATCCAAATCGCACAAGGCGCGTTGCGCAGCGGCGTAGGCCCGAGCGCCAAGGAAGCTGTTTCGAGTGCGTTGAGACTCGCTCTTCGCCGCATCGATCCACGATCGAACGCTGTGGAGATCGAAGGGGTCGAAGTGACGAAATATCCCTGGTTCTTTCTGGCGCGCGTGCGGGTGCGGCCGTATCGAATTCAGCTCGATGCGGAATTGGCGCATGTCAGCTCAGAACAGGGATTGGATGCGGAGGAGGATGAGGCTGTGCCGCATCTCGCCGAGGTCTATCCGCAATTCGGAGCGGCGCTGCCAATGTTAAGAACCCTGCTCGTTTCCGAGCGGGCCTGAGATACAAACGCGGGTACGCTGGGTGGGATGAAGGCCGGACCGCGAAACTAATGCGGTCCGGCCTTCTGGCGTGCGCGCTCTCTCTGTAGCTCGCGATAGAGGTCGCTCTTCGATTGTCCCCGTTCGCGCGCGAGCCGCTTGAGCGCCTCTTTCTCATCGATATTGAATTCTGCCTGCAAGCGCGACACGGCAGCGCCGAGAGCTTCCTGACTTTTTTCCTCCCGCCTCAGCGCCAACCGCGGCCCTCGGCGTCAACTCAACAAGAAGAACGATCTCTCCGCGAATGCGATCGCGGCCGGCGAATTCGCGACGCGCATCGGCAACGCCGGCGCGGAAGAATTCTTCGTGGAGCTTTGTGAGTTCGCGCGCGATAACGACTTTGGTTTCCGGTCCCGACACGGCTTCGAGATCGGCAAGGGCATCGAGTATGCGATGCGGGGCTTCATAGAAGACCAGGGTTCGCGGCGCGTCTGACCGGTCGATTTCCTCCACGAACGCCTCGAGACGACTGCGGCGTGCGCCGGATTTCTCGGGAAGAAATCCAGCGAAATGAAATTCGCCGGCGGGCAGTCCTGAAGCCACAAGTGCGGTCAATGCGGCGTTGGCGCCGGGTATGGGGATGACAGCGACACCTGCGGCGATGGCTTGAGAAACGAGCCAGCCCCCGGGATCGCTGATGAGCGGCATTCCGGCATCGGAGACAAACGCGATGCGCGCGCCATCCTTCAGCGCGTCCACGAGCTCAGCTGCACGTTGCCGCTCATTATGCTCGTGGCAGCTCACGGTGGGAGTCGCGATTTGGAAATGATTCAGGAGCTTTTGCGTCTGACGCGTGTCTTCACAGGCAATGCGGTCCACGCCTTTGAGCACGTCGAGCGCACGCAGCGTGATATCGCCCAGATTGCCGATGGGGGTTGCGACAAGATAAAGCCCGGGAGCAAGCCGTGTTTCTGCGCCTTCCATGAGGGCTTTAGTTGCTCGCTTCTTCGCGTTCGATACGCCGTTGCTCGGCGAGCAGCGACATGGAGCTCATCAGGTTCTGTACGCTGACGATGCCCACCACGCGCCCGCTCTCCGCCACAGGAATCAATGCGAGCCCATGCCCGGCGGTGAGGCGGCGGATGGTGGCGCCCAGCGTGTCTTCAGGGCGCGCCACTTGGAAGGCCCGCGACATCACCGATTGCACGTAGCCGTTGCCGTCGTTACGCAATGCGTCGACAATGCGCTGGCGCGAGACGATGCCGACCAGCTGCGGCCCGCGCACGACCGGGAAGTCCTCCTGCAAGGAATGGACGCAACGGGCAAGCGCGTCGGCAAGCGTATCGGACGGCGAGAGCGTTGCGAAATCCTTCAGCATCACTTCGTGCATCCTCACGGTATCCACAACGGACTGGAAAAACACGCCCTGGTCTTCAATCTGCGCGCCGATCATGATGAAGAAGCCGGTGAGAATCAGCCAGTAGTTGTGCAGGAACATGCCGCCGATCATGGCGGTCAGTGCCAATCCCTGTCCCAGGCCCGTGGCAGCGCGGCCGGTAAGAGCAAAGCCGTGCTTTCGTGCAAAACTGCCTCGAATGAGCCGGCCGCAATCGAGCGGGTACGCCGGCAGTAGATGCGCGGCGGCCAGACCTGCCTGCATCCAGACCATGGCGCGCAGCAAATGGCCCGCGGAGACGAGCGGCGGAACAAACAGCTTGATGTCGCCACCGGCGCCGAGAAATGTTGCAGCCAGCACCACCGCCGTGGCCAGGTTTGCGACGGGCCCCGTGAACGCGAGAAGGAACTGAGCGCTGCCCTGGTTCGATCGCTCCTGGCTCTCAGGATCGGCATAAGCGAACAGTCCACCGATGGGCAGCAGGAGAACCGCGCGCAGGCGCAAGCCGATCCACGCAGCCATGATGAGGCGCGCTATCTCTCGAACCGCGACGGCCCCAACCAGAACCAGAAAGAGGCCGATTCCGCGGCCCAGACCGTCGCTCGTGCTCAGCGCGAGACAGAGCACGGCGAGCAGCGGGAAGAAGGCGTGAACGCGCAGTTCAACACCCATCCAGCGCCCTAGTGGAATCGACCAACCTCGCATACAGGGATTGTAGTGGTTCCGGCTCCGGTATGCTTGGGTCCGATGCGCATCATCGCCGGATCGCACCGTTCGCGCACGCTGGAAGCGCCGCGCGGCCTCGCCACGCGTCCCACGAGCGACCGCCTGCGTGAGACCCTGTTCAACGTGCTCGCGCCGCGAATCGGGGGAGCCCTGTTCCTTGATCTTTACGCCGGGTCGGGTGCGGTGGGAGTGGAAGCCTTGAGCCGTGGCGCGGCCGAGGTGGTGTTTGTGGAGCGCGCGGCTGCGGCGTTGAAGGTCCTGAGAGGGAACCTGGAGCGGCTCGGTTTTTCTTCCGGCTTTCAGATTCACGCGGGCGCTGTAGGTGCTTGGTTGAAGCAGAATGCCGGCGTGAAGCGGGCACGGGCGTGCGATCTGGTCTTTCTCGATCCGCCCTATGAAGACGGAGACGCATACACGGACACCCTGACTCTGTTTGGCGGCAAGGCCGCAAACGTCTTGGCGGACGGCGCGTGGGTGATCGCAGAACATCGGAAGAAAGCCCGGCTTCCGGAACGGTTTGGGTCGCTTACGAAGTTTCGGCTGCTCGAGCAGGGAGATGCGGCGCTCAGTTTTTATGCTGCGAGTGCGCGGGGCGAATTGGAGCAGGGTGGATGAGGTCTCTACACTGTTGCACGGGAAGAAGGTTGATCAACACACATGCGTAAAAAGCTCACTCTCGCTGCAACTCTTTTTTGTTCGTGTGTATCGCTCGCGCAGTCCACAGCACCCTGGCAGATTGGGCCTTTCACGCGGCCGGCGACCGACAATCCGGTGATCCGGCCCAACCCCGATTCAACACTCAAGGATCCCCTCGCGAAGACGACTGTGCACTGGGAGGCGCTGCACACGTTCAATCCCGCAGCCATCGTGCGCGACGGGAAGGTGTATGTGCTGTACCGTGCCGAAGACGATTCCGGTGCGATGGAGATTGGCGGCCACACCTCGCGGCTGGGGCTGGCAGAGAGCGAGGACGGCATTCACTTCACGCGCCGCGCCGAGCCGGTGTTTTATCCCGCGAAAGACAAGCAGCAGGCGCGCGAGTGGCCGGGCGGCGTCGAGGATCCGCGCATCGTCGAGCGCGAAGATGGAACCTACGTTCTCACCTACACGCAGTGGAATCGCAAAACCTACTCGGTGGGCATTGCCAGTTCGCGTGACCTGATTCATTGGACCAAGCATGGTCCAGCATTTCTGCGCGCCGAGAAAGGGAAGTATGCCGGCCTGAAGTACAAGTCCGCGGGCATGGTGACGCGCCTCGATCCGGAGAAGGAGCGTCTTATCGCCGCGAAGATCAACGGGAAGTACTGGATGTACTGGGGCGAAGGCGCAATCCATCTCGCCACCTCAGAGGACCTGATCCGCTGGACTCCCGTGGAAGACGCGCAGGGAACTCCCATCGAATTGCTCAAGCC
The DNA here is from genome assembly GCA_963846095.1 of uncultured Acidobacteriaceae bacterium. Taxonomy (GTDB): domain Bacteria; phylum Acidobacteriota; class Terriglobia; order Terriglobales; family Acidobacteriaceae; genus Telmatobacter. The sequence continues at coordinate 223,151 of CAWJUW010000025.1, forward strand.
GCGCCCCGGTCACTTCGACAGCACCTTTCCTGAGACGGGGCCGCCGCCCGTGCTCACCGATGCCGGCATTGTGGTTCTCTACAACGGCAAGAACGCTATTGAAGGCGGCGACCCCGACCTGGGCGCCAACGCGTACGGCATGGGCGAAGCGCTCTTCGACGCGCACGACCCCGCGCATCTGCTGAAGCAGGCCGATCATCCGGACCTGAAGCCCGAGATGCCTTACGAGAAGACTGGCCAGTATGTCGCCGGAACGACATTCGCCGAGGGTCTCGTCTACTTTCACGATCAATGGTTTCTCTACTACGGCTGCGCCGACTCGCTGGTCGGTGTGGTCACTGCGCCCAAGGCGCCGTTTGCGGGCGTGCAGGGCTTCTATCTCAAGAACAACGACACCGTTGTTTTCTACGGCGACAGCATCACGGAGCAGAACTACTACAACCAGTGGGTGGAACTCTACGCGGTGACACGCTTTCCGAAGATGCGCGTGCACTTTTACGGGACGGGTGTCGGCGGGGACCGCGTAACCGGAGGCGGTGGCGGCCCGATCGATGAACGCCTAGCGCGCGACGTCTTCCCGCTGAAGCCGACCGTCGTCACCGTGATGCTGGGCATGAACGACGGCAGCTATCAGGCCGGCACCGACGCAATTCAGAACGCCTACACCACCGGGTATCAGCATCTGATCGAGTCCATCCACGAGCACGCACCCGACGCGCGCATCACGCTCCTCGGGCCGTCTCCATTCGATGATGTAACGCGGCCACCGCGCTTCGAAGGCGGCTACAACGGCGTGATGCAGCATTACGCCGACCTCGACAAAGACCTCGCGCAAAAGTACGACGGCACGTTCATCGATTTGAACGCGCCTGTGGTGTCGGTTCTCGGCAAAGCGCAGCAACTCGACCCGATTGTGGCGAAGCTGCTGCTTCCCGATCGCGTGCATCCCGACCCGCTCGCGCACTGGGTGATGGCCGAGGCTCTTCTGAAGGGATGGCATGCGCCCGCACTGGTTGCGTCGGTCACCATCGACGGCCACGCGGCCACGCTGACTGACGCGCAGAATGCAACGGTGGATCAGCTGCGCGCGGAAAGCGGCGCGTTGCATTGGACGGAACTCGACGGCGGCCTGCCGTTGCCGATCCTGCAGGACAACGCGAACTCGGCACTTCTGCTTCAACTCACCGACATTCAACAGCAACTGAATCAGGAGCCTCTGCGCGTGACCGGTCTCGCGGCCGGCTCGTACAAGTTGCAGATCGACGACACAGCGGTCGGCACGTTTTCGGCCGCGGATCTGGACAAGGGGATCAACCTTGCCGATTTCCAAACGCCCATGCGCGCGCAGGCGCAGCGCGTGAGCTGGCTGGTGCGCGATCGCGACCAGACGCAGTACATTCGCCTGCGCATGGCTGTTCGCAAAGCCGATACGGGTGCGGGACCGGAGAAGCCCGGAGTCATGCAAAGTTTCCTCGACTCGCTCGAGGATTCGATCTACGAGTCGGCCGCTCCCAAGCCGCATCAGTTCTCGCTCTCGCCAGTAAGCGCGCAGCCGTAACGTCGAGCTCTCTCGGGTCACAGAAGCCCGCCAAAATTCCCAATGTTGATTAGCGCGCCGAAGCGGCGACCACCGGGATTCCTGAAAACTCAACCGTGACGACAGTGATGTCATCCGACTGCCCGAAGAGCTTTGCGGCCTCAGCGATCTCTGCTGCGGATTGAAGGCTGATGGCGCGGGTCTTCTCAAAGCCGAAGAGACCCCCCGATTTGGATTGCGCTTCGACGACACCGTCAGAAACAAAGGTGAGCCGGTCGCCCGCCGTCAGTTGAAGTGACGCAAGTTCGAACTCCGGACTGGCCAGAATGCCAAGTGGAAGCGCTCCCGCGACCGCGACTTCCTGGCCATTGAGATAGGGCGGCAGATGGCCCGCGTTGGCCAGTGTGAGTTGCCCGTCGGCGGTAATGTGCGTCGCGAGGCAGGTAGTAAATCCTCCGTGGGCGCGGCCCAACATGCGCTCATTCAGGCAGCGGAGCATGGCGACGGGGTCAGTACCGCGACTGGCTTCGGTGCGAATGGCGCCGACCAGCACGGAGACCAGCATGGCCGCGGGTAGTCCCTTGCCGCTCACGTCGCCGACCACGATCAGCATGCCCCCGTGGCTGTCCGCAATTTGTTGGAAGAAGTCTCCGCCCACCAGTTGCGCAGGTTGATAAATGCACTCCACATTGAAGCCCAGGCATTGAGCCTCCTCGTCTGGGAGCAGGACCTGTTGAATCTGGCGGGCCGCCTCGAATTCGCCGGCCAGCCATGCCTCGCGATTGCGAGCCTGGCTGAAACGCAGGGTCAGGAAGACCAGCATCGCGAGCAGAAAGACCAAGTGGAGCAGAATGTCGGGACGGATGGAGAAGGGCGGTATCGTTAGCGGCACATCGAGTATCCGCGGTACATTGCTCCAACCTAACTGCGAAACCAGGATGGCCACATTGTCCGCCACGTAAAAGCCGAGATCGAGCAGGGTAGGAATGAGCAGAAGGCGAGCGTCTGGATTGCCGGCAATGGCGTACTTGCCAAGCAGCCAGAAGATCCAGGCGGCGGCCGGCAGCACAAACAACAACTGGAGAATGGTGCCTGTCTGCACCGACGTCCACCCAGGCCAGTAAGCAACACTGACCAGCGGGCTTAACGCCAGAAGGACCAGGAGAGAGCGGCCCACACGGCCGGCGCGAGCATTCAATACACGGGAGAAGAAACAGAACGCCGCAAAGATTTGCGTAGCAGCGAGTATTCCATCAAGCAGGTCGAAGACTGGGATGGGCGGAAGAGCGTAAACCTCCTTGGAGACGTTGAGCGCGCAGTCCGTGGCCTGAGAGAGCAGCATGATCGCGAACCAGAGGTATTCGCGTTCAGCTCTACGAATGAAAAACAACCATAGAATGGCCAGGCCGACCAGCCCGGCAGCGATGGAATACGCGTAGTAGTCGACGAATAAGACATCGCGCGCAACCTGCACGACATGTTCCTGGGTTGCAATAAGAGACCGTTCCCCCACAAGGTTTCCACCGGCGAACATGCCACCACCCAGGTAACTGGCCCAGCTAGGCGAGTGCCAGACGCGAATCGCCAAGTGAATGATCCGGTCTTCCGGGCTGGCGGAATCAGTAAGTCGATACGCCTCGTGACGAATGCGCGCGTTGGGCGTAGCCGTGGCCATGCCGCCAAAGCCTCCAACCATGTGGCCGTCAACAAATACCTGAAACGAGGTGATGATCGGTGCAAGCAGCAGCGAGGTGGGTGGACTTCCGGCGGGAATCCTGACCGTGAATCGATACCAGCCAAAGCCTGCCATGGCTGGGTAGCCCTGCGTCGACCAGGAACGATTACTGGATAGGAGTGGCCAGGCGGAGTCGTCGAAGCCGGTCTCCGCCCAGAGAAAGGTCTTGCCCCCGGCGACGGTGTTGTCGATTGGCGAATCGCCGGAATGGAAGTGCCACGGCCCGTCGAGAGAGAGGAGCGGCAGGCGGTCGTGGCCGAGGTCAAAGGACTGCGCCAGCATCGACGCCGCGCATCCCAAGACAGAGGCAGCCAACCAACGAACCATTGAACGAGTCCGCATAAAAGATTCCGGTGCAAGCAAACAGGCGAGGTGTTGGTTGATGCTAACCCAGCAAGGGCGTTGCGCGCAGTTGGAATCGGCGCAGAGGCGCGGTCGCGGAGTTTACAGTGTTCTGCATGAAGATTCTGCGATCCATCCTCGCGCTGTGTGGAATGGTGGCGGCGCTGTCTGGGGCAAAAATAGGCTTAGGGCAAACCGCGGCCCCTGGCACCCAGGCCGCGCCCGCACCGCAAATGGCGATTCTCGATACCGACATCGGCGATGACATCGATGACGCCTACGCGCTGGCTCTTGCGCTGCGCAGCCCGGAATTGAAGCTCCTCGGCATCACCACGACCTTCGGCGACACGGAACTCCGCGCCCGCCTGGTGGACCGCTACCTGCATGCTGTCGGCCGCGAAGACATTCCCGTTGCCGCCGGTGTGCCCACGCCGCATAGCAACGTCTTCACGCAGGAGGCCTACGCATCGCACTGGCCCAAGACCGTGCATCCCTCGGGAGTGCGTTTTTTGCTCGATCAGATTCGCGCGCATCCGGGAGCAATCACACTGATCGCCATCGGGCCCCTCAGCAACGTCGGGGAAGCCACCAAGGAAGATCCCACCACGTTCGCCAAGCTCAAGCGCATTGTTCTGATGGGCGGCAGCGTTGAGCGTGGATACGACAACGCCGGCGGCGTAAGCCACGCCCCCGATGCCGAGTGGAACATCAATCGCGATCCGGCAGGGGCGAAGGCGCTCTTTGCTGCCGGCGTTCCGGTCTTCATGATGCCGCTCGACTCGACCCAGATCCACCTGGAGACCAAAGAGCGCGAGCTCATCTTTGCGCATGGTTCACCACTTACGGATCAACTCACCCTTCTCTATCACCAGTGGAAGGCGGGATCGGAGGGACACCCGGAGGCGCCGACTCTGTTTGACCCGGTTGCCGTAACCTACGCAATTCGTCCGGATCTCTGCCCCGCAACCCCGATGCGCATCGAGGTCGATGACAAAGGCTTCACCCGCAAAGTCGACGGAAGCCCCAACGCGCAGGTCTGCCTGAAGTCGGACGAACGCGGTTTCCTCGACTTGCTGCTCGAACGCCTGACCCGATCGGACACGCGCTAATACCGAATCGCATGGTTCTAATCGTTTGAAGGGGCTCCGACCCTCCCACCTTCCGCTTTCCGACGGCCCCGAAGCCGGTCCGTTAGTCTTGTGCCCTAGGTCACATGCAACTTCATTGACAGCGGGCGAAAGTAGGAGAAAAATGACGGGTCGAAGAATTTAGACTGCTTCCGTGGTCTGTGGAGGAGGGTTAGGAGAAACATGGTTCGAATCAAGTTGGTGGGAACGGTGGCGCTGCTGGGCGCCGCGATGGTGTTTGCAGGGTGCAAGTCGGCTCCAGAGTTGTCGGCCGCGAACGCGCAGGCGCTGATCCAGGCCAAGTACGACGCCATGGAGGCGACCGGAGCAGGTATTGTTGTCAACGACTTAGGGATGCGGGAAGGAGCAACTGCCAAGTTCTGGGATCGCACAAAGGTCTATCCCAACAAGTACTGGGCCGACTTCAAACTCACGGACACAGGAAAAAAGGTCGTCAAACTCCCGGGAGGCGGAGACGTCATCGAATGGCGCCCATCCAGCGCGGACGACCCGAAATACTCCATCGTCGTCACCGCGATCACTCCCAATCACCTCAAAGCGCGCGATGTTGGCGATCCGACGGACGACGTGGGTGGCACCAAGAGCGTTATTTTCAACGAGTCCATCAATCTGGAAGGTGTGTCCGACGCGCTGCAGGGCATTGCGCATAACCCAGGGAACAAGCTCGCCTCCAAGAAGACCGCGAGCTTCGTGCTGGACAACGGCGCGTGGAAACTTCAGTCCATCAACTAGCATTTAGCAGAGTCGAAGCAGGATTGGGGGCGTGATCAGGCCGCTCTCCGTCCCGATTGGGCAAGCTGCTCCATGCGCAACCGAAAACTTCCGGAAATTTGCAGGGAATTCAATGTCCTTTGGGTAAAATCGGTGCTGTTCGCGATTGAATCCGTTGACCCTGCCTGCAAATCTTGCTATTGTAAGAAGGTTCGGCAAGAACGCCCCTATTCGCATGTCTGAAAGGCGGCGTAAGGATGGACGGCCCGCTGGCTGTTAAGCGCGGTCTGAAGTCCCCGGCCAGGCGCAGTTTAGCCGGCCAGACAAACCCCGGAATGGCTCTTATCTTGCAGAGGGCAGGGGTGATCGCTACGGAGTCCGCGCGTTCTTCACCTTGAAGGGCTATGCGGACCGGAACCGCGAAACGGAGTTGGCTTTCCTTGAGCAGTGCGGGAAAACGCCCGGCCACCGTCCCGGTTTTCGTCTGAGGTTGGAACGAAGGCAGACGCGAAGCAGTAACTTGTGGGCTCTCCTGCGCCCTTCACGGTTTCTATGCCGTTAAGGATCGGGGACGGCCCGAAGGTTCTGCGCGCGGCTGAAGAAAAGATTGGTAGTTGCAGGGTTTCGAGCGTAAGGAGTTTTGGTTTGCCTACTTTTAATCAGCTTGTTCGCAAGGGACGCACGGCCCCCCGTTATAAGACGGCGTCGCCGGCTCTCCAGGCTTCGCCGCAGCGGCGCGGTGTTTGCACCCGCGTGTACACGCAGACCCCCAAGAAGCCGAACTCGGCTCTGCGCAAGGTCGCTCGTGTCCGCCTGACCAATGGGATTGAAGTCACCACGTACATCCCCGGCATCGGCCACAACCTGCAGGAGCACTCGATCGTGCTCATCCGCGGCGGCCGTGTGAAGGATCTCCCCGGTGTTCGCTATCACGTTGTGCGCGGCACGCTCGATTCGGTGGGTGTCGCCAACCGGAAACAGAGCCGCTCCAAGTACGGCGCCAAGCGCGCCAAGGGCGGAGCAGCGCCGGCAAAGGGTAAGAAGTAAGAGCAGCTTTTAGCTGTCAGCTATCAGCTGTCAGCTTGGGATTTGGCGGTTGAGCCATTGAGGCTAGCCGTGAGCAGGACGGAACTGAAAGCTGAGAGCTGAAAGCTGTCAGCTGCTTTTTGAGGAACTATGCCAAGAAAAGGCCACATTGCGAAGCGGGAAGTTGCGCCGGATCCGGTTTACGGGTCCACGCTGGTCACCAAGTTTGTGAACTCCATGATGTGGGGCGGCAAGAAGTCGACGGCCCAGGGCATCTTCTACCAGGCGATGAAGAACCTGGAGGAGAAGGGCGGCGGCGACGACGCGCTCAAGCTCTTCAAGAAAGCGGTCGAAAACTGCAAGCCGCTGCTGGAAGTGAAGACCCGCCGCGTGGGAGGCGCCAACTACCAGGTGCCGATCGAAGTCAATCCCGATCGCCGCACCTCGCTGGCCATTCGCTGGATCATCACCTACGGCCGGAATCGCGGCGAAAAGGGCATGACCGACAAGCTCTCGAACGAGCTGCTCGATGCCGCCAACGGGCGCGGGGCGGCCATGAAGAAGAAGGAAGACGTGCACCGTATGGCCGAGGCCAACAAGGCCTTCGCCCACTACCGCTGGTAAAACAGCCTTCAGCTCTTAGCTTTCAGCTATCAGCTGAACCTGTGACGGTGACTAAGGTTTTGGGGTCGCATGATGCGGCTCCGAGGCAACGTGAACTGAAAGCTGACGGCTGAAAGCTGACAGCTGATTCAACCGCGGGGAATTCGACCCGCAAGGAAAATGCCGTGGCTCGCACCGTACCTCTGAATCGTTGCCGGAACATCGGAATCATGGCGCACATCGACGCCGGAAAGACGACAGCGACAGAGCGCATCCTGTTTTATACCGGCATCACCCACCGTATCGGCGAGGTGCATGAAGGCACTGCGACCATGGACTACATGGAGCAGGAGCAGGAGCGCGGCATCACCATCACGTCGGCTGCCACCACCTGCACCTGGAACAACATCCGCATCAACATCATCGACACGCCCGGCCACGTGGACTTCACCGCCGAGGTGGAGCGTTCGCTGCGCGTCCTCGACGGCGCCGTGGCGCTGTTTGACTCCGTTTCCGGCGTGCAGCCGCAGACCGAGACCGTCTGGCGGCAGGGCGACAAGTATCGCGTTCCCCGTATCTGCTTCGTGAACAAGATGGACAAGAACGGCGCGGACTTCGAGCACGTTCTCGAAACCATCCGCAAGCGCTTGGGCGCGCGTCCGGTCGCCATCCAGATCCCCATCGGCGCCGAAGCCAACTTCAAGGGCGTCGTCGACCTCATCGAGATGAAAGCCGTTTTGTGGCACGACGAGACCATGGGCGCCAAGTACTCCATCGAAGAGATTCCCGAGAGCCTGCAGAAAAAGGCCGAAGCGTTCCGCATGCAGCTCATCGAAATCGTCGCCGAGACCGACGACGTGCTGCTCGAGAAGTTCCTCGAAGGCGAGACGCCGACCAATGCCGAGCTGAAAGCCGGCATCCGCCAGGCCACGATCGATCTGAAGATTTTCCCGGTTCTCTGCGGGTCCGCATTCAAGAACAAGGGCGTGCAGACGCTGCTCGACGCAGTTGTGGACTATCTGCCCTCCCCTCTCGACAAGCCGCCGGTGGAAGGCATCGATCCGAATCACACCGGCGCGATCGAAACCCGCAAGGCCGACGACAGCGAGCCGCTTTCCGCGCTGGCGTTCAAGATCATCAACGATCCCTTCGGCAAGCTTTGCTTTGTGCGCGTCTATTCGGGTTCGCTCAAGACCGGCGATACCATCTTCAATCCGCGCACCGGCAAGACCGAGCGCGTGGGTCGCCTGGTCAAGATGCACGCCAATAAGCGTGAAGACATCAATGAAGTCCTCTCCGGCGACATTTGCGCCTGCGTAGGACTCAAGGATTTCAAGACCGGCGACACGCTGTCTTCGCCGCAGCATCCGATCGCGCTTGGCGCCATCACGTTCCCGGATACGGTCATCTCCGTGGCGATTGAGCCCAAGACGAAGGCTGACCAGGAAAAGATGGGCGTCGCTCTTTCGCGGCTTGCCGATGAAGATCCAACCTTCAAGGTGCGCACCGACGATGAATCCGGGCAGACGATCATCAGCGGTATGGGCGAGTTGCACCTCGAAATTCTCGTCGACCGCATGAAGCGCGAACACAAGGTCGAAGCCAACGTGGGCGAACCCAAGGTTGCCTTCCGCGAGACCATCCGCAAGTCGGCCGAAGCCGAGGGCAAGTACATTCGTCAGACCGGTGGCTCGGGCAACTACGGCCATTGCTGGTTGCGCATTGAGCCCAACGAGCCGGGCAAGGGCTACGAGTTCATTAACGCCATCAAGTCTGGCTCGGTGCCCAAGGAATACATCAAGCCCATCGATCAGGGTGTGCAAGGGGCTATCGAACTGGGCATCCTGGCCGGTTATCCGCTGGTCGATATCAAGGTGACGCTGTTTGACGGTAGCTATCACGATGTCGACTCCAACGAAATGGCGTTCAAGTTTGCCGGTTCCATTGCCTTCAAGGAAGCCGCGCGCAAAGCTTCGCCGGTGTTGCTTGAACCGGTGATGGCCGTCGAAGTCACGGTGCCGGAAGAGCACATGGGCACGATCATCGGCGACATCAACTCGCGCCGCGGTCGCATTGAAGGTATGGAGCATCTGGGCGGATCGCAGGTTATCAAGGCGATTGTGCCGCTGAAGGAAATGTTTGGATACGTGAACGACATCCGCTCCTCAACGCAGGGCCGGGCGTCGTACACCATGCAGTTCGCGCGGTACGAAGAAGCGCCGCGCATGATCGCCGACGAAATCATCGGCCGATCGCAAGGGAAATAAGCTTCCAGCTATCAGCTTTCACCCTCAGCTGATGTATGGGCGGGTTGAAAGCGTTGGCTGCAGAGAGTAAAGAGCTGACGGCTGATAGCTGAAAGCTGGATTTTTGGGGCTGGAGCCGGAACGCCGGCGCCCCGAGGTACAACGGGCAGCAGAGCTACGAAAGGGATTCAGGACTTTTATGGCGAAGGAAAAATTTGATCGTTCAAAGCCTCACGTGAACGTGGGGACGATCGGGCACATCGACCACGGCAAGACGACGCTGACGGCGGCGATCACCAAGGTATTGCAGAAGCACAACCCGAAGAACACGTTCCGCTCGTTCGACTCGATCGACAACGCCCCGGAAGAGCGCGAGCGTGGTATCACCATCGCGACAGCGCACGTTGAATACGAGACGGCGAAGCGGCACTACGCGCACGTCGACTGCCCCGGCCACGCCGACTACATCAAGAACATGATCACGGGCGCAGCGCAGATGGACGGCGCGATCCTCGTGGTTGCGGCGACCGACGGTCCGATGCCCCAGACCAAGGAACACGTGCTCCTGGCCCGCCAGGTCGGCGTGCCCTGCATCGTGGTCTTCCTGAACAAGTGCGATGCGGTTGAAGACGCTGAGCTGATCGACCTGGTTGAGATGGAAGTGCGCGAGTTGCTCTCGAAGTACCAGTTCCCCGGCGACGACGCCCCGGTCATCCGCGGCTCGGCTCTGGGCGCGCTGAACGGCGAGAAGCAGTGGGAAGACAAGATCGACGAGCTGATGGAAGCCGTTGATAACTACGTTCCGCTGCCTGCGCGCGCCATCGACCTGCCCTTCCTGATGCCGATCGAAGATATTTTTTCGATCTCTGGCCGTGGCACAGTTGTGACGGGCCGTATCGAGCGCGGCAAGGTGAAGGTTGGCGAAGAAACCGAGATCGTCGGCTTCCGCGAGACGCGCAAGACGGTGGTGACCGGCGTCGAAATGTTCAAGAAGCAGTTGGACGAAGGCCTGGCCGGCGACAACGCAGGACTTCTGCTGCGCGGCATTCCCAAGGAAGACGTGGAACGCGGCATGGTTCTTGCCAAGACCGGTTCGATCACGCCGCACACCAACTTCAAGGGCACCGTATACGTGCTCTCGAAGGAAGAGGGTGGCCGTCACACGCCGTTCTTCAAGGGCTATCGTCCGCAGTTCTACTTCCGCACCACGGACGTGACGGGCGTAGCGGAACTGCCGGCGGGCGTGGAGATGGTGATGCCTGGCGACAACGTTGAGCTGTCGGTGGAGTTGATTACGCCGGTGGCTCTCGAGAAGGGGCTCCGCTTCGCCATCCGCGAAGGCGGACGCACCGTAGGCGCCGGAACCGTCGCTGAGATTACGAAGTAACAGGGACTTAGGGACCAGGGACTGAGGGACTGGGATCAGCAAGACGTAAAGGCTGATCCCTGATCCCTGAAACCTGAACCCTGGAAGGAACAAAGATGGTAGGTCAAAGGATTCGCATACGGTTGAAGGCATACGACTATCGCGTGCTCGATACCTCGACCGGCGAGATTGTGGAGACGGCCAAGCGCACTGGAGCAACAGTCGCCGGCCCGATTCCGCTGCCGACAATCAAGAACAAGTATTGCGTGCTGCGTTCGCCGCACGTGGACAAGAAGTCCCGCGAGGCGTTTGAAATTCGCACCCACAAGCGGCTGATCGACATTCTCGAGCCTACCCAGCAGACGGTGGATGCGCTGATGAAGCTCGATCTGCCTGCCGGCGTGGACGTAGAAATCAAGGCATTCGAAAAGTAGCGAGGCTACTTTTCGAGCTCTCAGCCGTCAGCTTTCAGCTCTTAGTTTCATCGAGGGCGAAAAACAGGCGGTGGCAAGAAAGTGTTTCGTAATGCGAGTCAGGTAACTGCCAAGCGGCAGGAACAAGCTGAAGGCTGATAGCTGAAAGCTGATGGCTCACAAACATTCCGGCAGTGCGATGAGTTCAATCTCGCATGATGAGGTGAGGAAGATATGGCAGTCACAGGGATTCTCGGAAAAAAGATCGGCATGACGCAGGTCTTCGACGAAAAGGGCGATGTGCACCCGATTACGGTGCTGCAGGCCGGCCCCTGCGTGATTACGCAGTTGAAGACGCTGGCTCACGACGGCTACGAAGCTGCGCAGATCGGCCTCGTCGAGTTCGTCAAGGAAAAGAACGTGACCAAGCCGCAGAAGGGCCACTTCGCCAAGACCGAAGCGCCCCCGGTGAAGGTCATCAAGGAAGTCGATCTCGAAGCCGACGCTGAAGGCGCAGTCAACACCAAGGCCGGCGATCGCGTTCTGGTCGACATCTTTGCCGACGCCAAGTTCGTCGACGTCATCGGCACCTCCAAGGGCCGCGGGTTTGCCGGCGTTGTGCGCCGCCACGGTTTCGGTGGCGGTCCCAAGTCGCATGGTCACATGTTCCAGGTGCAGGGTTCGATCGGCGCCTCCAGCTTTCCGTCGCGCGTGTTTCCCGGGCAGCGTATGCCGGGCCACATGGGCGACAAGCAGATCACGGTGCGCAACCTGCGCATCCGCGGCATCGACCTGGACGAGAACCTGCTGATGGTCGAAGGTGCGGTTCCAGGAGCGCGTGAAGGCTACGTGCTCATCTCCAAGGCAAAGGCTCCGCCGCGCGAGCGTCGTGGCTTCGCTGGATCCGGCACGGTCGATCCGTTGAAGGCTTCGAAGAAGGCGACCGCGAAGAGGAAGTAGTTCCTGCGGTGCGGCCGGCAACACAGGGCCGTACTTCAGTAATTGAGATTGAGAGCCGAAGAACGCATTCGGCAGAAGAAGAAGACGATGCCAAACGTAGATGTTTTGAATTTGAAAGGCGAGAAGGTAGGCTCGATCGAGCTGGCCGACGCGTTGTATGGCGCCGACCAGGTCAACGAAGGCCTGCTGTGGGAAGCGGTGAAGCACTACCGCGCCTCGCTCCGCCAGGGTACGCACAAGACCAAGAGCCGTACCGAAGTCGCCGGATCCGGCAAGAAGCTGTGGAAGCAGAAGGGTACCGGCCGCGCTCGTATCGGTTCGGTGCGTTCGCCGCTGTGGCGTCATGGCTACACCGTGCACGGACCGCAGCCGCGCAGCTATGACTACGCCTTCCCGCGCAAGAAGCTTCTCGGCGCCCTGCGTGCCGCGCTGGCTTCGAAGCTCGCCGACGGCAAGTTGACCGTCATCGACAGCCTCGAGCTGAAGGAACCGAAGACCAAGCTCTACCGCGCCGCGCTCGACAAGCTGGACGTGACGCGCACGGCGCTGATTGTCGAAAACTCGAAGACGCTTTCGAAGTCGTTGCTTCTGGGTGCGCGCAATCTCGAAGGCGTGGAACTGGTTCTCAACAACGAGGTTCATCCTTACGATCTGCTCCGCTATGACCGCGCCATCTTTTCGGCCGCCGCTCTTGAGCAGTTAACCGAGACGCTGGAGAAGCACGCTCCCAAGCGCAAACTCGCGGAGGCCGTCTAATGCCGACACTCTATACCGTCATCCGCCGCCCACTGATCACCGAAAAGGGATTGGGCGTGAAAGAGACCGAAGGGACGCTGGTGTTCGACGTGGCGCCCGAGGCGACCAAGACTGAAGTCAAGCATGCAGTGGAGACGCTCTTCAAAGTGAAGGTCGCCACGGTGCGCACCGCCAACGTGCTCGGAAAAGAGCGCCGCCGCGGCAAGTTCGCGGGCTTCCGGCCCGATTGGAAGAAGGCGTATGTGCGCCTCAAGGCCGGGGAGAAGCTGCCTGAGTACGTGAGCAATCTGTAAAGGCAGCTTTGAGCTGTCAGCTTTCAGCTATCAGCTTTGTTTTGGTGCTGAGGTGAGGAGCAAGGGAAGTGAAAGAAGTTCGTAGTAGCAGGACGAGCTGAAGGCTGACAGCTGATAGCTGAAAGCTCGTTAAGGACAAAGACGATGCCTATCAAGACATACAGACCGATAACGCCGACCCTGCGGTTCCAGACGACGCTGGTGAACGACGATCTGACGACGGATAAGCCGCACAAGCCGCTGCTGACCGTGCGCAAGCGGACCGGCGGACGCCGCAATTCGGGCGACCTGACCATCCGCCACCACGGCGGCGGCCACAAGCAGAAGATCCGCCTCATCGACTTCAAGCGCGACAAGTACGGCGTGCCCGGCAAAGTGGCCACCATCGAGTACGATCCCAACCGTTCCGCGCGCATCGCTTTGGTGCACTACGCGGACGGCGAGAAGCGTTACATCCTGCAGCCGGTCGGCCTGAAGGTTGGCTCGACGGTGAGCTCGGGACCCGATGCGGACATCCTGGTCGGCAACGCTCTGCCGCTGAAGAACATTCCCGCCGGCACCACGGTCCACGCGATCGAGCTGCGGCCGGGCAAGGGCGCGCAGATGGCACGCTCTGCCGGTGCGCAGGCTCAGCTGGTTGCGAAGGAAGGCGACTACGCTCTTCTCAAGCTGCCTTCGGGCGAAACGCGCAAGGTGCTCGTGGATTGCCTCGCAACCATCGGCCAGGTCGGCAATACCGACCACGAGAACGTGGCCATCGGCAAGGCGGGACGCAACCGCTGGAAGGGCATTCGTCCTACCAACCGCGGCGTCACCATGAACCCGGTGGATCACCCGCACGGCGGCGGCGAAGGCAAGACCTCTGGCGGCCGTCACCCGGTCACTCCGTGGGGCCAGCCGACACGCGGATACAAGACACGCAACAACAAGCGGACCGACGCATTCATCGTCAGCCGCCGCGACAAGTAGGAAGGCAGCTTTCAGCTATCAGCGATAGGCTTTTAGCGAAGAGCGGCAAACCAGAATTTGAGGCGAAAGCCGAGGCGATCAGCGCGGGCAAGACATAGCTGATAGCTGATAGCTGATAGCTGAGAGCTAGGAGCTGATTTATGGCACGTTCGACAAAGAAGGGCCCGTTTGTGGATGCCCACCTTACGGTGAAGATCGAAGTGTTGAACCAGGCGAACGACAAGAAGGTCGTCAAGACCTGGTCGCGGCGCTCGACCATCTTCCCCGAGTTTGTGGGCCACACAATCGCCGTGCACAACGGAAAGAAGTTTGTTCCCGTGTACGTGACCGAAAACATGGTGGGACACAAGCTGGGCGAGTTCGCGCCGACGCGTACCTTCAAGGGGCACACCGGCGGATCGCAAGGCAGCCGAAACCGGCGCCAAACCGCGGTAAGCGAAGCTTTCAGCTGTCAGCTCTCAGCTCTTAGCTGCTTCGGGGCAGGACTGGACGAGGCAGAAGGACCGCGCAAAGAGTTTGGGGCAACGAGGACGCAGGACGCGGCACGGAAAAGCTGAGAGCTGACAGCTAAAAGCTGATAGCTGGTTTAGAGGACGAGACGATGGCTGTAGTCGAAAAGACAAAGGAATACCGGGCCGAAGCCAAGTTCCAGCGCGTGTCGCCGCAGAAGGCGCGCCTGGTGCTCGACCTGATCAAGGGCCGTGGCGTGGAAGATGCGCTGACGACGGCGGCTTTCACCAAGAAGCGGATTGCGCCCGTGATTCACAAGCTTCTGATCTCGGCGGTCGACAACGCGAAGTACATCGCCGGCGAGAAGGGCGAGGATCTGGACGTGGACAACCTGTACGTCAAGCAGGCCTTGGCCAATGACGGACCGCGCATGAAGCGCATCCGCCCCGCGCCCATGGGCCGCGCCTACCGCTATCAGCGCAGGCTCACGCACATCGTTCTGTCCGTCGCTGAGCGCAAGACGGCAAGAGCGGCCTGGTGACCAAGGTTGAAGAGCCGGCTGCCGCGACCAAGGCGCCCAAGAAGACAGCGGCGAAGAAAGCAGCTCCCAAAGCCGCAGCCAAGAAGGCTGCGACCGAAGAAGACCGCTGCGAAGACAAGTTCCAAGAAGGCCGAATAAGCAGGCCAGAGAAGGTTTGAGAGGAAATATATGGGACAGAAAGTCCATCCTTACGGGTTCCGGCTGGGAGTGAACAAGCCGTGGCGTTCGCGCTGGTTCTCTGAGCGCGATTACTCGAAGCTCCTGGTCGAGGACGTGAAACTCAAGGCTGAGCTGCGCGAAAAGCTGAAGGCTGCAGGCGTGAGCTCGGTCGAGATCGAGCGTCCGGGCAACAAGCTGCGCTTCCTGATCCGCACCGCGCGTCCGGGTATCGTCATCGGCCGCAAGGGCGCGGAGATCGAGAAGCTCAAGACCGAGCTCGGCAAGCGCACCAACCGCGATGTGTTCATCGACATCATCGAGGTCAACAAGCCTGAGCTCGATGCGCAGCTGGTCTCGGAGAACATCGCGTTGCAGCTTGGAAAAGCGCGTCAGTTTCCGCCGCGCCATGCGCAAGAGCGTCGACTCGGCACTGCGTTTCGGCTGCAAGGGCATCAAGGTGCGCGTCTCGGGCCGCTTGAACGGCAACGAAATCGCCCGTTCCGAGTGGTACCTGCAGGGGCGTCTGCCGCTGCACACGCTGCGCGCCGACATCGATTACGGATTTACCGAGGCCCACACGACCTATGGCGTGATCGGCGTCAAGACCTGGATTTATCGCGGCGACATCTACGAGCAGAAGCGTCGCCAAACCCCGGCCGCAATCGGCGCGGGCGTGTTTTAAAGACAGCTTCCAGCCGTCAGCTTTCAGCTATCAGGAGAGCAGCGGCGAGAGAGCGGTCAGGCAAGAAAAAGCTGAGAGCTGACAGCTAAAGGCTGAAAGCTGGTTTGAGGGTTTCGTTATGTTGATGCCAAAGAAGGTGAAGTTTCGCAAGCAGCAGAAGGGCAAGCGCCGCGGCAAGGCGTGGCGCGGGTCGTCGCTGTCTTTCGGCGAGTACGGTTTGAAAGTGATGGAGTGCGGTTACATCACCGACCGCCAGATTGAAGCCAGCCGTATCGCCATGACCCGCTTCATCAAGCGTGGCGGCAAGATCTGGCTCCGTCTGTTCCCCGACAAGCCGATCACCAAGAAGCCGGCCGAAGTTCGAATGGGTTCGGGCAAGGGCGCTCTCGATCACTGGGTAGCCGTGGTGCGCCCCGGCAAGATCCTCTTCGAGATGGAAGGCGTAGCTCCCGACGTCGCGCAGGAAGCCATGCGTCTGGCCTCGAACAAGCTGCCGCTCAAGACCAAGTTTGTGATGCGCCCCGGTGCGGAAAAGACCGTCACCGCGGCGAAGTAGGAAAAGCAGCTTTCAGCCGTCAGCTTTGACAGCTTTGCCTGTGCCCATCGAAGCCGAGAAGGCTTGAGCGAAGCAAGGTAAAGCTGAAAGCTGAGAGCTGAAAGCTAGGAGCTGAAAGATGGAATTGGCAAAGATTCGCAATTTGAGCGACGACGAACTGGCGGCCCATGTCAAGGCGACGGGGGAGCAGCTGTTCCGGCTTCGCTTTCAGGTCTCGCTTGGACAGAACGACGGAGTGAAGAAGCTCCGCCAGTTGCGCAAGGAGATCGCCCAGATCAAGACCGTGTCGCGTGAGCGCGAGCTGGGTATCCGCGGCGCGAGCAAAGACACGGAAGCCGTGAAGGCGGAGAAAGCTCCGGCGCCGGCGAAAGCAAAGAAGGGAGCCCGTAAATGACGGCGACTCAGGAAGCAGTACAGGCGCCGGCAACCACGGGCGCGCGGCGTAACGAGAAGGTGGGCGAAGTTGTCTCGACCAAGATGCAGAAGACCATCGTGGTCGAAGTCGAGATGCGCAAGCCGCACCCCAAGTACAAGCGGACCATCCGCTCCACCAAGAAGTTCTATGCGCACGACGAGCAGAGCTCGGCGCGCATGGGCGACGTGGTGCGCATCCGCGAGACGCGGCCGCTGAGCAAGCTGAAGCGGTGGAACCTGGAAGAGATTGTGCGGCGCTCGTCGCTGGGCCAGATTGAAGACTCAGCCGCGACCGTCAACGAAGTCGCAGCAAAGTAGAGAGCAGCTTTTAGCCCTCAGCTGGTTCGCGGCGAGTTGAGAGCGCGGATCGCAGCAAGGAAATGCTGAAGGCTGAAAGCTAAGAGCTGGTAAGGAGAATTCCCATGGCAGTGCAAATGAGAACCATGCTCGCCGTCGCCGATAACTCCGGCGCGCGCAAGCTGCAGGTGATTCTGCCGCTCGGCGGCGGCCTGGGCAAGATTGCCAGTCTCGGCGACGTGGTCACGGCGGCCGTGAAAGAAGCTTCGCCCGACGGCACCATCAAGAAGGGCAAAGTGGTGAAGGCCGTCATTGTCCGCACCCGCAAGGAATATCGCCGTCGCGACGGAACCTACATTCGCTTCGACGAGAATGCGGCCGTGGTGATCGACGATGCGCACGAGCCGGTGGGCACCCGCGTCTTCGGACCCGTAGCCCGCGAACTGCGCGAGAAGAAGTTTTTGAAGATCGTTTCCCTGGCGCCGGAAGTGGTTTAAGAGCAGCTTTCACGCCATCAGCTCTCAGCTTTCAGTTTGAATTGTGCTGAGCTGAGAGATGTTGGCGGAAGCAGGATGAACTGAGAGCGGACAGCTGATCGCTGAAAGCCGGAGAAGAAGATGCAGAGTTTGAACATTCATCGTAACGATACGGTCAAGGTGCTGTCGGGCTCTGACCGCGGCAAGACGGGCCGCGTGCTGCGCGTGTTCCCTGATAAGGGCACCGTGCTGGTCGAGCACGTGCGCGTCGTCAAGAAGACGGTTTCGAGCAAGCAGGGGCAGCGGACCAAGGGCGGCATCGCGGAGCAGGAATCCCCGATCAACGTCTCCAACGTCATGCTGGTTTGCCCCAACTGCGGACCGTCGCGCGTAGGACACAAGGTCGAAGGCAACACCCGCACCCGCATCTGCAAGAAGTGCGGCCAGGCCCTGCCGACGAAGAAGTAGCGAAGCAGCTTCCAGCTGATCAGCTTTCAGCTTGTTCGTGCCGAGTTGATGGAAGTGGTCAAAGCGAAGAAAGAACTGAAAGCTGACAGCTGAGAGCTGAAAGCTGAAAGCTGAAAGCTGAATTGAGTTCCTTCCGAAACGGTACACGGCTTGGAGCCAACCCGAGAGCCGGAAGAAAGAGAGAGCAACATGGCAGCACGGTTGAAAGAGAAGTACTACAAGGAGATCAAGGGCGCCCTGCAGAAGGAGCTCGGTCTCGAGAATCCGATGGCGGTGCCGAAGCTGGAAAAGATCGTCGTCAACATGGGTCTCGGCGAAGCGACGCAGAACACCAAGCTCCTCGATCCGCTGGTGGCGAACCTTGCCGACATCACCGGGCAGAAGCCGGTGACCACCAAGGCCAAGAAGTCGATCGCGGCGTTCAAGGTGCGCGCCGGCATGTCGATTGGCGCCATGGTGACGCTGCGCAACGATAAGGCCTACGAGTTTCTCGATCGCCTGATCTCGACAGCGCTTCCGCGCGTGCGCGACTTCCGCGGTGTTTCGTCGAAAAGCTTCGACGGGCGCGGCAACTACACGCTGGGTCTGCGCGACCAGCTCATCTTCCCTGAAGTGGATTACTCCAAGGTCGAGAAGATGAAGGGCATGAACATCACGATCGTCACCACGGCGAAGGACGACAACGGAGCGCGCGCATTGCTGAAGCACTTCGGCCTCCCCTTCCGCCAGGGAGCGTAAAGCAGCTTTTAGCTTTCAGCTATCAGCTCTTAGCTTCGGTAAGTGCGCAATGGGCCGCCGAGGCGAAACAAATTGGAACGCTTGTTGAAACTGCTGTTTGAGTTCTACAAGTTGAAAGCTGATAGCTGAAAGCTGTTAGCTGCTTTTAGGGGTTTTATGGCAACGACTGCAAAACGAGTCAAAGACGCGCGGAAGCCGAAGTTCAGCAGCCGCAAGCACAACCGCTGCCAGCTGTGTGGGCGCCCCCGTGGGTTTCTGCGCAAGTTTGGTATCTGCCGCCTGTGTTTCCGTGGACTGGCCCTCAAGGGCGAGATCCCCGGCGTCGTCAAGTCGAGCTGGTAGCAAGACAGCTATCAGCCGTCAGCTTTCAGCTGACAGCTTGCCGTGCTGAGTCGAATGATTCGGCGATCGCAAGATGAACTGAAAGCTGACCGCTGAGAGCTCATAGCTGCAACAACCATTTCCGCGGGTTCTCCCTACCGGGAGCGAACGGGGAATGAAGGAGAAGGAATGAGTCTGACCGACCCAGTAGCAGATTTTCTGGCACGCATCCGCAATGCGATTCGCGCGCGCCATCAGAAGCTGGATGTGCCGGCTTCCAAGCTGAAGACCGAGATCGCCCGCATCCTCAAGGAAGAGGGCTATATCTCGAACTACAAGACGCAGGAAGAAGAAGGCAAGCTCGTGCTCCGCGTGTACCTGAAGTACGGCGGAACCGAAGCAGCCATCCGCGACCTCGCCCGCATCTCGCGCCCCGGCTGCCGCGTTTACATTGGCCGCGACGAGATCAAGCGCGTTCAGGGTGGCCTTGGCATCTCCATCATGACCACCCCGAAGGGCGTCATGACCGGCCGTCAGGCACGCCGCGAAGGCGTAGGCGGCGAACTGCTCTGCGAAGTGTGGTAAAGCAGCTTTCAGCCGTCAGCTTCAGCTATCAGCTTTTTGGTGCTGAGTTGAATGCATCGGTTACGGCGAAATGAAGCTGTGAGCTGAAGGCTTTCGGGGATGGCCCGAACAGGCTGCAGTGGAACGAAGGGATCTTAAGGCAAAGGCTGATAGTTGGAAGCTGGAAAGACCTGGCTGAAAGCTGAAAGCTAGTAGCTGAGAGCTGCTTTTTCGGGACTCGCAAGCCAAAGAAGGATTGATTCAAATGTCGCGTATTGGTAAGAAAGTGATTCCGCTGCCTTCGGGCGTCAAGTACAAGGTCGAGGGCAACACGGTCCTCGTCGAAGGCCCCAAGGGCAAGGTTTCCGCGCTGATCGCTCAGGGCATTTCGCTCGAGACGAAAGACGGCCAGCTGCACGTGAACCGCGAGAGCGACAAGTTTGCCGCGGTGCACGGCCTCACCCGCGCGCTGGTGTTCAACGCCGTGCATGGCGTGACAGCGGGCTGGAAGAAGGAGCTCGACATCGTCGGCATCGGCTATCGCGCCGAACTCAAGGGGAAGGGAACGGTGGTGTTCACGCTGGGTTATTCGCACCCCATCGAGTTTCCGCTGCCCACAGGCATTGAAGTCGCGATCGACCCCAAGCAGACGCACCTGACCGTTTCGGGCATCGATCGCCAGAAGGTAGGCCAGGTGGCCGCCGATATGCGTTCGCTGCGCAAGCCCGACCCGTACAAGAACAAGGGCGTGCGTTACAGCGACGAGAAGCTGAAGAAGAAGGCCGGCAAGACCGGAGCAAAATAAAGCAGTGATTGCGTGACTAGTGAGTAGTGATCAATGGTCAAGCGACTCGCGAGCTAACTAATCACTGAACGCAGCTGAAGTCACTAAAAACCCCGAACGGGGTCGCAGGGCGGTTCCGCTGATAGGAATGAGACGACCATGATTACGCAGACCAAGAGAAACGCAATCCGGCAGCGCATTCACGCCCGCATCCGCCGCAAGCTGGCGGGCACGGCAGAGCGGCCGCGGCTGAACGTGTACCGCTCGCTCAACCACATTTATGCGCAGGTCATCGACGACGCTCCGGGCACCACGATCGCCTCGGCATCGACCATCAAGCTCAAGACCGGCGGCAACATTGCGGCAGCCAAAGAGATCGGCAAGTCCATCGCCGAGCTGGCCGTGCAAAAGGGCGTCAAGAAGGTGGTCTTCGATCGCGGCGGCTATCTGTATCACGGCCGCATCAAGGCGCTGGCCGATGCAGCGCGCGAAGCAGGACTGGAATTCTAGAAGCAGCTGTCAGCTGGATCTCAGCTGGTCGTGATGAGTCGAACGGCGTCAAGCGAGATACGGAAAGCTGAAAGCTGAGAGCTGAACAGCTGAGAGCTGGAGAAAACAATGACAATGTTGAAGAAGAAACTCGATGCCAACCAGTACAACCTGAAAGACCAGGTGGTGGCCATCAACCGCGTGACCAAGGTCGTCAAGGGTGGCAAGAACATGTCGTTTGCCGCGCTGGTCGTGGTGGGCGACTCCGCCTCGGGCGTGGTCGGGTACGGTTCCGGCAAGGCCAAGGAAGTGCCGCAGGCGATCCGCAAGGGAATCGAAGCGGCCAAGAAGAACCTGGTCCGCGTCAACCTGACCGAGACCACGATTCCGCACCTCGTGCTGGGCCGTTTCGGCTCCGGCCAGGTTCTGCTGAAGCCGGCTCCTGAAGGTACCGGCGTGATCGCGGGCGGCGCTGTGCGCGCGGTGATGACTTCGGCCGGCGTGCAGAACGTGCTCACCAAGAGCCTCGGTTCGCCGAACCCGCACAACGTCATCAAGGCGACCTTCGACGCGCTGGTCCAGTTGCGCGACAAGGGCGATGTGGCCAATGCGCGCGGCAAATCGGTAGAGGAGCTCTAGTCATGGCCGAAACCAAGAAGATTCGCATCCAGTACTACCGCTCCAAGATCCAGGCCCCGATCAAGCACAAGCTGGTCATCAAGGGCCTCGGCTTCACGCGTCTCAACCAGATCGTCGAGCGCGAAGACACCGAGTCGATCCGCGGCATGGTCAAGGCAGTGCCGCACCTGGTGCGGATTTTAGAAAGCTAGCTTTCAGCCTTCAGCTTTCAGCTTGATCTCGTCGAGTTGATTCCGGTCAACTCAGCACAGGCAAACTGAAAGCTGACAGCTGAGAGCTGGGTGCTGCTTCAAACAACGCGAGTCGGCGAAGCTCAACTTCTCCGGCGCTATTAGCGAGGAAATCATGGCAAAGAATCTATCCAATCTGCGCGCCCCACGGAAAGCCAATACCGGGCGCAAGCGTGTCGGCCGCGGTATGGGCTCGGGCATGGGCAAGACCTCAACCCGCGGCCACAAAGGCCAGGGATCGCGCACCGGCTCCAGCCTGATGCGCGGCTTTGAAGGCGGCCAGATGCCGCTGCATCGCCGTCTTCCCAAGCGCGGATTCACCAACATCTTCCGCACCGAGTACACGGTCCTCAACCTCGACCGCATCGTGCAGCAGACCGAAGGCCGCAACGTGACAGGAGATCGCGCTCGAGGACTACAAGAAGCTCGGCCTGGTCTCCAGCAAGAATGCGCTGGTCAAGATCCTCGGCTCCGGCGAGCTGACGGCTGCGATCACCATCCACGCCCACAAGTTCTCCAAGTCGGCCGTCGAGAAGATCGAAAAGGCTGGCGGCAAGGCTGTGGTCCTGGGCGGAGCTCCGGCGGCAGCGTAAGAACCCATGACTGATTTCCAGCTGCCGGGGCACCAAAGTGCTCCGGCCGAAGCGAAAATCCAGTCAGCCGAACCGGAGATGCTGCGAGACTTGGGCAGAGAACCGCCTGTGACGGAGAGCATATCCACCCCTTCCCCGCGTTCCGTAAGATCGGCCTGAATCCGGAATGCTCTAAGATGGAGTAAGCCCCAAAAGATCGAATTGGCGACAAATCGCCCGAAGCGGATAAACCGACATGCTTGAGAAATTCCTCAATATCTTCCGGATTCCCGATCTGCGCAAGCGCGTGCTCTTCACCCTTGGCATCCTGGCCGTCTACCGCCTGGGCTCGCACATCCCCACGCCCGGCATCAACGCCCACCAGCTCGAGCTGCTCTTCAGCCAGCAGAGCGGGTCGGCGCTCGGCCTCATGGACCTGTTCGGCGGCGGAAACCTGCGTCGTATGACCGTCTTCGCCCTGGGCATCATGCCGTACATCACGGCGTCGATCATCTTCCAGCTGCTGACCGTGGTCTATGAGCCGCTCGCGCGCATCCAGAAGGAAGGCGAGCTCGGCCGGCGCAAGATCACGCAGTGGACCCGGTACATGACGGTGGTTCTGGGCGCTTTGCAGTCCATCGGCATCGCCGCCATCCTCACCAAGCAGGGCCTGGTGCTCAATCCCGGCATCGGCTTCAGCCTGATGACCGTTCTCACCCTCACCACCGGTACGGCGTTCATCATGTGGCTGGGCGAGCAGATTACCGATCGCGGCATCGGCAACGGCATGAGCCTGCTGATCTTCGCCGGCATCGTCGCCGGCCTGCCCCGCGGCGTCAAGGAACTGTACGACAAAGTCCAGACCAACGCCTGGGGTTCGTTCACCATCATCGCCGTGGCCCTGCTGATCGCAGGCCATGATCGCGGTGGTCGCCTTCATCGTCTTCGTCGAGCGCTCGGAACGCCGCATCCCCATCCAGAGCGCCCGCCGCATCGTCGGCCGCCGCATGATGGGCGGCCAATCGAGCCACCTGCCGCTGAAGGTCAACTCGGGCGGCGTCATGCCGGTCATCTTCGCCAGCTCCATCCTCTCGGCCCCCATGCTGCTCAGCCAGACGGAGTGGGCCCAGACCAGCCGCTTCATCCACCCCATCATGGAAGCCCTGACGCCCGGCTACCCGTGGTACGTCTTCCTCAACATGCTGGGGATTATCTTCTTTGCTTACTTCTACATATCGATCGTGATGAAGCCGGATGACATCGCCGACAACTTCCGCAAGTCGGGCTCGTTCATTCCCGGAATCCGCCCCGGCAAGCGTACCTCCGACTTCATCAACGACATTCTTACCCGCATCACCCTGGTGGGCGCTATCTACCTGATTCTGATTCAGATGGTGCCGACCTTCATGATCTCGGGCATCCGGTTCGACAAGCTGTTTCTGGTCGGCAGGTTCTTCGAGAACTTGCCGGCATGGACAACCCATGGGCTCAATGTCAACTTCTACTTTGGCGGCACCTCTCTGCTCATTGTGGTTGGTGTGGCCATGGATACCGTCAACCAGATCGAATCGCAGCTGATCATGCGTCATTATGATGGCTTTTCCCCTCGCTCCGGTCGCATACGCGGAAGGAAAACCTGGTAATGTCTTCGTCTATGTACGCAGTCGAACAGGGCCGGGAAACGGGTTCAAAAACCGTACCCGGCCCGATTCTTTTGTTGGGAGCTCCGGGCGTGGGCAAGGGAACCCAGGCCAAGGAACTCGTCAAGCTGTGGGGCATTCCGCAGATCTCAACAGGCGATCTGCTGCGTGCCAACGTTGCCAAAGGAACCCCGCTGGGAAAGGTAGCCAAGGAGCTGATGGGGCGGGGGGAGCTGGTCCCCGATTCCCTCGTCAACGAGATGGTGGCGGCCCGGCTGAAAGAGCCCGATGCCGGCCAAGGGATACATCCTGGATGGTTTCCCGCGGACGCTCGGTCAGGCCAACTGGCTGGATGGGCGGTTGGCGGCTGAAAACAATGCCCTTCCGGTGATTGCCGTGAGCATCCAAGTGGACTATAATCAATTATTGCGCCGGATTACGGGGCGCAGGAACTGCCCTGTCTGCGCCACAATCTATAACATCTACATGAATCCGCCGAAGCGGGACGGGTTCTGCGATGTGGAAGGTGCGGCGCTGGTCCAGCGAGCCGACGACACGGAGAATGTTTTCAAGGAGCGCATGCGCGCTTATGCGGGACTGACCGCGCCGGTCGTTGAGCATTACCGGGCTCTCGGGCGTTTCGCGGAAGTGGATGGAGACCGGCCGATCCCAGTCATTGCAGCCGGGATTGTTGCCGCCGTTGAGCGGTTGCGGAAGTAGCGCAGCCGGACGGCGAGTTTGTGCGTTTTGAATGCAGGCTGGCAGTGATTGGCCTCAGCGAGCAGTCTAGTCCGATCGGTTCGGCACTGTTAGCTGAGAGCTGAAAGCTGAGAGCTGAAAGCTGGTTTTCGTGGCTGTTTTGCTGAAGTCGTCGCAGGAAATCGAGAAGATGCGCCGCGCGGGCCAGGTGGTTCGCGAGGTGCTCGAACTCGTGCGCAGCAAAGTGAAGCCGGGCGCGACCACGCTCGACCTGGAAAAGGCCGCTGCCGCCCGGCTGGAAGAGTTGGGCGTGAAGGCCGCATTCAAGGGGTATCACGGTTATCCCTGCGTGCTCTGCACCTCAGTCAACAGCGAAGTGGTCCACGGCATTCCCTCGGCGAAGCGGACATTGAAGGAAGGCGATATCGTTTCGGTCGACTTCGGCGCGATCGTCGACGGCTACTACGGCGATTCGGCCATCACTGTGCCCGTGGGCGCGATCGACGCCGACGCAGCACGCTTGCTTGCCGTGACGGAGAAGTCGCTGCACGCCGGCATCGCCGCGGTGAAGCCGGGCGCGACCCTGGGCGACATTGGCGCAGCGGTGCAGGACATCGTTGAGGCCGAGGGCTTTTCGGTAGTCCGCGATTTTGTGGGCCATGGAATCGGGGTTCACATGCACGAAGACCCGCAGGTGCCGAACTTCGGCGAGCGCGGTCGTGGCATGAAGTTGAAGGTGGGCATGGTGATCGCCATCGAGCCGATGGTGAACGCCGGCGGTCCCGACGTGGAAGTTCTCGGCGACGGCTGGACGGCAGTGGCCAAGGACGGAAGCATGAGCGCTCACTTCGAGCACACGGTGGCGGTGACCGCGACCGGAGCCCGGGTCCTGACCGAGTAGCTAGAGAGATTGCGTCTGCGCGGTCATCAGCAGACGCCTTAACAGGCCGGACGCGCGTATTTGAGCCGGCGGAATTGGATGCGGTTTGTCGAAGGAAGACGCGATTGAGGTCATGGCGGTGGTCATAGAGACGCTGCCCAATGCCATGTTCAAGGTCAAGCTCGAGAACAATCACGAGGTCCTGACCCATGTCTCCGGAAGAATGCGCAAGAACTTCATCCGCATTCTCCCCGGTGACCGCGTGGCCGTAGAGCTAAGCCCCTACGACCTGAATCGCGGACGAATCGTGTACCGCTACAAGTAAGCTGTCAGCCAGTCAGCTTTCAGCGGGTTTGTGCTGCGAGAGGCGTACGGCAAGCAGAGGAATCAGACAGCTGACAGCGAAGGCTGAAAGCTGACAGCTGAGAATCGCTGCACCAGTTATAAGCGCGGAGAAGGGTAACAAAGAAAATGAAGGTCCGTGCATCGGTAAAGAAGATTTGCGTGAAGTGCAAGGTCATCACTCGCCGCGGTGTGGTGCGTGTGATCTGCGAGAACGCAAAGCACAAGCAGCGCCAGGGCTAAGCCAGCCTGGCATACGCGGACGCTTCCAAGTGAGTGATCAGTGTATAGGGGTTAGTGATCAGTTGAATGCCAGCGGATCCGGCTTCACCAACTGATCACTGACCACTAACCACTGATCACTTGGACAAGAGGCTAGTTAGCTTGAGTCAAGGCTTGCGATGAACCTCTGGAAGCGCGAAGCATCAACAGTGCGAGCCGGCTAAGGCCGGAGGCACAAAAGCGAAGGGACGAGGGAATAGGGATCAGGGAATAGTTTGATTCAGCTTCGATCAGCAGAATCTAACTGACCCCTGAAACCTGACCCTGACCCCTGCAGAAGGAACTTACATGGCACGTATTGCTGGCGTCGATCTGCCCCGCAACAAGCAGGCACGGATCGCGCTCACGTACATCTTCGGCATCGGCAGACCCCGTGCGGCGAAGATTCTGGACGAAGGCGAACGTCGACCCGTTCAAGAAGGTCCAGGATCTCGGCGAAGACGAGGTCAACCGTATCCGCCAGGTGATCGAAGACGAAGGAGAAGTCGAAGGCGATCTGCGCAAGGACGTCTCGATGCACATCAAGCGTCTCATCGACATCCAGAGCTATCGCGGAACGCGTCATCGGCGCTCGTTGCCGGTTCGCGGCCAGCGCACCCACACCAACGCCCGCACGCGCAAGGGCCCTCGCAAGGGCACAGTTGCCGGCAAGAAGAAAGCGACGGCGAAAACCTAATGGCGAAACCAGAAACAGAAAGCCGCCGCCGGCAAGGCAGGCAAAAACAAGAAGTTCAAGAAGCGCGAGCGCAAGAATGTGCCATTCGGCATTGCGCACATTCAGGCCTCGTTCAACAACACCATCGTCACCATCACCGATCCTGTCGGCAACACGCTCAGCTGGAAGAGCTCGGGCTCGCTCGGCTTCCGTGGTTCGCGCAAGGGCACGCCGTTCGCGGCGCAGCAGGCTGCGCAAAACGCCGCCAACATGGCTCGCGATCACGGTCTGCGTGCAGTCGATGTCCGTGTCGCCGGTCCGGGATCGGGCCGCGAGTCGGCCATCCGCGCATTGGCGGCTGCCGGCATCGAGGTGCGCTCCATCCGCGACGTCACGCCGGTTCCGCACAACGGCTGCCGTCCGCCGAAGCGGCGCAGCGTCTAAGAAGCAGCTAACAGCTGTCAGCTTTCAGCTCTCAGCCCATGGTGCTCACACAAAGCCGATTGGCTTTGAACGGAGCGATGGCGCGCTGAAGGCTGAAAGCTGAGAGCTAGAAAATAACCGGGCTGGGACGAAGCGTCCCATTTGCAGTAAATCGGTCCAGCACTTAGCCAATACAGTTCGTGGTTGCACGACGAGCTGAAAGCTGAGAGCTAAAAGCTGATAGCTGCCTTTCGCGTAAACCGGCCGTCATCCGAAGTCAGGAGATTTGAAAAGAAATGGCACGTTACACCGGACCAGTCTGCCGCCTTTGCCGTCGCGAAGGCACCAAGCTTTTTTTGAAGGGCACCAAGTGCCTTTCCGACCGCTGCCCCATTGAGAAGCGCAACTTTCCTCCCGGACAGCACGGCAAGGATCGCAAGGCCAAGATCGTCGGCTATGGCCTCCAGCTGCATGAGAAGCAGAAGGCCAAGCGTATGTACTTCACGCTCGAAGGCCAGTTCCGCGAGTACTACGAGAAGGCCAACCGCGCCACCGGCGTCACCGGCGAACTGCTCATCCAGCAACTGGAGCGCCGCCTCGACAACGTGGCCTATCGCCTCGGCTTCGCCATCTCGCGCCGCCAGGCCCGCCAGGTTGTGCGCCACGGCCACGTCACGGTCAACGGCAAGAAGGTGAATATTCCTTCCTACCAAGTCAATGTCGGCGACGAGATTGCGATTCGCGAGAGCGCGAAGAAGCTCATCATCGTCGAACAAGGTGCGCAGTACGCCGCGCAGAACCCGGTGCCTGCATGGCTCGAAGCCAACTTCGAGAACTTCAGCGGCCGTGTTCTCTCGCTGCCCAAGCGCAAAGATGTCAATTTGCCGATCAACGAACAGCTGATCGTCGAACTGTACTCGAAGTAACAGCTTTCAGCCTTCAGCTGTCAGCATTCAGCTTTCTCGTGCCGGCGCCAACACGTGTTGGCCCCTGCAAGAAAAGAGCTGAGAGCTGACGGCTGAAAGCTAACAGCTGCAATTCAACTGAAGGAGAACTTGCGCGGCCGCCGCAAAATGCTTCGCGACGTACCTGCCGCGCGGGAAAAGAGACGAACCTATGTTGTGGAGAGGATTTCAAAAACCGAAGCGCCTGGCAGTTGATGCTGAGACGCTTTCTGACACGTACGGCAAATTCAGCGCACAGCCGTTCGAACGCGGATTCGGCACCACCATCGGCAACGCTCTGCGCCGCACGCTTCTGAGTTCGATTGAAGGCGCCGCCGTTACCGCCATCCGCATTGAAGGCGTGCTGCACGAGTTCCAGTCCATCACCGGCCTGGTCGAAGACGCCACCGACATCATCCTGAACCTCAAGCAGGTTCCATTCAAGCTCGCGGGCGACGGCCCCAAGGCGCTCTATCTGCGCGCCGATCAGCCCGGCGTTGTCACCAGCGGCATGATCGAAGCCGATGGCGACGTCGAGATCCTGGACAAGAACGTCTACATCGCCACCCTCTCTGAAGGCGGCAAGCTCGACATGGAAATGCGCTTGAAGCGCGGCCGCGGCTATGTCTCCGCCGATAAGAACTTCGATGCGGACCTGGGCCTGGGCTTCATTCCTGTCGATTCCGTGCACTCGCCTGTGCGCCGCGTCAACTACGTCGTCGAAGCTGCGCGTCTCGGTCAGATCACGGACTACGACAAGCTCACTCTCGAAGTGTGGACCAATGGGGCTGTGTTGCCCGCCGATGCTGTCGGCCTCGCCGCCAAGCTCCTCAAGGACCACATGAACATCTTCATCAACTTCGAGGAGGAAATCGAAGCCGAGTCGCGTGGCGAAGAAGGCCGCACGCTGCTGCGCAACGACAATCTGAATCGCAGCGTTGAAGAGCTCGAGCTCTCCGTCCGCAGCTACAACTGCCTCAAGAACGCCAACATTCAGACCATCGGCGAACTGGTGCAGAAGACTGAAGCCGAGATGCTCAAGACCAAGAACTTCGGCCGCAAGAGCCTGAACGAGATCAAGGAAATCCTCGCGCAGATGGGCCTCTCGCTCGGCATGAAGATCGACGAAAACGGCAACCCGGTCCCCGGACCCACCAGCATTCCTCCCGCCGCCGCACTGGCCGCAAGCTATGGCCGCTACGACGACGAAGACGAGCCGCTGGACTCCGTCGACCTGCAACTGCCGACCGAGACAGAGAACTTCTAGCGGCAGCTATCAGCCATCAGCTTTCAGCTGTCAACCGCTCCCGTGCCTGAGCGGTCGATTGGGGTAACAGAAATTTGGACGCTAATTCCTGGCACGGAAGAAGCTGAAAGCTGACAGCTGAGAGCTGACAGCTGTTTTGGAGATTTTTATGCGCCATCGCAATGCAGGATTCAAGCTCGGACGCAACACCAGCCATCGTCGCGCGTTGTTGCGCAACCTGGTCACGTCCGTCATCGTTGAAGACCGCGTCGAAACGACCGTGGCTAAGGCCAAGGCTGTGCGCCCGCTGGTTGAAAAGATGATCACCCTGGGAAGAAGGGCGACCTGGCATCACGCCGCCAGGCACTCAGCTTCCTCACCACCGACAGTTCTGTCACCCGCCTCTTCGACACCGTGGCTCCGCGCTACGGCGATCGCCAGGGCGGCTACCTGCGCATCGTGCGCACCGGCTTCCAGAAGGGCGATGGCGCCGAGAAGGCCTTCATCGAACTGCTGGGCGCCGAAAAGCAGCTTGAGGTCAAGCGCAAGAAGCGTGAAGACATCAAGGCCAAGAAGCGCGCCGAACTCGAAAAGCAGCTCGAAGAAAGCAAGAAAGAAGAGCCTGGCGAAGAGGCAGCCTAGGAGCGCAGGCTCTCAGCAGCCTCACCAACGTCGTAATCCGCGAAGGCGTCCGTTCCACCGGACGCCTTTGTCGTGCCGGTTTCTGATGTCCTAATGTTCTTCATCTCGTCCAACGGTCGGTATGTCGTTCGTTAAGATCCTCTGTACAACGTGTTTCTGTGCGTTCCTCGCCTGCGCAATCGGCTCGGATGCGCAACAGCTGACTCCCCATCGCGTGGCTCTCGCCGGCGGCAAAACGCTCACTCTCAATCTTCCCGAAGACTTCACCATCAGCATCGCCGCGCAGGGCATGAAGCGCCTGCGCTTTCTCACACTCTCGCCCGACAATCGCATCTTCGCGACAGACATGCACGATCTCGGCGATAACTCGCTTGGCAAGGTCTACATCCTCGAAGGCTGGGACGAGAAGACCGGCAAGTTTGCGAAGATCACCACCTATCTTTCCCACCTGCGCAACCCCAACAACGTTGCCTTTTACACCGAGCCCGCGCAGGAGGGGAAGCCCGCGCAATCCTGGCTCTATCTTGCTGCTGACCGATCGGTTGTTGCGCTACAAGTACAATGCCGGAGACAATGCGCCTTCCGTCGCGCCCAAAGTGCTCGCGCACTATCCCGACTACGGGCTCAACTACAAGTACGGCGGCTGGCACCTCACGCGCACCGTAGCCTTCGCGACGCTGCACGGCAAGACGCGGCTCTACGTCACCGTAGGCAGCTCGTGCAACGCCTGCAATGAGAAAGAAGAAATCCGCGCCACGCTCACGGTGATGGATCCGGACGGTTCGCATCAGGAGATCATCGCGCGCGGCCTGCGCAACGCCGTCGGCATGGAGTATCATTCCGTCGATCGATGATGGCGCGCTCTTCGCCACCAACATGGGTGCCGACCACCTCGGAAACGGCGCCCCCGAAGACACCTTCTTCGAACTCGACAGCAACGCCCATCCACTCGCGCCAGGGGCAAACTATGGTTGGCCTACCTGTTTTTTCGAAAACGGCCAGCCGCACGCAGACACGCTCATCTCCACGCCCAAGCCCAACGACCACGTGGTGCCCGCGCCGCCTGCGGGCCCGCCACCGCCGCAATTCGATTGCACGAAGATTCCCGCACCATACACAACCTTCGCCGCCCATAGTTCACCGCTCGGGCTCGAGTACTTCGACTCCGCGAACCATTTGTTGCGCGAGTCCTTCCTTGTTGCGCTTCACGGCGCGAGTCATACGGAGATCGGTACGGGCTATCGCGTGGTGCGCTTCGATCGTGCGCATCGCGCCGCTCAGGATTTTGTGACGGGATTCCTCGTTCACCGCAAAGTGATTGGCCGCCCCTGCGGAATCCTGCGCATTGCACCCGATGCATTTCTGCTCACCGACGACTTCAACGGGGCGATCTATTACATTCATCCCAAGTGAATCGAGCGGCCGGACTGCAGCAGTTTAAACAGCAAAAAGGCGAGCCCGAGACAGGCACTCGCCTTTTGCTTTCCGTGTTGCGAAGATCCGGTTTTTGCGGCTACCGGATCACAGCATGCAATCGCAGAAGATTAGGCAATTCGTTCGAGCTCAGCCCGAGTTTCCCTGCCCTTTCCGCCATCGCAGCTGTATGAGTTGACTCGCCGACCTACGTGAGTCTCGTCGCCGATTCTCTTTTTGGTCATTGAACTACTCTCTCCTTTGAGGAAGATTTCTCTTCCGT
Source organism: uncultured Acidobacteriaceae bacterium (assembly GCA_963846095.1). Classification (GTDB taxonomy): domain Bacteria; phylum Acidobacteriota; class Terriglobia; order Terriglobales; family Acidobacteriaceae; genus Telmatobacter. The sequence continues at coordinate 255,085 of CAWJUW010000025.1, forward strand.
TACAACCTTAGAACTCAGTCACAGGAAAAAGGTTTGCCGTTCTTTAACCAAAGGCAGCGCCGGAATGAGCGCGTGTGGCGCAATGTGGAACGGCTGGGTCTGTGAGATAAATTTTGTACCTGTCGAATCGTTATGCGGAGTCCGCGGCAAGCAGCCGCGAAACCTCCGCCTGCAGGCTGGCTGCATCGTGCGGTGAGCGCACTTTCAGGTCATTGTCGAAATAGACGTAGATGTCGCGCGCAATCCCCATTTGTCCCGGCGTCGCGCTCGCCCTGTCGCCGTCGGCGCAATCTTCACCGCGAGACCAGGCGACAATGCGCTTGGCCCACGCGCTGATCGCCTCCGCATCGTAACCGCTCGCATAGAGCTTCTCGCTGCCGTGAAGGCGGCAATACATAAAATCCGAAGTGACATCCATCAGCCGAGGCCAATCCGGGGTATCTGCGACAACCAGCGCAACATCGTACTTGCGCAGCAACGCCACAAACTCTTCGGAAACGAAGCTTTTGTTGCGGATCTCGATTGCGTGCCCAAGCTTTCGATCTTCGGTTACATTCGTCCACGAGCGATTTCTCATCCAGTCATCATGGCGCTTCGCGACAGCCGCCGCCTCCAGATGGCTGTGCGGAAGCAACTGGAGAAACCGTTCCATCACATCAGCTTCAAAACGAAAATTCGGCGGTAGTTGCCACAGGATTGGTCCGAGCTTTGCGCCAAGTTTCAAAATCCCCTGTGCGAAGAAGTTCGAAACCGGTGCCTCCGCTTCGCTCAAGCGTCGAATGTGCGTGATGAAGCGAGGTGCTTTCACCGAGAACTGAAAGTCATCCGGAGTAGCATCATGCCAGCTCTGAAAACTCGTCGGCCGTTGCAGCGAATAGAACGAGCCGTTCAGCTCAATCGAGTTGAAATGCCGCGATGCGTACTCGAGTTCCTTCTTTTGAGTGACAGTTGCGGGATAGAACGTTCCGCGCCATGGAGGGTAAACCCAACCCGAAATGCCGATTCGAATTTTCGTGGTGGCTGCCATCTCACTGAGGATTGTAGCGAATCCACGCCTGTTTTCGATGCGGAGAGATCGATTGGATTACGCGGCGCGCGCCAGGCGCTTTGGCCTGAAACTGCGCAGGAAGAGATACACCAGCAACTGCAGGACGATGGCTCCGGTGCAATCCAGCACTACATCCCACGGCGAAGATGTTCGATTCGGCAGGAACGACTGATGCCACTCATCACAACTGGCAATGAGTGCGGTGCCCAGCAGTGCGAGCAGCGCATCCGGAAGGAAGTGCGACCTGGGCAGTGTCATCCACCATGCGCGCAGCCAGGCCAGCCCGATCAAGCCGTAGCCGAGAAAGTGCCCGCTCTTGCGAATGTAGTGGTGGATGACTTCCCAGCGCTGCATGGAGACGTGACCGAAAAAAAACTCGTAAATGCGGCGCAGAGGGCCGCTGGTGTGATCGGCGCCCATCATCTCCGTAGACTCGATGAGGATAACGACGATCCCGAGCAAAACCGGAAACCAAGCCGAAAGCCAGGATGCAGGCCCAGCCTGCCGCCTATTCGACATGATAGTTGGGCGCTTCGCGCGTGATGATCACATCGTGAACGTGACTCTCGCGGAGGCCGGCGCCAGAGATGCGCACAAACTGGGCGTTTTCCTGGAGGTCTTTGATGGTTCCGCAGCCCAGATAGCCCATGCCGGAGCGCAAACCGCCCACAAGTTGATAGACCATCGACTCCAATGGCCCGCGATAGGGCACACGCCCTTCAATCCCCTCCGGCACAAACTTGGCGAGCCGGTTTTGACTGGCGCGCTCGCGCTGCACCACGCCCTCGCTGCCCAGCTCCGAACTCGCCATGTCTTCGGTGCTCTGGAAGTAGCGCTCTCCTGAGCCTTGGCTCATGGCTGTGAGCGACCCCATGCCGCGATAGCTCTTGAAGCTGCGACCCTGGTAGAGGATTGTTTCGCCCGGGCTCTCATCCACGCCGGCGAACAACGAGCCGATCATCACTGAACTCGCGCCCGCCGCGATGGCCTTAGTAATCTCGCCGGAATATTTGATGCCGCCATCCGCAATCACTGGAATCCCGTGTTCGCGCGCCGCACGATACGCCTCGGCAATGGCCGTGATCTGCGGCATGCCGGCGCCGGTAACCATGCGTGTAGTGCAAATCGAGCCCGGGCCGATGCCCACTTTGATCGCGTCTGCGCCCGCTTCGATCAACGCCAGCGCGCCTTCGTAGGTCGCCACATTGCCGGCGAGCAGACCAACTTCAGGGAAATTCTTTTTCACGGCGCGCACCGCGTTCAACACGCGTGTCTGGTGACCATGCGCGGAATCGATCGCCAGAACATCGGTGCGCGCTCGTACCAGCTCCGCAGCGCGCTCCAGAAAATCGCCCGTCGCGCCAATCGCGCCGCCCACGCGCAGCCGGCCCTGTTCGTCCTTGCTGGCGTTGGGATACTTCAGTTTTTTCTGGATATCCTTGACCGTGATCAGTCCTTTGAGCTCGTACTGATCATTCACCACCAGCAATTTCTCCACGCGATGCTCGTGCAGAATGAGCTCGGCTTCTTCCAGCGTGGTGCCCACAGGAACCGTGATCAGGTTCGTCTTCGTCATCACCGCACCGATAGGAATATCGGTGCGCGTTTCAAACCGCAGGTCGCGATTGGTGAGGATGCCGACCAGCTTCTTCCCCTGCGTCACCGGAACACCCGAGATCTTGTAGCGCCGCATCACGTCCAGGGCGTCGCTGATCATCTGGTCGGGCCCGATCGTGACCGGGTCCACGATCATCCCGCTCTCCGAGCGCTTTACCTTGTCGATCTCGCCCGCCTGATCGGCGATGGTCAGGTTGCGATGCACAATGCCGATGCCGCCCTGCTGCGCCATCGCAATGGCCATACGCGATTCGGTCACCGTGTCCATGGCGGATGAAAGCAGCGGCGTGTTCAGCGTGATCGCGCGGGTCAACTGGGTCTGCGTACTCACCTGCGCGGGCTCTACGTCGCTCGCTGCAGGCACCAGCAGCACATCGTCAAATGTGAGCGCTTCAATAAGATTTTTGGCTAGCATAATGCTCTGATGCGCCAGCCGTGCCGGAGACTCAGGTCTCTGGACGTCTGGCGCTTCAGACTATTGTAGCGGAGGGAATCGCACGGCCCGGCCCGGCGCAGCCGCTTCTACACAGGATCCAGTGGCCCCCCTGCTTTATGTTGCAGCCGAAGGACAGACAGTGCTTGCCCGGTCACCGCGCTTGAAGACCGGGGCGTGTGATGCCTATTGCAGGGATTGAACCACCATGTTCCCCGGATTCGTGATTGCGTAGGGTGATCCGGCAGCTTCCGTGACGCTGGTCGGAGTGACCGTGTAGACCCACAATTCACTCGCGCCCTTTGCGGTCGATCCCAGGACATACATGTGATTGTCATTGTCCCAGAGGATCGAGCCGACGCCGTCGCCGGAAAGCAGCGTTTTGTACTTCGTCACCGGATTGCCGCCGTTGAAGTGGAAAAGCTCGAGCCCCGATCCGCCCACGGCCAAAAGCTTGCCTGACGGCGACATGCGCATGGGACCATTACCTGTTGCGGCCACCGCCATGTTCTTGTAGGTGCTGGTTGTCTTCAGGTTTCCCTTTGAGTCCGCGGTAAAGGTGGCAATCACAGAAGGTCCGTAGAAATCCCCTTCGCCATCGCCCCCGCCAATATTGTCGAAGGCCTGCAGGATAATCGCCGCGTGGCCGGTCGGGTCGGTGGCCATCGAAAACGGGCAGTAGTATCCCGGGACCGGTCCGCCAGGATAGTTGATATCTTCCGGGGCTGCCGGCAACGCCACCCCGGAATTGGTCGTTGTCAACTCGCCACTGCTTAACCGCTCCCACACGCCCACATAGGGGTAAGGGCTGTTGCCGAACGCTGCCCCGCAACTGGGGGTGTAGACAAACTTGTCGTTTCCCGAAATATTCAGGTTGGCGCCACCCAGCAGAACAGCGCCCGTGTTACCGAGAAAGGTTAGCTCTCCATTGGCATTGTCGATTCGGTAGGACTGGTAGCCGGTGTCGCAGGCAAACTGATCCGGGACCGCAGCGTTATACAAATCCTCGCCGGTGTGGTCAACTTTCAATCCCTGCCCAGCCCAGGCTGCGAGGTCACAACCGCTTTCCGGAAGATAGTTTTCGGTGTTTAAGGTCGCGCCTTTCTTGAGTGCGCCGTTGGACGCCATGGCAAGCGATTCGATGATCACGGTTCCGGGCTCGAAGCCAAACAGATAGTGACCATTCTGGCTCATCAAAGAGACGTTGAAGCTGAACGGAGAGCCCGGAACCGCCGTCAATTTGCCGTTCGCGGCTGCGGAGAAGGCAAGGATCTTGCTCCCGCTCTGCACATAGACATGAGCCACCGGAGTGGAGGAAGCTTCGGACGTAAATTCATCGGTTGGGTCAGCGGTCTGTGCCGAAGCACTCACCGCCGCGAGAACTGCAACAAGGCAAACTGAAAGTCGAAAGCAATGTTTCATTGGAAGGACCTTTCGAGCAGTCCATTTCGGGGAGGGGAACTACTCTCTTTTAAACCGATTGAATGCTATTCCTGCGGTCCCCGGCTGTGCAAGCAAAAATCCCGCTAACACCGGGGCACGAGCATAGCCATCGAGACGATATTTCCAGCTATAAGTTTACGTTTCATCGTAACTATTCTTTGTAACTCATTTCCTTGTTACTCCCAGTGAGTTAACAATTCGGCCGATTTACGCTGCTTCCTGGTAACGTTGCCTGGAGCTACCGAAGATTCGAGAAGTTATCGTGCAGTCGGTCTCAGACACCCACCGGGAACGGCTTGGGGCTCGATTCATCATCCGTATTCGCCGCACCGCTGCGCCAGCGCTCGAACCTTCCCTGCAACAGGCTCATGAGACCGGTGTACCAATAGCCGATCACGAACAGGATCAGGAACGGCGCCGTAAAGTAGTTGTGGTTTGTAAAGGTATAGAGAATTGCCGCCAAAAAGTAGAATCCGAGGAACAACTCAATCCATGGCGCTAGCACCAGACGCTTGCGATACTTTGCTGCCTGCGATTTCTCGCCCTTCTTCGCTACGCGGTACTTGGGTGTGCGCGCGAAGGCGCTCTTGATGCCGAACAGCGCTTCCATCACCGCTTTGGTGTTGGTCACAGTGAGTCCAATGCCCAACGCCATCAGGAACGGCAGAAAGAGAAAGGTCTTGAGCCAGGTCTTCGGAAAAAGTTCTCGCTGGCTCGTCAAGTAGAAAACCGCGATAGAGAAGCTGGATGCAGTGAAGAGCGGGAAATCGATCAACAGCATTTGAAACCAGCCCTGGTAAAAGCGGCAGACCATGGCCGGGATCAGCAGCGCGGACATAATCACCATCAACGGATAACTCAAATTCGCCGTCAGGTGATACAGCGCCTCAACCTTGATGCGTCGCGGCACATTGGAACGGAAGATCCTCGGCAGCATCTTGATGCTGGTCTGGATCAGGCCCTTGGCCCAGCGCGCCTGCTGCGTCTTGAAGGCCGTCATCTCAATGGGTAGCTCCGCCGGGCACTCGATATGCGGAAGATACTTGAACTTCCATCCCGCCATTTGCGAGCGGTAGCTGAGGTCTGTGTCTTCAGTGAGCGTGTCGTGTTGCCAGCCGCCGCCATCGCGGATGGCCTGAATGCGCCACATGCCCGCAGTGCCGTTGAAGTTGAAGAAGTCGCCCGACCGGTAGCGCGCGCCGTGTTCCAGCACGAAGTGCCCGTCCAGCAGGATGGCTTCGATCTGCGTCAACAGGCTGTAATCGCGGTTCAGGTGGGTCCAGCGCGTTTGCGCCATGCCGATCTCCGGCTCGGCGAAGTGGTGGATCACCTGCATCAGCCAGTCCGGAGGTGGCACGAAATCGGCATCGAAGATCGCTACAAACTCGCCTTTGGCCGTATCGAGTCCGGCATCCAGCGCGCCGGCCTTGAAACCGTAGCGGTTGGTGCGGTGGATGTAGACGATGGGATGCCCCATGGCCGCATACCGCGCCACAATGTCGGCGGCCACCTGCTGGGTTTCGTCGGTTGAGTCGTCCAGCACCTGGATATCTAGCTTTTCGCGCGGATATTCCATGGCGCAAACCGCCTCGATCAGCCGATCGATCACGAATTGCTCGTTAAAGATGGGCAGTTGCACGGTTACGCGCGGCAACTCGGCAAAGCGGCGCGGCGGCATAGGCTGGTCATTCTTCTTGTATTTGAAGTAGAGGTAACAAAGTGTGTAGCGATGGATGCCATAGATCGCCAGCACGATCATGACTAGGAAGTAGGGAATCAGGAGGGCCGCGTCGAACGAATTCCAGTGATAGAGGCCCCGGAAGGTCTCATCCGTCGACCGCATGGCCTTCAGATAGTGGACGATGCCATTCTGCGGGGCAAAAGCCAGATGTGCCGCGGCGTGCGCCTGCATCCCTGTTAGCAGGTCGGCGAACGAAGCAATTCGGTTCCCGGGAGCAGCGTACAGAGAGGTCCTCCGCCAGCGGTATCCCTTTCATTGTATGCGAACGGCTAGATTGATTGCTGGGGCTCGGACTGGATGAACGGGGGCTCGGAAAGCCTAAATTGAGTAGGGCATTCGGATCCCTGGATCTCTCGGTTCGAAATCACGGCTGTTCCGCGAAACCAGCAAACACTCATGTCTTTTCGCGGTTGCCCAGATGATCGCATCGGGTAATTTGATCCTGCCGGCCTTTCTAAGCGCCACAGCTCGCTCCGCAACTTCGCTGTCGATTTCAAGCAGTTCAAATGTCTGAAGAAATGCCCGCACGGCTCCCTCGGTCTGGTCGGTTGTTCCCGCCATCACCTCCATCCAGCTGATCAAGCTGATCGCCGGCCGCTCGTAAAGAGCTAACTCATCGGCTGCCTGACGGACTCCACGCAAATAATCGATAAGGACATTAGTATCGATGACTGCTCTCACCACTCGCTCCGCAGTTTCTCTTGGTATGCGAGACCATCGTCAGGGAGTGGTTCTGCCTCACCGGGAAGTTGAATCGACCGCCCCTTCCACAACCCGAACGCAACCTCGCGGGAGGGGCTATTCTCGGCGATGAACGCTTCTACAGCCTGCCGGATGGCTTCGGCACGCGACAGCTTTCGAGCCGCGCAAATTACGCTCAGACCTTCAATCTGATCCTTGGGAAGATCGACAAGAGTTCGCATTCTTCCTCCCTCTATATATGATATACACATTATATATCATTAACGAAGTTATTCGACTCTTCTTATGCCAATTTGCCCACGGGTACTATGCTGGCGTAGTGTTTTGTTGCAGTTGGAGAGATCAACATGTCCGTTCTAACTTTTTCATCCATCGCCGCCGCTCCTGGCGGCAGCTTTCTTCTGGAAACTCGCACCGCCGCCGAAATCTTTACCCCGGAAGAGCTGACCAGCGAGCAGCGCCAGATCGCCGCGACGGCTGCCCAGTTCGCGCGCGAAGAGGTTCTTTCCGCCGCGGACGCCATCGAAGCCAAGAAGCCCGGCGTTTTGCGCTCGAAGCTGGTCAAAGCTGCAGAGCTCGGCTTCACCTCTGTCGATATCCCCGAAGTCTACGGCGGCGTTGGCCTGGACAAGGTCTCGTCTACGCTCATTGCTGACCATGTCTCGGTCCTGGCCAGCTTCTCGACCGCCTTCGGAGCGCAGACCGGCATCGGCACGCTACCGCTCGTCTGGTACGGCAACGAAGACCAGAAGCAGCGCTATCTGCCGAAGCTGGCCTCCGGTGAGTGGATCGCCGCCTACTCCCTCTCCGAGGCGACGTCCGGCTCCGACGCCATGAATGTCCGCTGCCGCGCCACGCTCTCTCCCGATGGCGAGCACTACATCCTCAACGGCGAAAAGATGTGGACGACGAACTGCGGCATCGCCGATCTGTTCACGGTCTTCGCCAAGATCGATGGCGAGAAGTTCACCGCGTTTCTCGTCGAACGCATATCGCCGGGGCTCACCGTCGGTGCGGAAGAGCACAAGCTCGGGATTCGCGGTTCTTCGACCTGCCCGCTGGTTTTTTCTGACTGCAAAATCCCCGCAGCCAACCTGCTCGGCGAAGCCGGCAAGGGCCATCACATCGCGTTCAACGTGCTCAACATGGGTCGCTTCAAGCTCGGCGTCGCCTGTGTCGGCGGCGCGCGTCACGCTCTCGCGCACATGGTTCGGTACGCCAAAGAGCGCCAGGCGTTCGGCAAGCCCATTGCCAGCTTCGGTCTCATCCAGCGCAAGATCGCCACCAGCGCCACGCGCCTCTACGCCGCCGAGAGCATGGCCTATCGCACCGCCGGCATGATCGACGCGGGCCTAGCTGAACTCAGCGAAGAGCTCGCGCATTCGCCACGCGAGATCCAGCGCCGCATCGAGGAGTACGCGGTCGAGTGCTCCATCCTCAAGGTCTACGGCTCCGAGATGCTCTCGACTGTGACGGATGAGCTGGTGGCCACAATGGGCGGCTACGGCTACGTCGAGGAATATCCCGCCGAGCGCTTCTACCGCGACGCGCGCATCAATCGCATTTTTGAAGGGACCAACGAAATCAACCGCCTCATCATTACCGGATGGCTGATGAAGCGAGCGCTCGCCGGCAAGTTGCCGCTGCTGCCCGCGATCAAGAAGCTCATGGACGACGTGATGCAGCCGCCGTCGTTTGAAGCTCGGCGACGACAGCGTCGAATTGCTTGCGCGCGAAGCCGAGCTGCTCGTCGGCGACCAAGAAGATCGCGCTCTTTGCCGCCGGAGTGGCCAGCCAGCGCTTCATGGCGGCGCTCCAGGATCAGCAGGAAGTGATGGCCGACCTCGCCGACATCATCGCGCAGGTCTACGCGCTTGAGTCGGCGCTCTTGCGTGCGCGCAAGCTGGCCGGCAAGTCATCGGCGGAAACGGCAGCCGCCATGACGGGCCTGTTGGCCGAGGAATCAATCACTCTCGCCGAGCAGTCGGCGCGCCGGGTTCTCGCCGCCAGCGCGGAAGGCGACATGCTGCGCACACAACTGGCGATTCTGCGCCGCCTCGCGCGCTACACACCCGCGGACACGGTTGCTCTCAGCCACGCCGTGGCCAGGCAGGCCCTGCAACTCGAACGCTACCCGATTTAGTGATCAGTGTTCAGTGGTCAGTGATCAGAAAAAGCGCATAAGCAAAGCGCCAATCCACGGTCGCTTGCAGGACCGCAATCTTAATCACTAATCACTCCACTAACCACTAACCACTAACTATCCACTAACCACTAAAAAATCCCCCACCCGGCGGCGAGATAGGCGCCGGATGGAGGGGAGACCGCAAGGAGACACTGCGGCCGTCTGCAACGAGGAGCCGTTGCAAATGGGTTGATCGACTTATCCAAAAGGGAAGGAGCGGAGTCTCAGTGCTGGACGAAGACGGTGAGGGTCATTTCCGCCTCGACGGGCTGCTTGTCGAGTGTGGCGGGGCTGAAGCGAAACTTGCGGACCGCGGCGGCAACCGACGCGTCGAGGCCAGCGTTGGGGGACTTCACCACTTCCACATCCTGCGGCTTGCCGGCAGGGTCTACGTTCATGTGGAGGACGAATTCCGCATCGGTGGGGATGATGGCATCGGTGGGGAAACGAACATCTGTGGAGTAGACAACGTGGGCAGGTTTCACGCCGGTGCTGAGTGCGCGTGGCGTGGGAACCGTGACGTCATCGGTTACCGGTGGAAGTGCGAAAGCCGCGGCGGAGAGGAACAGCGGCGATAGGATTGCGCTTGCAGCTAAAATACGACGCATATAAAACCTCCATGGCGATGATAGTAACCATCACAATTATGATCCGATAACAGATACGATTGTCAAACAAAAATCAGGAAGCATTCGAAATAAAAGAGTTACCAATCATAAAATTCATGAGATTGCAATAGAGGGATGAAAATCTAGGTCTGCAGCTGCCACATTTCAGCAGAGAATCGAACCGCGCTCACGCAGAGCGGTTTCAGGGGCACTTCCATCGCACCGAACGACGCGGATTTCGAAGAGAATATGCATCGCACCGAAGGCGCGGAGGATTCGAGCCCCTGCGCTTCAGCGTGGGGAAGCCTATGTTCTCAACAGCGAGCCCTTGGAGGGGCGCCGCGCGGCCGCGTAATCCTGAACAGCGGGACCCATCGCATTCGCGCAAAAATAACCTCGCGCTGCGAACGATCAAACCTGCCGCAACGCGCTTTAATCTCCCAAGCCAATAGCCGGCTGGCCCGCCAGCCGTTGGCTGATGTGCTGACCTAGGCGATCAGCAAAGCTGCCCTTGGGGCCAAGAGTTGTATTCAACAGCACCACAGCCGCGTAATCGCCCTTGGGGTTGAAGAACGCATACGAGCTGTATCCGCCGGTGCCGCCGTTGTGCCAGTAGTTGCCGCTCGCGGTTTCGAACAGCCAGGCCAGCGCAATGCGCGTACCGGGCATCGCATCGGCGCGCAGTTCGTGCTGTTGGGTAAGCGCCGCGGAGAGTGTTTTTGCGGTAGCGGAATCGCCGTGCGCTTTCACAGCTTCGGGATGCAGATTGGCCTCGAGGTACGCGAGCATATCGCCGGCAGTCGAGCGGATCGCACCGGCGCCGGCAACCGCATCCAGATCCCATGCATGAGCGGGCTGGTGGTCAGCCGTGTGGCCCGGGATGAAGCGAGCTAACTGATCCGCCGACAGTGCAACGGTCGTGTCTTTCAGTCCGAGCGGTTCCGTGACTTCCTGCTTGAGCAGCGCCGGATAGGGCATTCCGGCGCGATCGGCAAGCGCTTGCCCGAGCAGGCCGAAGCCGAGGTTGCTATACAGAAAGCCGGCGTCTGCGGGCTTGGCAACGCCGTGCTTTGCAATAAAGGCGTAGAGCTTCTTCGCATCGTAGTCGGCATACGGATTTGCGTTGTCGGCGGGCGCGAAGTTGTCGGGCATGCGTGGCAATCCTGAGTGCTGTGTAGCCAGATCGAGCAAAGTAATCTCAGCGCCACTGGGCTTGTCCACAGTTCCGGGTGGAAGCAACGCGCGGACCGGGTCATCGAACTTCACTTTTCCCTGCTCGACAAGTTGGGAAAGGATAAGGCCAGTAAACGTCTTGGTGATGGACCCTATCTCGAAGATCGAGTCGGGCTTCGCCGTGCCGTAACTGAAGACGTGCCTGACGCCGTGTTCAACGACCGCAATCGAAACGCCCGCGCCCGTGGAGGGCGCGAGTTCGCCCGACTTCAGGGCTTCGGCAAGATCCTTATCGAGAACGGATTGCAGATCTGCAGCCGTGACGGGCGGCAAAGCCGGATCGAACTTGGGTGGCGCGATGGGTGCAGCCGCCACTGCGCTCTTCTGTCGAAGAAATTTGAGAGGCAGCGGTTGTCCTTGTGTCCACGTTCCATCCAGAGTGTCGCCGTCCGCGGAGAGCTTGCCGGCCCAGCTTCCATGAACTAGAGGGATGTCAAACGAGAAATCCGGGGCAGCGAAAGTGACCTTGCCGCATTCCAAACCCATCGCGCCCTGATCGAGGCTGTCAGCACTGCAGAACTCTTCACCGGCAGCATTGCTCTTCACGTGCAGCTGCAGCCGCAGCGATTTACCGCCGCCAATATCAAGGCCGCCGAGCCAGATACCATCAACGGGCGAAGGCTTCGCGGAAGCAACGAAGCTATCACGCGTGAAGTTCAAGGGCTGAGGTGCGCCCTGGTCCCACGTGCCCGACAGTCCATATGCGGTGGCTGTACCTTTCCATGTGCCGTGCACTGCGGGAACGCTGAAGCTGAGGGCCTGGCCATCCAGATGAAAGTCGGTGCAGGGAATGCCCATCGCGCTCTGGTCCACACTGTCGAGCGTGCCCGTAAAGCCGCCGGACTTGTCCGCGACGATGTGCAGTTTCACATGGAGTTGGCCGCCAAGCACACCGGCGTAGTCGCCGGCGATTGTAGTGGACGCCTGCGCCGAGGCTTGCAAACCTGCATATCCGGCGACCAGCGCGACGAAGAAAAGCATGAATGGTCGCATAGCGCAGAGGCAGAGGATAAACCTGCGCGAAGTAGCTTTCATAAAGCACGAAGACTTTCTGGCCTGAGGCCCGTAAACATACATTGACTATCTGAATCAAGGATTGAGCGAGAGAAGGATACACCCATGCATGCGCAGGCAAGTTATCCGGATGGCCCTTTCATCGCATCCAGCGAGTCGATTTGTTTTTGCAATTTTCTTGCCCCGCGTCGATTCAGCCATCCCAAAAAAATGAAAGTGGCTGCACATACGGCCAAGACCACGCCGTATCCCGGCGCAATGTCGCGCAGGTGTACATGAGCCCCCGGCTTGTTTAGATTCATCTGCATCAATCCAGCAAGGAACACAACTAGCCCCGGGACAAAGGGGAAGAGGTACCAGCTCCAGACGGTGGAAAGAAGATCACGCTGCCGCAAAAGCTCGGCTCGATGAAAATCAATGCACGCGCGATCTTCGATTCCTGCGCCCAGCGCGGTCGGCGATCCTTTCCTGGAAATGCGGTAAGTAACCCAGAGCGCGGCAGCGATCACCAGCGCCGATCCGATCCGAACGGTCAGGTTATGAAACCGGTAAATGTAGTAGCCGTAGGCCGATACCACGATCACCGCGGCAAAATATTCCCGAATATTGCGCCAATAAATCTTGCGATGAAAGCGCGCGGCCATCTTTCGCACCACATCCAGATCGACGGGAAGATTCTCCGGTTCCTGATTCTGCCAGAATGTGCGGAGGTCGCGCGAAGAGTTATCGCTATTCATGTTCTCCTCCATTTCGGAAGCGATCGGCGAGCATGTGTTTAATGCGATGAATCTTGGTCGCGGCATAACTCGGCGTGATACCGGTAACTTCTCCGATTGCCGCAGCGTCCTCGCCCTCGAGATAGAGAAGGATGATTTGCCGATCGATCGGATTGAGTCGATGGATCAATGTGTACAACCGGTCGAGAACTTGTGCCTGCTGCAGCGCAACATGATCGGAACTTGCAGGGCCGCCATTCTCATCAAATTCCTCGAGGCTGAGGAGGATCGTGCTCCTGGCTCGCTTGCTGCGGAGCACATGCGACGTGGCCACGTTGTGAGCCACCCGGTATGTCCAGGTGCGCAGGCTGCAACGGCCATCGAACGTGGCCATACTGCGCCACAGGGCGAGATGAATGTCCTGAAGCAAGTCCTGGCGAAAGTGCGGGTCGGCCTCGTAGGCATGCGACAAACGAGCAAGTGCGGGTCCGTATGCCTGTGCGGATTCGCTGTAGAGCTGATCTTGCTTGTTTTCGGTTCCGCTCATATGTCAGAAGTCGACTCTATTTCAAGTAGTCGACGTGCACGCCATTTTCTTACAGAAGGCGGACCTAAAATTTCAATGCAAGGGGCGGCTGAGTCTAAGGATGGAAGATACAAGCTTCCGAAACAGGAAGCCCGCTCTCCTTGTCGGGAAGAGCGGGCCACTGCAGTGTTCTCTTTCGCTTTGTTCTAATCTAGATCGCGACCGACGTTCTATGCAGAGACCATCTGCTGCATCTGGTGCGCAACGGACTCGATGATGGCCTTGTTGAAGGCGGGGATGTCCTCCGGCTTGCGGCTGGTAATGAATTGCCCGTCGGTGACAACTTCCTTATCCACCCACTTGGCTCCGGCGTTTTTCAAATCGGTTTTCAGCGAAGGCCATGAGGTCACTGTCTTGCCGGAGAGCGCCCCGGTTTCCAACAGTGTCCACGGCCCGTGGCAGATGGCTGCAACGGTCTTTCCGCTGGAGACGAAATGTTGCACGAAGCTGACGGCTTTCGGATCCATGCGCAGATGATCGGGGTTGGCAACACCGCCTGGCAAAACAAGCGCATCGTATTCGTGCGGATCGGCGCTCGCGAGCACCTTGTCGACCTTCACCGTGTCGCCCCAATCCGTGTGCTTCCAGCCTTTGATCTTGCCTGCGTTCGGGGAGATCACTTCAGTCTTGGCGCCCGCTTCTTCCAGCGCCTTGCGCGGTTCAAGAAGTTCAGCCTGTTCGAATCCATCGGTGGCAAGGATAGCGATCTTCTTTCCCCTTAAGTTTGAAGCCATTTCTTACTCCTCCTTGGTTTCTCGTACAGCCATAGGACGCGCGAATCGCGCAGAGCGTTTGCTCGCAAATGATTGTTCCCGGCATCACGATTGACGCAATGAAAACGGGGTGCGAGCGCTCAGAAGAAACGTCCTTCTGTTGCTCACACCCCGATATCGAGAAAGAAAGTTCGCTGCGCCGAATCAGCCCTGCTGTTGCTGCTCGCCTTCTTCTTTCTTCTTCTCAATGAAGTTGGTGATGGCTTCGGTGCCTTCGAAACCGGCGACGGCGGCAATGCCTTCGGTCAGAATTCCGGCGTTGGGGTCAAGCTTCTTGGCTGCTTCCACGGCTGCAAATGCGCCTGCTGCTTCTTCAAGAATTCCCATATCTTCTCCTTCTACGATTTGGTCTGATTGCAAGAGTACCCTGGGGACCGAGGTGTTGAGCATATCACGGCAACAGAGCGTGTCGAAAGAGCGCTGGACGCGGAATACGCATCTTTAAAATTCGAAAAATTTTGGCCCACATCCTCGGTGGACGTGGGCCGTGTTTTTTGCTTGTCGAAGTGGTTACGCTTTGGCCGTGGTCAACGCGCCCAGATCGGCCGCCAGTTTTTCTGTGGAGAATGCTTCAATGACGTCCCCTTCCTTGATGTCCGTGAAGTTTCCGAGGCCGATACCGCATTCCATGCCGTTGGTCACTTCGCGCACATCGTCCTTCACGCGCTTGAGTGAGCTGATCTTGCCCTTGAAGATCTGCTGACCATCGCGCAGAACCTTCACTTCAGCATCGCGGCGAATCGAGCCATCCTGCACACGGCAGCCGGCAATCGTGCCTACCTTTGGAATGCGGAAGACCTGAAGAACTTCGGCGCGGCCTGCATAGTTTTCCTTGAAGGTCGGGTCCAGAAGTCCCAGCATGGCCAGCCGCAATTCATCCTGCAACTCATAGATGATCGAGTGCAGGCGAATCTCCACATCTTCCTGCTGCGCAAGATCCGCGGCCTTGCGTTCGGGGCGAACGTTGAAGCCGATGACGATTGCGTTCGAAGCAGTCGCCAGCAGAACATCCGATTCGGTGATCGAACCGACGCCGGAACGAATGACTTTCACGCGCACTTTCTCGGTTGACATGCGCACCAGCGAATCGGCGAGCACTTCCACCGATCCAGTCACGTCGCCCTTGATGATGAGCGGCAGGTCTTTCACGCCGGCCGTGCGAATCTGCTCCGCAAGACCTTCGAGAGAAACACGCGAGCTCTTGGCGAGCTGTGCGTCGCGCTCCTTCATCTTGCGGTACTGCGCAATGCCCTTGGCCTTGTCGCGATCGGCAACCACGAGGAACGTGTCGCCTGCATCCGGCATGGCTTCCAGACCAAGCACTTCAACGGGTGTCGACGGTCCTGCTTCTTCAATGGCGCGTCCGCGGTCGTCGAACATGGCGCGAACCTTGCCGAAGGTGTTGCCGACGATGTAACTGTCGTTAAGCCGGAGCGTTCCGTCCTGAACAAGAACGGTAGCCACAGCACCGCGGCCACGATCGAGCTTGGCTTCAATGACCGATCCGACTGCCTTGCGGCCCGGAGTCGCCTTGGGTGCGCGAATATCCGAGACGAGGCAAATCATTTCGAGAAGCAGGTCGAGATTCTTGCGCTTCTTGGCAGAGACTTCAACGAACACCGTGCCTTGATCGCCCGTACCCGCCCACTCTTCGGGGATAAGTCCGCGATCAGCGAGCTGCTTCTTCACGCGATCGGGATTCGCCTCGGGCTTATCGATCTTGTTGACGGCGACGATGATCGGCACACCGGCAGCCTTGGCGTGATCGATGGCTTCCAGCGTTTGCGGCATGACGCCGTCATCCGCCGCAACCACGATGACGACGATGTCGGTCACCTTGGCGCCGCGTGCACGCATGCGGGTAAACGCTTCGTGACCCGGCGTGTCGAGGAAGACAATCTCGCGCCCGGAAGCCGGTGAGCCTTCCTTGGCAAACCGCACCTTGTAAGCGCCGATGTGTTGCGTAATCCCACCAGCTTCGCCCGCGGCGACATCGGTCTCGCGGATCGCATCGAGCAGTGAAGTCTTGCCGTGATCGACGTGGCCCATGACCGTGACCACTGGCGAACGCGGTACTTCAAGCTCGCCCGTGTTCTCCGCCTCTAGGACTTCTTCGATGGCCTGGTTGGCAATCTCCTCTTCGTAGCTGATCACGGTCGCCGCCGCGCCGAACTTCGCAGAAACGTCCTTGATCATCTCGGCATCGAGCGACTGGTTCACGGTGACGAAGACGCCCGTCATCAAGAGCGTGGCGATCAGATCCTTGGCGCGCACTTCGAGCTTCTCGGCCAGGTCCTTCACGCTGATGCCTTCGGTGACGGTGATATCGCGCGTGATGGGCAGCGGCTCGCCGCCATATTGCACCCCGCCATAACGTGGCGGTGGTACAAAACCCTTCATTGGGCCTTCTTTAGTCTTCGGATATTGCTGGCCGCGTCCGCCCGGACGTCTAGCCGGTGCACGCTGTGGCTTCGGTGCTTCGCCCGCCGGCGGGGCACCGCCGGGGCGTGCTCCAAATCCTGGACGCGGCGGTCCGCCAAATCCTGGGCGTGCCCCAAATCCGGGCCTTCCGCCTGGGCCTCCTGGTCCACCGGGACCCGCAAAACCGGGTGTGGTACGCGTGGGATGTTTGGGGCGTGGTCCGCCCGCAAAGCTTCCGCCGGTACCACCAGGGCCACCGGGAGTGCGTTGCGGGTAGCCGCCGGGTCCACCCGTGGGCCGCCGATCGAAGATGGGTCTGCCGCGCTGGATGCCGCCGGCGGGCTGACTCGCCGCCGCAGGTGGAGGCGCGCTTGGAGGCAAGATGGGTGCCTTGTACACGGGGCGAGGGCCGGTCTGCGGCATCACCATGCGGCGCGCAGGTGGCGCGGGAGGCGCCGGGGCCTCTGGTGCGGGTGTGCTTGCAGCAGGCGGTGCGCTCTGTTGCGGGACTTCGGGCGCGGCCGCAACGGGCGCGGGAGCGGAGACCTCGGCAGCGGGCGCGGAAACCGGCGCGACCGGCGCAGGTGCGGCCGCTGGCGCGGCTTCGGCAACGCTCGCCGCGGGTGCTTGCGGCGCTACAGGCGGCCTGGCAGGCGGCGCAACTACCACGACGGGCTTCTCCGCAACACGAGCAGCGGGTGCGCCGGCAACAGGCGGCTTCACCACGACGGTCACCGGTGGAGTCGCCACGGCGACAGCGGGACGCGTTGCGGTGACAGCTCCCGCAGGGGGCTTGGCGACGACTGTTCCGGCCGGCGGTCGGGAAGCGATTGCCGGAGCCGCCGGCGGCGCGACGACGATCGGCGGCGCTGAGCGAGGTTGGGGAACAATCTTGCGTGGCTCAGGCTTTGCCGGCGGCGCAGGAGGCGGCGGAGGCGCGGCTTTGGCCACAGGCGCGGGCGCTGCAACCGGAGCCGCAGGCGGCGCTTTGGGACGCACAGGCGCATGGCTCGCGCGCGCTTCCTGCTCTTCCTTCTGCTTGTTTGCGAGAATTGCTTTCAGCACGTCTCCCGGCTTGGAAACATGCGACAAATCAATCTTGGGCTGAATGCCCTGCGGCGCGCGGGATCCCGACGAGGAGCCGGAGCCCGATGACCGTGATGTGCGCTCAAACTGCGCACGAACTTTGTCCGCTTCGTAGTCTTCCAGCGAACTGGAATGGGTTTTGCCTGCGGCCAGGCCAAGCTCCGTCAAGACGTCAAGGATCTGACGGCTCTTGACTTCCAGCTCGCGTGCGAGATCGTTGATTCGAACCTTACTCATCCGCCTCTTTTCAGATTGTGCTGCCCAAAGCCCGTTAGTCGCGCATAGCTACCTCTTGGCAGTGGCTTGGTTGTGAATTTCTATTATCACTTGAATCGGTGAAAAACAGGTTGCGCATGCTATGCGCCGCCCTTTTCGCCCAGTTCCTCGTTGTCGATTTCGTCCAATTCTGCTTCGTCGCCGGCAACCGGCGCGTTCTCAATGGCAAGTTCCGCCAGGGTTTCGTTTGCTTCCTCGGCTTCGGTCTCGGCCAGGCTTTCATTGCCTGCGTTCTCAAGGGCGTCTTCCGCCTCGCCTGCCCGTGTGCTCTCAGCCTCTTCCAGCACTTCCTCGGCGTTTTCGCGCTCGGCGTCCGCGGTGTCTGCCACAGCAGCCGATTCAGGCACTTCCGCTTCGCCTTCCTCGTCGACTGCCTTCTCCACCGATGTGGTCTCGCCTTCGGGAGCCTCCGCCGCGGCGTGCTCCGCGTTGAGCTCCGCACCTTCAGCGACTGCCCCTTCTTCGCCCTCTTCGAAGTGTCCGAAGTAGTGCCTTACGGCCACGCTGATCCGCTCCAGCGTCTTCTCGCCGATACCCGGAATCTCTTCCAACTGCTCCGGTGTCATGTCTGCCAGCGATTCCACGGTCGTGATGCCGGCGGCCACCAGCTTCTGGATGATGCCCTCGCCCAGTTCCGTAACCTGCTCGATCGGCGTCGAAGGCCCACCCGAGAGAGCCTGCATCTGCTGCTCGACTTCCTGGCGCTTTTCTTCCTCGCTCTTGATGTCGATCTTCCAGCCCAGCAGCTTGGCTGCAAGTCGTACGTTCTGGCCCTTCTTGCCGATCGCCAGCGAAAGCTGCGTGTCGTCCACGATCACTTCGAGCTGCTTCTCCGTCAGGTCCGAGATCGAAACACGGCTCACCTTTGCCGGTTGTAGCGCCTTCTCGGCAAACGTCGTGATCTCTTCAGAGAATTCAATGATGTCGATCTTTTCTCCGCGCAGTTCGCGGATGATCGACTGCACGCGCATACCCTTCATGCCTACACATGCGCCCACAGGATCCACATCTTTGTCGCGCGACTGCACGGCGATCTTGGTGCGCTCGCCGGCTTCACGCGCGATGGCGCGAATCACTACGGTGTTGTCGTAGATCTCGGGGACTTCCGACTGGAACAGGTTCGAAACCAGCTCCGGCGCGGCACGCGAAACGATGACCTGCGGCCCCTTGGCTGCGCGGTCCACCTTCAGCAGAACAACGCGAACGCGCTCGCCAATGGAAAACTGTTCGAGCCGCGATTGCTCGCGCTTGGGGCACCGGGCTTCGGCTTTGCCGAGGTCGTAGATGATGTCCTGGCCCTCGATGCGCTTGACGGTCGCGTTCAGCACTTCCTTCTCGCGATGTGCATACTCCTGGAAGACCGTATCGCGTTCCGCTTCGCGCACCTTCTGGAAGATGACCTGCTTCGCAAGTTGCGCAGCGATGCGTCCCAGCGGGCTGGTGTCGCGATACATGCGGATCTCGCTGCCCACTTCCACGCCGGGAGCCAGTTCGCTCGCCTCGGTCAGAGTGATCTGGTTCAGCGGGTCTTCAATCTCTTCGTCGTCACCGACGACGGTCTTATAGATATACGCCGTAATCGCACCGGTCTCTTTATTCAGCTCGCCGCGCATGTTTTCCTGGGTCTTGTAGTACTTGCGCGTGGCCAGTGCAATCGCCTCTTCCACGGCCCCTACTACCACTTCGGGCTCGATGCCCTTCTCGCGGCTGAGAATCTCGATACTTTGATACAGAGCGCTTGTGCTCATATTTCGCTTACTTCCTTGTTCCCGTAAAATTGCGGCCCGGATCTCTTCCTTCCGCGCCAGTCTTTGTTTTGCTATTCCCTGATCCCTATTCCCTGATCCCTTAGATCTCCGGCACCAGGTTCGCCTTCTCTACATTGCTCAGTGCTATCTCAACCGTGTTCACGCCTGTCTTGCGCACCTTGCTGTTTTGCTTCACGGCGTCGAGGTCAATTGTGACCGTGTCTCCCGTGACTGCCGTTAATCTTCCTTGCCAGTGCCGGTTCTTGCGAATCGGCTCGAACGTCTGCACTTTCACCAGGCTTCCCGAAAACCGCTCGAAATCCTCACGCCGGCTCAGCTTGCGGTCCAGCCCCGGCGAGCTTGCTTCCAGCGTGTAACCCTCGTCCGGGAACCAGGTCTTCGACATCCAGCAGCACGCCAAAATCGCTGCTGAACGACGCGCAATCTTCATGTGTGATGCCGGAAAGCTGTTCAGCGCTGAGCCCTCCCTCGAGCAAACTCGAGGGCAAATCCGGATGGCTTCCACCGGCCGCCAGTTCCGCCTTCAGCCTCGCCCGGCCCTCGGCATTCTTCTCCAAATGAAACGCGCAAAATGCGATCTTTTGCAGGGCCGGCAAACTCCAGGTCCACCACGTCGAGCCCATGGGAGGACGCCACTCTTTGCGCCGCCGCTCGGATTTCTTCCAGCTTTACCGCCATACCGCTCTTCATTTCACTGAGCCAAAAACGCTCGTGCGGGTTCATTCGTGCTCACCGCCCATCATGCAGCGGCAACGTGCTCATTCTCCGGCATTTCCGGCTTTCAGACGTCGTGCATGCCCCGGTTCTTGCCTTGCGCGTGGAGGCGAAATTCGCGCCAAATAAAAAGTGGGCTGTAAGCCCACTCATCTCTCCGCCAGCCGGCAAACACGCGGCAACCATGGCGGACAAATTCGTCTGCATAGTCATCATACGGCTGTTGCCCACGAATTTCAACAGCCGGACCTGGCCCAATCGTGTTCCGACTCGGGTGCTAGACTCACCCTTGCCCATGACCCAGGACTTTGACGACGACCCGAGCGAACACGATCCCGACCCTCTGCGTGCGCTCTCCGAGGCGTTCAGCAATCAATTGCTCGCCTGCCTGGACGCGTGCGCGCGAGGGCGAAAGGGTCTCTTCTTTGAGATTGCGCCGATGGACGACACGGACGAAGCGTGGCCCGAGGCCGAGCGTCTTCGCGCCCTTGCCCTGGCACTGCGTGGAGTCTACGCACAGCACGAACAAAGCAACGCTCTCTGCGAGGAGTTCCTCGATCTTTGCTCGATCAATGCAGAGACGCACACGGGCGAGCGGAAACTGGCGCGAGCTTTCCTTGAGCGGATCGAGCGCGGCGAAGTGGGTGCGCAACCCGAGCAACGGCCATGGTAGCCCTTCGCGCGTTTCTCGCACTCCTGGCCGGTTTCGCCACCATGACCCTGCTGGTCATGATTGTGACCGCGCTACTCGCGAGACTCGCCGCGGAATGGGCGGGTAGCGAAGGGAGTCCAACGCTGAGCTACGCCTGGGTGAACCTTGGCTACTCATTTTTGAGCGCGGCAGCCGGAGGGTACGTCACAGCCTGGGCCTCCGCAGCGAATCCGCTCATTCATGTTCTTGTGCTGGGTATTATTGTGCTGGCAATGGGTGCCCTGAGCGCTCTCCAATCGCGCGGCAAGCAGCCAATGTGGTATGCGCTTGCCCTGGTGGCGTTCATGCCGATCGGCGTTCTCGCGGGAGGATTGCTCCGGCTGCGCATTCTTGGGATTTTGTAGCTCCCGAGTCCGTTTTTCGAGCAAAAACGAAAATCCCTGCTTCAGCATTGCCAAGCTGAAGCAGGGATGTGCGGTTCAATCTGCCTTGTCTCTACCAGCGAACGCCGAACGTAACCGGAATTAGCTTGGTCCCCGAACCGACAGTGGCTGTGCCCAATCCATTGGGCGCGATTGCGGACGCGGGGGTCAGGACGTCGAGGTACTTCACTTCAGCGAAGAGCTTCATGCGTCCGTCGTTCATGACTCCTCCAACGCGATGCTGGAAGCCGCCACCAATGTTGAAACCACCCTGGTTGCTCGAAAAGTGGCCGATCACAGCATTGGTGTACCCCTGCTGGCAATAGAAGTAGTCGCAGTACTCGGTGAGTTCGGGATTGGTAAAGTTGGTCACCTTGCGATAGAAGCCCCCGCCGCCGCTGATGTAGATGTCGTTGGACCGTTTCGGTGCCAGATCGATGATGGGGTTCAGCGTGAGCGACCAGATATGGGCATTGCCTCCGGTGGCGCCCGTCTCCGCGATCAAGGCGCCGGGAAGCTTGTCGTCGATAAATTGATAATTGACCATCATCGCCACGTGATCGGTTATCTGATAGCCTCCGCCCACGCCGAATTGACCGCCCCAGGTGATGTAGCTGTCGGAGTTGCCCAGCGGCCCGTTGAAGCCACCGTCGGCCTCAAAGGTAAGGTGGTGAAGCATGCCGCCACCACCATGGTGGGTGTCCGCGTCATATTGTCTTCCGCCCGCCCCGGCGCCTGCGGCCGGAGCCGCCGGCAACCCTGCCTCCTCGCGGGTGTCGAAATCAAGAACAGCGGCCGGCTGGCTGGAACTGGACTCGCCGGTCGCCACCGCCGGCGAATCCGTGCGGCCAAGCGGAATCCAACGACTGACCCTGAGCAACACCGTAACCAAGCGCCAGGCAAGCCGCGGCCAGGAAAGAAGGAAGTCGCCGCAACTGCGGCGTGGAAAGGGGGAACAGCATTGAGTACCTCCATTGAGTAATTGCGTGTATGTCTTTGCAGGAACAACGATCAGACGTCAACAAGTTAGACACGGATTTCGGCCGGAGGTTGCTCTCCGCCCAGCGCGCCGGCGCACAATCGCCATCACAATGCGAAACCCCGATGGGGAGCGGAAGTCGTTGAGGACGCAGATGCGAAAAGGCCGGGACAACCGCCCGGCCTCTTGACGTGGCCCATGTTTCCATGGGCTGGTCTGGAAGTTATCCCTGGATGTCGAACTGCTCCGGGTGCAGGGTTGGATCGCTCTTCACCAACAGGTTTTTGCCCGTCAGCTCTTCAAACTCGTTCAGCCACGCCGCGTTGTTCTGCTTGAGCACCTTGACAGTCTCGGGATTCACGCGCAGCAACACGTCGGTTCCTTCGAAGTGCTTCTTCATCTTGCGCAGCTCGACGAAGATCTCGTTGCAAACCGTGGTCGGGCTCTTGACCATGCCCGTCGCCTGGCAGGTGGGGCAGGGAACGCTCAAGGTCCGCTCCAGCGATTGCTTCACGCGCTTGCGCGTAATGGCAACAAGGCCGAAGTCATTAAACTGAAGAACCTTGGTTGGGGCGCGGTCGGCCTTCAGTGCTTCTTCCAGCGCAGCCAGCACCTTGAATCGGTTCTTGCGTTCATCCATGTCGATGAAGTCGATGACGATGATGCCGCCCAGGTCGCGCAGGCGAATCTGGCGCACGATCTCAGGAACTGCATCGAGATTCGTCTTCACGATGGTGTCTTCGAGCCGCGCCGACTTACCCACGTACTTGCCCGTGTTGATGTCGATCGCCACCAGCGCTTCGGTCTGGTTGATCACGATCGATCCACCCGACTTGAGCCAAACCTTCGAACGCAGCGCCTTCGAGATTTCGTCCTGAATGCCGAAGTGCTCGAACAGCGGAGTCTCTTTGGTGTAAAGCTTCACGCGCCGCACCAGCGTTGGCGAGAAGCGATTCAGGAAGCGGACAATGCGTTCGTAGTCTTCCTGCGAGTCCACCCAGATCGACGAGAAGTTCGCACTCACCTGGTCGCGCAAAATGCGCTCGATCAGCGACAGGTCGTGGTAGATGAGCGCCGGCGACTTTGAAGCCTCCGAGCGCTGCTTGATCTCGTTCCACAGATGAATCAGGAAGCGAAGATCCGCGCGCAGCTCATCTTCCGATGCGCCCTCGGCAGCGGTCCGCACGATGAACCCGCCCGTCGCCTCGCCGCGCTCGTGCACCAGAATGCGCTTCAGGCGCTGACGCTCTTCGTCGGAGGCAATTTTGCGGCTCACGCCGATGTGTGTGACCGTCGGCATGAACACCAGGAAGCGGCCAGGCAGCGCGATGTGCGAAGTGATGCGCGCGCCCTTCTTGGCGATGGGCTCCTTGGCGATCTGTACGAGGATCTCCTGGCCCGGCTTGAGCAAATCAGAGATGATCGGCAGGTCCGAGGTCTGCGCAGAGCGGCGTGTCATTCCGCCGCCGCGGCGATTGCCCTGGCCTCGATCGTGTCCGTTGCGTCCGCGGCGTCCGCGTCCGCCTCGTTCGCGACGCTGCTGCGAGCCTTCACGGCCTGGCTCAGCGGCAGGCTGCCCTTCCGCGACGACATCTTCTTCTTCGTCTTCCTCTTCCTCGTCGACGTCCTCTTCTTCGCCGTTCTTGTCGTCAAACTTCAGCTGAATCTTGTGATCGAGATGCGCCTCCTGCAGCATTTCGCCCAGATCGCCCGAGCGAATCTGCGTGGGGAGGGTTTCCTCCTCATAGTCTTCGAGGTCCTGCTCTTCCGTTTTGGCGTGATGATGATGCGGCAGATCGAACTCTTCGCCGTCAATTACTTCTTCTTCCACCACACCCGCGCCCGGCGCAAAGGCTGAGACTGAAGCGACGGTTGTCGGTCGAACCGGCTCAGGCGTCGGCTCCGGCTCTTGCGGCGGAGCGGGCGGCTCTTCCGATTTCTTCTTGCCACCCAGCCCGAAGAGGCGGAAACCCGTCGGCCCGGTTGGGTCTACGTTGTGACTCGCCGAGGCGTCCGACTCTGTCTCTTCGAATTCCGTCGTCTCATCCCCAACTGTCTCCTCTGGCTCGTGAGAATCATGCTCCGCCGTCAGATGCTCCGGCTGTGGCTCGGCTTCTTCCTGAGAAGGCTCTGCGGTGTGCTCATGAACCTCCTCCTCAAAATGCTCTTCAACAGCTGCGGGCTCGTGCTGCTCCTCGGAAAAATGCTCTGCCGCCGGCGCCGCTTCCGGTTCCGACGGACGGTTGCGATGCCGCGAGATCGATTCACCCGGAAGCAATCCGCTTCCATCCCACTGGAGAGGGGCCTCAATCAAGCTCGCGGGCTTGAATGAGGAGGCCGGGCGTGGAGGAGCCGGAGCTCTCTCGGGACGGCTCGGTGCGCTGTCCGGCGTACCTCCATACTTCGAAAGGGACTCGCCGGGCAGAACAAAGGCAGGCGCGGCTTTCCCGCGCGGCGCCTCGGTTGAGGCGTGGCCATTCGGGGACCGATCTTCGGAGATCTCTGTGTGCGATGCATTCGCGTGGATCGTCTCTTCCGCCTCGAACGAAGAAGACTCTTCGGGAGTCTCATCTCCAGAGGCGCCTTCCTCCGAGGTCCGGTCGGAGGGGCCGCGGCCGCCGCGCCGCCGCCTGCGGCCGCGCCACCGCTTTGCGCCCTTCTCTGAATCCTTGTCGGCTGTTTCCGACGGCTCGGCCGGCTGCGCCACCCTCGAGAACGACGGTTTCGCCGGCGGAGATCGCGGCATCCACAACCGGTCGCCTGTCCCGCGGCTGGCGGTCCTGCCGGTTTTCTTGCGCGTGGCTCGCCGCGGTTTCCGCCGCGCTCGCCGGCGTGCACCTCACGCGGCGGTTGTGCTCCGCCCGAGGTCGTGGCCTTTTCGAGCTCGTCACTTTCTTCCGAGTCTTCGAGCTCGAGGAAGTCGGTCACGTAGAGGAAGGCGTCGCGCTCCAGCCCAATGTCGACAAATGCCGACTGCATGCCGGGGAGGACGCGGGTGACGCGCCCGTTGTAAACCGACCCTGCCAGTGTGTATTCGTTCTCGCGCTCGTAATAGATTTCCGCGAGTTGATCGTCTTCAAGAATTGCAAGCCGCGTTTCGTGCGGCGTTGAGGAGATACAAATCTCTTTTGCCATCGTACCTTTCCGTCCAGCGGCGTTTGCCTGCTGGTTCTTAAGCGGAATCCGGTCCACTGGCCCGGCCATGACGCGCAAAGCTTCTTCTACGAAGCGAGACGGTCCGGCATGGAGTGAGTGGCGCGGAGGATCCGCGATCCGGGAGGTACGGAGGGAAGTGCTCGAGATCGGGAGGTATGAGGGCTGGCGAAAGGGATGACCTGCAAGTCGCTGGTATGTCGGAGTTCGCAACGGGGCCTGCCGGAAACGGCGGTACGCTGCAAAAAAGATCCTGACGAACTGGCTGAGTGCTGCGGTGACCCAACTGCACAGAGAGTGGCTTCACTCCACCGCTGCGGCGCGTCTACGCTGCCTTCGCGGAAAGTCCCCGCCTGCAACCGGGAGGTCGCCGGCGGCGAAGCTGTTCGGACGGCAGTGAAGGCGCGGACAAACCAAAGAAGAAACCCAAGCCAGATGGCTGGTTCTTCCCGGGTTGCCGTGCTCCGCGCGCCTTGCACGCGGTCTGCCCGTCTCTGTGCGCTCATTAACCCTTGTCCTGCCGAGCGCGAGGTCCAACCGAACCTGGCCGGCCTGGGCGATCCAGCTATCTGGAAGGAGCGCCCGATATTGCTTCAAAACCTTCTCTCATGAAGAACTTACCAAGCCCTGACACGAGAGGTAATTCAATCCAAGACCGGTTTGGTCTCTAAAACCTGAAAACCGGGTTAGTTTACAAATCGGCGCATACGGACGTTCATGACCGTACCCAGCGCCAGAAAGGTAAACAAGACCGATGATCCGCCGTAACTCATTAATGGTAGAGGGATTCCGGTGACCGGCATAAATCCGATGACCATGCCCACGTTGACCGCAATCTGGAAAGTCAACACAGCCACCACGCCCATGATAATTAACGAGCCGGACAGGTCTGCGGCGGTTTGAGCGTTTTGAATCAAACGCATCAATATGAAGAAGTATAGCAGCAGCACAAAAACCGCGCCCACAAAGCCGTGCTCTTCGCCAAATGCCGCGAAGATGAAGTCGGCATGGGGGATAGGTAGAAAGTCTCCCTGCGTCTGGGTTCCCTTGGCGGCGCCTTTACCCCACACCCCACCCGAGCCCACCGCAATCAGCGACTGGCGAATCTGGTAACCCGAGCCCTTCGGATCGTTATCCGGGTTGATAAAGCTGGTGAGGCGCGCCTTCTGGTAAGGCTTCAGGAGCTTGCCGCTCGACCACACCCCAGCGACCAGAACGATTGCGCAGGCGGAGAGCACCAGCGATTGGCGGAGGTTAATCCCGCCCAGCAGCAGCCCGGCAATCAGGATCGGCGTATAGGTCAGCGTGGTGCCCAGGTCGGGCTGCTTGATCACCAGAAGCATGGGGATGCCGACCAATGCGAATGCCTTGAAGATGTCGCGCCAGGTGAGCGAGCGCCCGCCAAGGTTGGCGAAATAGCGTGCCACCGCGATGATCAGCACCAGCTTGACCCACTCCGACGGCTGAAAGTGGACCGGGCCGACGCGTATCCAGCGCCGCGCGCCCAGCACTTTCTGGCCCACCGCCAGAACCGCCAGCAGCGCAATAATACAAACGCCGTATCCCCAGAACACAAAGTCGATCAGCTTGTGGTAATCGATGAGCGAGAAGATGAACATCGCCACAAGACCCGCCGCGATCCAGTAAATCTGCTTGGTATGGAATCCCGTGTACTTGGTGTGCAGCGTCGCCGAGTAGATTTCGAGCACCGAAATGACGCAAAGCAGCAGGACGGTCCCAAGCAGGGTCCAGTCAAAGTCACGGAAACGCAGGTGCGCGCGCACGATCAGCGGCCCTTTCCGGCGGAGGGGATGTGCGGGGCGGCCGCCTTATCCGCAAGGGGCTGCGTGGGCTTGGGCTTGGTGCTGGCGACAATCTGGCCATCCTGAATCAGGAATCGGCCGGCCTGCAAATGATCCCCATCGGCCTCCTTGGCTCCGTGGGTAGCAGGGCTCCCCGGGTCCGTCCACACGCCCGTCATTTCGATGGGTTTGTCGGGCTTGGGTACCGGGACTACCAGGTTGTGCGCGATCCGCCGCTGTTTCTCTACGTACGCTGACACGATCTTGGCGCCGATTCGTGCCGGGAAGTAGCTGAACTCGCCGTTTTGCCAGAGCACCGCAACCACCAGCTCCGGATTCCGTCGCGGCGTAACACCCACAAACCAGACGTTCGGGAAGGTCGCTCGTCCCTTGTTTGTCTTGGCCAGGGCCTCGTGGCTCATCACCTGCGCTGTCCCGGTCTTCCCGCCGAAGTCGACGCCTTCCAGATGCGCAGAGCTGGCCGTGTGGAAGTAGCCTGGCTGAGTTACGTCGTACATGCCGTCGGTGATGGTTTCCCAATTCGAAGGATCGATCGGCAGATTCACTTCGCCGGTTCCCGGGAAGCTCTCCTGCAATGCTTTGCGAAATTCCTCCGACAGCTGATCGGGGAAAACCGTATGTGGGCGAACCAGGTGACCGCCCGACGCAATGCCGCCGATAATGCGCGCCAACTGGACTGGTGTGGCTTCTACTGCTCCCTGGCCAATCGAGACATCGAGCGTCTCGTCGGGATACCAGCGGGCGTGGTAGTTTTTCAGCTTCCACTGCGCGGAGGGCATTAGCCCCGCCTGCTCGCCGGGAAGATCGATCCCTGTCTTTTGCCCGTAGCCGAAGGCCGTTGCATACTTGGCAATGCGATCGATGCCGAGCCTATCGCCGAGTTGGTAATAGTAGGTGTCACAGGAGAAGGGAATCGCGTTGTGGATGTCCACCGCGCCGTGCCGCTGATCGCAGTGGTGATAGTACCCGTAGGGCCCCCACCCGCCGGCGCAGTCCACATGCAGGTTCTGCGCAATGCCTTCTTGAAGACCCGCGACCGACATCAGGATCTTGAATGTCGAGCCCGGCGCCGATTGCGCCTGGATCGCCTTGTTCATCAGCGGATGATCCGGGTCCGTGATCAGCAGGTTCCAGTCCGCCCGATTGATGCGCACCGCAAACTCATTGGGATCGAAGCTGGGCCGCGAAACCATCGCCAGAATCTCGCCGTTGCGCGGGTCCATCGCCACGATTGCGCCATTGCGGCTGCCTAGCGCCAGCTCCGCGGCCTTCTGCAAATCGTTATCGATGGTTAGCTTCAGGTCCTGCCCGGGGATCGCGTGCTGCACGCCAAGGTAGCCCACTTCGCGCCCGTGGCTGTCGACGATGACGTCGCGTGAGCCGTCCTGACCGCGCAGCAACTCGTCATAGGTTTCCTCGATGCCGGCCTTGCCCACCACGTCGCCCGGTTCGTAGTAGGCGTAGCGCGGGTTGTTTAAATCCTCTTCGCTTACCTCGCCGACATAGCCGATCAGGTGTGCCGCGAATCCGTCGCGTGGATACAAACGCCGCTCCACGTCGATGGTTTCCAGTTCCGGCAGTTCATTTTTGTGAGCCGCAATGAACGCCCGTTCGTCGTCCGTCACTTCCTGCTTAATAGGAATCGGCTGGTAGCCGGGGCTCTGGCGGTAGTGGCGCAGCGTGGCCCGCAGCTGGTCCAGGTCGAGGTGCAGCCCCTTCGCGATTAACGGCAGATCGGCATCGACATTCTGATTCTGCTCGCGCACCAGGAAGCACGAAGCAGACGGATAGTTGTCGACCACCAGCCGCCCTTCGCGGTCAAAAAGCTTGCCGCGCGCCGCCAGGACAGGGTCCTTGCGGATGCGGTTCATCTCCGCGAGCACCCGGTAGTTGTCGCGGCCCAGCACCTGCAGCCGCCACAGGCCCGCCGCAAGCGCCAGCATCAGCAGCAGAATGCAGTACTGGACCACCGTCAGCTTGAGGGTGGGAATCTTCTCGTTCCGGTTCACTCGGTCGGAGTTCATTGCGTGTCCCTTCAGGATAATGCCGTTGCTCTTGGCGCGGCGTCGCTGTTTTCAGCGCGTCCATTGCGTTTTCCGAACCACAAAAGTGACCGCCTGCTCTCTATCCCTACTCCCCGTTCCTTTGTCTTTCTCATTCCCTGACTTGCAGCCGATCGAGCAGCGGGAACAGGATCAGCGCGATGCCCGCATTGCCCAGCGCCGTGTAAAGGAACGCGTACCAGTTCAGCTCCAGGTCGAGGCCTAACAGAAACCGGGAGACAAACGCAACGATGATGCTCGACAGCAGCGAGAGAAGAAAGCTCAGCAGGAGGCGGATCGTGAAATTCTCCACATCGATGCGTACGCCCACCGAAGCAGCCAGAAAGCCCACGACCGTCTTGGCAATGCCATTGACGCCGATCGCATGATGCGTCAGCGCATCTTCAAACAGCCCCATCGCCGCGCCCATCAGCGTTCCCTGGATGGGGCTGCGGCGTCCCAAAGCGAAATAGACGGTGATCACCAACGGGATGTCGAAAAAAGCATACGGCTCGGTTACGCGCGGCAGCCAGGCTTGCAAAACCAGCGCCGCCAGTGGCACCAGTGCGTAAGCCAGAATCGGATAGCGGCGAATCTCCATGTCGCGCCGACCGTCGGAACCAAGAAGAGCCATGCTTACTGAGTCCTCGGTGGCGCGGGTGTGCTCGGGCTTGGATTGTTCGGCGGAGGATCATCCGCCGGATGCCGTCTCGGGGCCGCTGCCTGGGTTGCCGGACCGGACGGCCTCGCGGGGTTCGGTGTCTTGGTCAGCGGCTTGACTTGCTGGGGGCTTTGATCGGCCTCCGGCGTAACGTCCGGCTTCTCGCCAGCAGAAGAATTCTCGTCGCCCGAGAATGCGTTGGACGCCGCGCCCACGGAGCCCGGCGTGAAGCGGTCGGGATGAATCGCCTGCGGAGGATGCGCCACGGGGAAGGGGTTCGAATTGTCGAAGAGCGGCTGCTGATCGTGAGGCAGATTCGGGTCGACGAGCCCCGGCAGCCTCTCGGCCATAATCTCCGACGCCTTCTTCTGTTCTTCGTACGACAGCGCTTCCTGGCCTTTTTCCGCTTGCGACGTGGCCATGTCCTGCTTCTGCTGCGGGCTGAACTGTGGCTCCGTCGACGTGATAATCAGCACTTCGTCCAGGCGGTCCAGGTGGGCGGCGGGCGTCACCAGAATGATGATGAATCCATCCCGATCCGGGTCAGGCACGACCTTGTCGACCACGCCCACCGGCAACCCCCGCGGGAATACCTGGTCGCCGCCCGCCGTCAGAACGGGTTCGCCTTGCTGAATGCGCTTGTCCGCCAGAATGTCCACGATCTGCGGCTGCCCGTTGGCATTGCCGCGCAGAATGCCGCGAATTCTCGTGTTGGCGAGAATTACGCCGGCTCCGCTGGTCTGGTCGTTGATGGCCAGCACCTGCGCCGTGTGCGCAAACACATCACGCACCTTGCCCACAATGCCGTCGGGTGTAATCACCGCCATGTCTCTGGCCAGGCCGTCGGCCGTTCCGCCATCGATGTAGATCACACGCGATTGATCCGTCCCGCTGGAGCCGATCGCCTGCGCGGTCGTGGTCTTGTAAAGGTATTTTTCCTGGAATCTCATCAGCGCCTGCAGGCGCTCGCCCTGGCGCGCATCCTCAAGCAGGGCAGCCTGCTCCAACCGCAACCGGTCCAGCGTCTTCTGCAGGTCGTCGTTCTGCTCCCGTACATGGCGCAGATCGATGTAGTTCTCCCAGAAGGAACGAATGCCCAGCTTGCTTGAGTGGATCGCCCGCTCCGGGGGAGAGACCAGCGCATTGGCCCATAAGCGGATGAGCCGGACGCTGGAGCTGTCGCCGGGGTCCAGCGTGTTCCGGCCCTCGCTGGTGCGCCGCACCTGCGTGGCGAGCCCGATGATTTGCGCCACCAGGAGCGCTAGCAGCACGGCAATATTTCGGTAGCGAATGAAGAACGAATCCATGAAGAACGCAGGCTCGGGAGAACTCCGGACGAAGGCACGGAAGTTAACTCAGTATACTAACGCTCATATCAACGTGGGTTTAACCGTTTCTTCTTTAGTAAACAGCCCAATTTTATTGACTTCCACAGAAATTGCTCCGTATAGTTCGGGAAACTAGCCATCCGGCAAGTTCAGGCCCGTAGATCGTCCCGTCCCCCGTCGACAAGCGGAATTTCAGGAGGTTCTCGTCATGCCCTGCTCCCTTTCCACGCGCATTCTGCGTTTCCATTTGATCGCAACCGCACTTCTCCTGGCAGGTCTGGCCACTGTTTACGCGCAGGTTCCCGCCGGCGCAAACCGCCCGGCTGCCGTTCCGGAGGGCTATCTCATTACGCCCATGGGCTACTTCCATCCCAGTTGCGTGAAGCAAGTGGCGAAGGGCGATGTACTCCACCCCGAAGAGATGGCAATCGCTCACGCCGACGGTTCCTTTGACTCCATGACCGAATGCGCCTACCCGCACTTCAACGCCAGGGGAGAGATTGTGCCGCGGGAATCAACCGGGAAAACCGCATCGAACGCAAAGGCAGAGGTTGTTCCATTGAGCGCTTCGACGGAAACGAAGAAACCCGATGATCCGCCGTCCATCGCTCATAGCTGGATCGTCGCGATCTATACCGACACAACGTCTTCCTACGGCGAGGTCACATCGGAGTACAAGATTCCCGCGGCTCCCACTTCGCACGACGGCCAGACGATCTACTTCTTCCCCGGCTTGCAGGATTTGAATTCCAACAAGACCGAGACGATTCTTCAGCCTGTGGTGGGGTGGAATGCCTACTACAACAACGCTTGGGGCATCGCCAGCTGGAACTGCTGCGTGAAGAACACCGTCTATGTCAGCACTCCGGAGAAGGCCAAGACCGGAGACAAGATCTACGGGCAGGTGATCAACCAATGCAAGGCCGGCACGCTGGAATGCGGCAAATGGACTGTCCGCACCGAGGATAAAACAACGGGCGCTTACTCCGATCTCTTCAACGAGTCCAACTTCGGACAGACGTTCAATTGGGGATTCGGGAGTGTCCTCGAGGTCTATAACGTAGCCAAATGTAGTGACTACCCGGCGGGCGGTAAACTCGAATCCACAAGCGTGACGTTCTATAACGACAAATTCCAGAAGATCTCGTCGCCGTCCTGGTATCTGCTCAAGGCATGGCAACTCAACAGCCCTCCCGTGAAGTCGCCAATTTGTAACTACGGTGGCTATCTGGATAACTCGTCCGGTTCGTCGCAGACGCTGACTTACTAGGCGGCCAGGCAAGAGGACGTTGAGCGGCGCGACTGCGTTCGCCTCAAAATGAAAAGAGCCCCATGTCGTCGAGACATGGGGCTCATCGTTTGCTGTTCTAAAGCGCGAAATTGCGCCTTAGTCGATCTTGATTTTGCGCAGCAGGCGGAAGTCCGACAGCATCTTTCCCGTGCCGAGCACCACTGAAGCCAGCGGATCGTCTGCTACCGAAACCGGCAGCCCGGTTTCTTCGCGAATGCGCTTGTCCAGGTTCTTGATCAGCGCGCCTCCGCCGGTAAGAACAATACCGCGATCGGAAATATCTGCCGAAAGCTCCGGCGGCGTGCGCTCCAGGGCCACGCGGATGGCATTCACGATCACGGCAATGCATTCGCCGAGGGCCTCGCGAATTTCGCTGTCATCGATGCTGATGGTCTTGGGCACGCCTTCGATCAGGTTGCGGCCCTTGATCTCCATGGTCAGCGGCTTGTCGAGAGGATAAGCCGAACCGATCTCCATTTTGATATGTTCTGCGGTGCGCTCGCCGATCAGCAGGTTGTACTTGCGCTTCAGGTAGTTCGTGATGGCTTCGTCCATCTGGTTGCCGGCCATGCGCACCGAACGAGAATAAACAATTCCAGAAAGTGAGATGACGGCGATATCGCTGGTGCCGCCGCCGATGTCGACGACCATGTTGCCCGAGGGCTCGGTGATGGGAAGGCCAGCGCCGATCGCGGCCACCATGGCCTGTTCCACCAGGTAAACCTCACTGGCCTTGGCGCGGTACGCAGAATCTTCTACGGCGCGTTTTTCAACCTGGGTAATCTCCGAAGGCACGCCGATCACGATCCGCGGGTGCACCAGCATCTTGCGGTTATGCGCCTTCTGGATGAAGTAGTTGAGCATCTTCTCGGTGACTTTGAAGTCAGCGATGACGCCATCTTTCATGGGCTTGATGGCGACAATGTTGCCGGGCGTGCGCCCCAGCATCTCTTTGGCTTCTTTTCCTACCGCTTCCACTTCGCCCGTGTTCTTGTTGATGGCCACGATCGATGGCTCATTCACAACGATGCCCTTGCCGGCCGCAAACACCAGGGTGTTCGCCGTGCCCAGATCGATGGCCAGGTCGCTTGAAAACATGCTGAAAAGCGAGCGCAGGCCGTGCGATCGCGAGGAGCGCGAAGGGTAACCATTCATTGACATCGGAAACTAAATCTACCTCAAGTGGTATTGTACGGCCAGTTAACAACCATCACATGCAGGAAAACCCGGCGGATACCCTTCAGGCAATAGCACTTTTGTCCATTGAACACGCGGGGTCGGGTCAGTTTCAGGCGCGGGCGATCAGGCACCGGAAGGTGGCTGGAATGCGATAGCTGCCGTCGTCTTTACGGAACTTCTGCAGTGCGGAAGCATGGGCCGCATCCACCGCCTCGTCTCCCGACTGCTTTCGCGCCCGCTCGGCGACGCCCGATGACCCCAGCCCGCGAATAGCCAGCTCGAGACTGGCGTAACAGAAGGGGCTGTCTACATCGAAAACCTCGACGGGATGCAACCCGGCGCCTGTAGCGAAGCCTTGCAGTGTTTCGGGGTTCGAAAGAGCGAACGGTCCCGGTGCTCCCGGTGGCGGAGGCGGCAAAAGCGGTCGTAGCGCGGCCACCAGCTCCGCGGCCGGCATCCCTTCGGGCTCTCCCCACGTGACGATCGCGACCAACCCGCCGGTCTTGACCACGCGCTTCGCCTCGCCCAGCGCCTTCGTCGCGTTGCCCGCGTACTGAAATGAGTTGAAGCCCGTGACCTTCTCAAAGAGACCTGTTCCAAAGGGCAGTGCCTCCAAATCGCCCTGAAAGAACTCGCCTTTCCGCACCCGTTCGCGCGCAATCGCGAGCAGCGACTCCGATGCGTCGAAACCCGACACCTGCGCCCCGCGGTCTGCCGCCATCTTCACGGCGCCTCCGGCCCCGCAGCCCGCATCCAGGTAACGTGTCCCGGCACCCACCGCGAGCCGTTCCAAAACCGCCTCGTAAACTGGCCGGCACTGGCACTCCTGCAACTCGGCCCAGTCCCGGGCGCGCGCGCCCCACAGCGTTCCATTCACGCCGGCAGTTGTTTGTGCATTCTCGGGCATAAGGCCTCCGTTGGTTGAGGAAGGAAAGGGACGGACCAGCTTAGCATCCCCATGCCGCGCGCGACAGCCTGGCCTGCGACCTGCGAAACTACTTGGGCATCGAAAGCTGTGAGCTCTCTTTGCAGGCCAATCGCACTTTCCGTGCGCATCACGAAGAACGGACGTTTATGACCTACAAGACCTATCAGAACCTGATTGGCGGCCAATGGATCAGCGCCGCAAGCGGCAAGACCTTCCTCAACCTCAATCCCGCCGATCACGACGACATCGTCGGTGCCTTCCCGCAATCCGGCGCAGAAGACGTTGATCGCGCAGTCGCCGCAGCCAAAGCCGCCTTCGCCACCTGGCGCCTGGTCCCCGCTCCCAAGCGCGCCGAGATTCTCGTCCGCGCCGGCATCCTGCTGCAACAGCGCAAAGAGCAGTACGCGAGCGACATGACCCGCGAAATGGGCAAAGTCCTCGCCGAAACACGCGGCGATGTGCAGGAAGCCATCGATGAGGCCTTTTACGTTGCCGGAGAAGGCCGCCGTCTCTTCGGCCAGACCACACCCAGCGAATTGCAGAACAAGTTCGCCATGAGCGTACGCATGCCCCTCGGTGTCGTCGGCATGATCACGCCATGGAACTTTCCCATGGCCATCCCGAGCTGGAAGCTCTTTCCCGCGCTCGTCTCCGGCAATACCTGCGTCATCAAGCCCGCGGAAGACACGCCGCTCTCGACCTGCAACCTCGTGCAGACGCTCATGGATGCCGGCCTGCCGCCCGGAGTCGTCAACATCGTCTTCGGATTTGGTCCTGAAGCCGGTGCGCCCCTCGTCGAGCACAAGGACGTGCGCGCCATCAGCTTTACCGGTTCCAGCGAAATTGGCTCGCTCGTCGGCCAGCGCGCCGCTGCCAACTTCAAACCTGTTTCTCTTGAAATGGGCGGCAAGAACGCGCAGATCGTGATGGAAGACGCCAATCTCGAGCTCGCCGTCGATGGCGCGCTCTGGGGCGCCTTTGGCACCACCGGCCAGCGCTGCACCGCCACCAGCCGCATTCTGCTGCAAAAAGGTATCGCCGCGAAGTTCACCGACGAACTCATCGCACGCGTGAAAAAACTCAAGGTCGGCAGCGGTCTCGATAGCTCTGTTGATGTGGGCCCGCAAGTGAACGACGCGCAGATTGCGACTTCAAAGAAGTACGTGGAGATCGCTCTCGCGGAAGGCGCGAAGCTCCTGACGGGTGGCCAGCCATTGAGCGAAGGCGCCCATGCACGCGGCACATTCTTCGCGCCGACCGTCTTCGCCGGCGTAACCAGGGATATGCGCATCGCTCGCGAGGAGGTCTTCGGGCCCGTGGTCAGCCTGATTGAATTCGAAACCTTCGAAGAGGCGATCGCCATCGCCAACTCGATTGACTACGGCCTGTCCACGTCGCTCTACACCAAGGATGTGAATCGCGCCTTCACGGCCATGCGCGATCTGGAGGCGGGAATCACGTACATCAACGCGCCCACCATCGGCGCCGAGGTGCACTTACCCTTTGGCGGGGTGAAAAACACGGGCAATGGGCACCGGGAGGGGCTGGGTGCCATCGATTTCTTTACCACCTGGAAAGCGGTGTACGTGGATTACTCGGACAAGCTGCAGCGGGCTCAGATTGACAATGCTGAGTGACGGATCGAACCACGACTGCTCCGCAGCCGCAATATCGCCAAGCTTCTGCCAGTTTTCCCTGGGGCAAAGACAGTTCGAAATCACCGTGCGAGCCTCGCAATCGCAGATGCTCCGGCATGCGAGAGCGTGCACGATCCCGTCTCATTGCATGTGTAGTGCACGTTGAACGGGAAGTTTTCCCACTGAATCGAGCTGACATCCGTGCTTGTCTTGGCCAGCACGTATTTTTCACCTTCGTAGGTCACGATGGTTCCCGTGGCGGCATCGAAATCGGCTACCGTCACGTCGCCCTGGATTGCAAGGAAGAACGGCCCCTGCGCTGCGGCCGCGGTGGCTAACTGAAGGGCGGTCGGCTTGTTTTCTTCTTCTTCGGTGGCGGCAGGCTTCTCGGCCACGTAAGCCTTGCGCTTGGCGCCGTGCTTCAGTTTCCAGTCCGCGAGTTTGTGCAGGTGATGTTTCTTCCTTGCCTTGGACTTCTTCGCAGAGGTGTCCGCGATCAGCAGAAGCTGAGGCTTTGCCGACGTCACTCGATCACCCTCGACCGCGCGCAGAATTGAGTGGTCCCCGCTTGCTGTCAATATCGGCCGGTCGGTGGTCATCGCCGCCGAGACTGTGGGCGGCGTCTTCAAGTGCGCAGTGGTCATGGCCGCGCCGACTCCGAAAAGCAAGCCGAAACCGGCCGCCATCGCAATGTAGCCCTTGGCCGCGTGCGTCGATCTGAACTCAATTGGGACAACAGGCTGGTATCCCGCAGTACTTCTCGGCTTGGTCTGTTGTTGAGATGGATCCTGCATCGGTCGGTGCTCCTTGAGAATGTCCTGCGTTCGGTCTAACCAATTGAGGGAAATGGATCCCGCGTTAATGTGATTGGATCACGCACCCGTTGTAGGAACAATGGTCCCTCGGCGTTTTTTCGGGGTCGATTTGGTAATTCAGAATCAAGCACTTTGGTGGAGTTCAAGGTAACGTGACCCGTGGCCCATTTGATAATTGCGCTGAGTACTTTGTGTCGAGGAAAGCTCGTCTCGCGCCGCATCCCGCGCGAGCCGCAGCGACACCTCATTATGCCGGAGCCTCCCTGCGCGCGAATACACTCAATTCCGCCGCCAAAGCCGAGTTACGCCGCGGATTTCCACACGCGTCATGCACATCTTGTTTTTCGTCTCCGCTGAGAGTCATCGTCCTCCCGTCGCCGCGCGAAGTATAGTGGAAGCCGCATCTCAGTCACGGAGACTTCCATGCTCAAAAACCTTGCGGCGTTGGCGGCTTGCTGGTTCTCGTTATCAGTTGCGTGGTCGCAGGCGCCGGCACCCAATGACACCTGCGCCAAACTGGCGTCGCTCAACTTGCCCCAGGCGAAGGTGACCTCCGCGGCGATTGTGCCCCCGGGCGCTTTCGTCCCACCGGACGCTGCAACGCAGCAGCCGGCGCAGAAGGCACTCCTGGAACGTCTGCCCGCGTTTTGCCGCGTACAAGTCATGGCTACGCCCAGCGCGGATTCCGCGATACCCATTGAAGTATGGCTGCCGGTGAAGGGCTGGAATGGGAAATTCCGTGGAGTTGGCAATGGCGGCTTTGCAGGAAGCATCGATTACCTTGGGCCTGCCGTCGCGCTGATGCAGGGGTATGCCAGCGGCGCTACCGATACCGGGCACACGGGAAACGGAGGCGATGCAAGCTGGGCGCTGGGCCACCCGGAGAAGGTGATCGACTTCGGCTACCGCGCCGTACACGAAATGACGGCAGTCTCCAAGAGCGTGGTGCAGACCTACTACGGAGGCGCGGCAAAACATAACTACTTCGTAAGTTGCTCTGACGGTGGCCGCGAGGCGTTGATGGAAGCGCAGCGTTTTCCCACCGACTACGACGGAATCGTTGCCGGCGCCCCCGCCAACAACTGGACTGGCCTGATGACCACCGGGCTGCGCAATCAACAAGCGCTGACCAGCGATCCCGCTGCTTTTATTCCGGCCACAAAAGTGCCTGCCATTGATGCGGCCGTTCGTGCTGCCTGCGATGCAGCCGATGGAGTGACAGACGGCGTGATCGCAGATCCGCGCACCTGCCAATTCAAGCCGTCGACACTGATCTGCAAAGACGCTGAAAGCGATGCGTGCCTCACCGCGAAACAGGCGCACACCCTCGAGGTGCTTTATGACGGTCTTCACGACGCGGCAGGCAAGCTGATTTTTCCGGGGTATCTGCCTGGCGGCGAGTTGGGAAACAACGGCTGGGGACCCTGGATCACCGGGCCGGCGCCAGGCGCCAGTGCCATGTTTGTGTTCTCGACCGGCTACTTCATCAACATGGTCTACGAAAACAAGGAGTGGAACTACAAGGAAGCCGTCATCGCCGATGCATACAAGGCAGCGCTCGCGAAGACAAGCAAAATGGTGGATGCCACCGATCCGAACCTGAAGCCTTTCGCTGCGCACGGCGGCAAGCTGATTCTCTATCACGGCTGGAACGACCCCGGCATCTCCCCGTTAAACACGATCAACTACTACAACGACGTTCGCGCCACCGTGGGACCAGCCAACGCCGATTCTTTTGTGCGCTTGTTCATGGTGCCCGGCATGCAGCATTGCCTCGCCGTCGGGCCGGGTGCTACAGACATCGATCAGTACGGTATGCCCATGGCCGCTGTACCCGACGACGCGCAGCACGATATCTTTCTGGCCCTCGAAGCCTGGGTTGAAAAAGGCTCTCCACCGGGGAGCATGATTGCGGCGAAGTACGATGGGACGGCAGATCCTCCCAAACTGCAGATGACGCGACCCATCTGTGCGTATCCAAAGGCGCCGAAATACAACGGAACCGGCGACACCAACGACGCGGCCAACTTCACTTGTGCGGCGGCAAAGTAAGCTGCAGGCCGGTCCAGGTCAACCCCTCATCGGATAGGATTCTTGTCAGGTAGAGCCCCCGGCGAATGCAGTTTCGCCCCGGCTCGGAAATGCATTCAGCCGTTGGGCCAACTGCGTTGCATCCAACCTACCGACAGGAGTTTTCCGCAATGATCATTGGCGTTCCCAAGGAGATCAAGGACAACGAGGCCCGCGTAGCTGTTACTCCTGCAGGAGTCAAAGCGCTCACCGAGGCCGGGCACACCGTGCTCGTCGAGACCCAAGCCGGCGCGCAGTCCAGCTTCGACGACGCCGCGTATCAGGATGCCGGCGCGGAGATCGTCGGCGATGCCGGCGTACGCGTGGGGCAAGGCCGATCTCGTCGTCAAAGTCAAAGAGCCCATCGAGAGCGAGTACGTCTTCTTTCGCGAAGGCCTGGTGCTCTTCACTTATCTTCACCTCGCGCCGCTCCCCGGCCTGACCGACAAGCTTCTCGAGAAGAAAGTCATCGGCATCGCCTATGAGACGGTACGCGACCGCCAGAACACCCTGCCGCTGCTCACGCCCATGAGCGAAGTCGCCGGGCGCATGAGCGTGCAGGTGGGAGCGGCGTATCTGGAAAAGGAACGCGGCGGCCGCGGCATTCTTCTCGGCGGCGTGCCGGGCGTGGCGCCTGCGAACGTCACCATCATCGGCGGCGGCGTAGTCGGCACCAACGCAGCCAAAATCGCTCTGGGCATGGGCGCCAAGGTCACGCTTGTCGACGTCAGCATGAATCGCCTGCGCGAACTCGACGACATCTTCGGCGGCCGACTCTACACGCTCGCCTCGAACAGCTACAAC
Source organism: uncultured Acidobacteriaceae bacterium (assembly GCA_963846095.1). GTDB lineage: Bacteria > Acidobacteriota > Terriglobia > Terriglobales > Acidobacteriaceae > Telmatobacter. Next base: position 295,234 of record CAWJUW010000025.1, read on the forward strand.
GTCGCGCAAGCCACGAGGGAAGCCGATCTCGTCATCGGCGGCGTGCTCATCCCCGGCGCAACCGCTCCCAAGATCGTCACCAAGGCGATGGTCGCGCAGATGAAGAAAGGCGCGGTCATCGTCGACGTGGCCATCGACCAGGGCGGCTGTGTCGAGACCGCCAAGCCCACCTCGCACTCCAACCCCAGCTACAAGGTCGATGGCGTGGTCCACTACTGCGTCACCAACATGCCTGGCGCCGTGCCGCACACCTCCACGCTGGCGCTCACCAACTCAACCTTTCCTTACCTGATGCGCATCGCCAAGCTCGGCGCGCGCGCGAGCCCTCAAGCTCGATCCAGGATTGGCCGAAGGCCTAAACACCTGGGAAGGCGTGCTCACCCACCGCGGCGTCGCCGAAAGCCAGCACCGCTCCTGGGTCGCCCCCCTGCAAGTCATCGAGTAGAGGACTCCAGCCTTCCGATGTTTTGAAGGGTATGACTTCAGTCGTACGGAAAGACCTTCGAGAGCCATCGGCTTTAGCCGCCGAGGGATGTCTTTCTCTGGATCGTTCAGGCCTGCCTCATTGCTCGCGAATCTCTGAGCTCCCATCCAGCGCCTCCAGATGCGTCGCCTTATGCATCGCGTCGAGCAGATCCTGCGAGTGCCCGTCATAGTCCGCATCGAGCGACCACATGAACGTCCCGCCCAGGTTCTGCACATAGTCCGAATACAACACCCGCAGATACGTCGACTCCGGATCGTCGTACGTAATGAATCCCGGCTTGCCATCCTTCCGCAACAGATAGGGAACCAGCGCCACGGAGTCACGGTGCCGCACCCATCCATGCGCGTTCACAAGCTTCTTGATATCCGGCCCATAGTTCACCGTCAGCACCGTGTCGTCGCATTCGCCATCTGAGGTGGTCGCAGAGTTCGGGCACAGGCCAAACAGCTTGTTGACGTTGGTGTACTCGTAGCCATAGAACGGCGTGCCCTGGTTCAGTTGCGAGGCCGGCGCGGCCGCAAGCCAGATCGCGCCCGACTGCTGATCGCTGCCTCCCGGCTCGCACTCAAACGGCGCGGGGTCTGCGTTGTCCCAGAAGATCGGCGAGTTCAGCTCGCCATACGCCGTCCACGGGCCCGCGCAATCGTAGGTCATGATGTTGAACCAGTCGATGACTTTCTTGACATGCGGCACGTTGTAGAAGTGCCGTGCTCCACGGCGCCACGTCGATCGAAAGGAGATAACGCGGCGTGGGGAACTCGCTGCGGAAAGCCTTCATCAATGTCAGCAGGAATGCTGCGTCTTCGCTCGATCCCGGATACTCCCAGTCGAAGTCGACCCCGTCGTAGTCGTTCTCGGCCTCGAATTTCTTCATGTTCTTCACCAGCGCCGTCACGCCCTTCGGGTTCGTTTCGAGGCCAGTGAAGTCGCCGCCGATCAGCAGCATCACCTTCGTCCCCGCCGCATGCGCCCGCGGAATCAACTCCGGCTCAATGAACTGATCCGGCACCTGCAAGTCGCCGCTCGCGTCAAAGCCCACGCCCGCATGCAGAATGTGCGTGATCTTCGAGTAGGGAATCTGCTTGGCCGTGTAGGTGTAAGGAGCGGAAAGAAACTTGCTTCCCGAATCGTAGTCGGCAACCAGCCGCTTCGCCGGCTGCGCAGGTTTGCTTGCGCTGTCTGGATCCTGGGCCTGTATGCAGAAGGGAAGGGAAGAAAGACAGAGAGCTATGGCGATGCGCGAAAGTGTGGTAGCCTAAGCAAGGGGGCCTCCGGAGCGGGTTGGAGTGAGGGAGGTCGTGCTTCGTGCGTCGAGCCAACATCATCCTCATTGCCGCACACACGTGTCAAGGCGGCGGCTATCGCTCGCCGCTGTCGCCGAGAAGAGTCCTGATCAATGAGGGTGCCCCGATCCCTCGCCATTGGGGATCGGGGAGGAGGGACTGTCAAGCCGGAGCGCGTCGAACCCAGCAGATCGCTCGAATGCGACTTCCCAATTCACTCCTCGCGCAGCAACGTCATCGGATCCGCAGCAAGAGCGCGCCGGGCAGGGATAATGCAGCGAGAATACCCACAGCCAGCATGGTGAGGACTACACCAGCAAGGATGAGCGGATCTTTCGGCGTCGCCTGGTACACGATCGATGAAAGCACACGCGTAGCGAGCACGCCAAGGATCATGCCCGCCGCCGAACCGAAGGCGAGCAGTCGGAATGCCCGGCCCAGCGCGGCGCTGAGCACTCTGCGCTGATTCGCGCCCAATGCGACTCGGAGCCCCAATTCGCGCAGCCGCTTGCTCACCGTATACGAAGCCATGCCGAAGATTCCGGTAATGGCGAGCATCGCCCCCAGCATTCCCAGAACGCCCAGTGCTACCGTAGCTACGCGCGCCGCAAAGAGAGCCGAGTCCATTTCGCTGTTCCACGTCTTGATCTCAATCGGCAACGCGGGGTCGAGACTGCGCATCGTACGTTGCAGGGCCGAACTGATCTCCTGCGGATCGCGCTCCGAGCGCACCAGGATCCATACATCGCCGCCTTGATGCTGCAGGAACGAAAAGAACATCGCGGGCTTCTGATCTTCCGTCAGGGTCTGGTATTTGCCGTCCTCCACTACGCCAATCACTTCAGCTCGCTTGCCGCCCCAGAACTTGAAATGCTGACCGATCGCCTTATCGACGGAGCCGAACAACTTGCGCGCAAACTCGCGATTCACAACCGCGACCATCGGAGCCTTCTCCTCATCGTTGCATCGTGAAGGTGCGGCCGGCGAGCATCGCAGTTCCCGCGGCGCGGAAGTAATCGGGCGAGACCTGAAAGTTCTGAGCATCGGCCGCGGCATTCGTCGGCCGGTAATCGGTCGTGCTGTCGGCATACACATCGGAATCGCCGCCGCCAATGCTGAGTGGGAGCCGATCGGAATAACCCACCGCGGTGACGCCCGGAATCGCAGCGGCGGCATCAAGCATGCGTTTCTGCATCACCAGTTCCTGGTCGCCGCTATATCCAGCCATGTGCAGATCGGTCTTCGCCAGCATGACGCCATTGGGTTGCACGCCATAGTTATTCTCGAGCGAGCGCGCAAGCCCGCGCACTGCAACCAGCGACGCAGTCACAAGCACAGCGCAAATGGCGATCTGCAGGCCTAGCAGAATGTCTCGCGGAGTGAAGCGCCGCGCGCTCGTGACATTGGCGGCGCCGGTGCGAATGACCTGTCCACGGATCGGTGCGGAGGATCTGCCGACCGGAATCAAACCGAAGAGCAAGCCGCTGAAGATGGCGAGCAGCAACGCAAGCAGATAGGTTCTGGACATCCGGGTTGACCGGAACATTGATGGGGATATCGGGAATCGGCCGCCACGTGCTCAGCACGCGCAGAATGGCGATGGCTGCCGCCATCCCGCATACGCCTCCGGCCACTGAGACCACGAGCGCCTCGGTGAACATCTGGCGCAGGATCAGCCGGCGGCCCGATCCCAGCGCAATGCGCACCGCAATCTCGCGCGCCCTGTCCGCTGCACGCGCGGAGAAGAGGGTGCCAAGATTGGCGCAGGCAGCCAGCAGGATGAGACGCTGCGAGCAGCGTGAGCCCAGCCATGAAGGCGCGTGTCGGCCGGCCAAGTGTGTTTCCGGCGAGCCCGGGATGCGACAGCGAAAGCTTCAGGCCGTCATCCGCCTTGGGATACGCTTTGGCGAGCGAGTTGGCAATCGTATTCAGGTCCGCCGTCGCTGCCTGCGGCGTGACACCTGGCTTCAGATGGCCGATGACCCACGCCGAGTGATTGCCGCGCTCATCCAGAAAATCCGCATCGCTCAACTGCGGCAGATTGACGATCGGTACCCAGAAGATCCGGCGCAAAGAAAAGCTCGGTGCCGCGGAAGTCGGCCGGCGCGACGCCAATGATCGTGAACGGATGCTTGTTGATCTGCACAACGTGGCCGAGTACGTTCGCGATCGCCGTTGAAGTAGCTATGCCACAGCGCATAACTCAAAACAATCTCGGGCATGCTGTTCTTGCCATGCTCTTCTGAGGCGTGAATAAACCGTCCAAGGTAGGGCTGAATGCCAAGCGCATCAAAGTAATTGCCGCTCACCATGTAAGGCCACACCACCGACGGATTTCCTTTACCGGTGTCGAGCCCCATGCCGCCGCGTATGTCGTACATCACCAGCGAATCGAAGCTGCGGTTCTGGTCGCGCAAATCGCGATAGTCCGGATAGGAGTGCGACGGGCGTAGTCTCCGAGCCATAATTGCGCTCCACCATATACAAACTGTCGGCATTCGGCACATTGAGCGGGCGCAGCACCAGCGCATTCAGCACGCTGAAGACAATGGCATTGGCGCCGATCGCCAGCGCAAGGGTGACCACGGCGGTCAGGGCGAATCCGGGCGCTTTGCGCAACTGCCGAAAGGCAAGTCGAAGATTGGTTGTCATGCGGTCCCTCGTCTGGATGGTGGGGATAGCTCTCGAAGAGCGAACTCGGGCCTGTCTCTTCACTACGCAAGACCCGGACTCCTGGTTCCATTGAAGATTCGTCCAGTTCCAACCGACGAGGCGAGTCTCGCCCGGGCGCGGGCGATAGAATGAGCTTTTCTTCGGGAGGCCCCATGAAACGGCGTCAATTTCTCTCGGCAACATTGGCGAGCTCAGCCCTCGCCCTCGCAGGCAAGGCAGAAGCACAGCAAACATCGACTGCAACGTCTGGCCGCGAGTACTACCTTCTGCGCCGCTACTCCCTGCAATCGGGCCCGCAGACCGGCATCACCGAGAAGTACTTCGCCGACGCGCTCATCCCGGCGCTCTCGCGCATGGGTATCGGGCCGGTCGGCGCTTTCCGCCTCGAATTTGGATCGGAAACCCCCATCAACTATCTCCTCATTCCTGGCTCCTCCGCGCAGGCGCTCGCCGAGCTCGACCTGCACCTCGCCGCCGATGCCGACTTTCTGAAAGCCGCCGCACCCTTCTGGAACGCGACTGCCGCCGCGCCGCCCTATGCGCGAGTGAACAGCGACCTGATGATCGCCTTCGCCGGCTGGCCCAAACTCACGCCACCCGCCTCCAAGGGAAAGCGCATCTTTCAACTGCGCACTTATGAGAGCCCCAGCGACGGCGACCACGTCCGCAAGGTGGAGATGTTCCACTCCGGCGAGTTCGACATCTTCCTCAAGGCCGGCTTCCATCCCGTCTTCTTCGGCGACACTCTCGTCGGCTCGCGCCTGCCCAACCTGACTTACATGCTCAGCTTCGCCGACCAGGCCGAACTGGAATCCTGCTGGAATGCCTTCCGCGACGCGCCCGCATGGAAGAAGCTCTCCTCCGATCCACACTTCGCATCGGACCAGATCGTCACCAACATCACCAACCTGATTCTCAGCCCCATGAGCTGTTCGCAGGTCTGAGGCTCAAGCTTCTGAAAGCTGCCCTGGAAGTACGCCCGGCACTATAATCCACGCATGGCCTTGCGCGGCGATCCACGGCGGCGATCGGTTGCTTTGCTCGCGGGCGGAGTCGTGTTGTTCTTCGCGGCTTCTGGGCGCGCTCAACATCTTCAATACCTCAAACGTTCGCTTCCTGAATCCCGAAACCTCCGGCGAGACGCTTGATCTTCACCGGCCTCACGGTGCTGGTGTTCCTGCTGCTGCTTGTGTTGCTCATGCTGCTGCTCAGGAACATCCTCAAGCTCTACGTAGGCGAAACGAGCAGCCCCCTCGGCGCGCGGCTCCGGACGCGCATGGTGCTGGGAGCGGTACTGATCGCACTCACACCTGCGGTCTGCATGTTCCTGTTCAGCTTCAACCTGATGAACCGCTCCATCGACCGCTGGTTTTCGCCCAACACCTCGGAGTTGCGCGAAGACTCGACCCGCGTAGTCCTGGAACTGGCCCAGTACGTTACCGACAACGCGCGCGTGGAGGCGGAGTCAATCGCGGCCACCGGCGCTGCCGATAGGGACCTTCCCGAACTCAACGATGAACTGAACTCCCGCCGCATTACCCTCAGCGGGGGCTTCGCGATGGTCTACGCAAAAGACCAGCACAGACTTGCCAGCTTCCAGGTGCCTGCGGAAACCAGTCAGGCAACGCTGCTCCCGTGGCTTCCGGAAAACGGGCAGTCCTCCAAATCGGAAAACGCGATTGCCCTTCACGGCCCGATCTCAGTCGATTTGCTCTCAGCCGCGCAGCGGCGCGATGAAGCAGAATTCGTGGTCAACGGCCAGGAATATGCGCTGGGCATTGCCGTGACCGCATCGGGCAAAGGTCGTCGTCGTGGCCCTGCCGATGCCCAAGGGGTTAAGCCAGACGGTGACGCGCATTCGCTCCGGCGCCGACGAATACTGGCAGCTCTTCCGATCGCGCAGGCAGATTCGCAACACGTTCTTCCTCCTTCTTTTGCTGATCACCGTGTTCGTGTTTTTCTCCAGCGTCTGGCTGGCTCTGTTTCTCTCCAAGCAGATCACGCGTCCGGTTGAAGCGCTCGCCGACGCCATGGACGAAATCGCGGATGGCAAATACAAGCACCGTGTGGGTCTGGTCGCAGGCGGGGAGATGGGCGACCTGGTCCGCGCATTCAACCACATGGCCGGTGACCTCGAAGCTAGCCGCACTCTTGCCGAAAGCTCTTCGGCGCAATTGACTGCTGCGAACCAGGCTATTGAGGAGCGTCGCCGCGAACTCGAAACCATCGTTGAAACCATCCCCAGCGGCGTGGTGACTCTGGACGGCTCGGGAAACGTGCTGCAGGCCAATCGCGCCTTCGCCACCCTGATCGGGCGTCGCGAAGAATTGCGCCTGGCCGGCGAAAGCCTCGAGGCCCTGCTGCCCGCAGAGTGCTGGGAAGATCTTGCCGGCGTGATCCGCCGCGGCCAGCGCATGGGCGCCGCATCTACTGAGATTGAGCTTCCCTTGCGCGGCCGCACTATCCATCTTGCCGTGACCAGCGCCCGTCTCGAGCTTGCTCGCGGCAAGCAGGGCACGGTGCTCGTGATTGAAGACATGACGGATCTCTTGCGCGCGCAGCGTCAACTTGCGTGGAAAGAAGTTGCGCAGCGTGTGGCCCACGAAATCAAGAACCCACTCACGCCGATCGCACTCTCCGCCGAGCGAATCAGCAAACACATCGATCGCCGCCAGCTCGATTCCATGCAGGTGATTCGCAAGTGCAGCGAGGTGATCCTCGGCTGCGTCGCGACGCTGCGCACGCTCGTCGATCAATTCTCCGCATTAGCCCAGTTTCCCGCGCCCCAGCCCCGCGCATGCGATCTGAATCGCGTGACGGAAGAAGCCATGGCGCTGTTCGCCGACCGTCTGCACGGCATCACCGTAAAGTGGGACCTCGAGCCCGATCTTCCCACCGTGCTTGCCGACCCGGAAGGCATCCGGCGAGCACTTGCTAACCTCGTCGACAATGCCGCCGAAGCCATGCAAGGAAGCCTGCTGCGGGAACTCAGGCTGCGCAGTTCGCTCAGCGAAGATGGAACCGCGGTCGAGATTGAAGTTTCCGATACAGGCCACGGACTCACGGACGAGATTCGCGAGCGTCTGTTTCTGCCGTTCTATTCAACCAAGAGCCGCGGCACTGGATTGGGTTTGTCGATCGCCGCCAAAATTGTGCAGGAACATGGAGGCAGCCTGCGCGCTGAAGCCAACTCGCCGAAAGGTGCGCGCTTCGTGATGCGGCTGCCGCTGATGGAAACGGCGCAGCCTGTCCTCGATGGCTCATCGGAGCCGGCCGTGAAGGAACTCTCCTCATGAACCACGTGCTCGTTGTGGATGACGAAGGGGAGATTCGCAACACCCTCGAAGAAATCCTGGCCGAGGAAGGGTATGGTGTCGCCACTGCGGCGACCGCAGCCGAGGCGCTCGTGCTCCTCCAGGACGCGCATTACGATGCGGTTCTGTTGGACATCTGGCTCCCCGACCGCGACGGACTCGATGTGCTGTCGGACATTCATCAGCTCCCTTCGGAGATGCGGCCCGAGGTCGTCATCATCAGCGGCCACGGCACCATTGAGGCTGCGGTCAAGGCCACCAAGCTGGGCGCATACGATTTTTTGGAAAAGCCTCTCTCGCTCGACCGCACCCTCATCGTGTTGAAGAATGCCGTGGAAGCGCGGCGCCTGCGCACCGAGAATATCGAGTTCAAACGTCAGTTCAAGGCAGAGTCGGTGCTCACCGGCGAAAGCGTTCCGCTCAAGGCGCTGCGGCAGCAGATTCGCCTCATGGCGCCGACCAATGGCCGCGTTCTCATCTATGGCGAGTCCGGCACAGGCAAGGAACTCATCGCGCGCGCCATCCATGCAGAAAGCCTTCGCCGGGACCGCGTCTTCGTCGAGCTCAACTGTGCCGCGATTCCGGAATCCCACATTGAGGCGGAACTCTTTGGCTACCGGCGTGGGGCGCAACCCGGCGGCCCCATCGAGCAGAGCGGAACCCTCGAACGGGCCGATGGCGGCACGTTGTACCTGGACGAAGTGGGCGACATGAGTTTGAAGACCCAGGCGAAGGTGCTCTCCGCGCTCGATGAGCAGTTGTTTACGCCGGTGGGCGGCACCCAGCCTCTGCGCGTGGACGTGCGCATTATTGCGTCCACCAACAAGGATCTCGAAGAGGAGATTGCCAAGGGTAACTTCCGCGAAGATCTTTTCTATCGCTTGAATGTGGTTCCATTCGCGGTGCCGCCCCTGCGCGAACGCAAGCAGGACATCCCTCTGCTGGCGCGCGAATTCCTCGCCGAGTTTGGACGCCAGTATGGCCGCCCGCGCATGGAGATCGGGGAAGAGGCTCTCACCACGCTGAGCGCCTATCACTGGCCGGGCAACGTGCGCGAACTGAAGAATGTCATCGAACGCATCATCATTCTCAATCCGCGCGTGCTGCGCATCGAACGCAAGCACCTGCCCCCGTTGACGCACAAGGCGGGAACCCGCTCGACGGAAGAGTTCTCCTCGCTGCAGCAAGCCCGCGATGCCTACGAGCGCGAATACATCCTGAAAAAGATCGACGAAGCGCGCAGCAACATCAGCCACGCCGCCGAACTTCTCGGCCTGGAGCGCAGCCATCTCTACCGCAAGATGAAGGCCCTCGGCATTAGCGTGCGCGAATAGTCGGCGCCGAGATCGGGCGGGCGCGGGCTGGCCACATTGGCTCTGTTCGGAATCGGACAAGGAATTGTGAAATCGGACGACACGGTACGCATCCGTCTCAGGATTCTGCGTTCAACTCGCGATAGGACCCGGTCCTGCGGTCCTCAATCCTTGGCAAATGAATTGCAACACCATGCCATGGAGTGCCAGTGTTTTCCCCAAACCAGGAGGTCCCGCATGCAAAAGCCCTGGTCGAACCTGTGGGCTGTTAGCCTCTTCGCCTGCTGTTCTGTCGCGCCCGTGCAGGCCGGCGCACAAAGCTTTCCCTTGCAGGACCCGGCCGGTCTAAGTGCGCCCGGCGTCAAGGTCGAGGCGGCAGATTACCTGGGTCGGAAATGTATTCGGGTGACGACCGACGAAAAGGCCGAACAGGGTTTGGTGCTGTTGCCGGGCACCGGCTTTCAGGATGGAACGATCGAGGCGGAGATTGCTCTCAAGTCGCTCGTTCCGCCCGGCGTGCGCTTCCCCGGTTTCGTGGGCATCGCCTTTCGCGCCCGCGCCGATGCGTCGCACTACGAGTTGTTCTACCTGCGTCCGGGCAATGCCGATGCAGCCGATCAGGCCATGCGCAACCACTCCGTGCAGTATGTCTCAGTGCCGAACTTCGACTGGTCTCGCCTTCGGCGCGAGTGGCCATGGGTCTACGAGGCGCACGCCGACCTGGCCATGGAAACCTGGATGAAGGTGCGCATCGAAGTCGCCGGCCGCTCGGCAAAGCTCTACATCAACGGATCGCCTCAGGCGAGCCTGGTGGTCGATGGCCTCAAAGGCGAGGACCTGCGCGGAGCCGTCGGGCTCTGGGGCTACAGCGGCGAGGAAGCCTACTTTTCCAATGTCCGCATTACGCCGGCTTCGCCGCAAGACGTAAAGAACGGATCAGACATCGCCGGCAAGTGGAAGATGCATTACGCCGGCGATGCAGGACCCATCGATGCGATCCTGGAATTGAGCCGCGACGGCAGCAACGTCCACGGAACCTGGTCCGGCCTTCTGGGGCAAGGCCGCGCGGTCACGGGTACTTGGCGCAACGGCTACGTGGAACTATCCTTCCCCGGGGAGTGGCCCAAGAGAGCCGGAAATGGTGCTGCGGCTCCCGTAACAGCGTTTCTGACCGGCTGGGTTGACGGAGATGCTGCCAAGGGCCGGATGCGTATCGAAGGGCGCTCGGATGGGGTGTGGACCGCGCAGCGCAGCCAGTGAGACTCACAAGCACCTTGTCCGGCCGTGGACAGGACGCGACAAAACCGGACGCGGTCTCCTCAATGTCGTACACGTTCGCACCGGTGACCGCATTGACCGGTAAGCACTTGATATCCGCTGATCGTTGGTCACAAACGGTTATCGAATTGCTTGCACTTTCGGGTATAGTTGTCTCCTCGGAGGCGTGCCATGGCGTATTTCGAACGTGTTCGCGATGTGGTTTCCGGCCCATTCAGTCCCGACATCATCCAGCAGAGGACATCAGCCGGCTGGCAAATGGTTTCCATCGAGTGGCGGCGTGAACTGCCTGACTCTGAAGCCCCGCCGGAGGGCAGTTTCTTCGAAGACATTCCGTATGGCCTTCGCGTCTCGGACGATTGCAAGCGTCTCGAAGAACACCCGCGTGAGCACCAGGCCTTGATCCTGATGATGGAACTGCTCGTCCAGGACTTCGGCTACGCGGCCATCGTCAGCGACCTGAACGAGAAGGGCTTCCGCCAGCGCGACGGCCGTCCGTGGAGCCGCATCGCCGTCTTCAACATGATGCCTCGGCTGATCGAGGTCGGCCCGCGCATGTTCTCGAGCGAGGAGTGGGACAGGCGGCGTCATCGCCTCTCGCAGGCCCGCCGTCCCGACTAACGCGTAGCCCGGCGTCCGTCCGCCGCCGCTAAGAATCTGTGTGCCTCGGTCCCTCGCTTTCGGCGTCCGGGAAAGTAGAAATCTCTCGCTCTACGGTCGCCGACTCCACGGGCGAGCGCACTGCCTTGTGCTACGCTCTTGCCCATGGAGCCGAGCGATTCCCCTCCCGGCGCACGCTTTGAGCGTCCGTGGCTGACTGCATTTCTTATCGCGCCCGCCGCGGTGATCGCCATCGGCCTGGTGAACGGCGCGCTTTCGTACTTACTCCGTCACGAGGGAATCGACCCGGGCAATAGCTCGAAGATTGTCTCCGTCCTTGCGCTGCCGCACACCTTCTTTTTTCTCTGGACGCCGATCAGCGATTTCTGGCTGAGCCGCAGAACCTGGCTCATCGCCGCTGCGGCCGCTGCCGGCGCCGCCATTGTTCTTGCCTTTCATCAGCACAGTCTCGGTTCGGCAATGGCCGCCCGGCTCATCTTTCTCGGCTTTTGCCTCAGCATGCTCGTTGTCTCCAGTTGCGGCGGCATCATGGGCACCCTGGCCGACGAACGGAGCCGACGCCGAGCCTCCAGCTTCTATCAGATAGGCTCCCTCGTCTTCGGCGGCCTCGCCGTCTTTCTTCTTGTCCGGCTCTCGGGCCGGTTGTCGCTCGGAGCGTTGGGATGGGTGCTGGCCGCCTTGGTGTTTCTGCCCGCTTTAGCCGCGCTTGCGATTCCGCCGCTCAAGCCTTTTCACGAGCAGAGCGGTCGTGCCGCCGCCGCACATATCTGGACCGAATTCAAGGCGACCTTTCTGCGCAGGGAAGCGATCCCCTACACGCTGCTGATCCTGTTTCCCATGTGCAGTGGCTCCATGATCGGCCTTCTGCCGGGTCTGGCCGCGGACTACGGCGTCAGCGCCAATCAGGTCGCATGGATGAACGGCATCGCGGGAGCCCTTCTAACCGCAGCGGGCTCCTTTTGTGCGGCTCTGATCCCCATCCGGATCCGCGCACCGATCGCCTACCTCCTCGCCGGGCTTGCCAATGCCGCATCCTTGGTCCTCCTCGCGCTTGGACCCACGCGGCCTCTCACGTACTTCGCTGGAACAGTGCTGTTTCTCTTCACCATTGGCGCAGGGTACGCGCTCTTCACCGGCGTGGTCCTCGAGTTCCTCGGCGACTCAGGCAAGAGCGGTGCGGCGCGGTACTCCATCATCAACTCGCTCGGCAATCTGCCCGTTGCCTACATGGCATATGTCGACGGCCTCGGCTACCATCGCTGGGGAGTACACGCTGTCCCGGCAACCGACGCGCTGGTGAGCGCCGCCGCGGCCCTCCTACTTATGAGTGTGTTTTTTTTGCGCAGGAAACCCGCTCCGCAGGCCATCGCTGCTTGACCGCCGTACGCTGCGCTACCTGAGGATCGGCCCCAGCGAGGCCGGGTTATCGCCAAGCGTCGGATCGACGCGAAAATCCCAGACCGACTGGTTGATATCCGAAGGGGAGAGGATCTCCACCAACGCATACTCGCCGATGGTAAGTTCCTTCGATGGCGTGATCTTCAGCCAGTGCTTGCCGGGGACCACTTCCACCTTGGTCGGAATCACGTCTTCATCCTGCGTCACAGTGCCGTTCGCGCTCATATGAATGGCGTCCACGATGCGGAGCGCCCGTCGCTCGTCCACATGCACGATCGCAAAGCCGGAGCTGGTCGAGTGTGCCCCGTGTTTGCGGCCGGCCACTTCCTTGGCGCCTCCGGTATTCACGGTCATCGCATGCGTCGTGACTTCCTCCGCGTCGTCCCGCGCGTTCAGCGATAAGTAAATCGCCGGGTCATTCACATGAAAGTGCACCTTGGCGTGCGCTCCGTCGAGCTCAAGGCTGGCCTTTTGGCCGGCCATCGGGTTCAGCGTATTCAGGCCGTGCTTCGACTTCGTGTTTGCATTCAGCTCGGCGGGCAGCATTTCTACCAGCTCGGGCGATCCCTGAAAGGTATCCAGACCGAAGACGCCGTCTTCATCCGGCAGCTCCAGCCCCTTCGCAACTTCCGGACGGCGCGCATCTGCTTCCTGGCGCGCGTCGGTTTCTTCTTTGTCGATCTTTGCGGCTTCTTTCATCGCTTCCGAGGAATCTTCGGCGGGGGCCCGTGTGGCGTGATCCCGCTCCCACTTGCGGGTCGCATCCCAGTCCACCAGGCTCTCCGGCAACTCCTCCCATTCGCCGCTGCGCTCAATGGAGATGTAGCGAACACGGTCGCCCACGATTTCATACTTGCGCACAAGCTGGTAGCTGCCGTCTTTCAGAATCAGCCGGTGATTCGATCCGGTTCCGGGTATCTCCGGCTTGAGGGGAAGGGTCTTTTGCGCAGAGGCCAGCCCAGCGCAGCCTGCCAAAAGCAGAATCGCCAGCATGGCTGCAAGTCGGCGGCGGAGATGGGTGTGAATCTTCATGGCCGAGCGGGTTCGTCCTGATTCGTTTGAGTCCGATGCCGATTTCAAGTCTAGATCAGCAGGTCAAACGAATGAGGATCAAAGGATTAGACGGGACGATTCTCGGATTGTTGGCTCGCCATTACCGGGCACGAGCCTAACTTTTCGACATTCGATACATCCAATATCCAGTCGCGTGTATCCTTTCAGCAGGGAAGTGTCTTGAAACAGCCGCAAACATCCGATCGGGATCAGCTGCGCGCAAAGCTTCGCGCTTTGCCGATGATGACGCTCGTGTGTGTGCTGCTGCTCGCGCTTCTAGCCTTCGTCCAGGTTGCCCACGTGCACTCCGTGGAGACGGCTGCCGATCATTGTCCCTTGTGCATTGCCATGCACTCCGCGGCACCCGTGGCGGTTACAGCCGCAATCGTCATTCTCGTCTCGATGGATAGACCCGCTGCCGAGATTCAGCCATTGGGGATTGCACGTCCCTGGTACCCGCAGCTTTTTATCCGCCCTCCGCCCTTGAACTCCCAGGGTTAATCTCCGGCTCTTCTGGTTCGCCGTTCCGTCAGGCAGGATCACTCCTCCAAGTCACACGAAGAAACCAGACGTCCGGGATCCCCTTCCATGCGCACATGAAGCGGGCCGCCATCTGCGGCCTCGTCGACGCATCCCAAGGCCATTCTGGAGGCACACATGCCGCTCATTCGCGGACCCATTTCTCGGCTACTTCCGATACTGTTCTTTATCGTTGCCGCATTTTCAGCGTCTGCCCAAAGCGGCAGCGCCGGCGCCATTCATGGCACGGTCACCGACCCTTCCGGAGCCGTGATTCCGAATGCGACCGTTCATTTGACGAACCCGACCAGCGGACTGGACCGGACGGCAACGACAGATGGGCCAGGGCAATTCGCCTTCGCCAACGTTCCCTTCAATCCCTACAAGATCTCGGCAAGCGCGAGTGGCTTCTCGCCCGCAAGCCAGGATTTCGACCTCCGTTCCGTGGTAGGGACCACCCTCAAGCTGGTTCTGCAGGTCGCGACCGCGAACCAGACCGTAACCGTTGAAGCCCAGGGCGACCTGATCGAAAACGATCCCACCTTCCACACCGATGTGGACCGCGACATGTTCATCACGGTGCCGATGGAAAGCGCGTCGTCCGGCTCAGCTCCTTGGTCACGCTCACCACCCCCGGCGTTTCTGCCGACTCCAACGGTCTCTTTCACGGCTTGGGCGATCATGCTTCGAATTCCTTCTCGGTGGATGGGCAGTCGATCACCGACCAGCAGAGCAAGGTCTTCTCCAACCAGCTTCCGTCCAATTCGATTCAGTCCATGGAAGTGATCAGCGGCGCGCCCCCGGCTGAATATGGCGGCAAGACCAGCCTCGTCATCGTTGCCACCACGCGCTCCGGACAAGGCGTTACGAAACCGACAGGCGAGCATCACGGCTTCCTACGGCTCATTTGGGTCGGCATCCGGCGGCTTCGATCTCTCCTACGGCGGCAAAAACTGGGGCAACTTTGTTGAAGTCGACGGCCTGAACTCGGCCGCTTTCTCGATCCGCCCGAGTTCACGGTCTTCCACGACAAGGGCAACGAACAGAACTTCTTCGATCGCATCGACTACACCTTCACCGCAAATAACTCCATGCATCTGGATCTGAACTACAGCCGTTCGTGGTTCCAGACGCCGAATTCCTACGACAATCTGAATGTGCATGAACGTGACCGGCGCGGGCGCCGCGGCCTAGCCGGCCTTCGGCATTGTGGGCAACGCCGACCAGCGCTCCAAGATCGGGACCTTCAATATTTCTCCCACCTACACGCGCATCATCAGTTCAGACTCCGTCTTCAACTTCGGTGCTTTCGTCCGCCGGGATGCTTACAATTACTACCCCAGCAACAATCCGCTCGCAGACCTGGGCGCCCCCAACCTGCAGACGTCTTCCATCGGCCAGTTCCGCACGCTCACCAATGCCGGAATGCACGCCGACTTCTCCTACTCCAAAGGCATTCACAACCTCAAGGCGGGCGTGCAATACGGGCAGACCTTCCTGCGCGAGAACGACAGCATCGGCATCGTCGAAACCACGTACAACTCGCCTTGTCTGGATGCGAGCGGGAACCCGCTGCCGGTTTATTCTCGACGTCCGACTGTGTCCCCGCAGGCTATCGCTCCAACGATCCGTCGACAACCTACGCCTAGACAGGTTCGTTCCTTCCTGTCCTCGAGCCGTACGACCTCACCCGCGGCGGCGGCTACTACAAGTACTTCGGCCATACCGATGTGAAGGAACTGGCGGCCTTTATCGAAGATCAGATCAAAGCCGGCAACTGGCTCTTCAACCTTGGCCTGCGCGAAGACATCTACAACGGCCTGACCAGCGCGAATCAGACCCAGCCGCGTCTCGGCGTTGCCTACAGCGTGAAGCCCACCGGCACTGTCCTGCGCATCTCCTACGCGCGCACTCTGGAGACGCCCTTCAACGAGAACCTGGTGCTCTCGAGCCAGGGCTGCGCCAATGCCGTGCTTGCCCCGCTGCTCAGCTGCGCATCGGGTGTCTCCGGAACGCATCGAACCTCGAGCCGGTTTCCGCAACGAGTTCCATGCCGGCTTCCAGCAGGCCTTCGGCAAGCGCGTCGTCGTCAGCGGCGAGTACATCTGGAAGTACACGCACAACGCGTTCGACTTCAGCGTGCTCGGCAACACGCCCATCACCTTCCCCATCGACTGGCACAACTCCAAGATTCCCGGCTAGCGCTGCACATCGAAATCCCCAAGTACCACGGCTTCAGCGCGTATGTTGTCACGTCTTCCGTGGCGGCGCGGTTCTATCGGCCGCAGGTCGCCGGCGCTGGCGCGACAGGTGGCACGCGGAGGCGCCGTTGACTTCCTTTCCGCATCGACCACGATGAGAAGTTCAACCAGACAACGCACCTGCAATACACGATTCCCGGCGCACGATTCCTCAGCGGACTGTGGGGCGGCTTCAACTGGCGCTTCGACTAGCGGCCTCGTAGCCGGATCCACACCCTGCTACAGCCTCACCGACCCGAATAGCGCCTGTCACCAACTCATCCATCACTCTCGCCGACGGTTCGCCAGGTGTAGCCATGGTCGACAACAATGTTCCTGCCACGATCAACCCCGTAACCGGCGCCAGCGTGGCCCTTCCCCTCACTCTTGATGAGGAATTCCAGGCCGGGCTCACCTGCAACGGAGTTTCAGCCGACATCCACAACCCTGCGACATACTTTGCCAGCTGCCCGGCCAATCAGCTCAGTTCGAGGCTGATTGACATTCCCGCTCCCGGCGCAGGCGACAACGACAAAGACCCGCCGCGCATTCAACACCGCGATCTCTTCGACCTGACGGTTGGCAAGAACAACATCTTTCATACCGAGCACTACAAGACAAACCTCGACCTGACAGCCATCAACATCACCAACAAGGACGCGCTCTATAACTTCCTGTCGACCTTCAGCGGCACGCACTATGTGACACCGCGCTCATTCACCGCGAAGATCACCTTGAACTTCTAGCCTTTCTTCATCGCTCTGCATCGGCGGACCTTGTTTGACTTTCCGGCAAGGTCCGCTGAGAATGACTGTCGAGCCAGACATTCCATCGCGCTGAGTTGTTTTTAAGGGAGTTCACCTTCGTCATGTCCAAAATACGTCTTTACGTGATCTTCGCAGCCATCGCACTTGCAATCGTCACTCCTGCTTTTGTTTCGGCGCAGGAAGCAGCGTCGGCGCCGCAGCCTGCGCCGACCGCGGCCGGCCCGGTCCTCATTGCAAAGATTGTCGGCGCCATCAGCACAAGGAAAGCCAAAGTCGGCGACACGTTAACGGCGAAGACCGTAGGCAACTACAAGCTGGCGGATGGCAGCGAGGTTCCGAAGGGATCGAAGCTTGTCGCCAAAGTGACGCTCGCAACCTCGAAAAAGGATGGAAATGGAACAGCGATACTTTCTTTCCGCTTCGATCAGGTGGAGATGAAGGGTGGCTCGACCGTTCCGATCCACGGTTTTGTGACGGCGATCGGCCCAGCCTTGCCTACAGGTACCGGCGGAATCGGACAGGGTTCTGTCCTCGGCCGCAGCGGACAAGGATCCTCGACTGGAATCGACCCTGGCACCGGTCTTCCCAAGAGCGGCAGCCAAAGACGAAAACGATATCGCTCCCGGGAGCACGATGGACGGAGTGGCCCTCGGCCGTCATCTCGACGCCGATTGGACCACCGCGCTGCGTGGCGTGAACAAAGACATCGACCTCGATTCCGACGTCGTCATCAAAGTTCAGGTAAAGTAGTCGAGCTTAGCGGTGGAACCGAAGCTCCTCCATCCGCAGTCCCATCGCGGATGGATGGGAGGGTACGAACCCATCATCCTGCTTGGGTTCGCGATGCGCCTGTCTCACGGACGCGATCCAGTTCTCGCCTGTATGCCTCTTCCATCGACGGACTGAAGCACGCAAACATGACCTTCTCGATCCGTCGTCTCGTTGCAAGTCGCGGCAATTGTCTCGCGCACAGCGATCTCGACGGCCGCTTCGATCGGATATCCATACACCCCGCAACTGATCGCCGGAAATGCGAGCTCTTGAATCTCTGTTCCCGCGCAATCGCAAAGCACGATCGGTAGCAACTGGCGAGAAACTCAGCCTCACGATGCTTGCCCCCCGACCAGACCGGCCCTGCCGTGTGAATCACGAACCGCGCCGGCAGCCTGTACCCTTTGTCAGTCTTGGCCTGGCCCGGTTTCGCAGCCGTGCAGCGATCCGGCACTCGGCCAATAACTCGGGTCCCGCCGCTCGATGGATCGCCCCATCCACGCCTCCGCCGCCCAGCAGGGAAGTATTGGCCGCGTTCACAATCGCATCCACAGCGAGCGTAGTAATGTCGAGTTGCCGAATCTCAATGCGGTCGCAGACTGGAGTCATCGGGAGATCACTTCTCGCTGTCGAGATTTTTCATCTGCATCGCGTCGTAGCGCGTTCCGGCGACGGCACCGGCGGGAATCGCCGCTTCGATCTCGGCAATCTCGTTCGGGTCGAGTCTTCACCTCCAGCGCGCCGGGCTCTCCTTCAACTGCGCCCGCGTGCGCGCGCCGATGACCGGAAGAATAAAGCTTCCTTTATGCAGATACCCACGCAATGGCCAGTTGCGACTGCGAAATGCCTTTCGCCGCAGCAATCTCGCGCAGCTTGGCGACAAGCATCTCGTTGTGGTTCAGGTTCTCGCCGTCAAAGCGCGGGAGCCGCGCGCGAAAATCGCCCGCGCCCGTGAATCGCGATCCCGAAAGCAGCCCGCGCGAAAGCGTGCCGTACGTCGTCGCCGCAATGCCGCGATTCCTGGAGCACAGGGAAGATCTTCGCCTCCGGCGTTCGGCTGATGAGCGAATACTCGATCTGCAAATCCACGATGGGATGGACTGCCGCCGCGCGCTGAATCGTCTCGACGCCCACCTCCGAGAGCCCGATATTGCGCACATACCCGGCCTTCACCATCTCCGCAATCGCGCCGATCGTGTCCTCAATGGGTACCGCGGGATCGAGCCGCGCCGGACGATAGATGTCGATATGATCCACGCCCAGCCGCTTCAGCGAGTACGCCAGCGCCGTCTTCACCGCCGCCGGCCGCGCGTCATATCCGATCCAGGCCCCGTTCGGAGCGCGCTGCGCACCAAACTTCACCGACAGCAGCACCTGCTCCCGCTGGAAATGCAGCGCACGCCCCAGCAGCATTTCGTTGTGCCCCATGCCGTAAAAATCGCCGGTATCGAGCAGATTCACACCTGCGTCGATGGCCGCATGAATCGTCGCAATCGACTCCGCCTCATCCGCCGGTCCGTACATCCCGCTCATGCCCATGCATCCAAGCGCGATCGGGAAAATTGCAGGCCCCGTGGAGCCGAGTTTGCGCGTTGGCGCGGCCATCGTTTTCATAATTCCCACCTCATTCCAATCCAGCATCCTAGTCCCGCGGAAGCGCGTCGGCAAGTTTCCCAAACATTGGATTCAGATTCCTCACGGCAGGATGAATCAGGCGCGGAAATCTGTTCCAGATCCGCACACTCTGCATCGCGCTTAATATGTTCTTTTGAAAAGGATTAAGTGGATGGATAAAGTTTCTTGCCGAGTTACGTCCTAAATTTCCTCTTCATTCCAACTTCGATCTCTGCCATACTTGATTGTGCACCCCTTGTACGGCCAATCCACAACAATCCAAAAGCGAGGTCGCAGCGATGTCGGCAAAGTATGTCTTTGTGACGGGCGGAGTTGTATCCAGTTTAGGTAAGGGCCTTGCGGCGGCCTCCATCGGCTGCCTGCTTGAGAGCCGCGGCCTCCGCGTCAACCTGATGAAGTTCGACCCCTACCTCAATGTCGACCCCGGCACCATGTCGCCCTTCCAGCATGGCGAAGTCTTCGTCACCGACGACGGCGCCGAAACCGACCTCGACCTCGGCCACTACGAGCGCTTCACCCACGCGCCGCTCTCGCGCGACAACAACCTCACCACCGGCCGCATCTACGAGCAGATCATCCTCAAAGAGCGCCGCGGCGACTACCTCGGCAAGACCGTCCAGGTCATCCCGCACGTCACCAACGAAATCAAGAACGCCATGCGCAAGGTTTCCGCCAACGGCGCGGATGTGACCATCGTCGAGATCGGCGGCACGGTCGGCGATATCGAGTCGCTCCCGTTCCTCGAAGCCATCCGCCAGATGCGCCAGGAACTCGGCCGCGAGAACACCGTCTTCGTACACCTCACCCTCGTCCCTTGGATCGCCGCCGCCCAGGAACTGAAGACCAAGCCCACGCAGCACTCCGTCAAAGAGCTGCTGAGCATCGGCATCCAGGCCGACATCCTCCTCTGCCGCTCCGACCGCAACCTCGGCCGCGAGATGAAGCAGAAGATCGCCGCCTTCTGCAACGTCGAAGAGCGCGCCGTCGTTGGCGCCACCACCGTCCCCACCATCTATGAGGTTCCGCTCCGCTTCGCCGACGAAGGCCTCGACACCCTCATCCTGAAATATCTGCACAAGGAAGCACCCGAGGCCAACCTCGCCCCGTGGAAAGACCTGGTCGATCGCTGCTACCACCCCAAAGACGATGTGAACATCGCCATCGTCGGCAAGTACGTGGAGTACGAGGACAGCTACAAGTCATTGAAAGAAGCCCTCACCCACGGTGCCATCTCGCAGAACCTGAAACTCAACGTCACCTGGATCGAAGCCGAAGGTCTCGAATCGAAGACTCCCGAGGACAAGAGCTACGAGCAGCAACTCGAAGGCTTCGACGGCATCCTCGTTCCCGGCGGCTTCGGCAAGCGCGGCATCGAGGGTATGCTGAACGCCATCCGCTACGCGCGCGAGAACAAGGTTCCGTACTTCGGCATCTGCCTCGGCATGCAGACCGCCTGCATCGAATTCGCGCGCAACGTCTGCGGCCTGAAAGACGCCAACTCCAGCGAGTTCGACCCCGCCAGCCAGCACCGCATCATCTATAAGCTCCGCGAACTGCTCGGCGTGGAAGAGATGGGCGGCACCATGCGCCTCGGCGCCTGGACCTGCATCCTGCAGGAAGATTCGCTCGCCTCGCGCGCCTACGGCGGAGTCACCGAGATCAGCGAGCGCCACCGCCATCGCTACGAATTCAATCGCGAGTACGAAGCCTTGCTCACCGGCGGCGGCCTGCGCATCAGCGGCACCACGCCCGACGCCACCTACGTGGAGATCGTCGAAATTCCCGGCCACCCCTACTTCTTCGGCTGCCAGTTTCACCCCGAATTCAAGTCCAAGCCCCTCGAGCCGCACCCGCTCTTCCGCGAGTTCATAACCGCAAGCTACAAGAACCGCGAGAAAGCGCCCGGCCGCAAAGCAGGCAGAAACCATTTCATCGCCCGTATAGGCGCGCTTTCGCTTCTAGTTGCTTGATGTGGGTGCCCCATCCTTCGCGTCTCTTCGAAGGGTGGGAAAGCAAGAACCCCCTCCAAGCAAATGGGAACGAGAGGAATCTTCAGGTCGCCCATCACGAATCGCCGCCGAAATGCTCTCGCCGTTGCAGCGAAAAATACGCCTTGTTTGCTGTTGACAACCGTTTTCGAATGGGCCTACTGTTTCCTCGCTTTTTCGCAAGGAGGATTCGTCATCATGGCTCGTTTTGAACTACAGACAAGTGAAACGGATTTGCAGCAACTTGCAGAGGAATACTGGCAGAAAGCCGGCGCGCGCGAGCAGCAGTTGGAAAAGGCCGCCTTCGAGGCGGGCGAGGCGATTCGCGAGGGCGACTACTCGCTGGTCAACCTCGAAGTGATCGTCCGCTGGAAATCGGAGCGCATGGTCCACTACCTGGTAGGCAACAGCGAGGCCAAGATCAAGCGCGTCCTCGCGGTCGCGGTCGCGCCCGAGTCCTCGCTGCACACCGCCGTCGAAGCGCTCATCTCGCTCCGCGGCGTCGATCTCCCCATCGCGTCGGCAATCCTGGCTGCGGTCATGCCGGAGAGATACAACGTTCTCGATGTACGTGCACTTGAGGCTCTCGGCCATGAGCGCCACAGCATCGAGTTCTACGCGGAGTTCAATGCGTTCTGCAAACGTCTCGTCGATCGCGGCATGCTCAAGCCTCAGCCGAACATGCCAGGGCCAACCTCGCTCCACGCGCTCGACCGAGCCCTTTGGCAATGGTCCAGCAGTCACGTGGAACACCCAACCCCCGTGTAGGAATGCGCTTTCAGAGCAGGATAAAATCGGCTGGTGAGCCAAACCTTTGAAATTGGGCCGGTCCAGGTGGGGGCAGGCAAGCTGTTCCTTATCGCCGGCCCGTGCGTCATCGAGTCCGAGGTCCACGTGCGCCGCATGGCTTCGTCCATCCAGCGCATCGCGTCCGACCTCGGTATTCCGTACATCTTCAAGGCGAGTTACGACAAGGCCAACCGTACCAGCGTGAAGAGCTTTCGCGGCCCCGGGCTCATCGAGGGCACAAAGATCCTTGGCCGGCTTGCCAAAGACACCGGCATTCCGGTGCTCACCGACGTGCACGAGCCCGGGCACTGCGAAATTGTTGCCGAAGCCGTCGACGTTCTCCAGATTCCCGCGTTCCTTTGCCGGCAGACCGACCTGCTCGTGGCCGCAGGCAAGACCGGCCGCGCCGTCAACATCAAGAAGGGCCAGTTCGTTGCGCCATGGGACATGAACCATCCCGTCGAAAAGGTGCGCTCCACCGGCAATGAGCGTGTCTTTCTCACCGAACGTGGGGCCAGCTTCGGTTACAACACGCTCGTCGTCGATTTCCGCGCGCTTCCCATCATGCGTAAGCTGGCTCCGGTTGTCTTCGACGGAACCCACTCCGTCCAGCAGCCTTCCGCCGCCAATGGCGTAAGCGGCGGCCAGCCGGAATACATTCCTCTGCTCGCGCGCGCGGCCGTCGCGGCCGGTGTCGACGGGTTGTTCCTTGAGGTCCACGACGATCCGGCGCACGCCAAATCCGACGGAGCCAACGCGCTCCACTTCAAGCTGCTCCGCCCGCTACTCGAGACGCTGCTCGCCATTCACGCGGCGGCAGCCCCGACAGAATGACCTCCGCAACCAGCGCCGACGCGGCGTCTCGACCCAGGCGGCCGCTGGACGCGCTTGCTGCGAATCACTGGCTACGCTTTTCGCTCTGGGTGCTCATTGCGGCCCTGGTCATCGCGCGCTTTTGCTACCTCACCGCCGACTTTCCCAACGAGTCGCCCTGGCTCGTCGACCAGGCCAAGTTCACCGACGAGGGATGGTGGGCCAACGCCGTGGTTGGCAACCTGCTTACCGGCCATTGGTTCCTTCCTGGCGACTACAATCCGGCTGTTGCACTGCCTGTCTGGCCGCTCCTTCTCGCGTTGGTATTTCACTTCACCGGGATTAGCATCGTCGCCGCACGCGCGCTGAACGTCTTCATCTCGATCGCGACCCTTCCAGTCGTCTTCCTGCTCGTCCGCCGCTTCACCGGAGCTGTTCGACTTGCAAACCTATCCACCGAAAGCCCTCGGTTTGAAGGGGCCGGGCTTCAGCCCGGCCATCAAACAGCAAAAAACGATGAAGGCTTTAGCCCTCGAGGGCAGCTTTCCTCGCAATCGCAGATTAGCGCGCCTTTCACCGCAGAACTCTCCCCACTGCTCGCCGTCCTCCTTCTCGCCGCGAGTCCGTTCGCTTTCGCCTTCAGCCGCCTGGCGATTCTCGACACGCTGGTGGTCTTCGACTTCTGCCTCCTGATTCTTCTGGCTTCTTGCGCGTCGCCCAAACGACTCGCCCTCTGGGTAGCATTGGCCATTCTGAGCGCCATCATGGTTCTCACGAAGACAACCGCGGTCCTTCTCCTCCCCGCCGTCTTCTGGATCGCGTTCTGCGCCGCAGGCCGCAGCCTTCCGGTTCTTGGGCGTGCCTTTATTTTTGTCGCGGCCCTTCCCGCCGCAATCGTCAAGGGCTATGAAGTTCTCGTCACGACCCTCGGCTATGGCCCCGACTTTCATTACTTCTTCGACGCGAACGGCATGCCCGATGTCGATTGGCGCAACACCCTCTCCACCCTCTCCGACCTCTTCCAGAATCTTTTCTGGGTCGATCGCGTCCTCTATCCGATTGGGCTCATTCTGCTCATCCTTGCCCTCGTGTGGAAGCGCAAACTCTGGGCCAACCCGCTCTTCACTGCTTCGTGGATCGCACTGGCCATTCAGGCCGCCTTCATCTTTCGCCGCCAGGACAACTATGCGCCGCGCTATTTCCTCGTCATGCTGGTTCCACTCATTTGTGTGGCTGTTCTCTCTTTCGCCGAGTTCCGGCGCGCGCAGCCGAAGCTCGCTGCGGTCCTCGCACTCGGAATGATGGCCGCCTTTGTTGCGAATGTCGCGATGATCGGCCACTTTCTCACGCATCGGGATTATGATCTGCGCGACGCGGCCCGCTCCATCGCACAAATCGTCCGCGCACATCCAGAACAGAAACAGCTGCTCATGGGCGTCAGTGGCAATCAGCTCTCGTTGATGACGGGCATTCCTTCCATCAACGACGGCTTCGGAACCCGGACGCCAGCCGAACGCGTCGCGATGTATCAGCCCGGCTGGCTCGTGTCCTGGAATGACACGCCCCCCAACCCGGAAGCGTTCGCCAACCGTACCCTGCAAAAAATGGCAAGCTACCCGATCTTCGACGACGAAGACCGCACCACGCTTATCCTTTACGAGATCGATCCTCGAGCTGCGGGCTTTACTGAACCAACTGGAGTCACGCTCCCTCCCCCGGCGAACTGAATCCGCATCTCGTCTTTGTTCCGCTGATAGCATCTCCTTATGTCCGCGAAATCGCTTGGCTCTGTTCGCTATGTCGCCGTCGTGGCGGCGCTCTTCACCTTCGCGTTTCACCCGGCACAGGCCCCCGCGCAGGATTCCGGAGTTCCCGCCTCCGAACGCGTCCGCGTCGAAGACGCTCTGAAGAACTTGAATCGTGGCCGCTCGGTCGGCCAGGTCGCTATAGCGCCCGATGGCAAGCGCCTCGCCTGGATTCAATACGGGAAAGACGGCGCCGAAATTCGCGTCGCCCCGCTCGATAAGCTCGACAAGAGCGACCGTCTCACCGCGAGCAAGGCCGATCAGCATTGCCGCGAGGGACAACTGGCCTGGGCTCCCGACAGCCGCTCCATCGCTTATTTTTCCGATTGCGCAAGTTCGAGCGAGCAATCCGACCTCTACGTCCAGCCGGTCGACGGCGGTGCAGCGCGCCGTCTCACCGAGCTGAAAGGCTATGTCGGTGAACCCGCCTTCTCTCCCGACGGCCAATCCATCGCCTTCCTTTATGTAGAAGGGGCAACCCGCCCTGCCGGCGCACTCGCCGCCATGAAGCCGTGGTCCGGCGTCATCGGCGAAGACGGCGTCGAGATTCAGCGGGTTGCCATCGCGCGTGTCGATGCGGCCAAGCCAACGGCTCCGACACTCGTCACCCCCGCCAATCTCCATGTCTACGAGTTTGACTGGCGTCCCGATTCCAAAGGCCTCGCGTACATCGCCGCCAATCCTCCCGGGGAAAACAACTGGTGGGTGGCCAAGCTCTACACGCAATCGCTCGACGCAGCACCTAAACCCATCCTTGCTCCCGCCGAGGTGTCCGGTCCTCTGCATGGCCTCCAAATCGCCGTTCCCCGCTGGTCGCCCGACGGCAAAGCCATCGCCTTCATCGGTGGTCTGATGAGCGATCAGGGTTCGACCGGCGGCGATGTCTGGATCGTCTCGGCCGAAGGCAGCGAGCCTGTCGATCTCACGGCGAACCGCCCCACATCGCCCGCCTGGATTACCTGGGGCGACGACGAACACATCTTCGTCAGCGAACTCGCCGGCGGCAACTGCCAGCTCGTCCGCTTCCGTCTTCAAGGGGATCGCACCGCGCCTACGGTTGCCACCAGTTTCGGTTCGCCCATCTTCAGCATTCCCGGCAACGTCGGCGACGGCCGCATGCAACTGAGCCTCTCCCACACCGCCGACCACTCCGCATTCTTCTTTCACGCCAGCACCTTCGATCACCCCACGGAGATCTATGAGGCGAAAACGGGTGTGGTGATGAGCTCCGGCCTCGAAGGCGTCATTCCGCTCACGCACATGAATGACGGCGTCGAGCCGGCGTGGGGGCATTCCGTATCCCTCGCGTGGAAGAGCGACAGTTTTCACGTGCAGGGCTGGCTCATGGAGCCGAAAGACTACGATCCCAACAAAAAGTATCCCCTCATCGTGCTGGTCCACGGCGGCCCCGCAGCTGCGGTGCTCTCCCATTGGGGCGGAGGTGGCGGCCTAAGCGCAACGGCGTTCTCGGCGCTCGGCTTCTTCGTTCTTCAGCCGAATCCGCGCGGCAGCTATGGGCAGGGCGAAGCCTTCACCCAGGCCAACCGCAAAGACTTCGGCTACGGCGATATGCGCGACATCCTCGCCGGCGTCGATGCCGTCCTGGCCAAATACCCTGTCGACGCCAATCGCCTCGGTCTTACCGGCTGGAGCTATGGCGGCTTCATGACCATGTTCGGTGTGACCCAGACGCAGCGCTTTAAAGCCGCCGTCGCGGGTGCCGGAATCGCCGACTGGGAGAGCTACTACGGCGAAAACTCCATCGACCAGTGGATGATTCCGTATTTTGGCGCGTCCGTTTACGACGATCCGGCGGTCTACGCAAAAAGCTCCGCCATCGACTTCATCAAGCAGGCAAAGACTCCCACACTGGTTGTGGTCGGTGATCGCGATGGCGAATGTCCGGCGCCGCAGTCCTTTGAGTTTTGGCACGCCTTGCGCGATGAGCACGTGCCCACCCAGCTCGTTATTTATCCCAACGAGGGTCATGGCTTTGTCGATCCCGTACATCGCCGCGACGTGATGGAGCGCGCCGTGGCGTGGTTCGACGAATATTTGGGGAAGGGTGACTGAGGGGCCGAATTGCTCTCCATCCGGCCTCGTCGGAGTCTATCGAGTAGTGCCAATTGGCCATGAAGGTAGGAGCAGGAAACCTCGCCTGGCGTGCCGGCTGAGAGGGCGGTCCGTCCTGATACACTTTTCTATGAATATTCGCGAGCGGCGTTCGACGGACAGGTGCGTGGCGGAGCTTTCCGCCCGGGCCCGTTTCCTCGAGCAGATTGGTCCGGCGGCGAGCGATTGCACGGATCGGAGTGCGCCGCGTAGTCGAGCAGGTTCCGGAAGTTGAGGTTCGCGATAACCCATTTTCTTAAACGTCATTCGGAGGGACCGTTCCGCGGTTCGAGGATGCGGGGCGGGGAGGATTCATGCGGCGGTTTTTGACGCTTGTTTGTTTGTTGTGCGTGACCATTCCGGCGGGAATCTCGGTTTCCGGCTGCATTCGCAATCCGGCCGGAAACTATTGCAACGGTCTCGGCTACGGGTTGAAGGACACAGACGTCGCCTCGATCTTTCTTTCGCCGCAAACAACCGGAATTTCGCTGGCTTATCGGCCAGACCCAGCAACTGGCGGCCCCCACGGCCAAAACCTGTAAGGGATCTGCGGCCAGCGTGTCGGCCTATGCCTACGGCACCACGAATAACCAGCTCGTTGACATCTCTCCTACAGGGAACCTTTGCGCCGGCACATGGAACCGCAACACCGGCGGCGGCATTCCCAACTACACCATCTGCAATTTTCCCAGTCCGCTCCCATCCACAAGCGGTCTTCCCTATTCCACCGCTTACGTAACGGCGTCGGCAAATGCAGTGACCTCGAACCCGGTGGAAGTCTACGTCCATCAACAGGTGACATCCCTAAGCCTTGTCGGTCCGCAAAGTTGTCTGTCGCAAACGCAGACCGCTCAACTGGATGCGCAGGCCTGTTTTGCGAGCAACGGAACGCAGTACGAATTCTGCGCGCCGGCGGGCGTCTCCGCGACCAGCACACCGGCTTTCGCCTGCCCTGGCGGCCTGCCGCCGGGCGTCACCTCCGTTCCTGACTGCTCGGTGCCGCTTGGCACGCTGAACTATACGGTCGGTACCGCAGCCATCGCTTCCATCAATCAGGACACCAACGTGATCACGGCGGCGCAGCCGGGAACGACGGTCGTGACTGCTTCCATCGCCGGGGGAGCTTCATCGGCCGGCTACTTCTCCACTTGCCCGCCCGCTTCCATCAGCGTGCGCCTGGCCAATGGCGCCACCTCGGGAACCGTCACCCAGGGCGTGCAGGAAAACCTGACTACGACGATTCTTGACACGAACGGAAATACGATCACGGGACTGGCTCTCGACTACCAGTCCACCGATCCCGTCGACATTCAGACGAGCACGATCGGCGGTATCACGACCAGTTTTCCGGGCGTCGCCGATATCTACGCAATCTGCCAGCCGACCACCTGCAATCCAGCGCCCATCAATGTGACGGGAACCAACGGAACCGGCCTTTCGATCACTTCCAATCCGGTAACGATCACCACGCCCGGCACCGCCAGCGATTTTGTGTGGTTCGGCGCTCCCGGCCAGTCCCAGTACTTTGCGCCGGTAGAGCTGTTGACCGGCACCGTCGGCGCCACGGTGCGCCTCCCCTTCGTGCCCAACTCCATGGTGATGGACCGCAACGGCCTCAATATCTACTTCGGCTCGCCCCATGAGTTGATGTACTACGCAACCTCGACCAATACCCTCACCAAGCAGGACACCACCGTGCCCGGAGTGGTATTGGCCGTTTCGCCAAACAATACTCAAGTCCTGATCAACGATCAGACGCGGCAGGTTTTCTACATCTACACGGTTTCGAGCGCTTCGTCCCTGACCTTCGGCGGTATGGGCGTGGCAGCGCAATGGACGCCAGACTCGAAGACCCTCTACATCGCGGACAGCGCAGCTGCCGGCGCGGGCCATACCGATACGCTTTATGTCTACAACGCGTATTCCGGCTTCTCTGCTTATCCACTCGCTTCTTCGGGCAGCGGTAACCCGGGTGCGCAGAGCTTGGCCATCACGATTCCCAGTGTGGGCGCATACCTGAGCGGCGATCCCACGGTAGCGCACACATGGTGCCCGTCGGGTACCGTGGGCAACGCGGCAAGCATTGCCTTCTACCCTCAAGGCGATTCTGTCGCGGCCCTGACAGATGTTCTTGCAGCAACCACCGACGGCCAGCACATTCTCGGCGCGGCCTTGAGCGGCGGAGCGGTCACGCTCTCCGACATCGGCATTACGCTGCCAACAACAACCGATTCAGCAGGCACCACTACCCCGGCCACGTGCCCGGATGCCAATGGCGTTCTTTCGCCGCTGACCATCGCGCACACGCTGGCCCAGGTTCCAGTGACGGCTGCGGGTGCCACCGCGGTGGACCAGGTTGTTCCCGCGCCCAACTCGAGCCTGGCCTTCCTCACTTACAACGGAACCAC
Source organism: uncultured Acidobacteriaceae bacterium (assembly GCA_963846095.1). Taxonomy (GTDB): domain Bacteria; phylum Acidobacteriota; class Terriglobia; order Terriglobales; family Acidobacteriaceae; genus Telmatobacter. The sequence continues at coordinate 324,501 of CAWJUW010000025.1, forward strand.
TCCGGGAGCTTCGCTGCCCTACTATATTCCCGGTACAGGCGGCGCCGCGGGCACCGTTGGCTACGTAACGTTGAACAATGCCTCAGCGATCACCGCACCGATCACGGGTGCGTTCACGCCGGACGGCACTCTGTTCTTCGTCTCGACCGCCGGCGACAATCTCGTGCATTACATCAGTATTCCCACGGCGATCACCGGTACGACGTTGCCCACCGATTCGCAACAGGTCGCGCCGAACCTGCCCGCCTGCACCCCGATCTCAGCCGGCGGCAACGATCTTGGCTGCACCTATACAGGCACTGGAACCATCGTCCCGGCTACAGTCATCACCGTGAAGCCTCGCTTGAAAACCTAGTCCAACGCGATTCATGCAGCGGCGAAGGGCCGGATTACTCCGGCCTTTTGTCGTGTACGGCGGCGCCGCACCGAATGTCCCATCAGCCCACGATAAAATCACTAAGTGAGAGTAACCGCATGATCAAGGCAATCTCTTTCCTGCGCCCCGCTGCGAGCGCCGCGTCGTACGAGCGCGTGTCGCGCTTTCTCGATGCGCTCGGCTTCGCCCGCGGCAAAGGTTGGGAGGAAGAGGGCAGCCGTGGCGCATCCTTTCTCGCGCCATCGGGCAATTTCGAAATCGTCGACGGCCACTTCCCCTCGACCGCCGACACGCTCGTGGAAGTAACCGCTCTTGACGCAATCCACCAGGCGGTCACGGCCTGGCTTCGCTCTGAAGGCGGCGACGAAACTCGGACGCGGCTTGAAGACATCGCAGAAACTCACTGGAAGTCGCGCATCTTTACCGTTGAGCCCGAGCCGGGTTTCCGCTTCAGCTTCTGGGAGTGGAGCGACCCACTCAAAGGCAAGCCGGTCGCTGTCGAAGGCGACCTCACCGCCGAGGGCATGCGTTTCGCCGTGATCGTCGCTCGCTGGAATGCCGTTATTACCGAACGCCTGCTCGAAGGGGCCCTCGATGCTCTGCTGCGCAGCGGAGCACAGCGGTCCGCAATCGAGGTTGTGCGCGTGCCCGGCGCGTGGGAGATTCCCGCTGCCGCCCGCACCATCGCCAATCGTAAGGACACAAGCAAAGTCGACGCAATCGTAACGCTCGGCTGCCTTCTGCGCGGTGAGACGGCGCATTACGAAGCCATTTACAACGAAGTCGCGCGGGGCATCGGCCAGTCGCAGCAGGAGACAGGCGTGCCGCATAGCTTTGGCGTGCTCACGTGCGAAACCCTTGAGCAGGCACTGAATCGCGCCGGCATCAAGGCCGGAAACAAGGGCTTCGAGGCCGCCCTCGCCGCCATCGAAATGGTGAGCTTGAAACGCAAGCTTGAAGGAGCAGCGGTTTGACCGCGGGTACGCGGCGCAAGTCGCGTGAACTCGCGATGCAAATGCTCTTTCAGGCAGACATGGGCAAGCAGACACCCGACCAGGTTCGCGCCACCTTCTGGAAAGCCGGCGATGCCGTCGAGCCCGAAGTTCGCGGCTTTGCCGAAGACCTCTTCCGCTCCGCCATTGAACATCAGGACAAGATCGACGAACTCATCGTCGCCAATTCGAAGCATTGGCGCATCGAGCGTATGCCCTCCGTCGATCGCAATCTGCTGCGCATGGCCATTGGCGAAATGCTCGCTTTCAAGGGCACTCCGTTTCCCATCGTCATCAACGAGGCCCTGGAGATTGGCCGCCGCTACTCAGCACCCGAATCCATCAACTTTCTCAACGGCATGCTCGACGCCATCGCCCGCAGCCTCATCGGCAAATAATTTATCCTGTAACCGTGAATCTGCGCTCGCATCGTGAAATTAGGCTGTGCTTCGGCGCGTCGGCTGCTCTTCTGTTCGCTTGTAGCCTCGCCGCCTGCCACAAGCAGGAGCAGGCCGTCGTTGGCGTGGCGCACAATGCGGTGCAGGCCGCGCAGCATGCGCAGAGCACCGCGCAGGCAAATGCTTCCAAACGCGACCAGCAGCGGGCTGAGTTGGCGAAGATTCCGCTGCCCACCAAGAGCCTCTATATCGATGTCCATGAGCCCTCGTCCTGGAACAACCCTTTCCTGGCCGTCGGGGCCACTGCCATCGATCTGCGCGTCAGTCTCGCCGATGCCAATCCCAGCGCGGTGGGGCAGGGAAGCATGATGCGTCCGGAAGCGGCTCGCCGGCAGGAATTGCAGATTCGCCCCGCCGATCTGGCCGACGCCATTGTCGCGCTTCCGCCCGGAGCGTGGCGCTATGGCCGCGTCATCGCCGTTGCCGAGTCGCCGCAAGCCGCGCGCAAAGACCGCGCCGCCGTGCGCCGCAACGTCGAATTCGCAATCAATCAATTGAACGATCTGGGAGTGGTTGTCGAAGAGTGGCCGACGCGTTGAGTCCGGCGCATCGATGGCTGCTCGCGCTCACACCATTCCCAGCTTCGATCGTCTACGATTCCATCGTGAGCATCCTTCCCATCTCGTCGTTGCTGAATCAGCCGCCGCTCGATCACGAGAGGTTCTCCGCACACAAGGAACTTGAGGCACGCCTGAAGGCCACGGTGCGCGGCGATGTCCTGTTCGACCTCGGCTCGCGCGCCATGTACGCGGCCGACTCGTCGAACTACCGCCAGATGCCCATCGGCGTCGTCAATCCGCGCGATGCTGCGGATGTCGAAGCCGCCCTCGTTGCCTGTCGCGCGACCGGTGCTGCCGTGCTTCCTCGTGGCGCGGGAACAAGTCTCGCCGGCCAGTGCGCCAATGTTGCGGTCGTCTTCGATTTCTCGCGTTACATGCGCGGTCTCGCCTCCATCGACCCCGAATCGAAACTTGCCGTCGTCGAGCCCGGCATCGTTCTCGATCGTGTGCGCGAAGCCGCCGAGGTGTATCACCTCACCTACGCGCCCGATCCCGCCACACACAGCCGCTGCACGCTCGGCGGCATGATCGGCAACAACAGCTGCGGTGTGCATGGCCTGCTTGGCGGCAAAGTCGTCGACAACGTGCAGAGCATGGACATTCGTTCTCTACGACGGCACGCGCATGACCGTCGGCCCGACCACGCCCCGAACAGATCGACGCGCACATCCGCAACGGTGGCCGCATCGGCGAGATCTACAGTCGCCTCGTTGCGCTGCGCGATCGTTATGCCGATCTCATCCGCGAAAAGTTCCCCCGCATTCCGCGCCGCGTCTCCGGTTTCAATCTCGATGAGCTTTTGCCCGAGAACGGCTTCAACCTTGCGCGCGCCCTCGTGGGTTCCGAAGGTACGTGTGCCACTGTTCTCTCCGCAACCCTGAATCTGACGTCGAGTCCGCCCTTCCGCGTGCTCACTGCGCTTGCCTTCGACGATCCGTATCTCGCCGGCGATGTGGTGCCGCGCGTCCTCGAATTTGGCCCCATCGGCCTCGAAGGCTTCGACGGCCTGCTCGTCGAATTCATGCTGCGCAAAAATCTCGCCGTCAACGACGTCCAATTGCTTCCGCCCGGCGGCGGCTTTCTTCTCGTCGAAATGGGCGCATGGACTCAAGCAGAAGCGCATGCAAAATCCGAGGCACTTGCGGCTGCCGCAGCCCGCTGGCCCGAAGCTCCGCGCGCGCGCATCTACAACCACGAAGATGCGGAACGCGTGTGGGCCGTGCGCGAATCCGCGCTCGGCGCAACTGTTTGTGTGCCCGGCGAGCCCGACCGCTGGGAAGGCTGGGATGACGCCGGCATTCCGCCAGAACACGTCGGCACGTATCTGCGCAAGCTGAACGCACTCATGGCCGAGTACGGCTATCGCAGCCCACTCTACGGCCACTTCGGTCAGGGCTGCGTGCACCTGCGCATCAACTTCGACTTCCGCACCACCGAAGGCCTTCGCAAATTCCGCGAGTTCATCGATCGCGCTGCCGACCTCGTCGTCTCTCTCGGCGGTTCGCTCTCCGGAGAACACGGCGACGGCCAGGCCCGCGCCATTCTGCTGCCCAAAATGTTCGGCCCTGAGTTGATGCGCGCGTTTCAGGAATTCAAAGCCATCTGGGATCCCGACAACCGCATGAATCCCGGCAAACTCGTCGATGCCATACGCGTCTACGATCCGGTTGAGAATCTTCGTCACGGTCCGGCTCCCGAAGCTTCGCACACCCACAGCCACAAGCCTCTCGAAACCCACTTTGTCTTCGCCGCTGATCACGGCTCTCTCGAAGATGCTGCTGCGCGCTGTGTCGGCGTCGGCGCGTGCCTCAAGAAGACCGGCGGCGTGATGTGCCCCAGCTATCGCGCCACTGGCCAGGAGCAGCACTCCACCCGCGGCCGCGCCCGCCTGCTCTGGGAGATGCTCGCCGGCGCGCTCAAGCAGGAAGGCTTCCAGAGTGAGGCCGTACACGAAGCGCTCGACCTCTGCCTCAGTTGCAAAGCCTGCAAGACCGAGTGTCCCGTGCAGGTCGACATGGCGCAGTACAAATCCGAATTCCTCGCGCAGAAGTACAAAGGCAAACTCCACCCTCTGCATCACTACGTCTTCGGCTTCGCCGACAAGATGGCGCGCCTCGGTTCGCTCACGCCCGCGCTCACCAACTTCGTTCTCAGCAACGGCATCACAAGCCCGCTCATCAAGCACATCGTCGGCGTTGCCCAGGAACGCCAGATGCCCCAACTCGCTCCGAAGAGTTGGAAAGCCTCGCGCGCCGTCGACGAAACCACCAATGTGCCCCGTACCGTTGCGCAGGAAACCCGGGGAAGGGTACGGGCTTCAGCCCGTACGTCACTGATTCCGAGAAGAGCGGGGCTTTAGCCCCAGAGGGACCGCAGGTGGTGGTCCTCTGGGCCGACACTTGGAACAACTACTACCACCCGCAAACCCTCGCCGCCGCCGAGTCCGTCCTCACACAAGCCGGCTTCCAGGTGCAGACCACGAAGGGCCACATCTGCTGCGGCCGCGCCCTCTATGACTTTGGCCTGCTCGACACCGCCAAGCATTACATGGCCAAGGTCCTCGATGCGGTCGCGCCGCAAATCGAAGCTGGCCTGCCGTTCATCTTCCTTGAGCCAAGCTGCGCCAGCATCTTTAAAGATGAAGCCCTCGAGCTTTTCCCCCACGATGTGCGCGCGCAACAACTGAGTAAGCAAGTCTGGCTCCTCGCCGATTGGCTTGCCGCCAAAGCTCCCGACTGGGTCGAAGGGCGACTCCCCGGCGCGCAGGTCCTTCTCCATGGCCACTGCCACCACAAGGCGGTTTTCGGCGGCCCGAAGAATGAAATTGCCTTACTCCGTAAAGCCGGCGCGCAAGTCAACATGATCGACACCACCTGCTGCGGAATGGCCGGCCCGTTCGGCTTCGAAGCCGACAAGATCGAAGTCTCGAAGGCAATTGCTAACCTCGGTCTGCTCCCAGCCGTGAATGCCGCTGGCCCTATGACCATCATCATCGCCGACGGCTTCAGTTGCCGCGAGCAGATCAGCCAGCTCTCCACTCGCCAAGGCATGCACTTCGCCGAAATCCTCGCGCGTTCCTGCGGCTGCAGCGGCTGAGCGCCTGCTATCATCCCCATCGGACACTAACGTGCGGTCTCTAAATTTCATTTGAAAAAAGGAGGCTGTCATCCTAAGCGAAAGGACCCGAGCGCAGTTCAGCGTTCCGGGCCCCCGCAGACAGGTCTTCGTCTGCGGGGTGGAGGTCGGGGGTGGTGAGTCGAAGGATCTGCTTTGTCCTTCGTGGGTCCCAACAGTCCTTGGAGAAAGGTCATAAAGACACCTCAAATCTTTCTAAGCCCGACGCTCGTCTTATCCTCCATTCATCTCGGCGATGCATACTGGAAAAATGATCTCCCTGGTGCGAAAGAGTATTCCGCTCATCGGCGCGGCCATGCTGTCTCTTGTTCAGCCCATCGTCGCGCAAACCGGCGTCACGGCCACTCTTCCCAACGGCCGCGCCATTCATCCTGCCGGCAACTGGATCCCTCTCGCGCCCTATCCCTTCGCACTCGCCGTCCGCCCCGATGGCGCAGAGGTCTCGGTCCCTTCCATCGGCTTTCCCTTCGCGCTGAATGTGGTGTCCGATCCAACGACTCCCCAGCCCGCGGTGCGGCGCATGCCCTCTGGCCAAAACAGCGATCCCGCCATGGAAACCCACGCCGGCCTGGCTTACTCTGCCGATGGCTCGCTGCTCTATGTGGCCACTGGAGACTCCGGAAAAATTCGCGTCTACAAGACTTCCGACTGGTCGGCCGCCGGTGAGGTCGCTCTCGATGGCTCGGTCTCGTCCTCCAGCGTGGTCAAGCTCTCTACCGGTAGCTTTGCTGCGTCGGTAATCGTCTCGCCCGACGGCAAGACGCTCTACGCGCTCGATCAGGGCAACTGGCGCATTGTCGTTCTCGACGCTGCACAACTCCAGCGCATCGCCGAGATTCCCACCGGCACGTACCCATTCGGTCTCGCGCTATCACCCGACGGCGCGCGCCTCTACGTCACCAACACGGGCCTCTTCGAATACACGACCATCCCCGGCGCCAGCGACAAAGACCCTCTCGGCACCGGTCTGCACTTTCCTCCGTTTGGCTATCCATCGAAGGCCGCACGCAAAGGCGCGACAGTCGAGGGCAAAAAGATTCCCGGCCTCGGCGATGAGAACTCCGATCGCGGCAGCTCTCTCTGGACCTACGATGTTCATGAGCGCGAACACCCCGCGCTCATCGCGAAGCTCCACCTCGGCGAAAAAATCGTTGAAACCGCGGGTGGCGTTGTCGGGGGATCGGCGCCGACCGGCGTAGCCGCCTCCGGCGATGCCGTTTATGTTTCTCTCGCGCATGAAGATCAGCTTGTGAAAATCAGCGCCGATGGTAAGCAGGTGCTAACCATGGCAGATCTCTCCCCATTTACTGGCTCCCGCTATCAGGATCCGCAGGGTCGTTCTCTTCGCGGCGTGATGCCCAGCGGCCTCGTCATCCATGCAGGCAAAATCTATGTCGCCGAATCCGGCATCGATGCTGTCGGCGTTCTCGATGCAGACTCAATGCAGATGATCGAGCACATCCCTGTCGGCTGGAATCCGTCAGCCGTCGCCTTCTCTCCCGATGGCAACACGCTGTACGTCGTCAACACGAAGGGTAAGGGTGCCGGGCCCAATGGCGGTAAGCAGCACGATGACAACGATCCCACCTACGTAGGTTCGCTAGAGAAGGGTAGTCTCAGCGTGATCCCGCTTGCCGGCCTGCCGTCCGCCGCGGAATTGACGCAAACCGTGATCGCATCGAATAAGGCCGCGACCGCAGATCATTCCGCGCTACCTAAATTGAAACACTGCTTCCTGGTCATCCGTGAAAATCGCACCTACGATGAAATTCTTGGCGACGTTGCCGGGGCCAATGGCGATCCGTCGCTCGCGCGATGGGGCATCGATGGCTGGGCCGAAGAGCAAAAATCCGCCACGCATCTCAAGGTCACGCCCAACATGCATGCGCTCCTTGCGCGCTATGCCATGAGCGACAACTTCTACGTCGACAGCGACGTCTCCGCCGACGGCCACCGCTGGGTCATGGGCATTAACCCAACGCCGTATTTCAATACAGCATGGACCTCCGGCTATGGAGACCGGCGCAAGTCCTCCGCCGGCGACGAGCAACCCGGACGTCGCGCCTTGTTCGGCGGCTCCGACGGACCCATGCCGGAAGACGAGCCAGAGTTCGGTTCGCTGTGGGAGCACATCGCCGCAAGCGGCCAAGGCATTCTCAATTACGGCGAAGGTCTTGAACTCGAGGGCAATGCCGAGCTCCCCGGCTCCGAGCCCGAAGGCAATCGTCTGTTTCTCAACTCGCCTCTGCCGCAGCCGGTCTTCGAAGCAACAGACCGCCGCTTCCCCACCTTCAATCTCGGCATCCCCGATCAGTTCCGCGTCACCGAGTTCGAGAGCGACTTCCGCCGCAGGTTGGCCGCGGGTAAAGTTCCCGCGCTCATCGTCATTCGCCTGCCCAACGATCACACGGCCGATCCCCGGCCCGCGGATGGCTACCCCTATCGTGGGTCATACGTGGCCGACAACGACCTCGCGCTCGGAAGGATTGTCGACTTTCTTTCCAGGACTTCCATATGGAAGGACTCCGCGCTCTTCGTCGTCGAAGACGATGCGCAGGGTGGGGTCGATCATGTGGACGCGCATCGCAGCCCTCTGCTTGTGGCCAGTCCATGGGTCAAGCCGGGCTCCGTCAGCCACGGCCATACGAGCATGGGTTCGGTTACGCATACCATCAACGAACTGCTCGGCCTGGGGCCACTGAATCTTGAAGACGCTCTCGCCGGCGAGATCGATGGCGTCTTTGACTCCGCCCCACACCTCGAGCCCTTTCATTTCCTGCCTTCCGATCCGCGCGTCTTTGACCCGTTGAAGGCGCGCTTTGCCAAGCCCAAGACCCGCGAAGAAGCTGCCGCTTTGCGCGACGTCGATGATGCAGAAGAGATTAAAAAGCAGGTGGAGAAGTCCAAACCGGCACTACGTCGGCCGGGTAGCGACAACTAACCATGTAGCGCTCCCAATCGGCAGCCCACCCGTGGTTAAGAAAAGAACCTCTGGACTTGCGGGGTAATTTGCGGATAATAGATTTACCACTCCACGGGCGGCTTCTCCAGTTGTTGATCGCGGACGGCTTGCACTTGATTTTCATCGTTCCGTAACGAACCTCAACCCGCTTTTTAATACGATCCAAGTACGCTGAAGTCATACAAAAGCTCAGAGAACAGAGCCTTGAGAGCGCCGGGGCCCCCGATTGTGCGCGCACTGTTACTGGCATCCATCGGGTTCATTCGTCCGCATGTCATGCCTTTGTCTGCGCACTGTCTGATGTCTGAACCACTGGCTGCACCAATTGACTCTTCTTGCAGCACTCCTTCCAGGATTCTTCGCAGAAACGCTCTGTCGTTGAAACGATGGAATAACCGTCTTTCAACCCCAGGGCAGCCAACATAACCTTCCCTTGCACGATTTCAGGAGACAGTGATCCATGCAAAACCTAATTGAAGTGAGTCGACGCGGGTCGATGCGGCGCATAGCCACCGTGTTCGCGCTTCTGCTTGCCCTCGTCTGCGCAATTGGCCACGCGCAAACCACCCAGGGATCGATCATCGGCTCTGTGAAAGATTCGCAGGGCGCGGTGGTCCCCAACGCTATCGTCGAACTCACCAGCACGGAAGAAGGCGCGGTGCGCTCCACCAGGAGCAATGGTACCGGCGACTATCACTTTCAGGATGTAAAGGCCGGGCACTACTCGATCGTCGTCACTGCGCCAAGCTTCGAGAAATGGGCCATCACCGGCGTTGCTCTCGATGTCCGCCAGGAACTGCGTGTAGACGCAAAGCTCACCATCGGCGCCGTGCAACAGGAAGTCCAGGTCACCGGCGACATGGTCAGCGCCATTGAAACGGAGACGCCGACGATCAGCGGCACCTTTACCGCCGACGACGCGAACAACTTGCCCGTGAACACGCGCGCAAGTTTCAGCGGCACCAGCGCCGCGAACATCTTCAGCGCGTTGCCGGGTGTTCAGGCCGACGGCGACAGCTCCGGCGTTTCCCTCCAGGGCGCATTGCCTTATCAGGTCGATGTCACCGTCGACGGCGTTACCGTCAAGAGTGCAACCGGCGGCACCTACATCGGCGACTCTTTCCCCTCGACAGAATCGATCTCTGAAATCCGCGCCGACGGCGTGCTCACCAATGCCGAATTTGGCGACCCGGGACAGATCGTCGTCACCACCAAGGGCGGCTCGAACACCCTGCACGGATCAGGCTTCTGGTACTACCAGAACTCCGCCTTCGACGCCATCCCCTACACCTACCCGACCACGACCACTAAGGCCAGCGTCACCGGCGATACCTTCGGCGGCAGCGCAGGCGGCCCCGTCGTCTTCCCGCACCTCTACAACGGCCACAACAAGACCTTCTTCTTCGGCGCGTATGAGGGCTGGCGTCATCCCGCCCAAACAACCCTCAATGAAGTCGTTCCCAGCACCCTGATGAAGCAGGGCGACTTCTCGAAGTATGTTTCCAGCACGTATAGCGGTTCGATCAATAACCCCTACACAGGCGGCACATTCGGTACGGCGATCCCCAGCGCCAACATCAGCCAGATTGCGCTCAACGCCCTCAAGCAGTTCTATCCCGATCCCAACGTCGGCGATCCTACCGCATACACCGACAACGGTATCGCCAACTACCAGGCCAACGTCGACAACAGCGGCCACTCCAACCAGTTCGACGTCCGCGGCGATCAGTACTTCGGCGCCAACCAGAAGTTCCTCGTTTGGGGCAAGTTCACCTGGAAGAACTTCCCCATCACCAATCCTGAAGAACTACTGATCCCGTCGTATCTTTCCATCAGTGAGAACCGTGCTCTCAAGGTTGATACCAACTGGAGCATCAAGCCCAACCTGATTAACGAAGGCGGCTTCGGCTACACCCGCTATACGTCAGGCAACAGCGACAGCTTCAACGGCCTCGCCTGGACCACCGCGCAGGGCTGGCAGGGATTGCAGAACCTCTTCTACAACGGCATCCCCGAAATGGACTTCAACAACATCAAGAGCCTGAACGCCGATCGTCTCACTGAACTCACCAAGTCGTTCACTTACGACTACAGCGACACGTTGATTTGGACGAAAGGCAACCACACCTTCAAATTCGGCGGCGACATCCAGCAACTCGAAGCCATCACGCCCCTCGGCTTCAACGGCTCTGACAACTACGGCACCTATCAGTTCAACAGCAGCGACAGCAACGGCATGTTCACCGGCGTTGACTTCGCTGACTTCCTCCTCGGCCTTCCCAACCAGACGTTCTACGACGTCGTCAAGCAGGACAACGACGGCGTCTCGCAGCACTACGCCTTCTTCGGGCAGGACGAGTGGAAGCTGAACCAGCAACTCACGCTGTCGTACGGCGTTCGTTATGAACTGCACCCCGGCTACTACGACAAGTACGGCGACATCGGCAACTTCGATCCCAGCGTTCCGCTCGCCGGCCGCGTCATCTATCCCACCGGCAAGCAGAGCCTCCTCGCGCAAGGATTTCTCGCCAGCGCCAATGCCTGCGATCCTGACGGCGTCACCGCAACCAACTCGTCCGTGGTCAACGGCGCCCCCTGCATGCAGGTCGTCGGCAATGATGCTGCGGGCTTTCCGTCCGGCCTGAAGATGTATCCCAAGAAGCGCTTCATGCCGCGCTTCGGCTTCGCCTATCGCCCCTTCGGCAATGACAAGTGGGCCGTCCGCGGCGGCGTCGGCCTTTACAACATCAACATGCTCGGTTCCAGCTTTTATTCGCTTACCGGCACCATTCAGGCCTACACGCAAAACTTCTCCAACACCTACGACCCCACAACGCACGCCATTGGCTACCAGTGGCCCCAGATCTATGCCGGCGCGGGTGGCGCGTCCGCTCCAGCGTACGGCAGCGACTACTTCGGCACAGCCAACAGCACCAACTGGAAAGATCCCTACACCGAGCAGTGGTCTCTGAGCGTCGATCACGACCTTGGTTCTGGATACGCAGCCCGCATCTCGTACATCGGCTCAGAAACGCATCAACTCGTCTGGGCTCCTGACGAAAACTCGCTGCCGTTCTCTACCACGGTCTCGGCCTTCAACGCGCCCATCTCTTCGCGTCTCTTCCCCAACTGGGGACGCATCAACACCCGCGCCACCGGCGCCAACGACAGCTACCACTCCATGCAGGTAGAGGCCAGCCACCGCTTGCAGCACGGCCTTGAATACCAATCCGGATTCACCTGGGCCAAGAACCTCGCCGACAACCAGGGTCCCAATAACACCGGCTTCGCAGGAGAAGGCGGGGGTGCGCGTTCCAGCACCATCTTCACGCGGCGGGTCGACTTCGGCAACGTTGGCGGTACGCGCCGTCTCCGCTGGAATACCTCCGTCCTCTACGATCTGCCCATCGGGCGCGGGCGCATGATCGGCGGCAGCATGAACCGCGCGGCCGACGCAGTCATTGGCGGATGGCGTCTCTCGTCCATCTTCACCGTCCAGACCGGACCGTTCCTCACCGCGTATTTCCCGAGCGGTCAGGGCGATCCTTCGGGCACCGGTTCGGGCCTCAACGGCGCCTTTGGCGACGGCACCGGCAGCTTCGATACCGGCCACCGCAGCCAGCATGCCGACGACGTACCCGGCGTCAGCATGAAGCCCGCGAATCGCACCCGCCTCAACTGGACCAACGGCGCGGCCTTTGCCTGCCCCGGCGACTCCACATGGACAGTCGGCAATCCCTGCACCACCGGCTCCGGCTTCACTCCCAGCTCGTCCGGCGGCTTCAGCCCCAACGGTCCTTCGCCGCTGCCCATCGGCCGCTTCGGCAATAACCAGGTCGGTTCCATGGTCGGCCCCGGCCTTGTCAATCTCTCTTCCGGATTGAGCAAGACCTTCGCCATCACCGAGCGCTTCCGCGTGAAGGCAGAAGGAACCTTCACCAACGTGCTCAACCACACCAACCTCGGGGACCCGAACCAGGACCTCAGCTCCGGCAGCTTCGGTCTCATCTCCAACTCCATCGGCTCAGACTTCGGTGGCGCACGTACCGGCCAGATCGCCATCCGCGCCGAATTCTAAGCAGAACCGGCAAACACGAGTCGGTATCACCAACCAACTGGGTGCCCCAGGTCTCGATTCTGAGACCTGGGAAAGCACGAACTCTCAACCCGTCGCACTCCAGAAAACAACGAGTCTCGCGGCATCAACTCTTTTCAAGGTTGATGCCACTTTCGTTTGTGCCGTCTTCGCGCAGATTCTTCACTGCGTGACCACAGGTCCCTGCTGTATCTTCGTGGGAGAGGCGCAGAGGCTTTCCGCAACTTCACACCCGTTACAACTCGAACAACCGAATCTGCGTCCAATCCTCGAGATTACTGCGAAGCTTGCTCTCTCATGTGCCGCGGTAATCTTCACATCCGGGCCCCGCAATGGCTTCTTCATTTGCGGCGCTCGGGGCAGTTTTGATACGCTCAGGCATTCCTAAAAAGCCGGGCGAAAGGAGAGTTTTCATCATGGCAGAGGACAGCAAGATTCACCACCTGGGATGGTTCCTGGCGGGACTGGGCGTAGGTGCGGTGGTCGGGATTCTCTACGCGCCGAAGAGCGGCCGCGAAACGCGCGAGGATCTCGCCGAGCGCGCCCGCGAAGGCACGGAATACGTGAAGAAGACCGCACAACAGGCTACCGAGCAGGTCGGCGTTCTTGTCGATCGTGGCAAGGAGCATGTGAGCAACCTTGTCGACAAGAGCAAAGACCTCGTCGATAAAGGCAAGGAGCACGTCAGCAATCTTGTCGACATGAGCAAGGACCGGGTCAATACCATCGTCGACAAGAGCAAGGATCAGGTCGGCGACTACGTTGACCGCAGCCGCGAAGTAGTTGACCGCGGTCGCGCGCAGTGGGAAGAGTTCGTGGAGCGTGGCAAGACCCTCGTGACCGATCAGAGCACGCGCGTCAGTGCTGCTGTCGAAGCGGGACGCAACGCCTATCGCACCACCACCGCCGATCCGACGGAACTCTAGTCGCCTGCTGTCGCAGTGGATGGATCTTTATTCACCCAGCTCCGGGGTGCGACCAGTGAGCGAGCAATCGCTCTGCTTACTGGTCCGCTCCGGACCGAACGCTTCCTTCCATAGGCGCGTCGAACGATTTGCTGCTCCATCGCAGCAGAACTGCGCGAGAATAATCCCATGCAAAATCACGATATCCTCGAGCTGGCCTTCGTCGTCGTAGCCGCGCTCGCCTTGGTGCTGCAAACCGGTATCCTTTTCGCGCTTTACCTAGGCGTGAGCAAATCCGCGAAGGCGATGAAGGTCGAGATCGAAGAGATGCGTGCCTCCGTCATGCCGACCGTGGAGCGGACGCGGGATCTCATCGAACGTGTCTCCCCAAAAATCGAGCAAACCCTTGCCGACGTCTCGGAGATTACTCGCAGCGTGCGCGCACAGGCGGTCGAAATCGAATCGGTCACCAAGGAAGTTGCGGCACGCGTTCGCACCGAGACTGGCCGCATCGACACGATGTTCGCGAACGCACTCGACGCTGTCGACAAGGCCGGCGACTTCGTCTCCCGCGCCGTGAGCACGCCGGTGCGCCAGCTGTCCGGAATTCTCGCCGGCATCAAGGCCGTCGTCGAATCCCTGAGCACCCCCTACCCGCCTCAGCCCGGGAACAACGTCCGCCACGACAACGACATGTTCGTCTAGCAGCCGCCAAACATGGTGACGGCATTGCTGTTCGTCGACGAGCAGCCGGTGAAGGTCCACTTGTCCTGAGCGAACGGGCCAATGCGTTCAACTCGGGCTCAATGATGAGTGCTGTCTTCAGCTGAAGGGTACGGGCTTCAGCCCGTACGTTGAGAAGCCCGAGAAGCTCGGGGCTTTAGCCTGAGGGAAGTTTCAATCAAGCGGTGTTGTCCATTGCGATCGAGAACGGGAAGCTGATGTTGTCGAAGCAGCAGTTATCTCAGGAGATCGAATGGACTATCACCATCATGCTCGACTGACGATCTACAGTCGAGAGCAATTGGCCAGCAAAGTGTTGGAGGGGCGGCTGAGCCTGCGCGAGGCGGCAGCCGAGTGCGGGCTCAGCCGCCAGAGCGCCGCAAAGTGGGTAGCCCGTTTTCGCCAGCAGGGCCGGGCGGGGCTTGTGGATCGCTCGAGCCGGCCGCATCGTTCGCCGCGCACCACAGCGCCGGATCTGGCGGGCCAGGTGGAAGCTCTGCGCCGCCAGCGCTGGACGGGGGTGCGGATCGCCAAGACCACCGGGCTCAGCCGCGCCACGGTCAGCCGCATCCTCGTTCGGCTCAAGCTGAACAAGGCTCGGATGCTTGAGCCGGCCAGCCCCGTGGTCCGCTACGAGCGCGATGCACCGGGCGATCTGATCCACATCGACATCAAGAAGCTGGCTCGCATCCACAAGCCGGGACACCGCATCACCGGCAACCCTCAGGATGAAACCCGCGGCGCCGGATGGGAGTTCCTTTACGTGGCCATCGACGACTACTCGCGCATGGCCTACGTGGCCATGATGCCGGATGAAAAGGCCGTCTCGGCAGCCGATTTCCTTAGCCAGGCTGTTGCCTATTTTCGAAGACATGGAATCCAGGTCCGTCGCGTCATGACCGACAATGGCCCCTGCTTCTGCTCGGACCGGTTCCGCGACACCTGTCGTCACTTCCAGATACGCCACATCCGCACCCGCATCTACACTCCCAAGACAAACGGAAAGGCCGAACGCTTCATCCAGACCGCCATCCGCGAATGGGCCTACGCCCGTCTCTACCAAAACTCAGAAGAAAGAGAAAACCACCTCTTTCCATGGATCCACGATTACAACTGGCACCGACCCCATGCTAGCCTCAATGAAGAGTGCTACTCATCAGCCGAAGGGTACAGGCTCTCAGCCCGTACAACAATACCTCATGAGACACCGAGCATTTAGCCCCCGAGGGAATGCGCTCATCAAGCGGAGCACCCACTGCAGACCCCACGCCTTGAAAGGGCACGGCTTTAGCCGTGCCGCAAGCGCCCCCGAAGACGAGGGGGTTTCAACCCCTGAGGGAAAATTCTCCCTGGTCAGCCTCGCAAAACCCAACTCGCCTCAATGAAGAGTGCTGTCTTCGGCTGAAGGGTACGGGCTTCAGCCCGTACATCAATCCCAAGCCCCTGAGGGAATCCCCTTTAAACTCACCCATCCTCTTTCGCGTCTGTTACCGTATACCGAGTTCGACGGAGAACCCCGCATGAGCAAGTCCCTCTTCTGCGCGATCACCCTCGCCCTTCTCACCCGCACCGTCCCCGCCCAAGTAACCCCTGCCACCTCGCTCCTTGCGCTCTCCAAGCAGGATCACACCCTCTCCATTGTTGATCCAGTCAGCCTGAAGATCGAGGCCACCGTTCCCGTTGGCGAAGATCCGCACGAAGTCATCGCGTCGGCCGATGGCAAAACCGCCTATGTCTCCAACTACGGCTTCGGTGCGTACAACACGCTGGCCGTCATCGAGCTCGTCGGCCACAGCCGCCAGGCCTCTATCGACCTGGGCGCACTGCGTGGCCCCCATGGCCTCGACTTCAAGCTCGGCAAGGTTTTTTTCACGGCCGAAGCCGCGCGCGCCATCGGCAGCTACGACCCCGCAACGGGCAAAATCGACTGGATCATGGGCACGGGCCAGGACCGCACCCACATGGTCTACACGTTCGCCGACGGCAAGCGCATCGTCACCACCAACGTGAATGCCGCTACCGTCACCATCATGGATAAGACGGAGCGCCGTCCCGGCGGCCCGCCCCCCGGCATGGGGCCTGGCGGTCCGCCTCCCGGAACGCCGCCTGGCGCTGGCCCACCCCCCGGAATGGGCAACCCGCCGCCACCGCCTCCTGGTGGTTATTGGGATCTCACGGTCGTCCCCGTCGGCCACGGCTCCGAAGGCTTCGACGTTTCGCCCGACGGCAAAGAGATGTGGGTCGCCAACGCGCAGGACGGTACTCTCTCCGTCATCGATCTCGATCAGAAGAAGGTCACTGCCACGCTCCAGGCCAATGTCCGCGGCGCCAACCGCCTTAAATTCACGCCCGATGGCAAGCTCGTTCTCGTATCGCCCGGCTCGGCGCTCGTAGTCCTCGACGCAGCCACACACAAAGAGGTGAAGCGCCTCAGCGATGTGCACGCTTCCGGTGGCATCCAGATGCAGCCCGACGGCTCCCGCGCCTATGCTGCCTGCGGCCGCGACAACTACGTTTCCGTCATCGACCTCAAGACGCTCACCGAAGTCGGCAAGATCCCCGTCAACGGCCCCGATGGCCTCGCCTGGGCGGTTCGCCAGTAAAGCGCACAACAGTTGTCAAGAGCCCGGGTTTTTAGGTTGATTGATTTCATGCACTTGCGGTCATCACACCCCGCAGCGAAATACCTCATCCGGAGTAAGAATGGATGGTGTGATGACTCTGCAGCGAAACCAACCTCACCGCGCCACACCGGGCCCATTATGTGGACCCTCCCCCCTCCCCCTCCCCCCCCGACAATGCCCGCCAAAATGAGGCATCGGGTGTGCGTAGCAGGGAAGGAAGCCGGGTGCCCCATCCTTCGCTTTTTTCTAGCGAAGGGTGGGAGAGCACAAACTCGAAACTCCTGGGAACCTAGGTACCCCCTCCCCCCCCCCGACAATGCGCGCCAAAATGAGGCACCGGGTTGTGCGATTGCAGGGAAGGAAGCCAAACTCGCGTAGAATAGGATCTGCAGCACGGGCCGGTCTGCCTGGCTTGCACCTTCTTGCGATTCCGCCTCATCGAACCAGAGGCTGGAGTCCAAAGTGGGGGCGTCACGGTTTCGACGGGATCGATTGCGGCATAGGAGGCATGTCGGGGTGTGGGCACCCGTAATCGCCTGCAAAACAAAAGTTGCCAACGATAATCTGGCACTTGCAGCTTAATTAATTAAGTTGCCGTCTTCCACGGCTTTACCTGCGGGCTGTGAGCGGACGTCATACAGTAGGCTGGCGGTTGCTTCTCGGTCCGTGTCGTAACCGCGAGATCATCGGACTAGTTTCTTGCGCATCTTGTCCGTTCTTAAGCGCCTGAAGCGAAACTAATCGAATCGGACAATGCATGAACTCTCCTGGCTGACAGCGATTTCGGACGCGGG
>CAWJUW010000026.1:0-97333 GCA_963846095.1 uncultured Acidobacteriaceae bacterium
ACCACTCTCCAAAGAGCATCGTGCTTTAGCCCCCGAGGGCAACTCGACTTCAAGCATTGTAATCAGGGCACGACTTTAGTCGGGCCGATAAAGCCACCAAAACGAAGGGGCTTTAGCCCCTGCAAATGCCGGGAGCAGTGTTCTTTGAAGGGTACGGGCTTCAGCCCGTACATCAGACCACTCTCTAAAAAGCACCGGGCTTTAGCGCCCGAGGGCAGCTCGACTTCAAGCCTTGTAATCAGGGCACGACTTTAGTCGGGCCGATAAAGCCACCAAAATGAAGGGGCTTGAGCCCCTGCAAATGCCAGGAGCATTGCGCAGCGAAGGGTACGGGCTTCAGCCCGCACCCTAAGCCCTCTGAAACTCGATGTTTTTCAGCAGCCGGCTTGAACCCGCCAAAGACTCCAGACATTAAACTACGGCATTGTCTGGCAAAGCGCCACGGTGGCGGAATTTGCGGCACCGGGAAGATAGCACGGCTCGCCATAGCCTGGCCTGCGGCTGGTCGTGTTCGAATTTCCCGAGCTTCCTGTCTGCGTGGTCACGCGCACGTCCACAATATTGCCTTCCACCAGCACCGCTGTATCGACGATGTCGAGATCGGTTCGCAGAATGGTGAGATAGGGGCTGTCGGGTGAAGCGACATACACCTTGCCGTATTGCGAGTTTTGCGTGGACACAATGGTGCGCGGATGCCCGGTAATCGGCAGCGTCTTCTCCACCGAATGGCTCGTCAGCGATACCACCGACACAGTCTCGTCGGTTTGATTGGCCGTGTAGGCGCGACTGCCGTCGGCGAGCACCGTCACTGCGGCCGGATTTGTGCCCACCGGGATCGTGTACGTGGTCCCGAAGGTCTGGCTGTCGTTGCCGTACACATCTTCGCTCACGTCGATCACGCTGATAGTGCCGCCGTCGTAATTCGCGACGACTAGCTGCTGCGTAGCCGTGTTGTACTCGGCGTACACCGGGCCGGCGATCGTTCCCATACCCGTTGTTCCATTGGGCGGCGTGATCCCGGTTGCGGTCACCGCGGTTGTCGAGAGCGGAAGTGTCGGATGCGTGAAGTATGCCTGCCCGTCCTGGTTCACGCAACCTGTCGGCGGAGGGCATTGGTTGTCCAGCGTGTTGTCCTGGCTGTTGATTACCGAAACCGTGTCGCTGCCGCGGTTCAACACGAATAAGCGCTTGAAGTCCGCGCTCTCGACCCCGTACACAGGACAGATCCCCACGGGAATCGCCGACGAGGCAGTCAGCGTCGAAAGCTCGAATCCATTCACCGTGCCGGTCGGTCCAGTGGTCGGGGAATTGTTGCAGTCCACACCGGTTGCCGTAGCCCCCTGGGTAATTGCAAAATCGCGCTGGCTGATGAGGCCGGGGCCCACCACCACAACGGGATTCGTGTTGACTGGAATCGCCAGTTTGAAGGTCTGCGGGGAGCCGCTGAAGACATCGACATCGTTCCCGTTTAGATCCGCCGCATACAGGCCTGCAGACGGCGTGAACAGGTTCACAGGAGCCGAGGTGGACGGCAGCGTCGTGTAGCTGACCTGCTTGGCCTGGAAGGTCGTTGAGATGGGAAAGTTGCTCAGCGTCCCATCGCTGTTCAACGTGTAGCCCGTCGCTCCTAGCTCATCGATGCTGAAGGTCAGCGGCCCGACGCCAATGGGCGCCAGGGCCAGCACCGAATCACCAGCGTAGTCGACGATGGTGGCGATGCCCGGAGAAGTTGCCGACGGGTAGGAAACAACCACGGCGTAGGAGGGCGGCTGGGCTGCGGGTCCGCTCGGCGTGATGGGCGTGATGACGGGCCGATAATTGGTGCCGCAGCCGGCAAGGATGGCAACAACGGCGGCCGCCGCGCACGATAGGACCAATTGCGTCGGCCGTATGGCTGATTTCAGTGAGAAAAGTGTCATTCAGTCAGGGTCTTCTTACTATGCGATTGTAAATCAGGCACCTGACCGTTGGACGGCTGGCCCGGCGCACGGTGATCCGCCTCCCCGGGCCAATCCTTGGCTGCGTACCTCAGTGCCCGACAACCTCCACAACTTCGCTGTCCGCTTTGCTCCAGGCTGCGGCGCCGTCATGCGTCAGTTGGCGGGCAGCATCGTCCCAGTGCAGGTGCGTAATCGAACCGGCTCCATTCTCATACGCGTAGGTCTTGCCGTCGTCGGAAAACAGCGTGAAGCTGGCATTCGCGCCGGGATAGACGCGCACGTGCTCGATGGCCTGCTCCTGGTGGGTGCTCTCCACCTGCGCGCCCATGGGAACCACCGACCCGGCACGTACAAAGAGCGGAATCGTATCGATGGGCGCCTCGACCGTAATCGTCTGGCCGCCTTTCACCTTCTCATTGGTCCAGTAGTTGTACCAGTCGGCGCCCTCGGGCAGGTAGACTTCGCGCTTCGTGGCTCCCTGCTCGGTGACAGGCGCAACCAGGAACGCCGGCCCCAGCATGTACTCATCGCGCAGATCGGCCACCTTGGGATCTCCCGGGAAATCAAGCGGCAGTGCGCGCAGGAACGGCGCACCGTTGAGCCACGTCTGGTATCCCAGCGAATAGATGTACGGCATCAACTGGTACCGCAGCCGCAGATACTTTTCCAGGATCGGCTCGGCCTGCTTCCCGTAGGACCACACCTCATTCTCGATGCGGCTGCCGTGGCTGCGCATGATCGGCAGAAACGTCGCGTACTCAAACCAGCGCGTATACAGCTCCGGGTAGTCGTCGTAATGCCCCACGTTGTCGCGCGCGTCGCTCGGGTCGAGCAGCGCCGGATGCGCGGGCTGATGCCATCCCGGCAGGTATTGCCAGCCGCCCGTGTCATTCGACCAATAGGTCATTCCCGATGCCGCGACGTTCAGCCCCGTGGGAATCTGCCTCTTCAGCGTGTCCCACGTCGGTGCAATGTCCGACGACCAGACAATCGTTCCATTCCGCTGCGATCCCGTAAACGCATCCCGCGACAGGATCAGCGCCCGCTCCTTCGGCTTATCTTTGCGGAAACCGTCGTAGAGCGCCGCCGTGTGAAACAGCGGATACACGTTGTAGTACTGAGTTCCCGGACCGATGTGGTAGTACGCCCCGTTCGGTGGCAGATCGGGCTCGGTCTCATCCGCCCAGAGCGAGTCGAATCCCTTGCTCAGAATGTTGTCGCGAATCGTATCCCAGTACCAGACCGCCGCCTCGGGATTGGTCGTGTCGATATCCGAACCGGCACGATCGTAAGGCAAGCCGTTGATCGGAGTTCCGTCCGCAAGGTGGATGAACCATCCCTTCTCGCGCAGCTGAGCATAGAAACGATCGTCAGGAACGAAGCGCGGCCACACGCTGATCATGGTTTCGAAACCCATATCGTGGAGCTGCTTGTTCATCGCCGTCGGATCGGGCCAGGCCTTCGGGTCCATATCCATCTGGCCCATCTTCGTGTAGTAGAACCAGTCCACCACCAGCACATCGGCCGGCAAGTGACGGTCGCGATAACCCTGCGCAACAGCCAGCAATTCCTTCTGGCTGGAATAGCGCTGCTTGCACTGGATGTAGCCGTACGCAGCCTTCGGCAACAGGTGCGTCGGCCCGGTGAGCCGCCGGTATCCCGCGTAGATTTCGTCAGCGGTGTCACCGGCGATCACAAAATACGACACCCGGTCGCCGACCTGCGAGCTCCAATTCGTTTGCTCGTTGAACCCGGCGACAAACGTCGTCTTCGATGGGTTGTCCCACAGCAGTCCGTAGCCCTTGTTCGTCACCACGAAGGGCACGCACCACGTCGGCGCCGCGGGGCTCGTGTAGTCGTTCCAGCAACGCACCGGGTGCCCGCGTTGATCGAGAAATCCCTCCTGGTTTTGCCCCAGCCCGTAATAATGCTCATCGTCGGGCGAATGGAAACTCGCGCCGACGGTGTAGAACTCTGCGTCCGTCGCGCGCCGGTCGTGCGCGATGTCCGCAGTTCCATCCTTGTGGTTGGGAACAGCCTGCGACCACCCTTGCATGGTCAGCAGATTCTTGCCCGCCGGCGTCTTGAACTGGATGTATGCCCCGGGCACAGACCCATTGAAGAACTTGCCGATATCGATCTGCGATTGCAGAGGAGGATGATTCGACGGCTTGTCCTTCCCGATCGTCACGACGATCCGCTGCGAACCGTAAGTCACGGCATCGTCTGTCTCCGAGCGGCTCCAGCCATGCGCATCGGGCGTCCCGACGATGCCGTAACCCGGACCGCGCAGCGCTGCTTCCTTGTTCAGGCTCAAGGTGACCCGCAGAATGTTCTCGCCATACGGTTCGAACACGATCGTCTCGCCCTTGCGCGCGATCTCGACCCGCTGGTCGGAAGATTGTCCAAAAGCGATGAAGGAGCAGAGTGCCATGGCCACGAACGGCAAAAGCAGTGCAGGCTTTTTCATTGGAAACTCCACGGACGCCCGTATACAACAACTTGAATGGATTGCGCTAATGCGCTCTTGAGTGTAAATCGCAACCCCGCATGCCTGCCGTGTCTACGCCATCCTGACCGCCACAACCCTCAGAGAGCAAGCTGTTGAGTCGTGCCAATAAAGCCATCGACTTCGCGCTTTGTAATAAGGGCACGACTTTAGTCGGGCCAATAAAGCCATCGACTTCGCGCTTTGTAATAAGGGCCCGACTTCAGTCGGGCCGATAAAGCCACCCAAAATGAAGGGGCTTTAGCCCCTGCAATTGCGCGCGCGCCCAACAATGCCATCAAGTCTCCTTTTTCCCCACCTCTTCAGCCTGCTGAACGCCCACCAAACCAAGCCGCGGCTCACCTCCAAATCGCCCCCAACTCCCACCGGTACGATGAGGACATGCTTCACCGCACCCTTGCCTGGCAATCGAAGCTCATCCTCCTCCTCGTGATTCCCTTTGTTGCAGCGGGGCTGGTTCTGCAGGCGCACGGCTGGGCCAACTTCCTTCCCTCAGCGGTCATTTGGACGTTCGGCATCAGCCTGGTCCTCGCCCTGATCGTGCTCAAGCTGCGGTCTGCCACGCTCACCGGGGCTTGTGCTGGCGCCGTGCTCACCGCCAGCCTCATGTTTTCCACCCTGACGTATCCGTATGTGCCTTGGCACACGGCTCTCCCCGCGGTGCTAGCGGTGTCGCTGCTGGCATCCCTCTCCACACGCCTGGGCCGAGAGAGAAAGGCGCAGCTCGGCACCGCCGAAGGCAGGCAAGGCCGCAACGCCGCGCAGATTGCCGCCAACCTGGGGTTTGCCGCGCTCCTGGCGGAAGAGCTGGTGCGCATCTGGATCTCCGACGGCTTGCGGATCGCGCCCTCGCTTGCGCATCCGCAGCTCGCCTTTGCACCCATGCTGGCCGCACTGGCCGAAGCCGCCGCCGACACCGTGTCTTCGGAGATCGGCCAGATCCTCGGCGGACGCCCGCGCATGATCACCAGCTTCCGTCAGGTGGAACCCGGAACCGACGGCGCGATCAGTCTTGCTGGAACGCTCGCCGGCAGTGCGGCCGGCTGCATCGTTGCCGCCATCGGCACGGTCTCGCTCGGCGGCGACGCTTCCCTCTTCTGGCTGGCGAGTGCAGGAGCCGTGTTCGGCCTGCTCTTCGACAGCCTGCTTGGCGCTTTGCTCGAACGGCGCGGATGGCTCAACAACGATGCGGTGAATTTTCTATCCACGATGAGCGCCGCGGCCTTTGCCTTAGCGCTGACAGCCCTGCCCCATCTCCGCGCAAAATGAAGCACGCGACCCGGCCTGACCCGAGCGGCGCCGTCGCAATTATCTATCAGAAAAATGAAGCACCCAGGAGCTGTCAGATGAGCCCGCTGAAGCAGATTTGTTAAAAAAATCCGTTGACGAAGTTCGAGTGAGAAGCATTACGTGTAGGCTTGTTCGACCGGCCTACCGGGTGGATATCCCAGATTGAAGGGGTCGATGAGCGCAATTGAGAGCGGCGGTGGTGTAGCACCATCGGTGGAGCTTGCGAGACGGCTTTCCCTGGGCGATTCAATTGCAATCGTGGTGGGGATCATGATTGGCGGCGGGATCTTTCTGGTTCCGAATCTGGTGGCGCGGAGTGTGCCGTCAGTGCCGATGATCATCGCCGTCTGGGCGTTCGCAGGAGCAATCTCGTTCATAGGTGCGCTGGCGTGCGCGGAACTGGGGGCGGCGTTTCCGTCGACGGGCGGACAGTATGTGTTTCTGCGCGAGGCGTATGGACCCCTCGTTGGGTTCCTGTGCGGATGGTCCCTCTTCACAGTCGCGAGGAGTGCGCAGGTCGCGTGGTTGTCCGTCGTGTTCTCAATTTACGTTTCGTATTTCGTACCGTTGAGCGCGACCGGTTCGAAGCTGTTGAGTCTGGCGGTGCTGGCGCTTTTCATGGCGGTGAACTATCGCGGAGTTCGACTGGGCGCGATCCTCCAGAACAGCTTTTCGCTGGCGAAGGTGGTTGGTGCGGTGATCATCATTGGTGCAGCACTCTTGCTGGGTGGTCGCGTGGAAAATCACGCCTCGTCCGTGCATCCGGCGATCTCGCTGGCCGGCTTTGGCGTGGCGTTGATCGCCTGCCTGCTGGCCTACGATGGCTGGGTACAGTTGAGTTTCGTCGCAGGGGAAATTCGCGATCCACAGCGTAATGTAGTGCGAGCGCTGGTGATCGGAACGCTGGGAGTCGCAGCAATTTATCTCCTCGCAAACGTCGCGTACATGCGGGTGATGACGATCCCGGAGATTGCGGCCAGCAGCCACGTCGGCGCGGACGCGGCCGAGCGCGTGCTGGGTGCAGCGGGCGGCTCGGTGGTGTCGCTGATCGTCCTCGTGTCGATTGTGGGTACGCTGAACGGGTGCTTCCTGACCATTCCGCGGGTCTATTTCGCGCAGGCGGCGGATGGTCTTTTCTTCCGCAAGTTCGCGGAGGTTCATCCGAAGTACGGCACGCCTGGATTCGCAATTCTTGCGCAGGGCTTGTGGGCCGCTTTGCTGGTGCTGAGCGGTTCGTATGAAACGTTGATCGACTACACCTTGTTTGGAATCTGGGTGTTCTACGGGTTGATGATCGGCGCATTAATGGTGCTGCGAAGAACGAAGCCGCATCTGCCGCGGCCGTACCGGATGTGGGGGTATCCTGTCACGCCGATGATCTTTCTTGCGATCACGGTCTGGTTCCTCGGCAACATGCTCGTGACCCGACCGGGACCGGCGTGGGCAGGGATGGGACTCATGTTGACGGGGGTGCCGGCGTATTTCCTGTGGCAGCGCTTTGGGAAGCGAAGTCTTGTCGACGATGTTCTTCCGGAGACTGAGCTCCCTTGAACAAGAACGATTCACTTTTTTGCGTGGCGGACTAGAGTACCCGGACTTCCCTCAAAGTAAGATACTTTCGCGGTAAACGAATGAGCACTTATCGACTTAGCCCACCCAATGGCCTAAGTTCCGATATTTCAGCTAATACTTCCCCTGAGTAAAAACATCCACAGCTCTCAGGCAACCTCATGCTTCGTGCCATGCAATTTGCTGTTTCTCGCACGAAAAGCGCCATCCTCGCATTCCCATCCAACTGATACGTTATTCAAAGGCCCGGTCCTATTCCCCCCTCAGGAGATTGTGTCGATGCTGTCATCAACCTTCACGCGTGGGGTTCTTTTCCTCACGATGTTGCCCTCACCTGTCTTCGCAGCCATCACCCTGGGAGGCCCTGCGAATGGTCAGGTCACCCCTGCGTCGGTGCTGATACGGGCGCATAATACCGGATGCGGTGGCCTCACTCCAACCTCCTTCGGCTATTCGATTGATAACGGCAAAGTGATGGCAGGCGAGACCCCGTACGATGTTGATGCGATGAGTCCGCAACTCGCACCCGGCATGCACACAATTACGTTCAGGTCCGCAACAACCTATGAAGAGTGCCCACCCGTCACCACGAC
Source organism: uncultured Acidobacteriaceae bacterium (assembly GCA_963846095.1). Classification (GTDB taxonomy): domain Bacteria; phylum Acidobacteriota; class Terriglobia; order Terriglobales; family Acidobacteriaceae; genus Telmatobacter. The sequence continues at coordinate 7,902 of CAWJUW010000026.1, forward strand.
ATTTAAAGTAGCCGACCCCAGGAACGCCGCTGAAGTTGAAGCCGCATCCACGAGCATTCCATCCAATGCCAAATCATCGGGAGATTTGGAAACTCGCGAGTGGTCGGAACAACATGACGGAGGGACGCCTGGAACTTCCAAAGGCTCGACAAGCTATCCGGTGACCCTTGACGGATATGACGATGCGCGCAAATTTTATGCAACCTACGCAGACCGAGCCGGCGAACGCTGGGCGACCGCTGTTGCTATTGACGAACACGCTACACACTTCGTCTTGGACACTTACGTGTATTTTCCCAACCCGTCAGAAATCCAGAACCTGGAAACCGATATTGATTCTGTGGACTCGGCTGGAGACACCTACATCCTTGCCACCCAATGTGCAGGCAGCGTGAATGGTTGGGAGTATGGATACACGGAAGGCTCACACGACCATTGGCAGGACATACATGTTGGCTGTAGCCCTGCAAAATGGGCAGCTAACACCTGGCACCACCTTCAGATCGGAGAATACCGGGGCACCAATGGTACGGTAACCCATCAGTATGTCACTCTCGACGGCAAGACGGTTTCCTTCAACAACGGCACCAAAGAGTCCTCACACTATCTAGGGTGGCCGAAGGGCCTGATCAATGTGCAGTTCCAGATAGAGGGCTCGAGTGGAGGAAGTGGCTCAGTCACCGCCTACATCCACAAGTTCACCGTGTACCGCTGGTAATGTAGCCGCGGATTCGGACCGCCCTGGCTGGGAATGGTTCCCCCGGAAGTCATACGACCCAATCCCGTTTCGGGTCTTTCACGTAGAAACGTTTTACCGTGCCGCAAGAGGTGCACAGGTCAGCAAAAAGGGCCTCCCTTTTCTCCCTTTCGGCTCCTGCGAGCAAGCCTTTCTCTTTTGGTTTGCAGAGGAGGCCGGGACGTACGTCTCCACCACCACCAGATGCAGCAACAGTGAGACCGCTGATGAGTTTTGAGCTGCCGCAGTGATCACATGTGTCGTTGGGCATGGACAACTATAGCCCATCAGCGCAATTCAGAATCCCCCTGCGGTCTCAAAAAGGTAAGTTTCGGAACGAAATCAGAAGGCTCGAAATTCAAGGTCTCCAGAGTCTGAAAAGTTTGTCCCAGAGCACGCACACCACTGCGGTTACAGTTCGCGAATCGCGGTCACGGGGTTCCGGCGCATCGCTCGATGTGCGGGAAGGTAGCATGCCAGCAAAGACATCGCTCCCAGAAGCGTGACGACGGAGACCATGGTGGCGGGATCGTTGGCGCCGATTCCATACAACAGCCGGGCGATCACACGTGTAAGGCCTAACGCAAACACCAGTCCCACCGCCAGCCCAATACCTGTGAGCCATAAGCCCTGGATCAATACGAGCCGCAGCACATCGACACGGGAAGCGCCCAGAGCCATTCGTATTCCAATCTCGTGCGTGCGCATTTGGGTTCGATAGGATACGACTCCGTAGATTCCGGTTATCGCAAGGACCAGCCCAATCAGCGCGAACATTCCTGCCAGGGCGCTCTGGATGACGGCGAAACTGCTCGCTATCTGGGTGCTTTCGCGCATGGGGCGCACATCGAAAACCGGCAGCCGGTTATCGATTTCGCGTATGGTGTTTTCCACCGCCGGCGCCATGTCGCTTGGATTGCCCTCGGTCTCCACCTGCACGATCGTCTCGTACCCGGCCTGGAAAAGGCTCATATACACCATAGGCTCCGGCGACTCATTGATTAACATATGTGTCGTATTTTTCGCGACGCCGACTACCGTGAACGGGCGGCCCCACACCATGAGTTTCTTTCCCAGCGGATCCTGTCCCGGCCAGTAGCGCCTCGCCGCCGTCTGATCCACGATGAGAACCCTCGGTGCCTTTTCATCGTCCTCTGGCGTAAACTCTCGTCCTTCCAGAATCGGTATATGGAGGGATTCGAAATACCGCGCGGCCACCTCGGCGTCGTACACCTGCAAAGATTCATGAGGGTGCGCCACATACCCTTCCGGATAAGCATCCACGCCCTTGTGGCCCAGGGTCATCGGAATCCAGTCGGTAAGAGTCGCAATCTTCACACCGGGCAATGCCGACACGCGATCCAGGATCTTGTGACGGATCACGTGTTCCTCGTCGCGGCTGTAGCCGACAATATTGGCCCCCACGGACGCAGTGAGAATGTGATTCTGCTCAAATCCGGGATTCGCGCTTGCCAGATTCCGCAACGTGTGCAGAAATAGCCCGGAGCACAATAGCAGCGGAAGAGAAAGCGCGATTTGTGCCACCACCAGCCCACTAAGCAGCTTCCGGTTGCGTGAGCCGCCGGAGATGCTTGCCGACTCCGCCTTGAGCACCTCAACCGCCGGCGCGTTGGACGAACGCCACGCGGGGAGCGCGCCGCAGAGCATGCCGGCCAACAGTGGAAATGCGGCAATCCCGATCAGCACGTTGTAGTCCATGCTCCCGTTGAGAACGATGGGATTTGTGTTCGCTAGGAAAGAACGATGCGAATGTCTTCGATGTCCACGATGTCAACACTAGGGCCACGGATCCTGCGACGATGGAAATCACCACGCCCTCCAGCACCATCTGCCGTATCAGTTGAATCTGATTGGCCCCAAGCGACTGCCGGATTGCAAGCTCGCGCCGCCGGGAGACAAACCGCACCAGCGTGAGCGTAGCCACGTTCGCGCAGGTGAGCAACAGCACCACAGCGGCGAAGGCCAGCAGAATGGGCAGCGTCGCCGCCATGTATCCGTTGGCGCCGAAGGGCGAGCGCCACATGGGATCCAGCGTGATCCGGTTCTCGCCCAGATGGTCGTCCGGATAGGCCGCGACAATATGGTGCATCAGGGTGTCGAGATCCTGGGCTGCCTGGCTACGGCTCACGCCGGGCCGCAATCTTCCGATTACGTTCAGCCAGGCCGCACCACCACTGCGATGCGTCATCCGCCAGACATCCGTACCGAGGGGATCAAGCGTTACCCACAAATCCTGACGGATCCCGGGCATTGCTCCGACAAACCCCTCCGGCGCCACGCCGATCACCGTCACCGGATGCCGCGCGATCTCGATCGACTTGCCCACAATTGCCGGGTCCCTGGCATAACGCGTCTTCCAAAGCGAATAACCCAGGACCACGTTGGGAACAGCATCGGGACGCGTCTCTTCTTCCGGCAGAAAGAAACGCCCCAGCACCGGCTTGATGCCGAGCACATCGAAATAGTTCGCCGACACGTTCGCAATATAGACACGCTCCGGCTGCGCGCCGCCAGTCAGCGTGATCCAATCGTGATGATAGGCAAGTAACCCGGTGAAGGTGTGGTTCTGCTCGCGCAGATCGCGATAGTCGAGATACGAGAAGGGCGGAGTCGGGGAGAAGTTCCGTTCCCCCCGTTGCAGGCTCACGAGGTCGCCCGTGTCCCGCGCGCCAGGAATCGGACGCAACATGGTGCCGTCGATCCAACTGAATACGGTGCTGTTGGCGCAAATAGCTACGGCCAGCATCGCCGTTGCGGTGATCGTAAAGCCGGGGCTCTTGCGCAGTTGCCGTAACGCATAACGGACATCCCGGCCGAGTTGTTCAAGCCAGCCCTGGCCCCACATGTCGCGCGTCACATCCTGCACCAGAGGAATATTTCCGAACTCCCGCGCTGCTGCTTGTCGCGCTGTCTCCGCCGTCTCGCCTCGCGCCACTCGATCGGCAATCGCCATCTGCAGGTGCGCATCAATCTCTTCCTGCAATTCGCGCTTGCGCCGCTGAAAACCGAAGCTCGGAAACCACTTCACGACTCACTCTCCTTCGGCTTGACGTACATCACCGACCCAATCGCTTCGACAATCCGCTCCCATCGGCCCAGATCCGAGGCCAACTGCTTTTTCCCCTTGGCCGTGATTCGGTAATATCGGGCTCTTTGCTTGCTCTCTGACTGCTTCCACTCGGACTGCACCCAGCCCTGGCGCTCCAATCGATGGAGGGCCGGATACAGCGATCCAGTCTCCACCTGAAGCGCATCTCCGGATCGCAGACGGATAGCCTGCACAATGCCGTATCCAGGCTGCGCCCCCCATTGCAGCGTCTGGAGAATCAGCATGTCGAGTGTTCCCTGCAGCAGCTCAACCCGGTTTTTATACTGCTCTTTTTCGCTCATAGACGTAGACACTCTACTTCGATGTAGACACTCTACTTCACCGCGAGTAGATTGTCTACTTCGTTTTGCAAAAGTACAGCCCCAGCAGCCTTGAACCCACGCAGCAGATCAAAACCACACATAAGGGTGGGCGGGCTCGCTCCCGCCAGCCAGCCCCAAAATATCTTCAAAAATTCCCTCCGCGAATTTGCATGCAATTACCGCCCAAAAGCGCAGGATGAATTTATAGGCTGACTCGCTGACTTGCTAACGCCGCTAACTCCGCTAACACCGCTAACTCCGCTGGCTCCGCTGGCTCCGCGAACACCGCTAACATCGCTAACTCCGCCAGCTCCGCAAACTCCGCGAGCCAGCCGCTTCTAACCTCTTTGTTCTCTAATTTCTGCAAATAAGTCGTTTCGAATCCAATATTTGCAGCCGAAACCACGCGTTAAACTGCTGAAAATAAACCCCTTCCCTACAGAAATATAAGGGGGGGAGGGGGGTAGGAGATATTCATGGGCCAGGAATGCCGTCACATCCTGGCGAGCGGAGAGAAATGCAAGGCGCTCGCCATGAAGGAAAAGCCGTACTGCTACTTTCACGCTCGCGCGCACGGGCTGAGCGCGGGGGCTCCCAATCCAGCCGAGGGAACGCTACGCTTCCCCGTCCTGGAGGACCAGGCCTCGATCCGCCTGGCCATCGCTCAGGTCATCGAAGCCGTCAACTCCGGTCGCCTCGACCCCCGCCGCGCCGGACTCATCCTCTACGGGATTCAGATCGCCGCGCGGACCGTGCCTTCCAAGGGGAGCCCCCTGCCGAAAACGCCGGTCGTTCAGGTGACGCAGACCGACTCCGGCGAAGACCTCGCCCCTGCCAAAAACCTCTGCGACATTCCCCACGACTGCGCGACGTGCAACCAGAGAAACGACTGCCCGGGCCTCCGCTTCCATGTTCTGCTCACGGAAGTCAGGCCAAGACGCGAAATCGAACAACTATCGTTCAATGTAGATGCAGGCGCCACGCCGTGTAGCTCAGAATCTCAGCCCCGATAGGCTCCGTGTTATCGGCGCCGCCTTCGATCGCCACCCGCGGCCGTGGCGAGGTGAGCACATTCAATCCCAGCGCGGTGCAGAGTGCGTGCAGTCGAAACAGGTGCGTGCCGTCGCTCACCACGACGATTCTGTGCAGGTTGTTCGCGACTGCAATCACCGCGATGCGGCGTGCTGACTCTTCGCTGGTAAGGCTCTCGGTCTCCGCGATGATGTCCTCTTCGGGAACGCCCATGCTTTCCAGATAGGCCGCGCCCACCCCGCCTTCGGTGAATCCATCGCCGCCGGGACCGCCCACGGTGATGAGCAGCGGCGCAATGCCGCGATGATAGAGAGACAACGCATGGTCGAGCCGCGCCTTGAAGATGGGCGAAGGCTTGCCGTCATACTCCGCCGCGCCGAACACCGCGATCGCATCGGAGGGGGCAGCCTGGTCCTCGCTGGCATAGTGCTCGATCTGCACGTAGACCCAATGCCACCAGACCCCGCCGCCAATCAATCCCAGCAGCATCAGCAGCGCAAGGGTGAAAGCCAGATGGCGCAGCTTGGAACGACGAGGATTCGAGCTCACCTGCGTCATGCGCACCCTCTGCAGTCGCCTATGCCCCTCGAGTCCGGCAGACTCGACGGATTCCGGCGTCAACCGGCCCACCCAAGGATAAGATTTCCGCGTGCCCGGACGGGCGAGGAATTTTAAGCGCGCGTGCGGTGAAGATTTGCTTTCCCATCTTCGTTGGTCCAGGTTTCTTTAGCGGTGCAGAACCATCACGATCTCGTGTGTTGGAATGGCGCCCTCGCGCAGAATCTCGAAGCGTCCCTCTCCCAGAGAGAGATCGACAATCGTGGTCGGCAGCGCGCGCGCCGTAGGGCCGCCATCGATGATCAGCGAGATTCGATCGCCGATCTGGTCGCGCACCGCGGCGGCGTGGGTGCATTCTTGTGCGCCCTGCAGGTTCGCGGAGGTTGCCGTGATCGGCAGTCCGAACTTTTCCACCACGGCGCGGGGAATGGCTGCATCGGGAACCCGCAGAGCGACGTTGCCGGTATTTGCGGTGGAGCGAAGTGGCAGCTTGGTTCCGGCGCGAACAATCACGGTCAGCGGACCCGGCCAGAAACGGTCCGCCAGCTTGTCGAGCATGGGGTCGGTGTCGCGCGCTAGTTCGTAGGCCTGTGCCAGTCCCGAGATCAGAAGCGACAACGGTTTGTGCTTCTGGCGCGTCTTGATCTGGTAAATCCGCTCCACGGCCTGCAGGTTCACTGGGTCAACAGCCAGCCCATAAAAGGTATCCGTGGGCAGTGCGACGACGTCGCCTTTGCGCAGGCAGGAAACGATGTAATCGACCCGGTCTGGCTGGGGTTCATCGGGATGGACGCGCAGAATCTCCGCGGACAAGAAGCTTACCTCGGTTCTCCGGACGATTTCCGCGCGCGAGACTCAAATCTCTCCCGCATTGTGAAAACGTCTGAGTTGCAGATGCCGTAAAGCCGGAAACTAACACAGCTGCGGCTGCGGTGCAAGTTGTGCAGATCGAGAGGCCTACCCTTTGCCTCGCTCAACCGGCATAGAATCGGCAGAGAGTGGCGCGCGCATGGGCCGCCGCCCGGAGCCTGCGTTCGATGCCTGTTCGGATTGTACAGAGTAAAGAGAATTCCCGAATCAAGCAGCTCCGCCGCGCGCTGGCGTCCCCCCCGCGCCCCTCGCAAACGGACGGTTCGGCGCGCCGGGCCGAGTCTACAGAGTTCCTGGTTGGCATTGAAGGTCCAAACCTTTTGGCCGAAGCAGTGCGCGCCAAGCTTCGCATCGAATGCGTGTTCGTTGCGCAAGGCCGCGAAAGCTTGTTGGATGGAATCGGTCTTTCTCCCGACACCGAAATTCTGGCAGTTCCCAGACCGCTGCTCGATTCGGTGCTCGCCACCGAAACACCGCAGCCGGTCGCTGCTCTACTCGAACCCCCTCAGTGGAACTGGAACGATCTCTGCGGTCAACAGAATGCCGGAAATGCGCTGCTCGTCGTGCTTGCCGGACTTCAGGATCCGGGAAACCTGGGGACGATCGTTCGTTCTGCGGAAGCCTTTGGGGCGGGTGGCCTGGTCACACTGCCGGGCACCGCGAGCCCGTGGAATCCGAAAGCCGTCCGTGCCTCCGCAGGCAGCGTGTTTCGTCTTCCCCTCCTTGCAGCCGATCCGGAGGACTGCTTTCAGCATCTACGCCAGGCAGGGGTGCGCGTGCTGACAACCGCCGTGACCGGAGCCGACGCCGCCGACCGCCTGAACCTCGCCCTTCCCGTCGCCCTGATCATCGGCAACGAAGGCAACGGCGTGCCACCGGAGATCGCAGCTCATGCCGACGCCGCCATCACGATCCCTTGCCCCGGTCCCGTTGAAAGCCTGAACGCCTCGGTCGCCGCCTCCATCCTCCTCTACGAGGCCGCCCGCCTGCGCTCTGCCCGCGGAGGTGCTGCGTGAGTCTCTTCGACGGAATCCCGGACCAGGCCATTGGCACATCCAGAGGTGCGTCTCCTCTTGCCGGAGCGCCCCTGGCTGAGCGCATGCGCCCGCGCTCGCTCGAGGAGTACTCCGGCCAGGAGCATTTGCTCGGCCCCGGCAAACCTCTCCGCGTGCAGATTGAGCGCGACGACTCCGGCTCGATGATTTTGTGGGGTCCGCCAGGAGTGGGCAAGACCACGCTCGCAAAAATCATCGCCGAAACCACCAACGCCAATTTCATCGAGTTCTCCGCAGTGATGAGCGGCATCAAGGAGATCAAGCAGGTGATGGCGACCGCCGCGCAGGCCGCCGAACTGCACTCGCGCACGATTCTCTTCATCGATGAAATTCACCGCTTCAACAAGGCGCAGCAGGACGCATTCTTGCCGTACGTTGAGCGCGGCACGATTCGTCTGATCGGCGCGACCACTGAGAATCCCTCGTTTGAAATCATCTCCGCCCTCTTGTCGCGTTGCCGCGTCTACGTGCTGCAGCCATTAAGTGAAGAGCGCATCGCCGCTCTTCTGCGCCGTGCGCTCGAGGACAAGGAGCGCGGGCTCGGCGCGCTCAGCCTGAGCGCCGATGACGATGCGCTTCTGCTCATCGCCAGCTACTCCAGCGGCGACTGTCGATCCGCTTACAACACGCTCGAAGTCGCGGCACAACTGGCTCAGGCGGAGCGCGATGCTGCTCCGCCAACGCACCACATCGACTATGCGCTGGCCAGCGAAGCGATTCAGCAGCGCGTGCTCATGTACGACAAGTCGGGCGAAGAGCACTACAACCTGATCTCCGCGCTGCACAAGAGCGTGCGCAACTCCGACGCCGATGCCTCGCTCTACTGGCTCGCACGTATGTTCGCCGCGGGCGAAGATCCGCTCTACCTCGCGCGCCGCGTCGTCCGCATGGCTGTTGAAGACATCGGCCTCGCCGCACCCGAGGCGCTCAATCTGTGCCTCAGCGCCAAAGAGGCAATCGAATTTCTCGGCTCGCCCGAAGGCGACCTGGCGCTCGCCGAGGCTGTCGTGTACCTTGCGCTCGCGCCGAAATCGAATGCCGTCTACACCGCGTATGGCGCGGCGCAGCAGGATATCGAGCACACGCGCCAGGAGCCCGTCCCGCTGCACCTGCGCAATGCGCCCACGCGTTTGATGAAGGAACTGGATTACGCCAAGGGCTACCAGTACGCTCATGACGTGGAAGGCCGCGTCGCCGATATGGATTGCCTGCCTGACTCGCTACGCGGACATGTCTACTACAAGCCGACGCAGGAGGGCCGCGAGAAGCAGTTGGCGGCGCGCATGGAAGAGATACGACGGATTCGCTCCGGCAAACGCGCGCAGGGCTCCTAAGCTCATTGCACTTTTCATCCTTTCAGGTATCCGGCATTCAAGACGCGGTGGTAGACTCGCGTCGCGCGCTTTGTTGATGCGCGTCCAGGATTTGGAGGTCGAACGTGAGTACCAACCCGAAGTTCATCCCCTACATTGTCGTCAGCAACGCCGCAAAGGCGATCGACTTTTACAAAGCCGCCTTTGGCGCCGAAGAACTGGCGCGCCATGCCGCGCCCAACACCGACAAGCTCATGCACGCCAGCCTCAACATCCATGGAGGCGTGCTGATGATGAGCGACGACTTCTCCTCCACGATGGGCCACAAGAGTGAGACCCCGGAAGCGCTCGGCGGAAGCCCCGTAACTTTCCATCTGCAGGTCGAAGACGCCGATGCTGTATTCGAAAAGGCCATCGCCGCGGGCGCTGTTGTCACCATGCCGCTCGCCGATCAGTTCTGGGGTGACCGATACGGCCAGCTCCGCGATCCCTTCGGACATAAGTGGTCTATCGGCCAGACCGTCACCAAACGGTCGAAGGAAGAAGTGGAAGAAGCCGCGAAGGAAGTCTTCAAGTAAGTGATTAGCGACCAGTGGTTAGTGATCAGTGATCACGATTGCTAGCCACTAACCACTACTCACTGCTTCTCACTCCGCGTATTTCACCGAGCACCCATACGGCCGCGTGTAGGCTGGGTTCACGCTTTTGCCTGCCATCGACGCAGTCAGCGCGTCGGAGACGTAGTTGTCTGCGCCTTTGATGTCCTCGGGATCGGGAGTGGCGCGGTTGTCGATCGCGCCGTCGTAGATCACCTTGCCGGTTGGGTCGATGACGATCATCTGCGGCGTTGTTTTGGCGCTGTACATGCGGCCAATCTTGCCGTCTGTATCCATGAGGACGGCTGTCGGATCGGCGTGCATCTGCGCGAGGTACGAGTTCTCTTCGCTCGGGGTCACGTAGCCCTGCTCGCCCTTTGCCGACGAGATCACGGTGAACCAGGCCACGCCCTTCGCGGTCCACTCCTTCTGCAAGGCCTGCATGTTTCCCGAGACATAGTGTTTCTTCGTGTAGGGACAGCCCTTGTTGTGCCACTCGAGCACAACATACTTGCCGCGGAATTGGGAGAGGCTTTCTATCTGGCCGCGTGAGTCGGTTGCGGTGAAAGCGGGCGCGGCCGAACCGACCTTCACGTCTTGTGCCGAGCCGATGAGAAGGGTTGACGCGAAAAATGCACAACTTGTGAGGCGGGACAGCGAAACCATGATGCAACCTCCTGGGAATGAAGAGGGCGGTTTGCAAGCGCGCTTACTTTCAGTTGGACGGAGCGATCGAAGCCTGGGTTGCAGCGTGCGGCAGGTTGTGGACGGCGTCGAGCACGATCCCCGGTGTCAGCGCCTCGGGCAGGAGCCGCGGGCTCTTCTCGCCGGGCGCATACAAAGCGTAGGTCGGCACGCCGCTGCGACCAAACGATGCGAGCGCCTGCGTGATCGAGTCGTCGTAGCGTGTCCAGTCGGCTTTGAAGAGCGCGACGTTGGCCCCGGCGAGCGCCTGCTCTACTTCGGGCCGCTCCAACGCAACCCGCTCATTCACCTGACAGCTCAGGCACCAGCTTGCGGTGAAGTCCACGAAGACGGGCCGGCCGGCAGCCTGTGCACGTTCGACAGCATCGGCGGTCCACGGCTGCCATTGACCGTCGGCAGCTGCAGCTACGCCTCGTGGGGCACGATCGCCAAGCATCCTGGGAGCGAGCACCGAGCCCGCTACGACCGTGGCGCACAGGAGAATGGCAGTGGTCGTCGACCATCCTTTCGCCGGCCAACGGCCCAAAAACCAGCCTGCGATCGCGAGGATTAACAGGCTGAGCAGCAGCACGGCAACGAGGCTCGCACCGTAGGCGTTGGCCAGCACCCAGGCAAGCCAGATCACCGTCGCAAAGATCGGCACGGCAACGGCCTGGCGCAGAACTTCCATCCACACGCCTGGCTTGGGCAACAGGCTCGTCCACTCTGGCCGAAGCGTGAGAGCGACGTAAGGCGCGGCTAAACCAAGCGCGAGCGCGGTGAAGACGGCCAGCGTGACCGCGGCGCTTTGCGAGAGCGCATAGCCAATGGCCGCGCCCATGAACGGAGCCGTGCACGGCGTAGCGACGACGACAGCGAGAACTCCGGTGAAGAAGCTGCCTGCGTAGCCATGTTTCTGCGCGAGAGAGCCGCCTGCGCTGGTCAGCGTCAGTCCAATCTCGAACTGGCCCGCAAGCGATAAGCCGAGGAAGAAGAGCAGCCCTGCCATAAGGGTGAGAAACACGGGCGACTGGAATTGGAATCCCCAGCCAAGCGTCGCACCCGCGGCGCGCAGCCCGAGCAGGGCCGCCACCAGTACCCAAAACGAGACGAGAATTCCAACGGCGTAGACAAAGCCGTGCGTGCGCAGCTTATGGCGCTCTTCGTTGCCGGAGTTGACCAGCGAAAGGCCCTTCAGAAAGAGCACCGGGAAGACGCACGGCATGAGATTCAAGAGCAGCCCGCCCAGAAACGCGAAGCTCGCAGCCTTGAGCAGTCCCGGGCCTGATTCGGGCGGAGGGCGATTGGTTGTCGGCGCTATTGGAGCCGCGGATGGTGGCTCTGGAATCTTGTTGGAAGCCACCGCCGGCGCAGCAATCGGGGTTTCCGTTGCCGGAGCAGTCTGCGCGGGAGCGGAGGCGATGCTGCCCGCTGCTCCGGCAGTTCCCTTCGCGGCAATGTCATAGGCGCGACCGCCCGACAATTCCAAAACACCATTCAACGCGGTTGGCGTGGTGGTACCGTTCGGGTCCTTGGCTAGATCGAGCGTCAGGCCCGTCGCTTTGGGTGTCACCTTTTGTGGCGCGGCGTTGGCGAGAATGTCCTGGTCCGCCGGGAAGAACGATGCCTCCGTTTCGCGATGGCCGGTCTTCACTGTCAGCCGGAAGCCGTCTTTGGTGGACTGGAACGAGACGGTCGCTCCTGCGGGGAGGCTGAGTGGAAGACGCCCGCTCATCCGCTTGTAAAGGTCGCTATCGGGCGAGACGGCTCCAGATGCTGCGTCCGCGATCGTACGCGTGACTTCCAACTCGGCTTTGCCGGGAATGCAGGTGGCCTGGCACACCAGCCAATCGGCCTTGGTGTGCAGCACCGCTGAGCCTGCGTTCGCAGACTGCGCCACAGTCAACTGGAACGGGAACAGCACCTCATCTTCGTAGCCGAAGTCCATGAGCGGCGGCAGCGGAAGACGCTTCGGCGCTGGAAATTGCAGTGGTCCGGCGGTGATTCCCTGCGGCAGAGTCCACTTCAGGTGCGGCGGCTCGCCCGCGTCACCGGCATTCTTCCAATACACGTGCCAGCCGGAATCGATCTTGAAGTAGAGGCCCGCATCGGCTGCCGCACCACGCGCAAGGGACGAGGCGGGAATCACAAGCTGCACATGAACATGCGGCGCATCGGCCGTGTTGGACACAGCGAGCAAAGGCAGACTGGCTGCCAGCAGCGAAAGCACCGTGATCAGTTTTGTGCGAAGGCGCATAAGCGTGGTGCGAAACTCCTACAGATTGGACTCGCCAGCACGAGGTCCCGTTACAAAGTCTAAGATCTATCTTCGCGTGTGCAATGCCGGGCGCGCGGCATGCTCGCGAAAGATGCAGTCATTCTGGATGCACTTCACGCCGGCGGCCTCAGCACGGGCCACAGCCTCGTCGTGCACGACACCATCCTGCAGCCACAAATACGGGATGTGCAACCGGATTACGTCGTCGACGATGGGCGGTACGGCTTCGGAGGCGCGGAAGACGTCGACGAGATCGATCCCCGAGCCGGTTTCGGCCTTCGCAGCCGATTGAGCGGACTCGAGATCGGGATAGCTTTTCAAGCCGAGCACTTCGGTGAGAGCCGGGTTTACCGGCAGTACGCGGTAGCCGTTCTCGTGCAGATAGCGACCGATGTTGTGGCTGGCGCGCCAGGTTTTGTCGCTCATGCCGACAACGGCAATAGTTTTGGCGGTCGACAGCATCTCGTCGATCGTTTTTGGATCGCTCATACTTCCACTCTATGATGGCGGCATTCGTCGCGAGAGGACGGAAAGAGGAAGATCAGGGCGCAAACTCCTGTTTTTCGCATGTTTTTTGTGAAATTTTCGCCTTAACCACCGCATTTCGAGTCGCTTGCAGAAATAGGGGGGAGGGGGGTGGGGGGCTATGTAGCGGAAGTGGTAAGTCTCCAACGGTCTAAACCCCGGCGGATTTGCGACTAGATAGACCGGAGCCTCTGCACACGGTATGCCTGAACGTAGTTTGCGCCATTTGGGCTTAATTCAATGCAAAATAGGATCACTCTTTCGGGGTTCGGTAGAAGTGCCCCGCCCCGCGCCGCGATGGGCGCGCAAGACAGGACCAAAACTGTGCCCTTCTCTAAGGGACCTGCAGAATGCGGTTACGGCAAGTCCAGCACGACGAGACTCGAATGGCACTTGGCATTGAGCATCCGATGGGATCAGATTTCGGCTGGATTGCGCCGTGAAGCTTGGCGCCGCCACGCAGCACCGGACGATGGAAAGGGACAGAATGCTCGACCATGTGTTTCTCACCGTGAGCGATGTGGAACGCTCAATCGCGTTTTACGAGCGGGCGCTGGCTCCTCTCGGCATTACGGACCGATTTGATTACGACGGCAAAAACGGGCCGCCCGGCCATCCCGACCTGAAAGGGTTTGGCGCGAACGGGCGCTTGTTTCTGTGGCTGCGTGCAGGAGAGGCGGACGGCCGCGCGGCGCACGTGGGTTTTGTCGCCAACAGCCGGGAGCAGGTGGACGCGGCCTACGCTGCCGCAATCGCAGCCGGAGCTACCGATAACGGGGCGCCCGGCATCCGGCTGTACTACGATCCGCGCTACTATGCGGCGCATGTTTTTGATCCGGACGGATACAGCCTGGAGTTTGTTTACAAGAGCTGGCAGCACGCGCCGGCGGCGCGATGAGTTGCGGAGTTGGTTCGTGCCTTGGGTTCTGCGTGGCCCAGGCTTCTAGACGTCGAGGTCGTCGGACTCGCCGGCTGCCACGGCGGTACCGCGGCGCTTGGCGAGCAGATAGCCGCGCAGAAACGGCTCGAGGTAACCGTCGAGCACCTTGTCTACGTCGCCCACTTCGACCTTGGTGCGGTGATCCTTGGCAATGCGGTAGGGCTGCAGGACGTAGGAGCGGATCTGCGAGCCGAAGTTGATTTCGAGCTTTGAATCTTCGAGCTTCTTCGAAACCGCCTTCTTCTTTTCGAGCTCGAACTCGTAGAGGCGGGAGCGCAGCATCTTCATCGCCTTCTCGCGATTCTTGTGTTGCGAGCGCTCGTTCTGGCATTGCACCACGATGCCTGTAGGGTTGTGGGTAATGCGCACCGCAGAGTCGGTGGTGTTGACGTGCTGGCCGCCCTTGCCGCCGGAGCGGTAGGTATCGACGCGTAAGTCTTCCTGCTTGATATCGACTTCGATGGAGTCGTCGATTTCCGGCGAGACGTAGACCGAGGCAAAGGACGTGTGGCGGCGCTTGGCGGAGTCGAAGGGCGAGATGCGCACGAGGCGATGCACACCGCTCTCGCCGGCAAGCTGGCCGAAGGCATACTCGCCAAGGATGGTGAAGGTGGCCGACTTGATGCCGGCTTCGTCGCCATCCTGCAGGTCGTTGATTTCGGTTTTGAAACCCTGCTGCTCGGCCCAGCGCAAGTACATGCGCATGAGCATCTCAGCCCAATCCTGGCTCTCGGTGCCGCCCGCTCCCGGATGCACGGTGACAATGGCGTTGAGCGCGTCGGCCTCGCCGTTGAGCATGGTGCGCGCTTCGAGCTCTTCATTGAAGGCGGAGAGAGCCTTGATGTCGCGCTCCAGGTCGGCGAGAACATCTTCGCCTTCGCGCGCCAACTCAAAGTAGGCCTCGATGTCGCCGGTGCGGCGTACGAGCTGCTCGTCGTCGGCAACAAGGTTCTCGAGGCGCTTGCGGTCGCGCATGAGCGGCTTGGAGGCGGCGGGATCGTTCCAGAGGGCGGGGTCGGCGAGTTTGGTTTCTATGTCTGCGAGTTCTTTGCGGATGCGGGCCGGGTCAAAGATACTCCCGCAGGTCGCGCGTTTGATCGCGCACGGGAGCATATGCGAATTCGAGATCGTTCAATGACGACATAGCGGCTCGGATGACCTGACTTTGTGAAGCGAGTGGGCACCGCGGTGAGGTGTGGCGCCTTAGGTTCAGTATAGCGGAGTTCGCGGAGCGGGCAGGTGGGGGACCTAGCGGCTTCGTGCTCGCGATTTCCCGAACCAGAAAAGGCCTGCAATCGAAAAGAAGGCGCATAGCCACGCAAACACATCGCCGTGGGCGGTGTAGAAGGTGATGTCGCCGCGGAAGGCGAATTGGGCGGGAAGTGCGTCTTCCTGGTGGCGGGGGATGGATTGGCGCACGACGCCATAGGGGTCGATGACCGCGGTGACGCCGTTGTTGGTATCGCGCAGGAGCCAGCGGCGGTTTTCGACTGCGCGCATGCGGACCATGTTCAGGTGTTGCCAGGGGGCGCTGGTGTCGCCATACCAGCCATCGTCGCTGATGTTGACCAGCACTTCAGCGCCGAGTTGCGCGAAGTGGCGAATCTCGTCTGCGAAGACTGACTCGTAGCAGATGAAAACTCCGTAGCGATGGGCGTCGTCGGAAGCGGCGGCGAGGCGGAAGACTTTGGCGCCGTCGCCACGGGTGAACTTGGAGACGCGGCCGGTGAGCTTGCGCGCGAAGCGGAGTAGATTCGCGAAGGGCACGTACTCGCCGAAGGGAACGAGATGGACCTTGTCGTAGCGGCCGACGCGATTGCCGTCTGCGCCGATCACCAGGGCGGAGTTGTAGTAGTTCCACTCCTGGGTTTCGGGGTCGTGGGTCCAGCCGATGTTTCCTGAGATGACCGCGGCATGGTCGGAGCGGGCAATGTCGGCCAGGGCAGTTTGGAAGCGCGGGTCGGTCTCATCGAAGGGTGCAGGCGACTCGGGCCACACCACAAGGTCGGGGGTCTTCGCGATTCCAGATGAGGAGCACGCCGGGACCAACTTCGGCGCATCGGTTTCGGGAATCCCGTTGATCGACGGCTTGCATAGTTCAGCGGCCAGGCGCTTGAAGCCGGCAATGTGCTGCTCCCACTCGCCGTCCGCGGCCCAGCGGTTGTCGCCAGAGACGTCGAGGTTGGGCTGGATGAGCACGGCAGTCGCTGTGGTTGCGGGCACCGGGGGCGATAGAAGCAGGCCGGACACGCTCAGGCTCATGAGCAAAACGCCGGCGATTCCCCAGGGACGCGGGCCTTGCCAGAACGGCCGCGGCGGACAGCGCTCCACAACGAAGCCACCGGCCATGAGCGCGTTGGCGGCTACCAGCACAAAGCTGATGCCGTAGACGCCAGTCCAGGGGGCGAGCTGATTGACCAGCGCGTTGTCGATCTGCGAGTAGCCGAGCTGATCCCAGGGGACGGAAGTGATGCGCGCGGCGGCGAGTTCGAGGGCGACCCAGAGAAACGGAGCGGCGGTGAGGGCGATCTTGGCATTGCCGGTGCGCCGGCGCAGGAACGCGATGGCGAGCCCGAAGAGGCCGAAGTAGAGACCCAAGACCAGGCTGAAGCCGATGAGGAGGAGGACAGGCACCGCGGCGGGCAGATCGCCGTACTTGGCCATGGTGTCGCGCACCCAGTAGCAGTTGCCGGTGTACCAGAGGAAGCCGCAGAGATAACTGATGAGGAAAGCGCGGCGCAGGGGGCGGCGATGACGCACGCTCGACGGAGAGAGAAGAGCCCATAGCAGAGGCACGAGGCCGAACCAGGCGAAGACGGCTCTCCACAAGGGTAAGGGGCCGGCGATGGGAAAGGGCAGCTCGAGCAGCGCGGCGCCAAGCACGGCGGCAAGCCAAGGCACGCGTGCTTCCATGCTCGAAGAAATGCTAGGCATATAGGTGCGAGTTTAGAACACGCCACAACCCAGCCCTTTTCGGAGCGCGGTTTGATTGCGTCAATACTCGGAACCGAAGATGTGGCACATTTCCGGAGTGAGCTCAGCCATCGCGCTACAATCGGGTGCATGCAGATTATTTCGCTGGCGATGACGGTGCTCGAGATCATGTTTTTTGTGGGTCTCGCCGGCTCCACGATCGTGGTGCTGATCAGCTTTATTGAAGACGGCAAAGAGCTATTCGGGAAAGACGAGTAAAAACCCTGTTTCTGCAAGGGGTTAGAACCAAAGGGGCCAACTGGGGTCAAGTTGACGTCGCCTTCATTCGGACTTACACTCACCAAGGGCGGCGGACGATTGCGCTCACTGGATTTTAGATTGCCGGATCCTGCGCCGGCGCACATGCCATGGCATCTTCCCGAACGACCGTAGCCCCGCCCTCTGACCGCGTCCGGCTCATAGTGGCATCGTCGGTGATGCTGACGTTCATTTCCTTCTGGCGTGCCGCCGCCATTGTTCTCAACGATCTTGGATCTTCAGCCTTTTATGCCGGCGGCATTGCCGAACAGGCGGTAGGCGCAGCCGCGCCCTGGTTCATCCTGGGCATCATGCTCTTCAGCTTCGCGGTGCGTGCCGTGTACGTGGAGAGCTGTTCGATGTTCACCCGTGGTGGTGTTTACCGCGTGGTGAAGGAGGCGCTGGGCGGGACGTTTGCCAAGCTGAGTGTCTCGGCGTTGATGTTCGACTACATCCTCACGGGACCGATATCGGGAGTGTCGGCTGGGCAGTACATCACCGGCCTGATGAACGAGCTCATGGTGCAGGCCAACCAGAGCCACTGGCTTCCGCCGGCCATGATGGACGCGCACGGCAATCCGATGCAGTTCGACATGAACTACACCTCGGCGGTGTTCGCGGCGCTGGTCACCGTTTACTACTGGTGGCAGAACGTCAAGGGCATCGAGGAGTCGAGCGGCAAGGCCATGCGCGTTATGCAGATCACGACCGTGATGGTCGTGGTTCTGCTGATCTGGGGGGTCTACTCGGTCTTCATGATGGGCGCGCATCTGCCGCCCGCGCCGATTCCCTCGAATTTGCATTTCAGCAATGAGGCGCTTGGGTTCCTGAGGGGAACCGGCATCAAGGTCTTCGGCCTGTTCGGCATCCTGATGGCGTTCGGCCATTCGATTCTGGCCATGTCGGGAGAAGAGAGCCTGGCGCAGGTCAATCGCGAGATTGAGCACCCGAAGCTGAAGAACCTGAAGCGCGCCGCGATCGTCATCGCCATCTACAGCCTGATCTTCACGGGTGGCGCCACGCTGCTGGCGTCGATGCTGATCCCACAGGTGCCGCGCACCCAGATTTACCAGGACAACCTCATTGCAGGACTGGCCATGTACATGGTCGGCCCCATGTTCTGGCGCATTGCGTTCCGCATCTTCGTGGTGCTGGTGGGGTTCCTGATCCTTTCAGGAGCGATTAACACATCGATGATCGGATCGACGGGCGTGCTGATGCGGGTGGCCGAGGATGGCGTGCTGACGGACTGGTTCCGCAAACCGCACCGCCGGTTCGGCACCAGTTCGCGCATCGTCAACCTGGTTTTTATTTTGCAGATGACGACTATCATCGCCAGCCGAGGCAACGTGATTACCCTCGGCGAGGCATATGCGTTCGGCGTGATCTGGTCGTTCACGTTCAACAGCCTGGCCATGCTGGTTCTGCGCTGGAAATACCATGGCGAGCGCGGGTGGAAGGTTCCGCCCAATATCCGCATAGGTGGGCGCGAGATACCGGTTGGGTTGTTCTCGGTGTTCCTCGTATTGCTTTCCACGGCGACCGTGAACCTGTTCACCAAGTCGGTGGCCACGGTGAGCGGCATAGTGTTTGCGGCGGGGTTCTTCATTATCTTCACAGTTTCGGAGCGGCAGAATCTGCGCAAGCACGCGATCACTTCGCGGCAGATGAAGGACCACTTCCAACTGGAGCACCAGGACACGATCAGCCGCGAATCGGCCGCGATCCGGCCGGGCGGCGTGATGGTGACGATGCGCGATCCATCGAATCCATTCGCATTGAAGTGGACGCTGGCGCGGACAAGTACAGACGACCAGGACGTAGTCGTCATCAGCGTGCGCATGATGGGCGTCGGCGGTCCCGAGTACCTGAGCGCCGAAGAACAAAGCTTCAGCGAGCACGAGCAGATGGTCTTTACGAAGGCCGTCTCGGTGGCGGAAAGCTTTGGCAAGACGGTTTCTCTGCTGGTTGTGCCCGCGGGCGACGTCTTCGCGGCGCTGGTGCAGGGCGCCAACAATCTCGAAGTGGATTCGGTGGTCTCGAGTATCTCGTCGAAGATGACTGCGGAGGACCAGGCCTTCCATATGGGACAGGCGTGGGAAGCTCTGCCCGAGCCGAAACGGCAGTTCAACTTCTATGTTGTGGATCCCGCCGGCCCGGTCAAGGTGTTCTACATCGGGCCGCACGCTCCCAACCTGAGCCCCGATGACGTGCAGCTGGTGCACAGGCTGTGGCTGAATATGCGCCGCGACCCGTCGATGCCCGACCTGCACCACAGCGACATCATCACCTATGCGCTGACACGCCTTGCCGGCCAGTATGCGCGTGAAAAGCAGGAGATCCTGCGCGATCTGCGTAACTATCGCGCGGCTGAGTCCCCATCCGAACTGAAAGCGGGGAGTTCGGAACTTCCCCCTGCTGCACCTGGGCGCCTGGCCGCGGGCGATGCGCCCTCGCGATCGCCAAAGGTACGCGGGTAGTTCCTCTTCAAGTCAATTATTGTTCTCTACGGCGATCCGCGATCCGACTAAGTCGGCTGGTGCATCTTTACAACTCCTTTATAAATAGCCACCTCTTGATCGCTCGACCTGTTTTATGCATTTAGAACATAGGTTCGAAGTGTTGATGCCATGCAGTCCATTGCGCTCAGCACAAGTTACTCCAAATACAGATAGTTCACGCAAGGTACTGTGCAAGCCTTAATGTTTTGTTAAGGTTTCTCGACTGAATTCACAAGTGAAATCTATTTTTTGTTTGTAAAGAAGTCTACGGTTGTTTATCGTATAAAAAACGCAAAGTGGCTCCCGCACACTGTCTTTTGGTTGGTTTTACGGGAATCTCGGCATAACCAGAAATCAGGGTATCTTTAGCGGACCAAGATAGATTGGTTGTTTTCTTTAGAAGATAACCGTCTAGCACGTTTTGACCCCGCGCGATCGAACTCGGGTTTGCTGCAAGCCACTTACATCACAGGAGGAAGTGTGGGAGTATCAGAGATATTGGCCCAGATCGATCAGGAGATCGCTCAACTGCAACGTGCACGGGCCTTACTGACAGGAAATGTCGCGGCGGCGCCGAAGAAAGCCGCAGCAGCGCCCGCGACCAAGAAGAGAGCGAAGAAGAAGAGAAATCTTTCCCCGGAAGGCCGACGCCGCATTGCTGAAGCTGTGAAACGCCGCTGGGCGGAACAGAAAAAGCGCTCAGGCTCTGGCAATTAAGTCCAGACTCTGGAAAGGCCGGCAGACATGCCGGCCTTTCTTCTTGGAATGAACGAATCTCTATCTCGAATAGAGTCGGCCTGAACAATCGAGTCCGCACTTAATTTCTAGACAGTGTCGCCGGGTGACCAGCGCACAACTTCAACGTCTGCACCGACGAGTTTGGCCAGTTCCTCAGGAGTTCCGGTTAGCGGCGGAAACGTGCCGAAGTGCAGTGGCAGCACTTTCTTTGGCGCAAGATAGCGGACGGCCAACGCGGCTTCTTTCGGGCCCATGGTGAAGTGGCCGCCGATGGGCAGCATCGCCACTTCAGGCTGATATAAGTCGCGAATAAGTTGCATATCGGAGAATACCGTTGTATCTCCGGCATGATAGAGCACCGGACCGCTTTCCAAGGTCAGGACAAATCCTCCGGCCACACCCACATAATGTGTTCCCTTCTCATCCTGTGCGCCGGAAGAGTGCCTGGCGTCCACCAGAGTGGCGGCAACATCGTCGAGTTGCACCGTTCCCCCAGGTTCATGCCGATGGTCTTCGTGATGCCCTTGGATTCAACATAGGCGGCCAATTCGTAGATAGCCACGACGGTCGAGCCGTGCCTGGTGGCGACGGGGACAGCGTCGGAGATATGGTCGCCGTGACCATGGGTGAGGAGAACATAGTCAATCTTCTCGGGTAATTCGTACCCCTTGGGGTACTTGGGATTGTGCTCGATAAACGGGTCGATCAAAATGTTGGTCCCCTTTGGGGTTTGAACCAGCACCGTGGCGTGGCCGAGCCAAGTTATTTTGGGCGCTTGCGATGAACTCATGATTCCTCCGATGAAAACATGTGCAGCGCTCAGATGATGCGCTCAGCGGCATGAACGTTGCGCAGACTTGGGTTGACGCTCGTCATGGATTTTAGCGTTCTCTACCCGCAACGCTCACCTGGAGAAGATCGCCTTGGGGCAGATGGCGTGGACGCCAACGTTGCCATCGACGAGTTGCGTAATGTCGACATCGACAGCGGTGCTGATCAGCATGTAAGCATCGTCCCGCGTGAGATGTTTTTCGGCGACGAGAAAATCAATCATGTTGCGGACGGCCATCTCGGTGGCGGTTTTCAGGTCGGGGCTGAAACCCATACTGATGTAGCTCGTCGGAGTTTCAGCGCGCGGCCAGAGCAGATGCTGGTCTTTGTGCACGATGAATCGGAATGTCCCGGTCAGAAAAGTTTCCAGCGCGGTTATATCCACTTCTCCGTTCCCCTGGCCGGCGTGTCCGTCGCCTGCCTCAAAGAGCGCGCCGTGTGCATGCACGGGGATGAAGAGGGTCGTTCCGGCTATGAGTTCCTTGTTGTCCATGTTGCCCGCGTGCATCCACGGTGGAGCACTGTCGTACCGCCCTGCGGCTGCCGGCGGCGCCACGCCCATGCTGCCAAAGAAGGGGCGCAACGGAATGTCGATGCCCTGCCCAAATTTGGCGATCATTCCAGCCCGATCCAGCGGAATGATCTTTCGCTTGTCGTAGGGAAAATCGTTGGGCAGAAACCCGCGGCCGGCAGAAAAGCCATTGCACGCAAAGGATGCATCCATTTCGATTTTCTCGATGCGCACTTCGAGCACATCGCCGGGTTCGGCTTCCTCCACGGCAACCGGGCCGGTGAGAATGTGCCCACCCGGGCCTTTGTCCTTGACCTCTTTGAAGATTGCGTCGTTATACGCCGGGATATCTGCTGGAGAAACGCCTTGTGCGATCAGGCGCTCGTTGGAGCCGCAGGTGGAGAGCGTCTGCATGCGGACTTCGTCGCCGGAATGGATCGTGAGCACCGGCTTTGCCTGCGACCAGTAATAACCCCAGGCAACGGTGGTGGGTGTCGCCGGCAGAAACACGGGCGCAGGCTGAGCGCCAACGGCCGAAGCTCCAGCAAGGAGTAGCCCACTGATGAGGGATAGTTTCAATCCGACCTCCTGTTCTACTTCTGTCCCGGACCGTTCATTTGAGCCATCAGACTCTGAACATCCGGCATGCCCACTGCTCCGCAATCTTCCCACCTGACAATTGTGCGCCTGACGGCTGGCGCGTCATGATAACTTCAGTGCCGCAAGCATGGGGCCGGTTGAAAAACAAAGTTGAGAGGTATGCCGATGCAAAAACAAGTGTTGCTGGAAATCGTGACACAGAATGAATTCACCAGCCATTTCTCATTTGATCGCGTTAGCGAGCAGAATATCGCCCTGAAGTTGAATGACAAAACAGCATCGATCGGGTTCATCTACCGGCATATCGGGGAAACATTGAATTTATTTGCGGGGATATTAGGCGTCCCGACCGACGTGCAGGATACGACGATGGGGCAAACGGATAGTGGGCAAGGCTCTGACCCCGTATACAGCCGGGAGTTGATCTCGAGAGGATACGACGCGTTGAGAAGGCTTATCGAAGAGAGCTCAGATGAAGACTGGCTGAAACCGGTTGATACGCCATTCTTCGGTACGGTCACGAGAATAAGACTGTTTAGCCACGCTCTATTTCATACCTCAAACCATGCGGGACAAATCTCGTTGACTCTGGCAAGAGGCCGGTGATCGAGAATCCGAACGCACAGCTAGCGCGTCATGATGACTTCGGAGACGCTGTCTTTGGCGAGGAACTGGCGATGTCCTGACCAGCCGGAGAAAAGCTTTTCGATGCTGCGGTTGGTGAAAGCACGCTGAATGGGAAACGGCTGCGCCAGCTGCACTTCGACGTTGTCCGTCGGCGTCAGGTGGAAGCGGCAGAATACGGTCTCCTCGCCCTTGGTGCGGGTATGGCAGAAGGCGAGCACCTGGCCACCCGGGTTCATGTAGGTGTGGAAGTGCGCAACCACGGGAGCGACAAAAGCTTCGGGAAGATAGTCGAGGGTGGTCCACAGCAGAACCACGTCGAACATGCGCCCATGGAAGTTCATGGTCTGATCGAGGAAACCTTCAACGTCCCAGATGGGTTTCCCGTCTTCGTCTTCACCCTTGGTCCAGCTTCCATTGCAGGCATCGGGGACGAGATCGGCCAGGTAGACGCTCTGGCCGAGTTCGGTGAGGTAATTGATATTGGACGGGGATGTATAGCCGACATCGATGATGCGCAGGCCGGGTTCGGCCAGCAACCGCTTTCGCACCACGGACCATCCACCCGAATGCCTGGGCACACGCGGACCCGATAGCGCGGGATTCTGCGCGGGGGCCTCCTGCTTTTTCTCAAACCAACGGCCTAACAACCTGGGGTCTCCTTGCGGTCAAACAGGCACTTATCTGGTCGACCGGAGATCAATCGTCCGGTCAAGCGGATTCAGCAGCGGTCTTCGGCGTTGCCGGCGTTCCCGGAGTCAATTCGACCTTGCCCCGGAAGATCGCGTTGTCTTCAATGGCGAGGCGCATGGCCTTGATGTCGCCCTCAACCGTCGAGCCCGCCCGCAGTTCGACACGGCCACTGGCCACGACATTTCCGGAAAGATGCCCCTGGACGAGGACATCGCGAGCGGATAGATCGGCGGCCACGTTAGCGTTGGGGCCGATCGTCAAACGGCTTTCGGCAAGATCGACTGTCCCTTCCACGCGCCCATCGATAATCAAATCTTCGCTGCCTTTGACTTCACCCTTTATCACAACGCTCTTACCGATGCGCGCTGCCCCATTCTCACCTGCCATAAGCAATTCCTTCCGCGGACCAAAAGGTGGCCCTGCCCGCACTATACGCAAACGGGCCACTTGGCTTCAATTCCGGAGCCTTGGAATGAGTGTTTTCGGGCCTGGGGGTGCAATGTGAGTAATAGCGGTCCGCGGTCAGGGATCAGGTTTCAGGGGTCCGGTGTCAGGGATCAGGTTTCAGGGGTCAGGGTCATGTATTGGCAACGCTCCGGCCCGTCGCGGAGGAAAAACATCCAGACCGGCGGTGAGGCGTCTAATTCGTCAGAGATTCACATCCTTCCGGTTGAGAGGGTCATGCCCGCTACACTGATTTCAGTGCGCAGACAATCGCGGAGTGCATTCTGGCTGGCGTGGGCGGGGTGGGCTTGCCTTCTGGCGCCGGGGCAGACACCAACCTCCTTGACGGCGGAGCAGGCACAGGCCCTGGTGATGCGTGCGCTGGCCACCGAATCGCGCGCCGCGCAGGACCTTTCTCATGTCCGTCACCCGCTGCGTTACAAACTGCACAAAGTCAGCCCGAGGCTCACCTCGACCAAGGAGATTGTGGAGACGCGCGAGGGCGATGTGGCACGCCTGCTCACGATCAACGACCAGCCCCTGGGCGCGACGGATGAACAGCGCGAAGAGGCGCGCCTGCAGGCACTCATCGATGATCCTGGATTGCAGCAGCACCGTAAGCAAAGCGAAGACGGTGACACAGCGCGGGCATTGAAGGTGCTGCGGGTGCTGCCCAATGCATTTATTTATCAATTCGCAGGCACTGCCGAAACGCCGAGCGGGACGGTTGCCAGGTTTCCCTTCAAACCGAATCCCCAGTTCGATCCGCCGGATCTGGAAACAGGCATTCTGACGGCTATGACCGGCGAGCTCTGGATCGATCCGGCTCATGAGCGTGTCGTGCGGCTGGCAGGAACCTTGCAGCAGGATAAGCAGATCGCGCTGGGGCTTGCCCAACTCGACAAGGGCGGAACGGTCGAGATTGAACAGGCCGATGTGGGCGGGGATCAGTGGCGGATTGTGCACCTGCAGCTGGTGATGAACGGGCGCATCCTGTTCAAGACGAAGAACTCCAACTCCGTGCAGGACTACAGTGACTTTGCACCGCTGGCAGCGGACATGACGTACCGGCAGGCGATTGAGCTGCTGCGCGGAATGAAACCTTGATTGAAACTCACTGATCACAGACCACTGATCCCTGATCCCTGACTTTAAAAGCGACGGCAGCGGCGCGAGCGCATCTGTGTTCTGGAAGGAGAAGTCAGATGTTCCTCGTAACAGGGATTACCGGCCACGTTGGCGGCGCTACGGCAGAAGAGCTTTTGAAGCAGGGCAAACAGGTGCGTGCGCTGGTGCGCGACGAAGCCAAAGCGGCTCCGTGGGCGGCAAAGGGTGTGGAGTTGGTAAAGGGAGAGTGGGAGGATGCAGCGGCGATGGCTGCCGCCCTCAAGGGCGTCGAAGGCGCGTATCTCATGATGCCTCCGATCTCGACGCCTTCGCGGGATTTCCGCGAGGCGAAAGCGGTGGTCGCCAGCTATAAGGAAGCTCTTGCCAAGGCAACGCCGCCCAGGGTCGTGGCACTCTCCTCGATGGGGTCGGAGAAGACTTCCGGTCTGGGGCTGATCACGTCAACGCACTTGCTTGAGGAAGCGTTCAAAGACGGGCCCTTCCCGATGGCATTTGTGCGCGCGGGTTCATTTTATGAAAACTACCTCTTCGGTCTGCAGGCAGGGCAAAGCGGAAGTCTACCGATCTTCTACTCGCCGACAGATCGCAAAGTGCCGATGATTGCCACCAGGGATATTGGCGCTGCGATCGCAAAGCTTCTCACATCGGAATGGACGGGCAAACGCGTCATCGATCTCGGGTCGATGGTGAGCGCGGACGAGCTGGCAGCCGCGCTGGGTCAGGTGCTGGGCCGTGAAGTTCGCGCCCAGGCGATTCCACGTGAAGCCTGGCCCGCTGCGTTGCAGGGTATGGGTCTGCCGGCTGGCCAGACCTGGGCGTACGAGGAGATGATCGACGGCGTGAACTCGGGATGGATCGGATTCAGCGAAGACGGGGCGGAGCGCGTGGAAGGTACTACCTCCGCACGGGAGGTCTTCGCCAACGCTGCGAAGGGCTGAGGCGAATCCACAGCTACTTGAAGGGTTGCACCGGCGCAGGCTGGTCGGCGCCGGTGCGGCCGATGGTGACGGTGGCAATGTAGAAGTTTTCTCCGCGCGTGGGGTGGCCGAAGAGACGGCGCAACATGGCGAGCTGGCCGACATGGGTGAAGGCGTCGGTGATGGGGCCCTGCATCAACGCGTCGATGGAGGCGTGGAGTTCGGCATCGGAGGCAAGGTATGCGTCGAAGGCCTGAAGGGACCGAAAGAAGCGCTGCTGCTCTTCAGGCCACGGGCGAGGTTGCAGGTTATGCCACCGCTCGCGGCCCTCGATGGCGCTGAGTGCCCAATCGAAGAGATCGCCCATGTGCGCCAGGATTTGGAGGGGCGTACGGCCGGCGCCGTCGTAGCCGGCGAAGGCATCGGGTGCGCCCTCAAGGGCGCGGGTAGCGCGATAGGCGAGGGCGGCAACTGTGTGGCGCAGCAGTTCACGCTTGGGATCCATAGCGGGAACTATAGCAAATACAGGAATCCGTGGGGCACAGAAGTGGGAGCGCCTGCCCTATGGAGGAATTTGTGCATTCCCACTCATCCGCGATGCAGCCGCGGATGAATGGGGCACACAGATGTAGAGGTTAGGAACCGGGCTTTCCCGGGTCCCCAAATTCGAGGGACCCGGGGCACCTTTAGCGCTGCTCGCCGTAGAGGTGAGCGACGGCGCGCTCATAGCCACGGCGGAAGCCCTGCCGGTAGTCTTCGACCAGTTCGGGCGGGACGTGCGGATTGCGGTACTCGTCGCGATTGTTGGGATCGGGGCGGCGATGGTTGCCCATGTCCTTGCGCGCGCCTTCCATTCCATCCATGAAGCCGCGACGCTCAACCTCGTTGAAGACCCCGGGAGCGGCGTCCCATGGGCCTTCATCCCTGACGCCCATCATCTGGTAGACCATCTCTTCATACCCGCGGCGGAAGCCCTCGCGGTACTCCTCCACCAACTGTGGCGGCACGTTGGGAGCACGGTATTCGTCGCGATTGTTGGGGTCGGGACGGCGATGATTTTCGGCGTCGCGCTGCGCGCCGATTCTGCCTTCCTCATAGCCGCGCCGCTGCACCTCGTTGAAGGCCGGCATATTCCCTTCCCAGCCGTGGAACTGCCCCGGAGGGGGCCCGGGCTGCATCATGGGTTCGGGCTGCATGCCGGGTTGCGGGTAGAGATGCGCAACCGCGATGTTGTAACCGCGCCGGAAGCCTTCGCGCCAGGCTTCGCGCATCTCCGGCGGGAAGTTGGCGGTGCGGTATTCTTCGCGATTCTCGACGTTGGGAGGGCGGTGGTTTTCAAAGTCTCGACGAGCGCCTTCGACTCCCTCATGGAAGCCGCGGCGCTGCATTTCGTTGAGCTCGGCGGGCGGCGCATCCCAGCCGCCGGGCTGGCCGTATTGGGCGATAGGTTGGATAGGGGTAATGGCGGAAGCTGGGGTTGGATTGAAGACGATCACTCCCAGAAACAATGCGATGGCGGGCAGAGCAAGCAAAGTGGCTTTCATCGTTCATGACTCCTAAAGTGCAGAAGCCGCATCAGGATAGCATCGTGGGGGTTCGTTGGGCGCGAACGCGTAACGGTGGATTTCGTGGGACGGCAGGCGCGCACAAAAAGGGAATTCTCTGGTAAACTGGAGGTTCTGAGTCCAAGAGCAGGAAAGTGCTATGTCTATACATCCAGTAATGCAGCGCCTGGCCGACAAGCTGAAGCGCACCGATTTGCCCCCGTTTGTTCCGGGCGACCAGATTCGCGTCCAGGTCAAGATCAAGGAAGGCGATAAAGAGCGGCTGCAGGCCTTTGAGGGCCTGGTAATTGCCATCAACAAGGGCGCGCAGGGCACCTTTACCGTGCGCAAGATGAGCTTTGGACAAGGCGTGGAGCGCATCTTCCCCTTTAATTCCAAAGTGATCGACAAGATCGAGAAGATTCGCAGCTACAAGGTGCGCCGCGCCAAGCTGTTCTATATCCGCGGACTGCGCGGCAAGGCTGCCCGCCTGAAGGAAGTGGATCGGGTGACCGGCAAGGTTCGCGCGTAAGCGGAGCGATTGCAAAAGAAAACCCCAGCCATTGCGGCTGGGGTTTTTCTTTTGCGGTCAGGGTTCAGGGATCAGGTTTCAGGGGATCAGGATTTGAGGGTGGTGGCTAAGTTTGACGGAGCGAGCTTCCCCGAACCAGAAATCACCCCAAATAAGGGAGCCCCGGCTTTGCTCGTGATCCTGACGTCAAACCTGATCCCTGAAACCTGACACCTGTTTTTTCCTTTGAGTCGGGCCAGTCTTCAACAGGTGAGTTCTTCCTATACTGGGTGCATGGCGCGGTCGCCCAAATGTGGATGGAAGCACGAGAAGGCGGCATTGGCGGATGGGGCCTTGCGTGTGGCCGGACTGGACGAGGTTGGGCGCGGGCCGTTGTTTGGGCCGGTGGTTGCGGCCGCGGTGATCCTGGGACCGAGGTTCCGGTTGAAGGGACTGACCGATTCGAAGAAGCTCTCCGAAAAAGTGCGCGAAGAGTTTGCCGTCGAGATACGCGCGAGGGCGATGGCCTGGGCGGTGGCGGCTGTGGATGTGGAGACGATCGACCGCATCAACATTCGGCGCGCTTCCCTGCTGGCCATGCGGCTGGCGGTCGAGCAGCTTGCGCCGACCGCGGACTTTCTGTTGATTGACGGGATCGACAAAATCGATTGGGACTGCCCGCAGAAGCCGATTGTGCAGGGCGACGCGCTCAGCTTCTCGATTGCTGCGGCGAGCGTGCTGGCCAAGGTGCATCGCGATACCATGCTGGTGGAACTGGACAGCCAGTACCCGGGCTACGGACTGGCCAGCCACAAAGGCTACGGGTGCCCGCAGCATCTCGCCGCGCTGAGAAGGCTGGGGCCGACTCCGCTGCACCGCAAGAGCTTCAGTCCGGTGGCGCAGCGGGTGCTCGAGTTCGCAGAACTCTGAACCGGTAAACTCCGGGCGTTCGAGAGTTGAAGCTTGGGGAGGGTGCCTTGGGACGCGTACGACTCTTGTCGATCCCTGCAGCCCTTTGCCTGCTCGTCGTGGGTTGCAACAAATATCAGCACAAGAAGCCCGATCCCAGGAAGGGCGTGGTCACCGGCATCGTGTACTGTGCCGACACGGGCAAGCCCGCGCGTTTTGCGACCGTGGCTCTGACGTCCGCTCCCAAAGCAGACGAGAAGAACGACAGCGGCGAGCCATTGCCCCCCACCGAGATCGCGGTAACGGATATTGAGGGGCGTTTCCGGATGGAGGCGGTCGAGCCGGGACGGTACTATGCCTTCGCGACGCAAGAGGGATATCTCGATCCTGCGTTGGGTGTAGATCCGGAGAAGATTCAATCGCTGACATCGGATCGAGAGCGGCACCAGTACTCGATCGACGCTTGGAAAGATCATCTGACCGAGGTCCATGCGGCGGCGCGGCGCGTGAGCGAAATTACGCTGGAGATGGAGCGGGCAGCCGAGATTGCGGGCACCGTTAGCTTCGACGATGGAAGCCCGGCGATCGGCATGCGATTCGAGGTGTTCCGCAAGACGCAAAAGAACGGGTGGATGCCGGTCGGCTTGCCCCTAATGGACACCTGGACGCTGCGCGCGCAGAGCGACGGACGCGGACACTACAGCATTACGAACCTGCAGGCAGGCATTTACAAAGTCTGCACACTGATGCCGATGGAGACGGAATCGGCCGCACCGCGCGTCTGCGTGGGCGGGGTCTTTCGCACCAAGGATGCGCCGACGGTGAAGGTGACGCCGGGCGAGACAGTGAACGGCGTGGATATTGAGATTCCACTTTCTGGGCTGCACACGGTGGCAGGACACGTTTCGGCGCTGGTCGATGGCCGCACGGTGCAGCATGGCATGGTGCGGCTGCTCTATGCGGACGATCGCACCAAGGCGCGCGAGACCGAGCTCGATGAGGACGGAAATTTCACGTTCGATTATGTTCCGAAGGACAACTACGTTCTTGCGGTGACGGGCGCGCACGATGAGGAACAGCAGGAGGCGGGAGGACACGGAGAGTCGCAGGTGGCTCCAGCACGCTCGTTCGCAGACAAGGAGATGCCACTTGCCGTGGTGAATGACCTGGAGGGGATCAGCATAACGCTTACCGCTCCACCGGCCGCGGGGACGCCAGCCCAGCCGCAGTGAATCCCCGCGAAATTGCTGATTGGGACATGCAGCGCAACAAAGCCGCGAATCAAGCCGTTGCAGGACGTGCTCTGCGGCGCTGCCAGAGCGCGAGTACGGGCCGCGCGAGAAGCAACACCGCGAGAACCATCGTGAGACGGAGCGGGCTCAGGACCCCGGTCTTCACCTGCCACCAGTAGTGAATGATGCCGCAAACAGCGGCGACGTAGACGAGTCGATGGAGTCGCGTCCAGTTTTTGCCGCCCATCTTGCGAATGGCCCACGTGGTCGACGTGAGAGCCAACGGCAGCAGCAGCAGCCATGCGGCAACACCGATCGTGATGAACTTGCGCTTGGCAACGTCGTCGAGCATGGCGCGCAGGTCGAACCCCGCATAAAGCGCAACGTAAGCCAGCATGTGTACGGTTCCATAGAAGAAGGCAAACAGGCCAAGCAGACGGCGGAACTTGATGAGCCAGGCGAGCCTTGGAACCAGCCTGCGCACCGGGCTGACGGCCAGCGAGATGATCAGCAACAGCAGTGTGTTGTAGCCCGTGGTGAGTTCGATGTTTGCTGTCGGATCAGGGCCGAGCGTGTTGGTGAGCGCCTCGTAGACAAGCAGGGCCATGGGGCCCAGGCAGGCTGCCCAGGTGAGGGTTTTGAGGAGGATGAGGGTGGGTCGGTTCGGGAAAGCAGCGGAGCTAGCGGTGTTAGCGGGGTTGGCGGGGTTAGCGGAGCTAGCGGAGTTAGCCGGTTCTGTCATCGTTGACGCCGTTTCAATTCGTATTAGATTGCCTAGCTCTTCCAACTCTGCTAAGGCCGCTCGCTTCGCCT
Source organism: uncultured Acidobacteriaceae bacterium (assembly GCA_963846095.1). Lineage (GTDB taxonomy): Bacteria > Acidobacteriota > Terriglobia > Terriglobales > Acidobacteriaceae > Telmatobacter. The sequence continues at coordinate 39,148 of CAWJUW010000026.1, forward strand.
GCATTCAAATGTTCTCAGCGGTTGACGCACCATTGATCTGCACTGGGCATCCTAACACCGCTAACACCGCTAACACCGCTCACTCCGCTCACTCCGCTAGCACCGCTAACCCCGCTAGCTCCGCTGCCTTTAGAAATTCCTCTTCAGATCCATGCCGTTGTAGAGCGAGGCGACCTGGTCACCGTAGCCATTGAACACGAGGGTTGCCTTGCGCTGCGCGTAGAAGGGCTGGCCGATGCGGCGTTCCGTCTTCTGGCTCCAGCGTGGATGGTCGACGTTGGGGTTCACGTTGGAGTAGAAGCCGTACTCGTTGGGCGCCATCTCGTTCCAGGTTGTGGACGGCTGCGAATCGAGGAAGCGCACGGCCACAATCGACTTCGCCGACTTGAAGCCGTACTTCCAGGGGATGGCGATGCGCACGGGCGCGCCATTCTGGTTGGGCAGAACATCCCCGTACAGTCCGAAAGTGAGCAGCGTGAGCGGGTGCATGGCTTCATCCATGCGCAGCCCTTCGGAGTAGGGCCAGTTGATGGTCGACGCGTCTGACCACTTCTCGACCTTGCGGTCGAAGTAGGAGAGGAACTGGACGTATTTGGCGGACGGCAGCGGATCGCACTGCTTGATGAATTCGGAAAGCGAGTAGCCGACCCAGGGAATCACCATGCTCCAGGCCTCGACGCAGCGGTGGCGATAGATGCGGTCTTCGAGCGGGCGCAGTTTGAGAAGCGTGTCGATGTCGAAAGTTTTCGCCTTTTTCACTTTGCCATCGACTTTGACGATCCACGGCCGCGTGGGCAGACCGCCGGCATTCTTCGCGGGCTGGTCTTTCTGCACGCCAAACTCGTAAAAGTTGTTGTAGTGCGTGATGTCTTCGAGGCTCGTCGGCGTTTCGCCGGTCGTGCTCAGAGGGCTCTTCACGGTTTGGAGCTTGGAATCGGCGTGCGCCGCGGTACCTGGCGAGGCGATCTCGGCCAGACGATCGGCGCCGACTAGCGCGGCCCCGGTGACCGCCGCGCCCGAGAGTGCGCCGCGCAGGAATCTCCTGCGGTTCATATACCAGTCGTAGCCGCTGCGCGGAGTGATCTCGGAAGAAGGGATGTCTGCGGGTTTTTTGATCAACATGCCTTGACCTCAGTGGGAAGAACACGCCCTCCCTCATTAGACACGGTGGAAGGCTTGCACGTTACAAGTACGCGCCCGACCCCTGCTATGGATTGCGGTCAGGGGCCGACATCCGGGAGACGCCGGCTGGCTCCAAAGGGCCACTCGTTCAACTTCCGCGCGCGATAGAGATAGATCGCGGTGCCGGTGATGGCGATGGCGGCAGCTACGGCGAGGCCCTTCAGTGCGCTGTCGCGGTTGATGAGCATGAAGACGAAGCCGGCCATGGCGATGAGCGGCGGCAGCGGGAACAGCGGCATGCGGAAGGGCCGCTCAAGTCCGGGCCGCGTGATGCGCAGAACGATGACGCCGATATGCTGCAGGAAGAATTGAAGCAGGATGCGCGTGATGACGAGCAGCGTGATGACCTGGGTCAGGGACAAAAGGCAAAACGCGGCGGCGACGAATCCGAGCGCGAGCAGCGAGCGGTGCGGAATGTTGTGGCGTGGATGGATCGCGGCGAGGAAGCGGAAGTAGTTGCCGTCGCGTGCGGCGGCGTAGGGCACGCGCGAATAGCCGAGCAGCAGGGAAAAGACGCTGGCGAAGGCGGTCCAGATTATGAGAGCGGCCATGAGGCGGCCGGCCCACGCGCCGAAGGCGGATTGCGCGATCTGCGCCACGAGTTGCAGGCGCGCGGCTCCCTGCGCGGCAACCTGGCCCGCGGCGACACGCACCGACGGCAAGGCTGCCAGATTCATGGCGCAGTAGAACGCGGCGACGAGGACAACCGAGAGCAGGATCGCGCGGGGGATGGTCTTCTCCGGGCGCTTCACTTCACTGCCAAGGAACGTGATGTTGTAGTAGCCCCAGTAGTCGTAGGTGGTGATGAGCGTGGCCTGGGCAAGGCCGCCGAGGGCCGCCGCGAGGCCTAGTGCCGGTGCCGGCGGCATCGACCATCCCCCCAACGCATGCGCATGTGCGAAACCGGAGACGATGACGCCGCCGATGGCGATGAGTACGCCGGCAAAGAGCACCCACGCGAGACGCGTGACCTGGCTCAGATTGCGATAAAGCAGCGCCGTGACCAACAGGCAGACCGCAACGGCTGTGAAGTTGCCGTAGTGCAGCGCGGGTAGTGCCGCGAATGGTGCGTGGTCGAGGTTGGGCCAGAACCAGGCGAGAAAACTGGAGAGGCCAATGCATCCTGACGCGATGGAGAGCGGCGCGGAGAAGCTCAGCTGCCAGACATAAAGAAAGCTGAGCCAGTTCCCTGCACCGTTGGGCCCGTAGATCTCGCGCAGGAATGCGTAGGAGCCGCCGGCGCGCGGAAAGGCGGCGCCAAGTTCGGCCCACACCAGGCCGTCGGCCGCGGCAATGGTGGCGCCCAGAATCCATGCCCAGAGGGAAAGACGCGCGCCCGCTGCGGCGATGACAAGGGGGAGGGTAATGAAGGGGCCGACGCCGATCATCTCGAGCATGTTGAAGAGCACGGCGGAGCGCAGTCCGATGCGGCGTTCGAGAGCTTTCTCAGGGCCGGCCGGGCTGTCGATCATGAGCGAGGGTCCAGTTCTTCGTCGATGGTTAGGGTTGCGCGCAGGTCACGGGCTTGTTGTCTTCGGGCTGGTTGGCATCGTAAAGGCGCACGGGGACACGGCCTTCGAGCCCTTTGAGCTGATCGTAGAACTCAGGATAGAAGAACAGGAGAGCGGGCGCTTCTTGCGTGAAGTAATCGAATCCGTAGGCGTCGGGTTTGACGCGCAGATAATCGACGGTGACGATGGTGGATTTTGGGTAGGTCTTTTTCAGCCAGACCAGATGTTTATAGACGAGGCCATTGTCTTCGATGCGGTACGGTGTGCCCTTCATGGTCTTGCCGTTGCGCAGTTTCACCACGAAGGATTCGCGTCCCAGCAGGTGGGTGGCTTCGACGTCGGCCCACGAACTGCGCGCGCTGAAGAGGATGGAATTGTTCTGGACTGCCTGGCGGAGGTCGTTGCGCGCGATGGCGACAGCGGGGCCGCCGCTCGGCTGGATGGTCACGGATTTTGGAGAGACCGCCGTGAGCGGTCCATTGAAACAGGCGCCACTTTTTTCGATGAGGGTAAGCGCCGTGGAGTGTTTCGCGGGGGGCGCGTGCTTCCGCGACGGGCGGGCAACGGCAAGACTGGAGGTAAAGAATAGAACGGCGATGACGATGGGTGCGGCGCTTGCGGCCGCATGCGGACGGGGTGCGGCCCAGCGTGGGAAGCGCTTGATCACTAACGGATTGTACACTGACGAAACATATGAACTTTGCCGATAAGCCTCTCAGAGCAGCAGCGTGCGCAGTCCTTGCCGGCCTCATCCTTGCAGGCGATTTCTCCGTTCGCCTTTGCGCCCAGCAGGCGGAACAAGCTGCGGATTCCGTTGCTGCTCTCCCCAAACAGGAGCCGAGCAGCAACGCTCTGCCGCTGGCCGAGGACCGCGGGGCGGCCGCGCTGCACCAGGATTTGCGGCGGCTGGGCACCACGGCCAGCGTTCTGGCGATCGTGGCGCATCCCGACGATGAAGATGGCTCGCTGCTGACGTACCTGTCGCGCGTGATGGGCGCGCGGGTGACGTTGATGACGCTGACGCGCGGCGAAGGCGGCCAAAATGCGATGTCGGCGGAGACATACGACGCACTGGGGCTGATTCGCACCAATGAGTTGCTGAAGGCGGGTGAGTACTACGGCGTAAAACAGCTCTGGGGCACGGAGATCGACTTCGGGTTCTCGAAGACGCAGGAAGAGGCATTCGCGCGCTGGGGGCACGAGCGTGTGCTGTACGACGCAGTGCTGGCCGTACGACGGGAGCGGCCGCAGATCATTACGTCGACGTTTGTCGGCGGCATTACGGATGGGCACGGCCAGCACCAGGTCTCGGGCGAGATTGCGCAGGAAGCGTTCAAGGCAGCCGCCGATCCAGCGGTATTTCCCGAGATGCTGAAGCCGGTGAGCGAAGGCGGTCTCGGGCTCACGGTGTGGCAGCCGTTTGCCGTTTACTCGATGACGCCGTTCGCTCCCATCACCGACAAAGGCATGTTCGACTATGCGACGGGCAAATGGGCGCCGGCGCAGTTCAAAAACTATGTGACCGGCGAGGTGACCAAGGGATCGCTGGCCACGGATGCCACCATGCAGGTGGGCGGGCGCGATGCGGCGCTGGGCCGCAGCCCCGCGCAGATTGCCCGCGAAGGCTGGGGGATGCAGAAGTCACAGAACGGCGGTGCTGTCTCCGCGCTGAGCGGCCCCGCGTCGACAAGCTATCACTTGTGGGCGGTGACGGACGGCGCGAAGGCGAACGCAGGCGCGGGCGGCGGAGCGGGGAGCCTCTTCGAGAACGGCAAGGTGCATGTCGATACAACGATCGCGGGGCTGGCGCACCTGGTGAAAGGAAATGCGCCGGCATGGCTGAGCGAAGGATTGCAGAGGCTGAGTGCCGGCCTGGCGCAATTGCCGACGCTGGGCTCGGATCCGTTGAAGGCAGCGCACGCCCTCGCGCCGATGTACCGGGAGACGCTGGAACTGCGCGACAAAGTTGCCGCGAGCAACCTGGATGCGCAGAGCAAGGCAAGCCTCGGTTTCGAACTCGATGCCAAGATCGGCGAGTTTCAGGCTGTCATGCGCGATCTGCTGGGCCTGGACATGATTGCGTTCACTACGCACTCGACGAATGCGCAGGAGGGCGGTGGCTTCCGCGGGGGCGGGGCCGATGAGACCCCACGCAGCGTGACACCGGGCGAGACCTTCAATGTGCGCGTGCATGCAGCCAGCGGCGTTGCCGACGCAAAGTTGGTAAAGACGTGGTTCGAAGCGGAGGGACCGAAGAGTTGGAGTGAGAGCGAACCGGTGAGTACCCATGAAAACGGTACGAGCAGCGACTCGATATACAAGCTGGAGGTTCCTGAGGATGCGCGGCCCACCGAGGCCTACTTCACGCGGCCCAACATCGAACAGCCTTACTACGATCTGAGCGAGCCCAAGTACCGGGAGCGCTCATTTGCGCCGTGGCCCGTGGCGGCGTGGGTTGAGTTTCGATTCGACGATCTGCCGATTCGCGTGGGCAAGGTCGTCCAGACGATGGCGCGCGAACTCGGCCCCGGCGGAATCTACGAGCCACTGGTGGTGACGCCGGCGATCGGCGTGCGCATGTCTCCCGAGGCGCGCATTCTGCCGCTGGATGGATCCGCGCTGCCGGTCCGGGTATCGGTACATGCGCAGGCTGCGGCGGACGGCACCGTTGCCCTGAAGCTACCGGCGGGATGGACCTCCTCTCCGGCCTCTGCGCCGTTTCACCTGGCAGGCGCGGGCAATACGGAACCGATTGAGTTCAAGGTCACGCCCGATGGCGCAAGCGACAAGGCCGCAAATGCGCCGACTGCGATTCGCGCGGTCGCGGAGTCGGGCGGGCGAAGTTACGAATCCGGCTGGCAGTCGGTGGGCTACGCGGGATTGCGGCCCTATAACCAGTATCAGCCGGCCCAGCTGCTCACACGCAAAGTGGATGTAAAGCTGGCGCCGCAGTTGCGCATCGGCTACATCATGGGAACCGGGGACGACGTGCCCGACGCCATCGAGGCACTGGGCGCGATGCCGCATGTGCTCAGCAAAGCCGAAATTGCGTCCGCAGATTTTTCTGCGTGGAACGTGATCGTCGTGGGCATTCGGGCTTACTCCTCGTTGCCGGAGCTGGCTGCAGCACAGGGGCGGCTCAACAACTTTGTGCGCGACGGCGGAACGTTGATTGTTCTCTATCAGAGCAGCAACTTCCCTGCACCGCTGCCCCTGACGCTGGGAAGAGCGGAGCGTGTGGTGGACGAGTCGGCGCCCGTGAAACTCCTGGAGCCGGCGAACGCGCTGATGACGAGCCCGAACCGGATCACGGAGGCGGACTTCGAAGGGTGGGTGGAAGAACGCGGGCACTCCTTCCTGGAATCGTGGGACAAAGGATTCACGGCGCTGACGGAAACTGCCGACGAAGGGCAAGATCCACAGCGAGGTGGCCTGGTTGTCGCGCATCCGGGAAAGGGGACCTATATCTATGTCGCCTATGCACTGCACCGGCAGTTACCGGAACTGGTGCCCGGGTCCTATCGGATCCTCGCTAATCTGCTGAGCGCGGGACGATAGTCACTTCCCACGGGGGGTGCGCTTTTCTCGCGCCCGAAGGATCTTGCTTTCCCACCCAACGCAAACTACGCGTTGGATGGGGCACCCAGCCTTCTTGCAACCTCATGAGGAGGCAAGGCTCTGGTGCGAGCGAATAGCGAGCTTCTGCCGCACCGCAGGTGCCTGCTGCACCGTAGGTGCTCCACCGGAGGGTGGAGGGATTTCTCCACCGGGGGTACGTTGTGAGGAGAGGGTGTGACACCCCATCCTCAATGCATCCCGATGAAAACTATTCCCCTTTCCTTGCTTCTCTTTGTTTCCGCCAGTGTGTATGCGCAGGATGCTCCCGCAACGAGTGCGCGAACTTCCTCAGGCAATTTCTACGAGCGATGGTCGGCGCAGACGAATGCGATCCAAAGTAAACAACCGGCGTGGCCACCGCCGCTGGTGACAACGTATACCGGGCTGTTCCAGGTGATCCGCACCGATATGGTGCGGCAGATCGCCCCGGCGCGCACAGATACGTGGAACTTCGACAACAGCAAGGGCGTCTCCTTCATCCCTGGTGGGAATTTTGAGGTGGACGTCAACCTGCCGCCGTACATCGAGCACAATACGACCGCGGTGGATGGCTGGGGTGACTTTTCGATCCTCGGAAAGTATCGCCTGGCTTCGGGCAATGCGCAGCACGGCACATTCGACCTGAGCGTCTGGGCGCTGGCGACCTTCCCAACGGGGCAGGCGAAGAATGGCTCAACCAATGCGGCGGTTCAGCCGAACATCGGCGGCGGCAAGGGATTCGGACATTTAGCTCTTGTGTCGACCATCGGCGCGACCTTGCCCACAGGAAACCCGGCGATCAACACCGCAGGGCGGCCGGTCTTGTGGAACACGGCCGCACAATACAAGATCGGCAAGCTGTTCTGGCCGGAGGTGGAGAGCAATGCGACCTTCTATCACGGCGGCGCGAACGACGGGAAGAAGCAGGAGTTTTTGACGCCGGGATTGCTGATCGGCAAATGCGGGCTGCACCCGAAAGACGCGAAGTCACGACCGGGACTGGCATTTGGCGGTGGCATGCAGATCGCGACCAGCCACTTCCACACATACAACCACAGTTTGATTCTGACAGCGCGCTGGATTTTTTAGTACGTACCGCAAACTCAAAGACAACTTACGAACCAGAAATGCCGGGGCAGGTTCCCGGCATTTCTTTTGCCTTTTCTAGCGTAAGTTGGGAGAATTCAGCCGACCTATCCTTCCGAATTGTGGCAGATCCTCTTTGAGTGGACTACTTAGTCGAGGAACCCAGTGGAAATCATCCTATGAACAGTTTTTTCAGTAAAAAAGAAGTTAAGGTTCGGCTAAGTCTTGTCTAAATTATGGATCGGAACACCAATGTTACAGAGCTGTAATGTTACAACCGCGTGAACGGCTTGCTAGTCCCTGTGTTAAAAGCCTGTAAATTCGTCAAATCTTAACCTGCATCTGCCACTCTGAACCACGGGTAGCGGTCCTGGGTGAACGCGCGTAAGACGAGCGCCCTCTGACGCTTCTCTGTTTCCCGCATGACGAATGAGTAGGCATCCTTCTTCATGTTTCTGTTCTCCGAAGTGCGGGAGCAATTTGCGCACGTGCAGTGTGCGTGTGCTGTTCGAACCAACCTGATTTGAGAGGAAAATGAGAGGCCCAATGAACTTCACGCTCAAGACTGTTGCCGCGTCGATGCTGGCCGTGGCACTGGCTGCTTCGCCCGCTTACGCAACCAGCGATAAGGATCCGGGGACGGTCAAGAAACACGCAACCCGGAAGCCTAAGACACCACCACCGCCTTCCGTGGAAGACCAGATTCAAGCGCTGCGCCAGGAGATGCAAGGGCAGATCGACGGCCTGAAGACAGACCTCGCCGACAAGGATGCGCAACTGAAGAAAGCGCAGCAGGCGGCAGCCGATGCGCAAGCGGCAGCCGACAAGGCCAACGCCGCAGCGGCAGCCGAGAACTCGGCGGTGACCGAGAACTCGACGGCGGTCACGACACTGCAATCGACGGTTAACGATCTGAAGGGCAACCAGGCTTCGCTCGCCTCAACCGTTTCGGACGAGACGGCGAAGATCAAGAAGGAAATTGACAGCCCGAATGTGCTTCACTTCCGGGGTGTCACGCTCACACCGGGTGGCTACATGGCGGGTGAAACGGTGTACCGCTCCAAGGCCACTGGCGGCGATATTCCGACGGCATTCAACGCTCTTCCCTACGAACATGCCGACGCCTACTCGCTCAGCGAGTTCTATGGCAGCGCTCGTCAGTCGCGCGTCAGCCTGCTGACGGAGGGCAAGACTAGCTGGGGCAAGCTGCAGGGCTACTACGAGGCTGATTGGCTGGGCACCGGCATCAGCTCGAACAACAACCAGTCGAACAGCTACGTGCTTCGTCAGCGCGTGATCTGGGGATCGGCGGAAACCAATAGCGGCTGGAAGTTTGCCGGCGGCCAGTTATGGTCGCTTGCTACCGAAGACAAGGTGGGCATTTCCAACCTGTCGGGCGACATCCTGACGCCGCAGACGATAGACCCGAACTACGTTACGGGCTTCGTCTGGACCCGCCAGTATGGGTTCCGGGTTGTGAAGACGATGAAGCATGTGGCATTCGGTATTGCCGCGGAAAACCCGCAGATTCTCTACACCGCAACACTGGCCGGCAGCACACCGTACGCCGTTCTCGGTAGCGCCGGCAACAACGGCGGCAACTACAACGCGGCTGCCAGCTCCTGCTCGCCGTCAACCTCGATCGTGAACTACACCAACCAGGCAGTGACTGTTTCGGGCGGTGCAACAGCGAACATCGCAGTTCCTGTCTATAAGACGGTCAACTCCTGCGCGAACGTCGCCAACCTCTCGTTCAACCAGGCTCCGGACATCATCGCCAAGCTGGCGCTTGATCCGGGTTGGGGGCATTGGGAAGTCATCGGAATCGGCCGCTTCGCACATGAGACGGTTTATCCCGGCGAGACCACCAACAGCAACCTGTATGGCGGGTTGAAGGACATCGTCTCGGGTGCGGTTGTAGCGCCCGCTTTGACCACGGCCGGATCGGTCTCCGACAGCATCGTCCTGGGCGGTATCGGCGGCAGCTTCCGCGTTCCGCTGGCTCCAGGCAACAAGCTGATCTTCGGCGCCAAGGCACTTTATGGACCTGGCGTAGGCCGCTACGGCGATTCGACATTAGCCGACGTTACGGCCAACTACTGGGGCGGTCTTGAGCCAATCCACAACTTCTCTGGCCTGGCGACCGTCGAAGCAACTCCGAATCCGCGCCTGACCCTTTACCTCAACTACGGCGGCGACTATGCGGGCCGCGTGGACGAGGCGAACGCGGTGTACGGAACCACCCTCGGTGCGCCGAGCGCAGCTCTGAGCACAGCCGCTGTTTGGGGTGGAACCTGGAAGGCTCCGACGGCGGCAGCGGTTGGTTACGGTTCGCGTCTGCTCTCGAACTCGGGTTGCAACTCAACTGCAGCTCCTGGATATAACGGCAGCTCCACCGGCTACTACCCCGGCGGCTCTTGCGGCGCGCAATCGCGCGACGTGCAGGAAGTCACTGGCGGATGGTGGTACGACATCTACAAGGGCGAGCACGGCCGCTTCCGCCAGGGCTTCCAATATGGCTATGCAGTGCGTGAAGGATGGTCGGGCGCTTCGGGAATCGGCGCCAAGGGCATCGACAACATGTTCTGGACATCGCTTCGTTACTACCTGCCGTAAACCGCGAAACTGCGATGGGGCCGGAAAAGATGGGCAGCCCGCTTGCGGGCTGCCCATTCTGTTTTCATGACAACCGTTGTCCACGATCCAGCCGACAGAGGTCTCAGGGAAGCGAGCGTTCACCGCTGGTTCGAGAAAGTCAGGGCAGCTTCGGTTCGCCGGTGGGCTGGAAAGCAATGCCGGCCATGGCATTGCCGGCTGCGAGCACGTCGCGGAGGCGTTCTGCATTCGGCCCGCTTTGCGATTCCGCAGCCATCAGGACCTCGAGTGCTTCCAGGGGCGTGGTCGTGGCCGGCAGGCGGAAGATCCATGGGACGTTCGCGGAGGTCAGCGACTTGTCGTCGCACACCGCGAGAACCGGCACGAACGATTTGAGCGCAAGCTGCTCCGCGAGATGAGCGGCATCGCGATCGAGGGCCACGATAGCGAGCGCGTGTTCGTCCATGAGCGCATGGATAAGCTGAGTCGATGCGGCGCCCCAGTTCTGGCTGCTGTCGACGGGAAGAATATGCCAGGCGCGCCCGCGGGCTGCGCCGGCGAGGACCTTCTGCACCTCCGCTGACTGCGCGACCTGCGCTGCGTGCGGGCCGAAGAGAACCAGGTTGAGCGGGCCCGCGGAAAGGTCGCCGCTTCGCGGTCCGTTGTATCGAACGCCGTCTTCCCCAACAACTGCGTAAGGACTGGGAGCGGTGGTCGGCAAGTTTGGATTTGTGCTTTCCCACCCATCCGCCGTAAGACTGCGGATGGATGGGGCACCCAGCGTAGTTTCCACCGTCTTAGATACGAGACCTGAGGGGGCCGGAGGTTCCTTCTCCATGGTTGCGACACGGTAAGAGATGACTCTGTTGTGCACAGTTCCCAGGTACATCGGCGCGACGTTCTTCTGGTTGGGATCGAAGAGCATGGGGCCGGTGACGCCGTCGAGATGATCGATGTTGGCCAGCGCGTCGTGGATACGCGCGCGATTGAGGCCGGCTTTGCAGATGGACTCGAGCAGCGCATTCATGGCGTCGTAGGCTAGCGATGCAAACTGTTCGGGCGGCTCGTTGAAGCGTTTGCTGAAGCGATCGTTGAAAGCGGTCCACTTAGGGTCGTTGCGCGTGGGATCGTATGGGAAGACGGCCTCATAGCCTTCCGCTGCATCGCCGGCCTGCGCGAGTAATTCAGAACCGAGCGTGCGATAGGCGCCGAAGACACGCTGCTTCATGCCGGCCGCGCGCATCTGCGTCAGAATGCCCGCAGCCTGCGCCTGGTCGCCCCACAGAACGATCGCGTCAGCCCGCGACGATTGGATGACCTGCAGCTGCTTGGAGAAATCTGTATCGCCAGGAAGATACTTCTGCTCGATGACAACGGGGTGGCTGAGGCGGCGCGCGGCATCGCGAAACTTGAGCACACCGAAGCGGCCGTAGCGGCTGTTGACGCGCAACAACGCGACACGCTTCAGTCCAAGCTCGGTGAAGATGCGGCGCGCCAGCGTAAGGCTCTGGACGCGGTCATCCTGAAGATCGGTGAAATACCAGGGAATATAGGTTTCGGGAATCGTGGGGTCGGTGGAGGCGGAGTTGACGATGGGAATCTCCGCGCGCAGCGCCACGCGCAGGGCAATATGCGTGGATTCGGAACTGATGGAGCCGAAGATGGCCCAGTCCTGATCGTCGTAAACCATTTTGACGACTTCGTTGGAGGCCGAGCCCCAGATGGTCGGGTCGGTGGGGCGGTCGTCCCCGTAGACGGTCTTCGCCTGCCAGTTGTCGTAATCGTTGTGCTGGATGAGCTTGAAAGGCTTGCCGCCGTAGCCGCCGTTGGCGTTGGCTTCTTCAATGGCGAGTTGCGCGCCATGAAGCATACGCGTTCCAAACGTCGACTCAGGATTGGGTGCAACCGGCCCGAAGAATCCGATGCGCACTTCGGTGATGTCTTTCGGTTCGGGAGTGTCGCGGCCTGCGCCGGAATAAATGTTGGGATGGATGTAATTACGATCGTACGGTGCAGCAAACTTTGCGTACGGGCTAAGATCTGCAGGCTCGCCGGCATATGGTTCAACTGTGCGGTCCTGGGGCGGCCCGGGAGGATTGGCGCCGCAAGAGCACTTGGTTGAAGTCTGAGCCGTTCCCCCGGCCGCGAGGCCTGCGCTCAGAACGCAGGCCGCTAGCGCATACCACGCCGTACGCATTGCAACTTACCCCTTGCTTTCTTCCTTCTTGTCCGTCCTGAACATCGCAATGGCTTCAATTTCGATGAGCAGTTCGGGGCGGCAGAGATGTGCCTGGATGCCCGTCGAGGCCGGAAGTGGATCGAGCCCCTGCTCCTGGAAGAACGCCGTGCGGCCCTGGTTGAAAACGTCGTAGTCGCGATCGATGTCGCGCAGGTAGCAACTCGTGCGGACGATATCGTGCCAGGTTGCGCCTTCCGCCTGCAGCAGACCGGTGATGTTGTCAAAGGTGCGGCGCAATTGAGCGGAAAAATCGCCAATGTGGATGCTTACACCGTTCTCATCGATCGAAGCCGTGCCGGAGATGAGCAGGATGCACACGCCGCCGATGTCGATGCGCATGCCGCGCGAAAACGAACTGGGCTTGGCGTAGTGATAAGCCTCGTTGAGCACGCCGTGATTGGTGATGGCGCGCTTTTCGATGGGTGCGTGAGCAATGGCCCCAAGAATATCTGCGAATGCATTCATAGAATCGTGTTTCTCCTCATGGTCTCTGGCGTATTCCGTGGCTTAACCCTTTGGCGGTCGCGATCCAGATGTCGTCTCCGTCAAGATCGAGGTTCAGTACGTAATTGTGTGCGGGCGCGGTAGTGACTGCGACCGGAGTTACCGTGCCTTGTGCGTCCCGGACAAACATCTGCGGTTTGCCGTCTTGTAGAGACGGCCGATAGACCGCCCAGTTGACGCCGTCGTAGTACGCAAGGCCTTTATCCGTACCAAACCAGGCACGGTTTGCGTTCACGCCCCGAATGACATTGATAAAGTTCGAGGGAAGTCCACTATCTTTCGTAAGAAAGTTGTGCCAGTAGCGGCCGTCGTACCGGCTTGCCCCAAAGTACGTAGCCGCCCAGACAATATTGTCTACGTAACTGACCGATGTGACAATCTCGTGAATGAGGCCCTGGTCCTTGAAGAGCACGATCTCGTTTTCGCCGTCGGGGTCTTCGTATTTATCCCAGCGTCCCGTCTTCTGGTCGTATTCGAGCAGTCCCGAACCCCAGACCGCGTAGTAAACCTTGGTGGGTGTTGCCGATACGCCGTAGGTCCAGATTTCGACCATGGGCGTGTTGCGCTCATTGTAGAGCGACCAGACGCCGGTCCGCAGGTTCAGCTTGCAGCCGCCCGCTGCCGTGGCGACCCAGACGTTTTCGCCCTCGACGCTCACGCCGTAGACGACGTCGTTGCTGAGGCCGGAGTTGAGTTGGGTGAACGTGTCGATGCGGCCCGCGGAGATGCGGCTCAAACCGCCCATGGTGCCCGCCCAGACCTCCCCGGTGTTTTTGTCGAGTGCGAGCGAGAGCACAGCGCGGTGGGCAAGGCCGTCCTTCGGGGTGTAAGTCTTCCACGCGTGGTTCTCGTAGACGGCAAGACCGTCTTCGGTGCCGGCCCACACTCGCGGGCCGTCGACAAGCACAGAGAAGACATGGTTGTTGGGAAGGCCGTTGGCGGTGGTGAAGTTCTCGAACTGAAACCGGGGTAGCTGCTCCACCTGCGCTGGAGCGGAAACCCGCTGATCGCTCCCATTGGTGATTGTGCTTTCATCAGCGATGCGGACGGATGGGGTGCCCGGCGTCTGCGCGTGAGTGGCAACGGTCATCGAAAGAACCACTGCCGATGCGATACGCGCGAGTTGATTGAAGTTCTTCATCGCGTCCTCAAATACTCAATCAAATCATTCAGTTCGTCTTTGGTCAGGTCGGCGGTGCGGCCGTGTTTCTCTTGCGGGTTGAACTTCGTCCAAATCTCCTCCAACGATTTTGCCGATCCGTTATGGAGATAAGGCGCGGTGAGCGCGATGTTGGTTAATGGCGCGGCCTTCAGGCGCGTGCTGTTATCGAGCGGCGTGGTTGTGCCCACGTCGTCGAAGATCTCCTGGCTGGTTCCCTTGGGCCCGCTATGGCAGAAGGTGCAGCGGTTGTAGAAGGCAATCTCGTTGCCGAACTTATCGACGGTGCGCTCGAAGATGGTCTTGCCTCGTTCCTGCGTCGGATTTAACTCAGGGCCGATCGGCTTCCAGCGGTTGGGTCGCGGCTTCAGGCTGCGCACATAGAGTGCGAGATCCGTGAGCGTAATGTCGTCGTACTGCTCCGAACGCCAGAAGAACTTCTCGGTGCGCGGCCCGCACTCCGTGGGTATGTCAGGGTTGGTGCCGGTCCACTTATAGGGCTCGGTGTTCTTGATGCCCTCGATCAGCTTGTTGTCGACGGGGTTGCGGCCGAAGCCGTCGGGCTCGAGGTTCCAGGTAAGTCCGTCGAAGGTGGAGTCGATATGGCAGTTAGCGCAGGCGATCTGCCCCTGAAATGAATAGCGCGCGGTGTAGAAGGTCTGCTCGCCGTGGCGCATCGCGGAGATCTTGCTGGGACCGTCGAGACGAATGGTAGAGACGACCTTGTTGGTGTGCGTGTCGATGACGCTCAGCGTGTCGTCGAGGCGGTTGGCGACAATGAGCCGGCTGCCGTCTTTGTTCAGCGTGATCCCGCGCGGGTTCAGTCCTACGGGGACGCGCGCGACCACGTAGTTCGCGCTCGCGGAGAGGTCGCGGAGAAAGCCAGCGGGATGCGCGTGAATATAGCTCATCAAGCGCGGAACGTCGATGACCGTGATTTCTTCGGAGCCACCGCAGGAGACGTAAAGCCGCGACTTGTCGGGCGCGATCGCAATCCCGAAGGGCTGCGAGGCGTAGCGCTCCAGTTCGTCGAGCGGCACCTCAACGGTTTTGCCGAGGTCGGAGCCGAAGAGAGTGATGCTGTACTGGAATGCGCCGCCGTGCTCGAGGTGCGCGAGCGTTACCAGATTCTTGGGGTGGTAATCGGTCGTCGCTGCAAGATGGCCATCGGCAGAGAACGCGGTGTGGAATGCATGGGCGATGCCATGCAGCGGGATGCGATCGATGACGATCGCGCGCGCGGCATCGATGACGGTGATCTCCGACTCGGGTGCGGTGCGATAAGCGGAGGGGTTGGGATAGACGTGGGTGACGTAGACCTTCGATCCGTCGGGCGAAAGCGCGAGATAGCTTGCGCCGCGGCCCGCACTGAGGCGCTTCTCTTCCACGCCGGTCTGCGCATCGAGGACCGAGACATCGTTGCCGATGCGGTTGGCGACGAAGAGACGCTTGCCGGTTGGGTCTTCGACAACGCCGGAGGGCTCTGCGCCGGTTTTCCAGGTGGCGACGACTTCCAGTTTGGCCGTGTCAATAACCGAAAGCGTATCGTCCCAGGAGTTGGTAACGAAGAGACGCGCGTTATCGGGCGAGAGGGCAAAGCCGCGCGGGACCGCGCCGACGGGAATGGTCTTGAGAGGGGTGAAGCTCGTCGCATCCAGGACTCTGACTTCTTCGCTTTCCTGGCAGAGGACGTACAGGCGCTTGCCATCGGAAGAGAAAAGGATTTCCAGGGGTGAGGCATACGAGAGGTTCTCGACGGCGGGGTGCATCTCGCTGGCGCGGACGGGGCGAAGATTGGAAGAGGAGATGAGGTATGCGGTCATAGGCAGGAGCAACAGCGAGGCTGCCCCCAATGCGATCAGCCGTGTTGAGAAAGAATTCCCTCTGGGGCTAAAGCCCATCCGCTTGTTGGGGTGTTTACGGCACGGCTGAAGCCGTGCCCCTTCAAAACAGTTGTCCGGACTTAAGCCTCCCGTTCTGGGCGCAGGCTTACGGCACGGCTGAAGCCCCGTCCCTTCAAGGCTCGAAGTGCTCGTGAGAGCCTGCGAATAATCCTGTGGCGTGGAGCTCATTTCGGCTCCTCCACGGTTAGAACACGATCGACCGCTTGTTTCTCGAGGACCTGTTCACGGCCGCTGGGCCAGTGGATTAGAAGCTTGTCGATGGTTGTGGCGGAGCCGAGACCGAAGTGCAGGCGCCCGTCGTCCTGCGAAAGATAGCCGGACCCGGCGATGCGCTCTTCGGTCCAGCGCTTCCCTGCTGCTAAGACTTCGACCTTTGCGCCAATGCCGTCGCGATTGCTCTTCGTTCCCTTGAGCTTGATCGCGATCCAATGCCCGGTGTTGGGCGAGACGTTGTGCAGAAGGGTTGCGCGCGCGCCAAGGTTGACTTGGAACGCGTCGACTTTGCCGTCGTTATCGTAGTCGGCGAAGCAGGCTCCGCGCGCTGTGGTGCGCACACTTAGCACCGAACCTGCCTGCCGCGAGATGTCTGCGAACTTGCCGCTGCCCAATCCGCGAAAGAGCGTGTGCTCCTGCGGGATGAGATGAATCAGTCCACCGTGGAAGATGAGGATGTCGAGCCATCCGTCGTTGTCGTAGTCGTAGATGCCGGTGCCCCAGCTGACGTATTGCGCATTGGTTTGCGAGACGCCATTCGATGCACCCATGTCCTCGAAGCCCTGTTTGCCTTCGTTGCGCAGATAGCGGTTGTAATGGCCGTCGGTGACCCACAGATCGAAGGCGCCGCGATTTTCGAAATCGGCGAAGACCGGACCCATCGACGACGTGGACTCGCCGTTTTGTCCGAAGGCTGCGCCCAGATCGTTGGCTAGTTCCTCAAAGGTTCCATCGTGCTTGTTGTGGAAGAGGAAGTTCTCGGTGCGGTCGTTGGCGACATAGATGTCGTCCCAGCCGTCGCCATCGTAGTCGGCAGCGGTCACGCCCATGGTGCGGCCAACGAATGCGCCGATTCCCGACTTCTCGGTGGTGTCCGTGAAAGTCCCGTCGCAGTTGTTGTGGAAGAGCTTGTTGGTCTCGCCCTCGTAGTCGAGCGGACCGGGATAGTTGTCGGCGGCATAAAAGGCGCGATACTTGGGATCGAACTTGACGTAGCGGCCTACGAATAAATCGACGCAGCCGTCTTTGTCATAGTCGAGCCACGTGGAGCTGATCGCCCAGCCATCGACTTTGATGCCGGCCTTCTCGGTCACATCGGTAAAGTGACCTTTGCCATCGTTGTGATAGAGGATCACCTTGCCATAGCCGGTGACGAGCAGGTCTTCGTTGCCGTCGTTGTCGTAATCGGCCACGGCGACGGCGTGCGCATACATGTCGGGATTCAAGCCGGCTTTGTCTGTAACGTCGGTGAAGTGGCCGTTGCCGTCGTTGTGATAGAGGTGATTGTGCGGAGGCGTGGCTGGTTTTTCTCTCAGCGGATACGGATGCATGGAGTCATCGAGCGGGCGGCCGTTTGCAACGTAGAGCGAAGGAAAGCCGGAGTTGTCGTAGTCGAACCAGGCGCAGCCCGCTCCCGTGCCTTCGAGCAGCGATCCCAGTTGGCGCGAACCAAAGCTGTGCGTGAAGTCGATGCCGGCCTTGTCGGTTGCATCTTCGAACTGAATAGGCGCAACCTGTGGCGCGATCGACAGCACCTGCGGTGCCGCGGGCGCTTGCTCCTCTCTCGGATGAGCTTTTGTGCTTTCCCACCCATCCGCGGTGACACTGCGGATGGATGGGGCACCCAGGGTTTGAGGCATCTGCGGTGCGGCCGTCGGCGCTTGCGCGCTCAGGGATGCTGCGGCAAGCACAAGAGCAGCGGCGATCCAGGCGAGACGAGAGTCGTTGATCATTTCAGTTACCTCCCGCGACGCTGGCCCGGGCAGCGGAATCGGGTTTGTGGCCCGTGAGATCGACGGGGATAGTGGTACGCAGCAGGACGGCCGGGACGTGATTGTCCGACGAGCGTTCCGGGCCCGCGTGACAGCCGACGCAGTAGCGCTGCTCGCCGGCACGAATCCAGAACCATCCGTGTTCGGCGCGTATGACCGAGCCTTTAGCATCGAGCAGTGCAAAACGAATCGGCGTATCAGCGGGCGTGCGCACCAGGAACGAACCGTCCGCATCGACCGGCGCTGTGCCCATTGCCGTGGCGCGGCCGTGTGCATCCATTGCTTCGAGCCGGACTTTCGCTGGTACAGACTTGAGATCGCCATCGCGCGAGATACGTGCATCGAGAGCCATCATGTTGGCGTAGTTCCACGGGTGAAGCGCGGTGGGATGGCGTCTGGGTCGGGGGCGCGGCGCGACGATCACGGGTTCAACAAGATCCTCTCCATCGACAGCTAGCACTTGTTTAAGTGGCTCGGACTGTTGGCCTTCTCCGTCTGCCGCCTGCCATGTGACCAAAACGCGATGCAAACCGGCGGTGCGTGCGCTCAGCAGCCAGGAGCCATCCACGGCTTCCGCAACGCCGCCGGCATATTCGGCGCGTGGCGCGACAACAGCCGCCTCGTGGGCAAGAGGCGATGTGAAGCGAGCCAGTGTTGGCCCGTGCGAGAAGATCACATCGCCTGAGGCAAGCTGCTTGCCGCCCCAACGTGCCTTCCCGTGATCGCAGCGATACGACTCGACGCCGGAGCCATCGGAGTAGACGAGGTACATCTCCGGAGTCGCGTCTGTGCCTAGAGGAAAGCCGGCTTCGAAGAGAATGCGCCCATCGCTGAGCACGTCGTCAGGAAGCGCGTTGCCCGGAAAGAAGCTTATGGGCTGCAGGGAGTCGGCTGCGTGTGGATCGATCGCGGCAAGTCCATCGGTTTGATCTTTGCCCGCAGCTTCAAGGCGAAATCCATGGCTCGTTTGGCGCGCATAAACTAGACGCCCGTAAGGCAGGTAAAGCGGCCGGACGGCATTACCATCACCCGCGATCACTTTGCGCAGGGATCGATCTTTGAGCGTGATCTCCCAAATCTGCCATGCGTCTCTTGGGGAGTGCTTGCCCGCGAAGAGCACGCGCTCGCCATCGAAGGAGACACTGGGATCGGCAGAAGCGAAGAAGCTCGGAATAAGCGGCTCGGCCTTACCGTCGTGAACCAGAAGCAACTGCGCGCCCAGAGGAAAGCGCTCCTTGCCCTGCAGGGCTGCGAGTGGGGCGTAGACCGGAGCGGCGGTCACAAGAATGTCCGGCGGAGCGCCGCCGTCGTTGGAAGCAGGGCCGAAGCCGCAGACCGGAAGAAGCATTGCAAACAGCGCGGCAGTGGGGAAGAACCTGAGAACCAGCATCATCCCACAGCCTCCAGAGGCAACTCGCCTTCAGCTGTCTGGCGATCGAGCAACTGGCCGCGGGCATCGAGCCAGGGTTCCAGGCTTTCCATCATGGCGTCGAAACCGGCGAAGTCAAGCGACTGCTCGCCATCGCTCCAGGCCTTGTCAGGGTTCGGATGCACTTCAACGAGCAGTCCGTCTGCGCCGGAAGCAACGGCAATGCGGGCAAGAGCAGGAACCAGTTCGCGATGCCCAGCAGCATGGCTGGGATCGGCGATGACGGGCAGGTGCGAAACCTGCTTTAACAGCGCGATGGCGGCGGCGTCGAAGGTGTTGCGTGTCGCTGTTTCGAAGGTGCGGATACCGCGCTCGCAGAGAATGACGTTGGGATTGCCGTTGTCGAGAATCAGCTGCGCGGAACGAAGAAAATCGGCGACGGTGGCGACCATGCCCCGCTTGAGCAGAATCGGGCGGCCACTGCGCGCTGCCGCTTCCAGCAGCGAGTAGTTCTCCATGTTGCGCGTGCCGATCTGGAGAATGTCGGCATACTCGGCGACCAAGGGGACGTCGTTCCTCGCTCATCACCTCGGTGACGATGGCGAGGCCGCTCTCCTGGCGAGCGCGGGCGAGCATCTTGAGCCCCTCGAGGCCGTGACCCTGGAATGCATACGGGGAGCTGCGCGGCTTGAAAGCGCCGCCGCGCAGGATGCGCGCTCCGGCGCGGCGCACATGGTTGGCAGTGGCGAGCAACTGGAACTCGGTTTCCACCGAGCAGGGCCCCGCCATGGTGATGAATTCGCCGCCGCCCACCTGAAGATCGAGTACGCGAACGATGGTCTGTTCGCGCTGCTCAGACTTCAGAGCATCGGGTGCATCGGCAAAATGGTCGTGCCAACTTTCGCGCACGGCGTGCGCTCCATTTCCGGGGAAGGTTCAGATTAGCCCGGTCCGGAAATACAGCTCTCCACCGAAAGATGGAGATTGAGGCTGCAGACCCAACACCTGTGATGCGGCGCACACTTCGCAACCGGGGTGCAATGACCATCAACGGCGGTGCTCTCGATGAAGGACAAACCCGTTTATTCACACGCTCAGCGGCGGCGGTTGGTAGCCAAAGGCCTCATCGACGATACCAGCGATGCCGAGAGCGACTTCATCTTCGAACGGCCGCGCGACGATCTGCACGCCGATGGGCAGGCCTTCGGGCGAGCGGCCGACCGGGACAACGGCTGCCGGTGCGGCGAGTACGTTGAACCACTGCGTGTGCCGCCACGCATCAAGATATTCCACGGTTTTCCCATCGATGTTCCAGGCGCGTTCCGCCGTGACGGAAGGCGGGCACGCTGGCGACGGGGCAAAGCAGGACGGGATACTTCTGCAGTCTGCTCGAGAGTTTTGGAGCGAAGCACATCGAGTTCGGCCCAGGCATTCAGCGAGTTCCGTTGCGGTGAGTGGCGGGACCGGACGCAGCAATGCCGAGAAACTCGTTGAAGATGGGGCTGAGGTCGTGCTCGCGGCCGCGAATCTCCGGCGCGTAGAACATGGCTCCGCATTGGACGAAGAACTTCCACCAGAGCTGGCGCAGCGGCTCGAGCGTGCTGGGAGAGAACGGCTCGACGCGGAAGCCTGCCTCGCGCAAGGCAGCAGCGGCGGCCTGAATGGCTGCACGGGTTTCGGTGGTGACTGGCGCGAGGCCGTCGTCTTCAAAGAAGCCGATGGTGTTGGAGCGCAACTCATCCAGGCTTGGCTCGCGTATAGGAACGGGAGCGCCGGCGGGGTCTGCGGGGTCCTGGCCACTGAGGGTGCGGAATAGCAGCGCAACATCGGCAATCGTGCGCGCCATGGGGCCGATCGCGCCGAGTATCTGAAATGGGCCGACGCACGGTGGCAGATGACCGCGGCCTGGCAGGCGTCCCGGCGTTGGCTTGAGCGAGCAGATTCCAGTGAAATGCGCAGGCACCCGCACGGATCCGCCACTGTCGCTGCCCAGGCCCGCGGCCGACATGCCCGCGGCGATGGCTGCCGACTCTCCGCCGCTGGAACCGCCGGGCGAGTAGTCGAGATTCCACGGGTTCGAGGTGCGGCCATGAAGAAGGTTGTCGGTCTCGTAGGCCATCAGAAATTCGGGACAATTGGTTGTGCCGAGAATCAGCGCGCCGGCCGCACGCAGACGCGCTACGGCGACTGCATCGTGCTCGGGAACTTCGCCCTTGTGCAGAAGGCTGCCGATCTCGCATCTGAAGCCGCGCGTAGCGATGGAAGACTTGACGGTGACGGGCAGACCGAAGAGCGGACGCCGCTCATGCGTACCGCGCCATTCATCGTGCTTGCGTGCACGGTCGCGCACTTTGTCCGGATCGAAGTCGACGAGCGCGTTGAGTTGCGGATTCAGGCGTTCGATCTGGCGGATGTGCGCTTCGGCAAGTTCCGACACGGAGACCTTGCCGGACCGCAGAAGCTCTAATTGCCGCACCGCTGACTCGAGATTGAGTTGCGTCACGGGTGCACCGTTGGAGAACTGAACTTGGCATTCGCTGGCGGAAAGTCTTCGGCGGGCGTGGAGTGCAGCGTCTGGAAGTCGAAGTGGTACGAGCGCACGGGATTGCCCGAATCCCAACGGTCGTTCCAGTTCAACTGGTAGTCGAGCGCGCCGGCGTCCTCAGGGAATTTTTCGCTGTCGGGGTACGGATACTTGCTCATGCCATGAAATGGAAGTTGGGACACGGTGAAGGGCGAAGCATCCCACCAATCCATGTCTTTCACGTAGCCGTTGGCATAGAAGAAGTAGTCGCGCTTCCAGCCGGTGCGGAGTGCGGGCAGCTTGGAGATGTCGAACTCGGTGGCAATCTCTTCGCCGCTGCCGAAGATGACGTATCGGTCGTCGATTCCCTTCACCAGCGATGTCACATCGCCGAAGCGCGTGTAGTTTCCGCGCTGATGCTGATAGGGGCCAGTCAGACTGACGCGGTCGTAGTCGTAGTCGAGGTCGCCGTCGCTCGCAAGGTCGATCTGTTTTGGATAGCCACGGAAATGCAGGGTTGCCATCGCGAGTGGAATTTCGGTGCTCTGGAACGGCGCATCGGCGTGGTTATCGATGAGCACCTGATCCCAGAAGAGCTCGAGGTTCGTGATGAGACGAATCGTGTGCGCGCCCGCGGGGAGCTTGCCGCTCAGGTCCACGACGATGGTGCGCTGCTGACCCGCCGGGAAGCCAACATCGTCGACGATGCGCTGCCACGTGCCGTCGGGCGACTGCGCCTCAACATAAGGCGAGATGGGCTTGATGCCCGCCTGCCAGGCTCCGTAAAGCGAGGTCGCGCTGAAGTAGTTCACGTAGCCGGTCATTAAGAGGCGCAGGGGTTTGCTGGTATCAACGGCGCCGAGATCGAGCGTTAACGGATGAAGATTGGCGAAGCCGTCGTAGGGCGTCTGCGTGAAGCCGCTTGCGAAGGTGTGGTCAGCTTTCTTGAGAAGGTCGAGAACGTCGCGGCCATCGCCGTCCCACGCGCCTACAGGTAGGTGGGTTTCCGCCGATGCGATCACGCGGCCTGAAGCGAACGGCGGATTGTCGAGGAAGTGTTCGTCGGGATTGACCTCGACGTTGGCGGGATGGTCGATGGCGACGAGACGCAGCTGGTCGATGTAGTTGACCTCTTCCATCGGCTCCATGAAACGCATGCTGAGGCGGCCGTTGACGGGATCGACCATCGAGCCGTCAACCTTGATCCACTCGCCGGGGTTGGGGATGTTGCGGCGCTCGGGCGTGAACCAGTGGCCCACAACGGCTGCGCCGATCACGTCGGTGACGAGTTTGTACTTATGCCCATCCCAGACGAAGAGCACGGGGCAGGAGCTGCCGCGGCGGTCGGCTTCTTTCATGGCGATGACGGTGCGGCCGTTGACGAGCTTGGGGAGGTCGATCTCGTCCTGCAGTACGCCGGTGGGCCAGAGAATGCGCAGCAGATCGACGCCGTCGCCGTCTGCCCAGGCCGATGAGAAGCTGCGGGGCCGACTGGGTCTGGTAGCCGGAAGCTCCGGCAAGTTCCCACTTCTGCCAATGGCCGTTGGCGAAGGTCTCGACCTTGGTGCCAATGGCGGTCTTGTTGTCGGCATAGCCCGGTGAGATTGAGGCGCACGAAATGGTTCTTGTTCGCGCCGACGTTGCGCAGCAGGACAGGAGGCGCGTTTACCTGCGTGATGATAAGGTCAGGCGCGCCGTCACCATCAATATCGGCGGCGATGAGACCGCGCGGCGAGTCGAGCTTGACCTTATCCAGTCCGAGTGCGCGGCTCACGTCTTCAAAGGTGCCGTCGCCGCGATTGCGCCATACGCGCACCTGCGGGCCAGCGCTGGTTTCGACGATGGCCGCAAGATCGATCCAGCCATCGTTGTCGATGTCGACTGCGGTGAGTCCCCAGCCCGCGCGTTGCGCCTTCGATCGGGAGTTCCACGCGCTCGAAGCGGCGGCCAATGTGGTCCGGGCCTTCGACGTTGCGCCACAGGGTGACACCAGGCGCGCCGGCGTGCGTGAGCGCGATGTCCATCCAGCCGTCCTTGTTGTAGTCGAGGACGGCGATGCCGGTCGTGGCTGGAAGGCTCTTGTCTTCGTAGATGGGCTGGGTCGGGTACTTCCCTTCGCGCGGATTGATGTAGATCAACGGCGCGGCACTGTCGCCGGTGACGGCTATGTCGACGGCGCGATCGTTGTTGAAGTCGGTGAGAATTGCCGAGGCCGTTGTCCCGCTGCCGCCAAGGCCGGTGGAATCGGTCCACTCCGTGAAGGTCTTGTTGCCGTTGTTGCGCCAGAGCACACTCGGCGTGTCGCCGGTCTTGAGTGGCGCGCCGGTCAGGAACAGGTCGAGATCGCCATCGTGGTCGTAATCAATAAAGGTGATCCCAGTGGGTTTGTTGCGCGGGGTGATTCCGGCTTCCGCGGTCGCATCCTGAAATTTGCCTTTGCCGAGGTTGCGGAAGATGAGCACCTTATCGTCGAGGGCAACGGCGAGATCGTTCAATCCATCGCCATCGTAGTCGCCCACGGCGCAGGCAACAGCATGGCCGGAAGCCTTGAGGCCGGCGGCGGCAGCGTCGAAGGGCTCGAAGGTGCCGTCGCCATGAGCATGGAGAACACGAATGGCCTGATCGCCGGTCTCCATCAGTAACAGGTCCATTTGACCCGATCCCGTCACGTCCGTCATGCAGGCGCCGCCATTGGTCGTGAAGGCCCTGTCTCCTGCAGCGAGAGGCGACGCCTCGAGCTTCACCGGGATCATGGCCTTGACCGCGGGCTCGGGCTCCTCGATCGGGATCACCGTCGAGTAATGTCCCTGCTCGCCATAGGCTAGACCGATGGGCGCGCCGATCTTGGTGCTGGTCAAATGCGAGAAGCGCTTGAAGTGGTCTTTCACCGCGTCTTTTTGTCCCGAGCGCTGCAACGCGCGCGCGAGTTGAAACTCCGACGACGCATGCAGCGGATCGATCTTCAAGGCCTCCTCAAAGATGGGAATTGCCTTGTCGAAGTCCTTCATCTCGGCGTAACACACACCCACAAAGTAGTAGGAGTCTGCATCGCGCGGGTCGAGCTTGACGGCCTGTTGAAAGCTGGTCAGTGCAGCATCGAGTTCGTTGCCGGCGTGCTGCGCGAGGCCAAGGTTGTAAAAGGCCTGGGGGTTCTTCGGGTCGAGTGCGATGGCCTTCTGCAGGTAGGTCTTGGCTTCGTCGAGCTTCTGCAGGGTCATGAGGGCAATGCCTTCATTGATGGCAGCCTGCGCGAGCTTGGGATCCTTCTTGAAAGCGTCTGCAAAGGTGGCAGCGGCCTTGTCGGTGAACTGCTGGCCCATTTGCGCGACGCCGCGATTGTTCAGGCGCACCGCTTCGGCATCGAAGCTAGCCGGTGCTGCCAGCGCATGGGCCACTCCGGCGCAAAACAAAAGGGCTAGCGCCCCGATCCTCTGCATCAACTTCCCCTTCTTGCGTTGAGACGGCGCGGAAGAAAGCATGTAAACCGCAACCTTCTCAGTTTATGCGACGCGCCAGCTGCATACCTCTTTCGGACGATGGACTCGAATGGAGGCCTCATCCCGCTCCACAACTTTGCAAAGTCCGTCGGGTTCTGTTCACAGGATGGAAGGGATGAAAAACTCGTCAAACCTTCGATTCTTCTTGCCAGTTGGTCCCTTTGGGGCTTTATGATTGTCGAGCCCGAAAAGCAGGAGCCGCTTACCGTCCACTGAGAGCAGTTTTCAGTCGAGCGCGGACACCCGCCCTCATATAAAAAAGGCGCATGTTCACTTCGGGTCTTTGCGCACGAACGAATAAGAAAAGAGGAAAGAAAACGCCATGAGTGAAATCTCAGATCTGTTGCAGCAAAAGGCGGGCTTGACCCCGGATCAAGCCCAGGTGGTGGAACAGTTGGTTGTGAGCCACCTCATGTCGCGCGTGCCCAGCGAATTCCAGGGGATTCTGGGTTCCGTGCTTGGAAGCGGCGGCGCCGTCGCAGCAGGGCAACCCGCAGCATCGGCTGGCGGGCTCGGCAGCCTTCTTAGCGAAGCGTCAACGCTGTTTGGACATCGCGAGTAGACATCACCGTGAGGTTTTCCAGGAGCGGGGTGAACCAGACTCCGCATTCGCACTCGCAGCAAAACCGAAGGAGGAAAGCATGAAGTTCACACGTTCAGCAGTTGCGCTCTTTGCTCTTGCTGCTGTTTTGCTCGGCACCTTGCCGGCAGTGGCCGCAGCGCCTCAAGCCGCGGCAAAATCCGCACCGGCAGCGACAGCCAGCGCCACGCTGGTTGATATCAACTCGGCCACCAAGGACCAGCTCAAAGCATTGCCGGGTGTCGGCGATGTGTACGCGCAAAAGATCATCGACGGCCGGCCGTACGCAAACAAAACCCAGCTCAAGACCAAGAGCATCGTCCCAGCTGCAACCTACGCGAAGATCTCGAGCAAGATCGTCGCCACCCAGGCCAAGGCAGCCAAGTAACCTTCCCCAGATCATGCTGTGGGCCGATCTATCGCTCGCAGCCCTTTGCGCCCATAGCCGTTCACCGAAGAAAGGAATGAAGTACTCCAATGAAACCTCTCCAGATGCTTGCTCTCGGCTCGGTACTCTGTGCCAGCCTCGCATTCGCGCAAACCACTCCCGCGCCGGCGGCGGGTTCCGCTGCACAATCGACCACGGCCCCGGCCACCAAGGCCAAAAAGTCGGCCGCACCGGCCAAGGCGCCGCCGACGGCCGCTGAAATCGCCGATGCCAAGGCGAAGGGCATGGTCTGGGTCAACCTGAACACCAAGGTCTATCACGGCTCGGCAGACAAGGAGTACGGGACGACCAAGAACGGCAAGTTCATGACCGAGGCCGACGCCAAAGCGGCCGGAAATCGTGCCGCCAAGAACTAAGAACCGGCTCCCAAACAAGAATTCCGAATCGGCCTCGTAGCGTTACTCGCTGCGGGGCCGTTTTATTTTTATCGATGAAAAGCCGGCCGCCGCCGATAACTCCTCCAAGGATTGGAGCGCTTTTTTTGAACGCGTCGTCTTTAGTGCAACCAAGATTTCTACGAAGGCATCCATCGCAAAGGGAACAATTCTCAGCAACAAAAGAAAACCGAATTTCGTCAAGACAGTCTTGACAGGGTAGTAAACCGAGCGCACCATCTTCCCAAACCGGGCAAATATGTCATGCGCCTCCGTTGCGGGAAGGCGGGTATTCCATTCTTAAGCGCCCCGGTGGGCATCCTTCCCTGTTGGCTCCCTGGACTGACTTCAACTGAGATTTGAAGAGCAGGCGCGTATGATGGTCAAAACACAGAGCAAAGGCCGAGGTCAAACAGGACTCCACGTCGGCGCGACGAATGTCCAGCGTTATTTCCCACGGGATATTCTGGTGGTCGAGCTTCATCTCGATCATCTCTATATCCAGTGTGATTTGAGCCCCGAATTCTGGCAGGACGACCCGGAGATCCACGATCCCCGGTTGTGCGCGTGGCTGGAATCGAAGAATTATCACACCAGGCCCGACCGGACGCCGGTGCCGATGGTGATGATCCCCGCGGGAAAGAACGCTTACAAGCTGCAGCCGATGCGGCTGCAGGGCCACGCCAAGATCGGGCAGGTTCGTTCCACCGCCGCATAAGTGGCGCGATCCCTGCGGCCGGGAACGACGTTCTGACGGTTTTCTTTGCTCTGAAAACGATTACGTCCTCCAACTTTCCCGGCCTCTTGAGACCATTTCCTTAAAGAGATTCCCTCATTGGAAGAGCCGATCTGGCTGAAGGCGTCCGCTAGAATCGGCTGTGACATGCCCTTCAGCGAACTCAAGCAAGCGATTGAAAGCCACTTTGCCGCAGGCAGTGCGGCAGCCCAGGATCCAAAAGCAGTTGAAGACTTTCTCACCCTGCGCGCAGCGCTTGAGTCAGGAGAGTTGCGCTCGGCCTCGCCCGACCCGGACTCAGCTACCGGCTGGCGCGTGAATACATGGGTCAAGCAAGGCATTCTCCTCGGCTTTCGGCTCGGCGCGCTCACCGAGCTGCCAGGAGCTGGATTGAGCTTTGTCGACAAGCACACCTATCCGGCGCGACATTTCTACGCGGCAGACGGTGTACGCGTCGTGCCCGGTGGCTCAGCGGTGCGATCGGGAGCCTTTGTGGCGCGCGGGGTAGTTTGCATGCCCCCCATGTACATCAATGCCGGCGCTTATGTGGATGAGGGAACAATGGTTGACTCCCACGCGCTGGTTGGCTCCTGTGCGCAGATTGGGAAGCGCGTGCACCTGAGCGCCGCCGCGCAGATCGGCGGCGTGCTCGAACCGGTGAATGCCAGCCCCGTGATCATCGAAGACGATGTGCTGGTGGGCGGAAACTCCGGGGTCTATGAGGGGACGATTGTGCGCAAAGGCGCGGTTTTGGCGGCGGGCACGATTCTGACCCGTGGAACGCCGGTTTTCGACCTCGTGCACGGCGCCATTCTTCGAAGTTCCGCCGATCTGCCGTTGATCATCCCGGAGAATGCGGTCGTGATTCCAGGGTCGCGCGCCGTGAACAAGGGCAAAGGGCAAGAGTGGGGATTAAGCCTTTACGCGCCAGTGATCGTGAAGTATCGGGACGAAAAGACGGACCTTTCGACCACTTTGGAAGATTTGCTGCGGTGATGTCGCCGACCGAGCTCAGGCCGAATCCGCCGAACGCGCAGTTAATCCGCTTCGGAGTCATTGGACCCGGCCGCGCCGGCGCACGCCTCGCCAAGGGGCTCGCGGCCGTTCCCGATGCGACGCTGGCCGCGGTGTGGGGACGAAGGATTGAGCAGGCTCGTGCCTACGGCCATGAGTTCCAGGTGCCAACGGTCGCGGATTCGCTTGAAGAGTTACTGCACGCCGAGATCGAAGCCATATACATCGCGACCCATCCAGACTCGCATCGGGATCTTTGCCTGCGTGCGCTCGAGGCCGGGAAGCACGTTCTGTGCGAGAAGCCCGCGGCGCTCAACATCCGCCAGCTGGAGCAGATATTGGCCGCCGCCCACCGGCACGACCGGCTCTTCATGGAAGCAATGAAGCCTCCGTTCTTCCCCCTGTACCGGCGGCTGCGCAAACACCTCGCGGCGGACCCAATCGGCCCGGTTGGCTTTGTGCGCGCCGGTCACTCCGACTCGACGATCGATGCCGACTACCCGCTGCACTTTGCGGAGTTGGGCGGCGGAGGGATCATGGGCATCGGCCCGTATGAGGCGTTTCTCGCGCTGGATTGGCTGGGTCCGCTCAAGCGGGTGCACACGCTGGGACGCCGCAACTCAGCCGGCGTGGATTCCTTCGCCGTCCTCCATACCGAGCATGAAAGAGGATATGCGCAACTGCATACCGGCATCGACCTGCTCAGCCACGGCGATGCCCTCCTGTCCGGGCCGAGCGGCTACGTTCTGATCCACGCCAATTGGTGGAACCCGCGCCATGCCACGATTCATTATGGCGATGGGCGCATGGTGGAACTCGATCAACCCTTCACCGCGGGCGGTTTCAATTACGAGACAGAGCATTTCTGCCAACTCCTTCGCGAGGGACGGCGGGAAAGCCCGGAGATCTCGCATGCACTATCACGCGATATGGCAGCGTTGCTCGAAGAAGCGCGAAGAGCTTTAGGTGTCGTGTTTCCGGGGGAATGAAGTTCCGTAGCTCTGCAGCCGATCACCCTCTGGCATTTTCGGCATCTCAATAACCGAGCCTTTGTAAATGCAGTCAAAGGAACGAATTGGGCGAAGGCGAAGGAAGACACCGACTCGTGAATCAACTGGAACGTTGCGGTCTGCGCGAAGGAGCGTTATGCAGCAGTGCTGTACCAAGGTCTATAAAATCGCGATCGCGGCCGTTCTTCTTGTCTTCAGCTCCATAGCCGCGAACTCACAGGCACCTGCAGCGCAAGTCGAGCCGCCCGCGCAACCGGGCCCCGTTGCTGATCATCGCATCTCGATCGATGCCGTAGTTACCGACAAGCAAGGCCACTCGATGCACGGACTTACGATCGAGGATTTCAAGCTTCTCGATAACAAGCAGCCAGCCAGAATCCTCGACTTTCGCGAGACGGATGCACGCAATAGCACCACCGACCCGGTTACCGTGACGATTGTTCTCGACATGATTAATACGGGCTTCCAGGAGGTCGCCCGGGAACGTGAGCAACTTGGTGAGTTTCTTTCGCAGGACGGCGGAAAGCTGGCGCATCCGACATCCCTCGCCATCCTCACCGAGCCAGGCCTGAAGCTCGACAAAGGGTCGACCATGGATGGCAATTCCCTCATGGCCACGTTGAACGGCACCAACTCTGCATTGCGCATTGAAGGAAGACAAGCCGGTTTTTACGGCGCTGCGGACCGGCTGGAATGGTCCCTCGGACAGATGAGCCAGCTGGCGGCCTACGAGGCCACAAAGCCGGGCCGCAAGCTGTTGTTTGTCATGAGCCCTGGATGGCCGTTGCTCGCCTTTGCCGGGCTCGATTCAACGACAAAAGACCGCGCATGGACCTTCAAGGCCATCGTCGATCTGACCAATGGCCTGCGCGAGGCGCGCGTGTCGCTGTATACCATCAATCCCTTTGAGCTGGCCAGGTCGAATCCCTTTTACTACCAGAACTACCTGAAGGGTGTGTCCAGGGAGAACGATGCGGAATACGCGGACCTGGGACTGCAAGTGCTTGCCACGCACACCGGTGGACAAGTCTTTGTCAACGGCATGGACATCAAGGGGGAACTGAACAAGGCCGTCCGCAATACCGACTCTTTCTACACCCTCGTGTTCAAAGAGCCGCCGGCCGACCGGCCCAACGAGTATCACGACCTGCACATTGAGGTCGACAAGCCGGGCGCGATCGTACGGACAACTTCTGGTTACTATGCCAACGTAGTCCGGCAGAAGTGACCGAGACGCCCGGAACGGCCCGGCATTGCCCTCACAAATTGGAAATGGGCATACCTATATAATCCCTGCAACGTTTCCAACCGAAGTTGTGGAGGGGTTTGATGGACGCCGTGCTGCTTATCTTCCTTGGCGTTGCTGGCCTGATTGTTCTTACGCTGGTGCTTGGCAGCTTTTTCACCGTGAACACGGCCCAGGTTGCGGTGGTCACGCGTTTCGGCAAGTTCCTTCGAACCGCGGAACCCGGACTTAACTGGAAGATGCCCTATTTCGACTCGGTCGCGGGTGTGGTGAGCCTGCGCGTGAATCAGATCGCGCTCACTATGGAGACCAAGACCAAGGACAACGTCTTCGTGACCATCCCGATCTCCGTGCAAAATCGGGTGCGTCCGGAGAAAGTCTTCGATGCCTATTACAAGCTGTCGGACCCCGTGGCGCAGATCAAGTCGTACGTGGAGCAGGTGATCCTTGGCCACGTGCCGAGCATGACGCTCGACGAGGTGTTTGCATCGCAATCGTCGATTGCGGCCGCCGTGAAGCAGGAACTCGATGCCGACATGGCCACCTTCGGGTATGAGATCGTGAACGTGCTTGTGACCGATATTGTTCCCGATGAAAAAGTGAAGTCGGCCATGAACGACATCAACGCGGCCCAACGCGAACAGGTGGCCGCCAACGCGCGCGGCGAGGCCGAAAAGATCCTGGTAGTGAAGAAGGCCGAAGCCGAGGCGGAAAGCAAAGCCTTGCAAGGCCAGGGCATTGCGAACCAGCGCAAGGCGATCATCGAGGGCTTGCAGGTCTCGGTGGAGCAGTTCCAGAAAGCGGTGGAGGGGGCGACCTCGCGCGAGGTGATGCAATTGGTCCTGGTCACGCAGTATTTCGACACGCTCAAGTCCATCGGCGAAACCGACAAGACCAACACGCTGTTCCTCTCACACTCGCCGACGGCTGTGCGCGAGGTGGCCGACGAGATTCTGAACTCGATGCTGGTGGCCAACGCGGCGAAGGGTTGAGTCAGTCTCCAAGCCACGTCCACGCTAGCAGTGGCTACCGCACGGCAGGTGCCCGCAGGGGGTGGTAGCATCAAGACTGACAGATGCAGACGGAAAAACTGAAAATCATCCCACTCGGCGGTTTGGGCGAATTCGGCATGAACTGCCTGGCCATCCGCTGGCAAGACGAAATCATTGTCATCGACGCGGGTCTGATGTTCCCGGAAACGGAACTTCTCGGCGTCGACATTGTTGTCCCCGACATTACTTACCTGATTGAGAACAAAGCCTGTGTGCGCGCGATTATCCTCACCCACGGGCATGAAGATCATATCGGCGGCCTTCCCTGGATCCTTTCGGAGCTGAAAGTGCCTGTGTATGGCACTGAGTTCACCCTGGCGTACGTCGAGGGCAAGCTCGATGAACACAAGCTTCTGGACGAGTCGGAGCTGATCGAGATCGAACCACGGCGGAAGTTCACCATCGGACCGTTCAAGATCGAGCCAATCCGCGTAACCCACTCGCTGGTGGATTGCGTTGCCCTGGCCATTGAGACACCGGTGGGCGTCATCATCCACACGGGCGATTTCAAGATCGATCTTTCGCCCATCGATGGCCACGCCTTCGACCTGCACACCTTTGCCGAGTACGGAAAGCGCGGTGTGCTGGCGTTGTTGCAGGACTCGACGAATGTCGAGCGCTCCGGCTACACGCCAAGCGAGCGCGCGGTCATTCCACGCCTGGACGAGGTCTTCTCGCAGGCCAAAAAGAAGCTGTTTTTCAGCTGCTTCTCCTCTTCGATCTACCGCATTCGCATCGCTTTCGAACTGGCGCACAAGCATGGGCGCAAAGTGGCCGTCGTCGGCCGCTCGATGATGGAGTCAACCGAGATTGCGCAGGATCTGGGCTATCTCGACGTTCCAAGCAACCTGATGATCCATCCCGGGCAGATGCGCGATTATGCGCCCGAACAGATGATGATCCTGATCAGCGGAACGCAGGGCGAGCCCATGTCGGCGCTGAGCCGGGCCGCAGTGGACAATCATAAGCACGCACACGTCGACGCCGGCGATACGATCATCCTCAGTTCACGCATTATCCCGGGAAATGAAAAAGGAATCTTTCGCGTCATCGACCATCTGTATCGCCGCGATGCCAACGTCATTTGCGATGACGGATCGAACGGATTGATTCATGTCAGCGGCCACGGCGCGCAGGAAGAGCAGCGGCTGCTCATCAACCTTGTCCGGCCCAAGTACTTCATCCCTGTTCACGGCGACTATCGCAACCTCGTTCGCCACGCCGGGCTGGCCATGGAGACGGGCGCAGTCGACCAGTCGATTGTGCTGGAAGACGGCGACGTGCTCGAACTCGATAAAGACGACGCGCGCAAACGCGACAAGGTGACGGCCGGGCGCATCCTGATCGACTCGGGTTCTTCGATCGACGTGGTCGAAGACCTGGTCATCAAGGACCGCCGCATTCTCTCAGAAGACGGCATCGTGCTGGCAGTCCTGGCGATCAACAAGAAGACCGGGCAAATTGAGCAGCAGCCGGAAGTGGTCATGCGTGGGTTTGGCGGCGCCGACATCACGGAGCAGGCGCGCGAGCTCGTGCTCAAGACCCTGGACGGGCTGAGCACCGAGCAAAAGTCCGACTACGGCATCATCAAGGAAAAGGTGCGTTCAGAGCTGAAGAGGCTGATCCAGAAAACAACGGGTCGGCGGCCCATGATCATGCCGGTCGTGATGGAGATCTGAGAAAGACAGCTTTCAGCCGTTAGCTCTCAGCTATCAGCTTGCTCCTCGCAGACCCCAGCCGCATCGGTGCGGTTAAAACCCATGCTGGCCTAATCAGTGGACTTTGACGTCGATCTGAGCCTTGTCGACATCTACAGTGAGTTGATACTTCTCGCTGCGGCGTGGATGAAAGACCAGCGCCGGCCGGAAGCAGGCGATGCACGTCCCGCCTGCATGGCGCACACTTGGGTA
The DNA here is from genome assembly GCA_963846095.1 of uncultured Acidobacteriaceae bacterium. Taxonomy (GTDB): domain Bacteria; phylum Acidobacteriota; class Terriglobia; order Terriglobales; family Acidobacteriaceae; genus Telmatobacter. Next base: position 72,670 of record CAWJUW010000026.1, read on the forward strand.
CACGATTCCATTCGCCCCTTCAAAAAGTAGTTGATTCGCGAGCGCTTGCGAAGCGCCATAGCACTGCGGTACTGGGTCGGGCTTCAGGCATCGATTCCGATCCTTCGCACTGAGCGTGTGAAACAGGCCCGAGAAGTCCGCGAGGAAGTCGACATAGTCGAATTGATGAGCGCCATGGATGCGTCCCTCCGCAAGAAACCGCCGCTTATGATACCCGACCTCCGCGATCGATGTTTCAATCGCGAACCCTGCGTACCAGGCTCCGCGCTGTGCTCCATGGAAGCGACCGCCGAATGGACCGGGATGAGCAAAAGCTGCATTCACGATTTCGGCTTCGGGAACACCCAGCAGCAACTCCCCAGGTCCTATGGCCACGTTGGCGCCTCGCTCAGCGAGCGTGCGTTCGTTGGTCACCGCGTCGAGTTCGCTCAGATCGGCGAGCACTTCTTGCGGCAGGGCAAGCGCTTCGAAGACGCTCTTCGCCCCGTACTTCGCCGGGATCAGCCGGTGCGTCCCCGCCTGATTGATTTCGATACTCTTTGCCACTCACAGCCCGCCACGAGCGGCGTCAAGCAGGCTTCGGACCTGTTGCAAGCCCGGGATACCTTCCCGCACCATGTGCGTCAGTGGCGCTTGGCCACGGAAGAGGAGGTTGTCGTTCGGCTGCATCACCCAGCGGTCGGCGAGTTCATCGGGAAGCAGGATGTGCAGCGCCTTGTAGATCCCAACGATGTAGGAAATCCGCGTTAGCTCGTCCTGGCGCAGCGTCCCGGCTGCCGTCTTCAGCTTGTACATGGTGGAGCGCGGCATGCCGCCGAGCAACTCCGCTGCCCGCTCAATCGGCACCTGCCATTTCTCGATGATGGCGAAAAATCCATCCATCGCTGATTGGCTCAGGCGTTCGCGAGTCTCGAGGCGGCTCAAGTCCGGCGCAGCATCAAATCGGTAGCCTGGCGCGGCATAGGCTTGGAAGGTTGCCATAGCTAGCTGCCTCCTTGCACACAATCATCTCACAATAGACAGTTTTTGTCTATATGCGGACTTTTCAGCCGGGTTCAAGAGATACATCGAGCGATTGACACTGTAGAATCCCTCCATGCGCAAACCCCTCTTCGCAGCTGTCTTTGCGGCTCTGTTGACGGCGCCTTGTCTTTTCGCTCAGCAGCCGGACGCAAGCGCCGCGCCGGTCCAGTCTTGTCCCTCGACGGCCACACTCGATCTGCTCATCAAGGCGATCGATGACTCGATCACCGGCCCTGCGGACAAGGACCGCACCTGCTTCCGTGCGCTGTTTCTGGCTAATGCGCGGCTCGTCCCGATTCGCATTGCGGCCGACGGCACCGCAACCCCTGTGGTGCTCGGCGTGGAGGACTGGGTCAACGCGGTGAAGAAGCGCGGCAGCGATCTCATTGCGGAGAAGCAGCTCAAGGTGAAGACAGAAACGTGGGCGCACGAGGCGCATCTGTGGAGCACCTACGAGACCAAGATCGGCGACAAGGAAGCGGATCGCGGCATCAACAGCATCCAGGCCATCTTCGACGGCAAGCAGTGGCACGTCATCGAAATCGTGTGGCAGGCCGAATCGAAGGACAGCCCGCTGCCAGCGCAGTATCTGCCCTAGGGGCTGCGAGCGAGAATGACCGACAATAAGAACATGGGAGACACACTGGTTTCGCTCGAAGAGATTCGCGGCGCGGCGACGCGCATTGCCAAGATCGCTATCCGGACACCGCTGCTGCGCGCGCCCTTTCCTGGATTGTCGGGACACGGAACGGACAGGGAAATCTATCTGAAGGCCGAGAGCCTGCAGCCCATTGGCGCATTCAAGATTCGCGGTGCCGCGAACAAGATTCTTCAACTCTCGCCGGACGAAGTTCGCCGCGGCGTCATTACCTACTCAAGCGGTAATCACGCGCAGGGCGTCGCCTACGCTGCGCGCGAGGTCGGCGCCAAAGCAGTCATCGTCATGCCGTCGAATGCCCCGGCGATCAAGCGCGCGGCCACGCAAGCCATGGGTGCGGAGATTGTGGACGTCGGCGTTGCTTCCTCTGAGCGCCTTGCCAAATCCGATGAGCTTGTCCGCGCGCACGGGTATATCGTAATTCCGCCTTACGATGATCGCCAGATCATCGCCGGCCAGGCCACGTGCGGACTCGAAATTGTTGAAGAGTTGCCTGCGGTCGATCTCGTGCTGTCGCCAGTGAGTGGCGGCGGCCTGCTTTCCGGGGTGGCGACGGCAGTCAAGCGGCTAAACCCGAAGACCAAGGTTTACGGCGTCGAACCCGAGTTGGCAGGGGATACGGCGGAGAGTTTCCGCAAAGGCGAGATCGTCACCTGGGGCGCGGAACTCACTTCGCGAACCATCGCCGACGGGTTGCGCACCCAATCGGTGGGCGAGCTCAACTTTGCCCATATTCAGAAGTTCGTCGATGGCATCGTCACGGTGACGGAGGCGGAGATTCGCGCTGCCATGCGCGCCATTGTCGCTGCGACCCGGCTTGTGCCGGAGCCAAGCGGAGCCGTCGCTGCTGCGGCACTGCTGTTCCACGGCGCAGAACTCCCGCCCTACACCACCGCCGCGGCAATTGTCAGCGGTGGCAACGTGGACCCGGCGCTTCTGGCAGAGGTGCTCACGGAAAAGCCTTAGTGCCGGTCTCATAGACGGGTGCAAGCGGCCTTCCACTATGATGTCTTCCGTGATGAGATTCTCGAAATCGAGCGTTTTGCAAAGAGCCTTGCGCCTTGTGGCTGTCGTGGCTTCCCTGCTCTGTATTCCTGCTGTCGCGATTGCGCAGAAGAAGCCGCAGCAGCAGGTCAAGCCCATGGCTGGCCCGCGGGCAACGGCCCTGCGCATCACCGTGCTTTACGTCGCGCCGGATACGAGTTCGCAGAAAGTCGACCGGGTGCAGATCGGTCGCGAAATGGTCATCGCCGAAAAGAGCGGCCCGTGGATGCGCGTCTATGCCAACACCGATATCGAAGAAGCGCGTGGCAACGACGCGCCGGTCTTCGACACCAATGACACGCCGCCTCCAGTCTCGGGATGGATTCAGGCCAAGGGCGTGGTGGTCGAAACAACACCGAACGGCGATCAAATCCTGATGGGCGAAGCGGCTAACCAGGAGGCCCTGGCCTCCGACCCACGCGGGCCCGCAAACGCGGCTAAGAGCGCGCGCTATCTTTACCGCAGACTGGCGGAGATGTTCCCCAACTCGCCGCTGGCGCCGGAAGCTGCCTGGCGCGCCGCTGACGATCAATGGCAGATTCAGAAAGCCGATGCTTCGAGTCGCTCGTCAGCCAAGGAGCGCGACCCCTACATGCGCGAACAGATGGATGAGGACGAGATGAAGAAGATCCTCAAGTACTATCCCAAGACGCGCTGGGCCGCACTTGCCGCATTCGAGCTGATCGACAACAAGCTCTGTGGCGACTGGCAGGGCTCTCCGAAATGTCCTGAAAAGGAATCGGAGTTGTATGAGAAGTACGCCGACGAGTACCCCGACGGACCGCGCACCGCCCAGGCGCTCTATCTCGCCGTGTATCGCCAGGCCGTGCTCGTGGACATGTACGGCGCCGACGGCAACGACAAGAAGGCCGACGCTGCGCACAGTCGCGCCAAAGATCTCGCCGGAAAGATGCGGGACAAGTTTCCGCAATCGGACTACACGATGCGCGCCGGAACGCTGGTCTACAAGCTGGATCAGGGTGTTCCTGTCTACGGCATCGACATGGAGTGACGCGCCCGAACGAAGTGCCTCACCATCGCGGCCCCCGCAACGAGAATGCCCTTTAGAATCTCGATTCCCGGTGTGCCTGGCGTCTCCGGATTCGTTCCAACACCTGATATATCCTTTTAAGAGATTGATTCATAGCGCTGCTCTGCGCCTTCCCTCGCCTTGCGAGGCTGCTTCGCTCGACCCCATTCCGGAGGCTTCTTGAATCCTTACCTGCAGTCCGTCCTTCTGGGCATAGTCGAAGGCCTGACCGAATTTCTGCCCGTAAGCTCGACCGCACATCTGCGCATTGCCGAAGCGCTCATGAAGATCCCCCTGGACGATGCCTACTGGAAGATGTACACGATCGTGATTCAGCTGGGAGCGATTGCTGCACTGACAATTCTCTTTCTGGGTCGAATCGTTGAGTTCCTGCGCACCTTTCCGGGCGGGGAGAAGGGCGACCGTACGTGGCTCACGCATCCCATCTCGTTAACCGCGATTGCGTTTGCTGTCACCTCGGTCCCTTCGCTGCTGTTGCACAAATGGAGCGAGAAGAATCTGGGCAGCATCACGGCCATGGCGATCGCGCTGCTGCTGGGCGGCGTCATCATGTGGATCATCGACTACTGGGCAGGCCGGCGCGATGCCGATGTGATTGATGTCGAGCAGATGAGCTTGTTCCAGGCCGTCTGGATCGGATTTTGCCAGACCTTCTCGGCCCTCTTTCCGGGGACCTCGCGATCGATGTCGACGATTGCCGGCGGGCAGCTTGTCTCGCTCGACCGGCCGACGGCGCTCACCTTCAGCTTTCTGCTCTCCATTCCCACCATGTTTGCGGCCACCGTCTGGGATTTCTGGAAAGAGATTCATCCTTCAAAATCTCTGGTTGCCGCAGGCCTGGCGCCGCATGTCGTGATGAACAACGAACGGTGGTTCGTTCTCATCATCGGACTCGTGGTCTCGTTCATCGTCGCACTGGGTGTGGTGGAGTGGTTTCTGCAGTGGGTACGGAAACATGGGTTCGCCGTCTTCGCCGTGTACCGGATTCTGCTGGGGGTTGCGCTGCTGATGTTTGGTGCGCGCCTTTTCGGCTAGGATGACGGATAACCGACACGTCGCACTGACGGTTACTGTTTGATCGATCGTTCCGGGTTCGTCCAATGAAAACGCTTCGCGCAGGTTACGTGCTTCTACTGGGACTTACGGGGCTTGCTTCGCTCGTGGCGCAGAAGCCGGTGATCCAGTCGATCGATCCACCGGACTGGTTCATTCAGCTGCCCGATCCCATGCTGCTCATCCATGGCTCCGGATTCAAGCACGGCCAATTCACCGTTTACAGCCAGGGCGTGGTTATCACCCGCTCGCAGATCTCGAGCAATGGCGATTGGGCTTTTCTGTGGCTCAAGACTTCGTCTGCCGAATCGCAGACTCTTCGCATTTTTGCAACCAATGCGGCCGGAGAGGCGAGCACATCATGGCAGCTCAAGGCGCGTACTGAGCCTCCGCAAGCGCATCATGGCTTCACACCTGCCGACGTGATCTACCTGATCATGACGGACCGGTTTGCGGACGGGAATCCAAACAACAACCAGCCTGCCGGCGCCCCGGCTAACTCCTTTGATCGAACCCAGCCACGAGGATGGCATGGAGGCGATTTCGCAGGAATCGAGAAGCACATCGACTATCTGAAATCGCTTGGAGTCACGGCGCTGTGGACGACACCCGTTGCCGACAACGAGCCGATGCCGGACGCGTATCACGGCTATGCTGCGACCAATCTGTATGCCGTCGATCCGCACTTCGGAAGCCTCGATGACTACCGGCGACTTTCCGCTTCGCTGCACGCCGCGGGCCTGAAACTGATTCTCGATCTGGTGCCGAATCACATTGGCGTCTTGCATCCCTGGATCAAGGATCCGCCGACGCCGGACTGGCTGCATGGCACAGTCGCTAGTCATACGCTCTCCGGCGGCGACTTCAGCGTTGTCATCGACCCCCATGCGCCGCCCGCGGAGAAGCAACGTTTTACCGATGGCTGGTTTGTGGATGCGATGCCGGATTTGAATCAAAGCAATCCGATGGTGTCGCAGTACCTGATTCAGAATGCGCTTTGGTGGATCGAAACCGCGCGGATCGACGCCATCCGGCTGGATACCTTCCCGTACGTCGACCGCGGCTTTTGGCACGACTTTCACGCGGCCCTGCATCGAGCCTATCCCGATCTGAAGACAGTGGGCGAGGTTTTCAATGGCAACCCCGTCGTGACTTCCTATTTTGCGGGTGGCCGCGAACACGACGGCATCGACACAGGGCTCGACACGCCGTTCGATTTCCCGGTGTACTTCACGGTGCGCGATGTGCTGGCGCATGGCAAGCCGATGACGGATCTAGATGCCATCCTCCGGGACGACACACTTTATCCGCACCCGGAGCGGCTGGTGCACTTCTTCGGCAATCACGACACGACGCGCTTTTTGACCGAGGCCGAGGGTTCGCTTCCACGGTTGAAAGAGGCGATCGGCCTGATGGCTACTCTGCGTGGCACAGCAGAGCTCTATGCGGGCGATGAGATTGCCATGCCCGGCGGGGCGGACCCGGACAACCGGCACGATTTTCCCGGCGGATTTCCCGATGGCCAGCCTTCCGCTTTCGAAGCGGCGAGCCGAACCCCGGATCAGCAATCGACATTTGCCTGGACCTCGGCATTGCTGGCGGCGCGTAAAGCCCATCCCGCACTGCAGGGCGGTGCGCAGCAAAATCTCTTCGCCGATGCGACTGGCTTCGTCTTCCTGAGAAGTGAAGACTTGAAGGGATGCTCGGCATCGCACCAGCACGATGAGATTCTCGCCGCGGTAAACAAGGATTCCGCGACACGCACGATTGAAGTTCCCATGGCGGCGACGGCACTCGCAGGTTGCACGCGTTTCGAGCCGCTGGCTCCCGCAGACGCGGGAACGGCAACACAAGCCGGCGGCACGCTCAGGCTTTCGATTCCCGCCGACTCCTTCGTGCTGTTTGACGTCCGCTAAGTCGGGAGCTACTGAACAGGCACGCTCACCGACTTGCGCAGTTCCCTCTTGAGGATTTTGTTCGTCCCCGTCTTGGGCAGGCTCTCGCGGAACTCTACACATTGCGGGCATTTGTAGCGCGCGAGTCTCGCCCGGCAATGCTCCAGCAGATCTGCTTCGGTCGCGGTTTGTCCGGGTCGCATCACGACGAAGGCCTTCGGGACTTCGCCCCATTTTTCGTGGGGCATGGCCACTACGGCTGCTTCCAGCACGGCAGGATGGCTGGCGATGGTGCGTTCCACTTCAAGTGAGGAGATGTTCTCGCCGCCGCTGATGATGATGTCCTTGGCGCGGTCGACGATGAGCACGTAGCCATGCTCGTCCATCACACCCAGATCGCCCGTGTGGAACCAGCCGCCGCGAAAGACAGTCTCGGTCTCTTCCGGTTGTCGCCAGTAGCCGGTCATGATGCCGTCGCCACGCGCAACCACCTGACCGACCGACTTGCCATCCGACGGAACATCCTTCTCGTCCTCATCGACCACGCGCAACTCCGCACCCGGAATGGCTGCACCCGCCATCGACTGGCGCGCAAAACGCTCTTCGTCGGTCGCCTCAATGCCAAGTTTCATGAAAGAGACCGTGAGCACCGGCGATGTCTCCGTGAGCCCGTAGCCAGAGATCGCGCGGCATCCAAGCTTGGCTTCGACCTCCCGCACCAGCGTAGGATTCGAAGCCGCGCCACCGAGAAGAATGCGGCGCAGCGTGCGCACGTTGTACTTCTCACGATCGGGAAAGTTGATCAGCGCGCCGGCCATGGTGGGCACCAGGCAGCAATCGTGCACGCCTTCCTTTTCGATGAGCCGGAAAACCTCGGCCGGCAGAAACTGGTGAATCATGACGTGCTTGCCGCCGACCAGAGTAACCGCGTGCGCAGAGCCCCACCCGTTGGCATGGAAGAGCGGAATCGTGTGCAGATTGACGGTGTCTTCGGCAGATCGGAGCGCGATGGTGGTGTTGAGCGCATGACAGATAGACATTGCGATGGCTCAGCATCACGCCTTTGGGATTGGCCGAAGTGCCGCTGGTGTAGAAAAGCTCTGCCGTGGAGTCTTCGTCGACGTCCATGATGTCGCGCTGAAAGATCTCCGCGCCGGCGAGAAGCTGGTCGTAGGTGCTGTCGGAAGCCCAGTCGGCCTGCGGATGCGCATCGAGCTGAATGAAAGTTCGGACGCCTGGGACACTGCTGCGGAACGCGTCGACCACGGGAAGAAACTGGCGTTCGAAAAACAGAACCTTGGCATCGGCATTGTTCACGATGTAACCAAGCTCGGGTGGCGCGAGACGAATGTTCAACGGCAATAGAACCGCGCCCGCTTCGAGCACGCCATAATAGGCCTCCATGAGCCGATGGCAGTTGGTGCTCAGGAACGCTACGCGGTCACCTGGCTCGATGCCCAGGCTGAGAAGAAGCCCGCCGAGACGGCCGACGCGCTCCGCGAACTGCTTATAGGTAAGACGAACATCGTCGCAGACGACGGCGGTGTTCTCAGGGAACTGTTGTTCGGCATGGCGCAGGCAGCGCAGCGGCGTAAGCGGTACGTTCATGGATCCTGTTGCTCCGTGGCGCGTAGGCGACCGGTACGCGCCGGATGGGATAAAGGCTGAGCCCGAGATGGAGCGGCTCGCGGCGAGGAATCCGTTCCAGATTCAGGCCAGACCAATATATCCCCATCATTTGGCCGTTGTCTTCTCATTCCCTTTCAACAGGATGCGTGGGCGCATCCGCACCAGCTTTCACGCTCTCAAAACAAATCGTGGAACCGCGTTCGCACAGGTTGCGTAGAGCATCCAAGACGGTTGGGTTGACATTCGACCCAAAGCGGAGAATACTTAGGTCGAATGACTACCCGAGCCAAAGCCGAAGAGCACATCGCCCTGCTGCAGGGGACGTTGGACCTGCTGATTCTGAAAACCCTTTTGCACGGCCCTCGCCATGGGCAGGGCGTGGCGCGTTCCATCCAGCGCCAGTCGGAAGAAGTGTTTCTTGTCGATCATGGGTCGCTGTACGTGGCCTTGCAACGGCTTGAAGACAAGAAATGGATCCAGGCCAAGTGGGGCTTGAGCGATAACAACCGCAAGGCGCGTTTTTATTCCCTCACTGCGAAGGGCCGCGAGCAACTGGTCGAAAAGACCGGTGAGTGGCAGCGACTGACCCGCGCAATGGGGCTGATTCTCGATGCGACCGGCGAGCTTTCAAGCGAGGAGGCGTAGACATGTTCAAGCGCAAACGCAGTGCAGAGGACTTTGCCGAGGAGATCAAGGCGCACCTCGCTCTTGAAGCCGATGAGCTGGAGCGCGAAGGCGTGGCACACGACCGCGTCCGCACCGAGGCGCTACGGGAGTTCGGCAACGTGCGTGTGGCGCAGGAGAGGTTTTACATGAAGGATCGCTGGATGGGTCTGGAACGCTTTCTGCGCGACCTGCGCTTCGGTCTGCGCTCGCTGCGCCATAGCCCGGGGTTCGCGGTGACGGCGATTCTTACGCTGGCGCTGGGCATAGGCGCGAACACGGCAGTCTTCAGCGTGATGAACGCGGTTCTGTTGAAGTCGTTGCCCGTCGCTGACCCGGACAAGCTTGTCTACCTGCGCACGTCGAATGCGCCGATGGGCACAGGCACGATCGACAGCAACCAGACATTTTCCTATCCCGTGTACGACGCGCTGCGCAAGCAGACGGGCGGGATGCAAACAATTGCCGCCTTTGTGCCGCTTTCCGGCAGCAAGGTTGCGGTGCGTTACGGAGCGCAGCCGGAAGAAGCGGAGGGCGACATGGTGAGCGGCACCTTCTTCTCCGGACTCGGCGTGAACCTGCCGCTCGGCCGCGGATTCAGCGCGCAGGACGAAACCGATCACGCTTCGATTGCCGTCCTCAGCTACAACTACTGGACGCGACGGTTCGCGCGCGATCCGGGCGTGCTGGGAACCACGCTTTATGTGAACGGCGTACCGATGACCATTGTCGGGGTTTCGGCCCAAGGTTTTGAGGGCCTCGAAGACGGTGGCTCCACAGATTTCTGGATCCCGCTGCAAAACCGGCCGGAATTGAATGCATGGGGCAATCCTCCGGACGACGGCAGGCTCTACGTGGCCGATCAGACATGGTGGTGCCTGCGCTTGATCGGGCGGCTTGCTCCCGGAGTGAGCCGGACCCAGGCAGTGGCACAGTTGCAGCCGGTGTTTCAGACAGCAGCGTTTATCGGCCTGGGCAACAAACCGATGAAGGACGAGAAACCTCCGGTTCTGAGCCTGGTCGAGGCGAAAGGTTTTCCGGGGCTGGACATGCAGTACTCGAATCCACTGCACATCCTGATGACGATGGTTGCCCTGGTTCTGCTGATTGCTTTGGCAAACGTGGTCATGTTGCTGCTGGCGCGCAATGCGGGAAGACAACGCGAGTTCTCACTGCGGCTGGCGCTGGGCGCGGGGCGAACAGAACTGTTACGGCAACTGATTACGGAAAGCTTGATCCTGGTGACAACGGGCGGCGCGCTGGCGTGGGCTTTTGCCGAAGGCGCGACACGTTTGCTCGCCCAGTGGGCGCAGATCGAGTCGAGCCTTGCGCCGGATCACACTGTACTTCTCTTCACACTCGGCGTGCTCGTGTTCGCGGCTCTGTTGTTTGGCATTGCGCCGATGCGCGTTGCTCTGGCCGGAGGAGCGGAGCTAGCGTTAAAGACCTCGGCCGCAACCTCAAACGCGAATGCTGGAAAATCGCGCACCGGCCGCATCGTGGTCGCATTGCAGATGACCATGTGCCTGGCCCTGCTTGTGGGCGCGGGGCTTCTGATTCGCACGCTTCGTAATCTCGAAAACACGCCACTCGGCCTGCAGACCGATGGATTGGTGATCTTCGGTGTGAAGCCGAACACTCCGTCGATTCCCATGGGCCGTGTCTTTTATTCAAACCTGATCAGCAAACTGCGCGTTCTGCCCGGCGTAGAGTCGGTATCGGTTTCGGAAGAGCGTCTCGGCTCATGGTGGTCAGACAACAGCGACATGCAGGTGGATGGCCGGCTTCCCGAGGTCGCCAACGGAAGCTCACGAACAGTTCGCAGCAATGTGGCCGGCCCTGACTTTTTCAAGACGCTCGGCGTCCCGGTGCTTTCAGGGCGCGACTTCGCCGATTCAGACACAGCCACAACGCCGCCGGTCGGCATCATCAACGAGGAGTTTGCCCGGCGCTTCCTGCCCAATCAAAATCCGCTTGGCCACAAGATCGGTTCCGACAATGGGCGCTGACACGATGACGGTGATCGGCGTGGTGAAGGATCACAAGTACCGCAGCATTGATGAAGAGCCGATCCCGATGGCGTGGTATGAATACGCGCAGATTCCCATGATTGGGCCCATGACTGTGGAGATGAGCGTGCACGGCGACCCGCTCGCCATTTTGCCTTCGGCACGCAAGGTTGTGCAGCAGCTGGATCCGAACATGCCGCTGATCAAGCCCATGACGCAGCGCGCGCAGTTTGAAACGACCATCTCGCACCAAATTCTGTTTGCGCGGCTGGCTGGCTTCTTCGGATTTCTCGCTGTGCTGCTGGTGGCAACAGGTCTCTACGGAACGCTGGCCTATCGCGTCAGCATGCGTACAGCAGAGATTGGTGTTCGCATGGCCGTGGGCGCACGCCGCGAACAGGTGCTATGGATGATCCTGAAAGACAGCCTGGTGCTGACCGCCGTCGGGGTGTGCCTCGGCATCCCACTGGCAATGCTGGTAGGGCGCGCTCTCACCACATCGCTTTATGGCGTGCATCCCTTCGATGCAGTCAGCTATTTGCTTGCCGTTGCCGGAGTCACCGTTGTGGCGTTGACGGCCAGCGCCGTTCCAGCGGAACGTGCGGCGCGTGTGGACCCCATGCGCGCTCTGCGCACAGAATAGGAATCTCCACGCGGATGAACAAAACTTCATGCACCTGCAGCGCGGCGGTAAGAAGCGAGGCAATTTGCATCGTTGAGTTCCCCGCGCCCGGGTTACTTTCGTCTTGCGATGAATAAAGAGTCATGGTCGCGCACAAACGGCAGACGCGCAGCCATTCACAAGCGAACATCCCATGCGGACTCTACGCGATAACAGCATCGGGGCGCACATGAACAAAACTTCATAAACAAGCATGCGGCGCAGCCTTTCTCTGCCATGAACCGCACATTCATCGCCGCCCTGTATCGAAAGAAAATCTTGCAATTACGAAGGTACTGCGCACGCTATCGGAATGATCGAGCAGCGCTCAGGGCAGGCGCATATATTCATCCCATAGCTCGGGGGGGCAAACAAGTACTGGGGGTTAGGAGATCACCTTCACGTGTCGTATATCTGGACGAAAATCTGCAAAAGCATCCTTCTCGCAATAGCGCTACTCGTACCAACCATTCCCATAGCAAAGGCGCAATCGAATGCACCGATCGTGTTTCTCATTGTGATGGAAAATCACAATTGGGCAGGGTCAGGCGGCATTGCCACCAGTGCTGAAGCTCCATACATCAATAAAGCGCTAGTCCCAACGGCCGCGGTCGCAGGGAACTACTTCAATCCACCCGGAAACCATCCCAGCCTTCCCAACTACCTTTGGATGGAGGCGGGCACTAACTTCGGCATCCATGTAGATGGGGTGCCGAGTGAATTCCACCAGTCAACGCATGCGCACCTGAGTGAACTGCTGCAGAACGCGGGCATCCCCTGGCGTGGCTATGTCGAGTCGATCTCAGGGAACACTTGCCCACTGGAGCCGGAAGGGCCAACCGACTCGAGCGGCAGTCGTCTATACGAGCCCCGTCATTTCCCGCAGGTCTTCTTCGAAGACATGACCAACAACTTGAGCCCCAAATCGGCGTACTGCATTGCGCATGTACGGCCGTTCACTGAGTTGGCGAGCGATCTGAAATCGGGCAAAATCGGGCGCTACAACTTCATCACACCCAACCTGTGCGACGACGGGCATGACCCGTGCGGTGGGAATGCCATCGCGCATATCGACACCTGGTTGAAAGACCACCTGCCCACCATCCTTGACTCTGCTGAATACAAGGCCGGTCACGTGGTCGTCTTCATCACCGCAGACGAAGCCGCCAATGGAGATGGTCCGATTCCCTTCCTTGCCCTGGGCGAAGGGGTCAAGAAGGGCTACAAGAACGAGCTCTACTACAACCACAGTTCCCTGTTGCGCACGCTCGAGGAGATCTTCAAGGTAGGGCCCATGCTCGGCGGTGCGGCCAGCGCGAAGGATTTGAGCGACCTGTTCTCTGCGCTTCCGTAAGGCGACCCGCATACTGCAGGGCAGGAGGGGGTGTCGAATTTGATTCCCCCTCATCCCTTTTGACGCAGGCTGCGTTTTCACCCCTCGACAATAAAAGTTGCTCTGGAAATCTTGGGCCGCCGTTCAAGCTCGCCGCGGCAGATTCTTGAGCAGCCCTTCGAGCGGGAGCACACACGCCATGAAACCGGTTTCCATCGTCCTTTCGCCCACGCGAAGCCGCCCACTGAACGTGTTTCTGGGCGTGCTGCTGCTGCTGGTTTCGCTTCTGCTCTTTCTCTCTGTGGCCACGTGGCATGCAACCGACCCATCGATGAATACGGCGGCCGGCGACACGCACTCCATTGGTAACTGGGTTGGTCTATTCGGTGCGTGGCTGAGCGATCTGCTGCTGCAAAGCCTGGGGCTGACCGCATTTCTTTTGCCAATCTGGCTGGGTGGTCTTGGATGGACCTGGATGCACTCGCGTCCCAGCGGAAACGCGTGGCTGCGCTGGACGGGAACGCTTTTGGCGATGGTGTTCCTGCCTGCTGTGTTTGGGCTGCTGCCGTGGCATTGGCGCTGGCTGCATCTGCTTCCCATTGAAGGCGTCGTGGGACGCGTTGTCTCGGGATTCCTTGTCGGCTACATCAATGTGCAGGGTGCGTGGGTTGTGGCTGGGATGCTTGCGGCCACCGGCCTTTATTTCGCGTCCGCCGTCAGCTTCACACTCCTGAAAGAGGTTGTCGCCGAGCGCTGGATTCACGTGGTCGCCTTCTACGAGCACTGGCGCAACTGGCGCGAAGAGCGTGCGGAACGCCGCGCCGAACGCGAAGAGCGAGAAGATCGGCAGGCACAGTTGCAAGAAGCGCCGCAGGGACCGCAGTATGCCGACCTGGGGCCGGCTGCGCCTGAGCGCAAGCCTGGATTCTTTGCGAGGTTGTTCGGCCGGAAACGCGCGCGTGCCAAGGAAGCGGAATTGAACGCAATTGACGACATTCCGGCGTTCCGGCGCGCGCCGTTGGCCGTCGTGGCGGACGATGTGCCCAAGCCGGGTGCCGTGCGATCCTCCAGCATTTGGGAGCGCTCGCCTGCCGAACCGCCGCCGGTGCAACGACACGCAGCTCAAGGCGCGGCGCCCACGCCGATTCAGCCGCATGCAGCGCCCAGCGCGGCCGGTCCTGTTTCTGAGGGCTGGGATGCACCGAAGGCAGAGAAACCCACACCGGTTCAACCTCTAGCAATGCCGCGTCCGGCCGAAGCATCGAAGGCTCCGGATGCGATTGCGATCGCCGGCCGCGCCGATGCGGAGATTCGTACCGCGACGGTCGCCCCCAAGTCCGTCGCTGGTTTCAAGCTGCCACCCAGCACGCTGCTGCACACCGGCGATGCTCCACTCGCCGTGAAGGAGGACTTGCTGCGCGAAGAAGCGCGCACGCTGGTAGAAAAGTGCGCCGAGTTCGACGTGCGCGGGCAGGTGGTTCAGATCAATACGGGCCCCATGGTCACGACATACGAGTTCAAGCCCGAAGCGGGCGTGAAGTACTCGCGCGTGACGGGTCTGGCCGACGACCTCTGCCTCGCCATGCGCGCGGAAAGCATCCTCATTGAACGCATGCCGGGCAAATCGACGGTTGGCATCCAGGTGCCCAATCGCGATCGCGAAACCATTCATCTGCGCGACGTGCTCGAGTCCGAGGTCTTCGCGCGCTCCAAAGGCAAGCTCAGCCTTGCCATGGGCAAGGACATCAACGGACGCATCGTCCCTGCTGATCTGTCGACGATGCCTCACCTGCTCATCGCCGGATCCACGGGCGCGGGAAAATCCGTCGCCATCAACGCGATGATCATGAGCCTGTTGTTCCGGACCACGCCGGCGCAGGTCCGCCTGATCCTCGTCGATCCGAAGCGCGTGGAACTCGGCATGTATGAAGGCATTCCGCATCTGCTGACGCCCATCATCACCGAGCCCAAGCTGGCCGCCAATGCTCTGCGCAATGCGGTGCGGGAGATGGAACGCCGGCTCAAGCTGCTTGCCTCGCGGGCTGTGCGCAACATCGACCAGTACAACAAGCTCTTTGAAGACTCGATGCCGTCGCTCTTTGAGGACTCGAGCGACAACGAGCCGCTGCCCTACATCGTCATCATCATCGACGAACTCGCCGACCTGATGATGCTCGACCGCGCCAACGTGGAAGAATCGATCACCCGACTGGCGCAGATGGCGCGCGCCGTCGGCATTCATCTTGTGCTGGCAACGCAGCGCCCTTCGGTCGACGTCATCACAGGGCTAATCAAGGCCAACGTGCCCACGCGTATCAGCTTCCGCCTGGCAACAAAGGTCGACTCGCGCACCATCCTCGACACCAACGGCGCAGAAGCACTGTTGGGACGCGGCGATATGCTCTTCCTGCCCCCTGGGACCAGCCGTCTGATGCGACTGCACGCGCCCTACGTCAGCGAGAAAGAGACCGCAGCTGTGGTCGACTTCTGGAAAGCGCAGGCACAGGCCGAGTATGTGGAAGGCTTCCTCGAATCGCCCAAGGACGAACGCACGAATTTGGAAGGGGGAAGCTCGGATGAGAACGAGAACGATCCCATGTTCGACGATGCTGTACGCCTGGTCTTCGAGTTCGGCAAAGCATCCACTTCCCTGCTGCAGCGGCGTCTGCGCATCGGTTACGGCCGCGCGGCGCACCTGATCGATCTGATGGAACGCGATGGGCTCGTGGGCCCCGCTGACGGCAGCCGCCCACGCGAGTTGCTGAAATCCCCAGGTTGGCTGCACGAAGTAGCCGCGGCGAACGAGTAAAGGCAGTGATTAGTGGCTAGTGATTAGTGTTCGTTCTGATCACTAACCACTAATCACTGCTTTTTCATCGTGACAAACATCGCCATCGCTGCGGCCCCCATAAAGAGGAATGCCGCCCACACCAGCGTCTGTGATACCCAACCGCTGCGGTGCCCGCCCATAATCTCGCGACTTGCAGCGATGCGCGCAACCAAAAACAGCAGTGGCACCGCAATGACTCCGTTGATGACAGCCGTGAGCACCAGCGCCTGCATGGGGTTGATGCCGATGAAATTGATCATCAGGCCGACCAGCGTTGCGATGGTGATGATTCCATAGAATCCATGCGCGCTTTGCAGCTTCAGGTTCAGGCCCGCTTTCCAACTCAGGGCCTCAGAGAGCGCGAACGAAGCCGACCCTGAGAAAACCGGAACGGCGAGAAACCCTAACCCAATGATCCCGATGGCGAAGATCAGCTCGGCCAGAAAGCCGGAGTGCGGAAAGGTGTGGACAAGAGGCTCGAGGGCACGGGCCGCCTGGGCTGCCGTGGTGATGTGCGTGATCCCATTCGCGTGCAGCACCGTGGCGCCCACAACGATCACACACCAGGCGGCGATCTGCGACGACACCATGCCGAGGGCATTGTCGATCCAAAGCCGCCGCATAAACCCCTTCGTCATCCGCGGCTCGCCATTGTGGATCATGTGCTTGCTTTTTTCTTCTTCCACCTCTTGCGACGCTTCCCAGAAGAACATGTAAGGCGAGATGGTAGTGCCGATCACGCCCGTAATGACGAAGAAGAATCCGGGCGTGAATTCAATGTGTGGGACGAAGGTCGCCTTCAGGATGGTGCCCCAGGGCTCGCGCACCAGGAACACCGTAACGAGGTACGAGAAGAGCGTCAAGCAAAGCCATTTGAGGATGCGTGCGTACACGCGGTACGAGGTGAAAACCTCGAGGACGAGGATCAACGCCGTGAAGAACAGAACCAGCACGGTGAAGTTGACGGGGACGATGAGCTGCGCGGCCGCGCCCATCGCGCCCAGATCGGCGCCGAGGTTGATGGTATTCGCAACCAGCAGCAAAAGGAGCATCCCGTAAAGGACCTTCTTGCTGTAGCGCTCCTTCACATTCGCGGCGATGCCCTTACCGGTGACCGCGCCGATGCGCGCGCAGGCTTCCTGCACAGCAATCAGCATGGGTAGAATCAGCAGGGCCGTCCATAACTGCCCGTAACCGAATTGCGCCCCGGTCTGCGTGTAGGTGGCGATTCCCGACGGGTCATCGTCGGCTGCCCCAGTGATAATGCCGGGGCCCCCGACCTTTAACAGCTCCTTAACCTGCGTGCTGAATTTCGCCATTCGGACCGAGCGTACGGATATGCATAGGAAGCCTGGACTTGGAATGTGAGCGTCCAATAGCTTGGAAGCATCTATTGCATCAGGAGATTTCTCGATGATGAAAAGGAGTGCCCGGTGGATTACTGCCGTGGGTCTTCTGGCAGCATTCGCGGCGTGCGCGCAGGAGCCGCCACGCGCCACCGAACTGCCGGGTACTGCCTTCACCATCAAGCACACCTGGCTTCTGGGCGGCACGGGAAGCTGGGACTACCTCACTATGGACGCGGAAGCCAATCGGCTCTATATAGCTCACGGCCGCGTGGTGCAAGTGGTCGACGTGGAAACGGGTGCGGTGGCAGGCGAGATCAAGGGTCTTCTCGATGCGCACGACGTTGCCCTCGACTCGAGTGGCGAGTTTGGCTATGTCAGCGACGGGCCGGCCGATGAGGTGAAGGTCTTCGACCGCCGCACCTTCCAGATTGTCACAACCATTCCCACCGGCCCCACGCCGCGCGCCCTTGCCATCGACGAATCGTCTGGACTCCTTTTTGCCGTCTGCACCAACCCAGTGAGCGGCACTCCGCCACCGCAACAATCGCCGCAGCCGAGGACAAGCTCCAATGCACGCCGCACCGCTCCTGCCCCGGTGCCTCCCAGAACCAATCCCTCGCAAGAGATCAAGACCTCGATCTCCGTGATCGATCTGGCCTCGAAAAAACGTGTCGGCGAGATTCTAATGCCGGCCCGGCTTGGGTTCGCACAGTCCGACGGCAACGGCGGGGTCTTCGTACTGCTAACCAACCGCGACCAGGTGGCCCGGCTTGATGTTCCGACCATCGCCGCCCGCCTTCAGGGATCTCCCAGTGGCGCCGCGACCAATACAGCACCTACCGGCAACACCGGATCCACCGATAGCGCCGATTCCAGACCCTCTGCCGCCGCCGCGGCTCAAACGGCGGCCGGCGCCGGCCCCTCCAGCCCGCAGACTTCCAGTGCACCGGCCAGCCCCGGTGCGTCCGCCGCGTCCGCAGATGGATCTGGCTTCGCTCTCCTCGACTGGAGCCGCGAGTTTCCGGGGGATTCGTTGAAAGTATTTGCCCTTGGCTCAGGGTGTGAGCAGGCGCGCAGCCTCGCCGTCGACGGAGCCCATCAGAGGCTCTTCGCGGCCTGCAACAACATGAAACTCACCGTGCTGAACACCGGCTCAGGCGAGGTGGTCGCGTCCCTGCCGATCGGCCCCGGCGCCGATACCGTCGGCTACGACGCGGGCCGCGGGCTCATCTACACCGCCAACGGCGGGGCTCAAGGAAGCCTGACCGTCATCCGCCAGGATGTGACCGACACCTATGCGGAAATACAGAACCTGCCCACACGCCAACGCGCTCGCACCCTGGCGTTCAATCGGGATACTGGAGAGATTTATCTGGTTACTGATTACTTAGGAGTAAACGCCGCGACGAACGGCGGCATCGGGACCCTCAAAACCGTCCCCGTGGCCGGAAGCTTCCAGGTGTTGGTCGTCGGCCATTAAGCGAAAGTTCCCATTTTTAGACACTTTTCCTAAGGACTGATTGGATTCCCCTCACTCAATTTGTAGCTTGGCCAACCTCGGCGGTGGCACACTGTACTCATGCTTGACTTCACACAGCATGAGCTGCCGACAGTGCTCCTGATCGACGACGATATGGTCAGCCGCGAAGTAATGGCCACCATGCTCACCATGAGCGGATATCCCGTTCATACGGCGGCAGATGGAAGCACAGCTCTGGACGTGCTAAGGGGTGGAGAGTGCGTGCCCGGGGTCATCCTGATGGACGCGCAGATGCCCGGATTGAGCGGCACCCAGCTTATTGAGAAGCTCCGCGCCCGCAGCCTGGCCCGGCTCTACCTGATCAGCGCCAGCGGCCCCACCGAAGACATGGCCGCCGCCGCCGATGGATTTCTGCAGAAACCTTTCGACCCGGAGAGCTTGACCCGCCTGATTGAAGAGCAGACGGCGCCGCAGCGGCCGCCCGCAGCCAAGGGCCTCGACCCCGAAGAGCAGGTCATCAATCCGAACACGCTGGCGCAGCTGCGCGAGATGATGCCCGAAGCTGCCGTCAAACAAATCTACGAAGCGATTGTTTCCGATGTGCGCAGGCGAACCGCGGCATTGGAGAAGGCGATCGTGAATGGGGATTGGGTGGAAACACGCCGCATCGGCCACACTATCAAAGGCGGTGGGTCCATGGCGGGCGCAACCCAGATCGCGCGGCTCGGGCAGATTGTCGAAGCCGGCGGACTCGAGCCCTCTTCCGTTAACCAAGTGGATAACAGCCTGACGATCATCCGGGATTTGCGCGATGCCGCAGCAAATCTGCAGCGTATGCTTGAGGGTGAATTCAAAGCCTAAATGTTGAAGAATGTTGGAGGTTAGCCGTCAGTGGACAAGCCGATCCGAATCGTACTCGCCGATGACCACCCAGTAGTCCGAATCGGTGTTCGCAACATGCTTTCGGAGCTCGACGGATTTGATGTCATCGGCGAAGCCACCGACGGAGACGAGGCGATCACGCAGACCCTCGAGCTGGAGCCGGATATTCTGCTGCTCGACCTGCAGATGCCGCGCCTGCCCGGCCTCGAAGCTATGCGCGCCATCATGAACGGCACGCCCACCGTCAAGATCCTGCTCCTCACTTCGACCATCACCACGCAGCAAATCATCGAGGCTCTTCACATCGGCGCTCGCGGCATCGTGTTGAAAGATGCGCTCGCCAGCCATCTTCAGACTGCCATTCGCACCGTCTACAGTGGCGATTACTGGATCGGCGGCAAACGCGTCGTCAACCTGGTAAGTGCGCTGCACGACCTGATGCAACAGGCAACCGTGCCCCAGCGCAAGACCTACGGCCTGACCCCTCGCGAACTCGAAGTGGTGGGCTGCATTGTCGAGGGCTGTTCGAACCGCGACATCGCCAAGCAATTCACGCTGAGCGAAGAAACCGTGAAGCGGCACCTCTCCAACATCTTCGACAAGACCGGCGTCTCGACGCGGTTGGAACTGGCACTCTTCGCGATAGCGCACCACTTAGTCGAGCCGCAATAGCTCCGTCTCCCACTCCCGCTCCGCCTGTCATTCTGAGCGAACGGGGCCCCGAGCGTTTTTCAGCTCGGGGGTGGTGAGTCGAAGAATCTGCGTTTCGACTCCAGTGCGGCCCTGGCCCCGGAGGGGTCACCGAGAATAGCCCAGGACAAGTTCGCCGCAGCGAACGCAGTCCTGGGTAGCAGCCGAAAGATGACCTCAGCCCCGTAGGGGCGATCGAAGACTTCCTTTCACTCCCCGGATAAAACCTCTGGCTACCCACGGTCCCTCGCCTTTGGGGACTTGGGAAAGCACGACACTGAACTACTCCCACGACAAAAACTGCTTCGTCAGCCTCTCCAGCACCGCATGCGGCTCATCGCATATCCCCGTGTGCACCGGCGAAGGCTGAATGATTGTGCTGCGCGGCGAACTCAGCCAATGGAACCGCTCTCGCTGCGACAACTGCGCGATCGGCCCGGCACTCGCGTCGCCCGCACAAATCAGCTGAACCGCATCGAGATGCCCGCGCACCACGTCCAAGTCGATTTCCGGCCACAGGGCTGTGAGCCGCGGCTCATCTAGACGGGTTCGCGCCGCGAGATAACGCTTTTCCGGGCAGAAGACGACCACGCCGCCGTTGATGAATTCCTGCCGCTCCACGCGCGGAACGATGCGAATGACGGTGTAATCAAACGAGGCGGGCATGCGCGTTCATCGCCTCCTGTTCGAAGATGTCGGCAACCGCAAGCCGCTTGAGAAAGAAATCAACGTAGGCCGCGCGTTTCGTGTCTGCGGAAGCGGCATCCCCGCCGGCATCGATCCATCCATCTGGAACCTGCGCCAGAATCTCCTCGAACAGGCCTCGCGACAACTTTGCTCGCGCCTGCACGCCTGCCGATTGCAGTTGCGAGGCCCACGGCAGAAGCACATGCTTCCCGATCTCGCTGAATGGCGACGCGGCCTTCTCCGGCATGGTCTCCCAATTGTGATGGAAGTAGAGCGCCGCACCGTGGTCGATGAGATAGAGCTTGCGGTGCCACATGAGCAGGTTTGCATTGCGAGGCGTGCGATCGACGTTCTGCGTGAAAGTGTCGAACCATACGGCCAGCGATGCCTCTTCGGCGCTCACCTTGTCGCGCGCAGCAATGTCGAACATCGTTGAACCCGGCAGGTAGTCGAGCGCAAGATTCAGTCCCACGCTCGCCTTCAGCAGGCGCCGGATCTCGAAGTCGGGCTCGTTGCGGCCGAGCGCCGCATCGAGGTTGATCAAGACCAACTCCGGCACGCGCAATCCCAACGCGCGCCCGATTTCGCCGGCCACGAGTTCTGCGACAAGCGCCAGCGGTCCCTGCCCTGCACCCCGAAACTTGACCACATAGCTGCCCAGGTCATCCGCTTCGACGATCGCGGGCAGCGATCCGCCTTCGCGCAGCGGGAGCACATAGCGGGTCGCGGTGACAGTTCGGAGCATGGCACTATCAGTCTAACGGTCACCTGCGCGGCTTGGATCGCTTTGCACGTGCCTCACCGTGCACCGCCTCGCCGACACGTTCCCCGTCGCATCCTTCGGGATCGAGCAGTCGCGGCCCCGGCCCTTGTTCACCAAGCTTGTCCCACGGATTGCGCAGCGGACAAACCCCGAGCGACAAGCATCCACACCCGATACAGCCATCGAGTTGATCGCGCAGGCGCGTGAGCCGGTCGATGCGATCGTCCAGGTCCGCTCGCCATCGCGCCGATAGCTCGGCCCAGTCCTCGGCGGTCGGCGTCCGGCCATCGGGCAAACTGTGCATGGCCTCGCGGATATCGGCGAGCGAAATACCCGTGCGCTGCGCGACGCGAATGACGGCGATGCGCCGCAGTACCTCGCGTGCGTAGCGCCGCTGGTTGCCGCTGTTGCGCCAGCTGTGAATCAGCCCTTCCGCCTCGTAGAAGTGCAAGGTCGACACGGCCACACCGCTGCGGGAAGCGACTTCGCCCACCGTCAGAGCCCTCGCAAATTGTTCTGGGGCAGGTTTCACGATTTCCCCTCTTGACCTCAAGTTTACTTGAGGTTGTAGCCTTAATCCAGTGAAAGGAACGGAGGAGTGAGTCGATGGAAGGAATTGTTCGAGTTGGCTTGATTTATGGGAGTACGCGCCCGGGGCGTTTCTGCGACCGGGTGGCGGAGTGGGCGGCAAAAGAAATGTTGAACGATGGGAGGTTTGAGATCGACGCCGTCGACCCGGCGGCGAGTGGCGCGGATGCGGGTGGCAGCATGGGGCTCTCGCTGCCGGAACGCATTGGCATGGCGGAAGCCTTTGTGGTCGTCACACCGGAGTACAACCATGGCTACCCAGCGCCGCTGAAGTCGCTCATCGACTCCGTGGGCGCCGAGTGGCAGGCGAAGCCGGTGGCCTTTGTCTCCTACGGCGGAGTGTCGGGCGGCCTGCGCGCCGTAGAGCAACTGCGGCAGGTTTTCGCAGAACTGCACACCGTCACCATGCGCGACACAGTGAGCTTTGCCGGAGCCTGGGAGCAGTTCGACGGCAACGGAAAGTTGCTTCATCCCGAGCGGCACCACCGTGCCATGACGAAGATGCTGAAACAGCTGCACTGGTGGGCCGCCGCGCTGCGCGATGCGCGCAGTGTGGCTCCATACGCACCCGCGGCCTGACCGAATAATCTGAGCCAAGATAAATTTGCCCTCCGTGGGAATAATCCCGCGCGCCTCCGGTTCTATCCTTGGGGCCTCTGTTGCCGCTCTAAACATCAGTGAGGTGCATCCGTAATCGAGTTGCTCAGTTACACTGGCCGTGCCTTGGAGACGCGCGCTGGCGATATCGGCTCGTTCGAAGAACTGGCGTTGCCGCTGGTTTCGACGCTCTATGCCTTTGCGTGCTGGCTCACGCAGGACCGCGATGCCGCGGAAGACCTCGTTCAGGAAGCGCTGATGAAGGCGCTGCGGGGGTTCTCGTCTTACCAGCAAGGCTCGAACTTTCGCGCCTGGATTCATCGCATCCTGCGCAACTCGTTTCTTACTTCGCGGGCCGGGCTCGCCGCGTCGGTTTCGCTCGATTCGGACGAAGATGCATCCCCTGAGCCGGCCACGCTTCAAACGCCCGAGTCGGTTCTAATGGCGCGTCTCGATACAGAGACACTGGAGAAGGCACTGAGAGAGCTGCCGGTCAACCATCGCGAGGTTTTGCTTTTGTGCGACTTCGAAGAGATGAGCTACCAGGAAATCTCGATTGCAATCGGCATTCCCATCGGCACGGTGATGTCGCGGCTATCGCGCGCACGCAAGGCCCTGCGCACGCTGCTCGCGGCGAAGCTGGAAAGGGCGCAACGATGAACTGCGAGCTCGTTCAAGAGAAGCTGGATGCTTACGTAGACGAGAGCCTTGCGCCCGACGACCGAAACGCGGTTGAGGAACACGTTCGCGGCTGTGCCGCTTGCGCTGCGAACATCCTCGCCAAGGTCCAGATGAAGCGAGCCACGCGCCTGGCCGCTGCGAGCTTCACACAGTCGAGCGCCTTCCGCATGCGGCCCGAGTTCCGGCAGCAGCTTGAGAAGAAGATTCTGAAGGGCCGGGAGCCTCTGGGGAGAAAGTACCGACTAACGTGGCTGGCCGCCGGCGCCTTGGCTATGGTACTGGTCTTGGTGGCCATCGTCTGGAGCCGCCAACAGGCGCGCAATGCCGATCTTGCCGAGTTGCTGGACGTGCACATTGCCACGCTCGCCAGCGCCAATCCAGTCGATGTGGTTTCCTCGGATCGGCACACGGTGAAGCCTTGGTTTCAGGGCAAACTTCCCTTTACGTTCAATCTTCCCGAGCTCGAGAATTCGCCATACAAACTGCTCGGTGGCAAGCTGATCTACTTCGAGCAACGGCCCGCGGCGCAGTTGCTCTTTGAACTGCACAAGCATCAGGTGTCCGTGTTTATCGTGCAGGACGACTCCATGACGCGGGGTTCGGCTATCGCGTCGAAGAGCGAACGCGGCTTCAGCACGGAGACGTGGACGCAGAATGGCCTGCGTTACGTAGCCATCAGCGACACGAACCCCGCCGATGTGCATGCACTCGCGGAGTTGCTGCGCAGCGCCGCAAAGTAGCAGCTGCGAAGCGCGCCGTCGGAAGCCTGCAGCTTTTGCCGGGGGCAGTCCGAATGCTACGGTAAAACGAATATGAGTTCACCAACAGCCGACGTGCTCGGCGAGATCGGTCTGCCCGTTCCGCTGCGCGAACTGGCGGCAAAAACCTGGGACGTGATCGTCGTCGGCGCCGGCCACAACGGCCTTGTTTGTGCAGCCACGCTGGCGCGTGCCGGTCAGCGCGTCCTGGTCATTGAGAGCCGCGAGCGTGTCGGCGGAGCCTGCACCATCGAAGAGCCCTTCCCCGGCGTGCGCATGTCTCCCTGCGCGTATCTTGCCGGCCTGCTTCACCCGCTCGTCGTTGAAGAAATGGAACTCG
>CAWJUW010000027.1:0-39176 GCA_963846095.1 uncultured Acidobacteriaceae bacterium
AAACTAGTGAGCTCCCAACCGCCGACGTGCTCGGCGAAATCGGTCTGCCCGTTCCCCTCCGCGAACTCGCCGCGAAAACCTGGGACGTGATCGTCGTCGGCGCCGGCCACAACGGCCTCGCCTGCGCAGCCACTCTCGCGCGCGCCGGCCAGCGCGTGCTGGTCATCGAAAGCCGCGCGCGCGTCGGCGGAGCCTGCACCATCGAAGAGCCATTTCCCGGCGTGCGCATGTCGCCCTGCGCCTACCTTGCCGGTCTGCTGCATCCGCTGGTCGTCGAAGAACTCGACCTGCCCCGGCGCGGCTTCCACTGGACCCCCGCCGTCAACGGCCTCTTCGTGCCCTTCCTCGATGGCTCCAGCATTCAGCTCTGGGACGACGACGATCGCTGCGAAGCCGAGGTTCGCACGCTTGCGCCCGGGGATGTCGAAGGCTGGCGCGCCATGAGCGACGTCATCCGCCGCCTGCGCGATGCGCTGCGTCCCGCCGGCAACGGCGATCTCTGGATCGGCGAGCCGCCCACACGCGAGCAGATCGAAGAGCGACTCGGCAACGACCCCGAAGCCCGCGCCGTGCTCTTCGACTGGTCGATGGCCGAGTTCGTCGAGCACTACCTCACCGACGAGCGCCTGCAGATCGCCTATCTCGGCCAGGGCGTCATCGGCACCAACGCCAGCCCCTTCGATCCCGGCACCGCGTCCATCCGCTTTCATCATTCTTCAGGCCGGCTCGGCGGCATGCCCGGCATGTGGGGCTATGTGCAGGGCGGCATGGGCATGGTCTCGTTCTACTTCTGCGATGCCGCGCGCGAAGCGGGAGCCACGGTCGTCTGCGGCGTGCCCGTCGCCAAGATTCTTCCCGGCGAAGGCGTCGAGCTCGAAGGCGGCGAGCGCATCGCCGCGCCCATCGTCGTCTCCAATGCCGATCCGCGCCGCACGCTCGCGCTTCTCGGCGCATCCGCCGACAGCAACTGGCGGCACGCAGGTCGAGCGCGTTCCCATCGAAGGCTGCACGGTCAAGCTCAACGTGCACCTCGCGAGCTTCCCAACTTCACCGCGCGCCCCGGCACCGACCAGCCGCACCACTACGGCCAGATCAACGCGCCGCTCACCAAAGAGGAATGGAAGGCCGGCTTCGCCGCAGCGCGTCGCGGCGAACTCCCCGACCACCTATGGTGCGAGCTCTACTTCCAAAGCGCCCACGACCCCTCCATCGTCCCCGCGGGCGCAGCACACCATGAGCGTCTTCGCGCAGTACGTGCCCTACAAATTTGCGCAAGGCGACTGGGACGCGCGCCGCGAAGAGGTGCGTGCACTCGCCCTGAAGTCGCTGCGCCGCTTCTGCTCCAACATTCCTGAAGCCGTCATCGATGCGCAGGTGCTGGGACCGCCGGACATCGAAGAGAAAGTCGGCCTCACGGGCGGCCACATCTTCCAGGGCGAGTGTCTGCCGCAGTACATGTGGAGCCAACCGCCTCACCGCGCGCACGCCGATGCAAGGCGTCTATCTTTGCGGCGCAGCCACCCATCCCGGCGGCAGCGTCATCGGCATCAACGGCCGCAACGCCGCCATGGCCGTGCTCAAAGACACGGGCAAAATTTAGCTGCGCGGCCTGCAGGGCTCTGCTATGCTGCGCCCTACATGGCTTCCCATCCCACGCTGAAGCGCGGGCTTCGTTTCCGCGACCTTGTGCTGTTCTACGTGGTCGTTGTACTCAGCGTGCGCTGGACGGCCGCCGCAGCAACAGCCGGCCCCAGCATTCTCGTCATCTGGCTTGCCGCGCTGACCTGCTTCTTTCTTCCGCTCGCCGCATGCACCATGGAACTCTCGTCGCGCTTTCCTCAAGAAGGCGGGATCTATGTCTGGACGCGCGAGGCGTGGGGCGATTTCTCTGCGTTCCTCTGCGCCTGGATCTACTGGTACAGCAACCTTCCCTTCTTCGCCGGCGTGCTCTATTTCGGCGCGGCATCCGTGCTGTTCGGGTTTGGCGGCCGCCTCCATGGACTCGCGAATAATCCCCTCTACTATGTCGGGTTCGCGGTCTTCTGGCTCGCGGTCATCACGCTGCTCAACATCTGGGGAGTGAACGCGGGCAAATGGCTCAACAACATCGGTGCCCTGGGCAGTCTTGTGCCTCTCACCGTGCTCTTGCTGCTCGGCGTCGCCTCCTACATTCGCTTTGGCCCGTCCATCCACGTCACTCCAGCGAGCTTCGTGCCGCACTGGTCGCTCGACAACGCGGTCTTCTGGTCAAGCGTCTTCTTCGCTTTCGCCGCGATCGAAGCGATCTCGGCCATGGGCGACGAAATCGAGAATCCACGACGCACCGTTCCCTGGGCTTTGCTCGTCTCTGGTTGCATCCTGGCCGTTGGCTACATCGGTGGCACAGCCGTTCTTCTCTTTACCCTGCCCGCGCAGGCCGTCGCCGGGCCCGATGGTTTCGTCAATGGCATTCACCTGATGGCGGAGCGGCTGGGCATGGGATGGATGCTTGCTCCGATGGCGCTGCTGGTCGCGTGGAATGCTGTCGGCGGCGCTGCCGGCAATCTCTGTGCGTCGGCACGGCTGCCCTTCGTAGTCGGCATGGATCGTTACCTGCCGCCTGCCTTCGGCTGGATTCACCCGCGTTATCGCACGCCGTGGGTAGCCATCGCGGTCTTCGGCGGTGCTGGTATGCTCGTCGCCTTGCTGAGCCAGGCAGGGACAACCGTACGCGGCGCCTACAACGTGCTGGTGAGCATGTCCGTGATCTCGCTCTTCCTGCCCTATCTCTTCCTGTTCTCCGCCATGATCCGCGTGCAGAGCCGTCCCGCACCTGCTGAGGTGCAGCGCGTTCCCGGCGGACGGCCCGTTGCGATGATCGCGGCGACTCTCGGCCTCATCAGTACGGCGGCGACGATCGTACTCTCGATCATTCCCGGCGCAGAAGAGACCAACAAGCCCTTGGCAATCGCCAAGGTCTTGGGCGCATCCGCTTTGCTGCTGGGCTTGGGGGTTTTCCTCTTCGTTGTGGGGCGCATCAAGGGCGCGGCAGCGGCAAAGAACGCGATCCAGGCGTAAACATCCACGCCGAATCCCTGCCTCCCGCGCAACCGTTTCCACGCGTCCGCACTATCATCCTTCAGAGGGGTTTTCTTCATGAGGATTGCTTTTCTCGGCCTCGGCAAGATGGGCTTGGCCATGGCGTCCCGTCTGCTCGGCGCGGGCCATGAACTCACAGTCTGGAACCGGACGCCACAGCGAGCGAAGTCGCTGGTGGCTGCCGGCGCCCTGCACGCCGACACCGCGGCAGAAGCTGTAGCGGGCGCGGAAGCCGTCTTCACTATGCTCTTCGACGATGAAGCAAACGAAACTGTGGTCTATGGCACCGGCGGCGAGCCGGGGATCCTTGACACGATGAAGCCCGGAGCACTGCACATCGCCTGTTCGACCATCAGCGTAAAGCTGTCAGAGCGATTCGCCGCAGAGCATGCAAGGCGCGGCCAAATCTACCTTGCCGCTCCGGTTTTTGGGCGCCCCAACGTCGCCGAAGAGGGCCGTTTGTGGGTGGTGATCGCCGGCGAAGATGCGGCCATCGAGCAAGTGCGCCCGCTCCTCCTGCCCCTGTCGCGCGGCATCTCGGTCGTCGGCAAAGAGCCCGCGCAGGCGCACGCGCTCAAGCTGGGAGGCAACTTCCTCATCAGTGCCATGATTCATTCCCTGGGCGAAGCCTTTGTGTACGCCGCAGGCCAGGGCATCGACCCCGAAGTCTTTCTCGAAACCATCAACAGCGCGCTGTTTCAATCGCCGCTCTATGCGGCCTACGGAAAGATCATGCTGCATCCGCCAAAGGAGCACGGCGCAACTCTGAGCCTGGGAGCCAAAGACCTGCGCCTGCTGCGCGAAGCAGCGAGCAACCGGCAAACCCGGCTCTCGCTTGCCGATAATCTGGCTGCCATCTTCACGGAAGCGCAGCAGGCGGGTATGGCCGATGAGGATTGGGCCGTCGGGCAGTACAGGATGGCGCAACAACGCGGCTCGATTCACAGCCAGTTGTGATGGCGCTCCCTCCGCGGCCAAACGACAGCCTCTAAGATAGAGTCCATGGGCGTTCAAGGGAAGATTGTCCTCATTACGGGTGCAAGTTCGGGAATCGGCGCAGCAACAGCCCTGGCATTCGCCGCGGAAGGAGCGCGTCTGCTGCTGGCAGCACGCCGCAAGGGCAAGCTGGAGCAGGTGGCCGCGCAGTGTCGCGAGCGTGGCGCGCAGGCTGTGCACGTGTTCGACCTCGACGTGCGCCACTACCGCGCCGTTCAGGATGCGATCGATAACCTGCCGGAAGACTGGGCAGCGATCGACATCTTGGTGAATAACGCGGGGCTGAGCCGCGGTCTCGATAAGCTCTACACGGGCGCGATTGAAGACTGGGACGAGATGATTGACACCAACGTGAAGGGTGTCCTTTATGTCTCGCGCGCGGTGGTTCCGGGGATGGTGGTGCGCGGTCACGGACACGTGGTGAATCTGGGCTCAACCGCGGGCGAGATCACCTACCCCAACGGCGCAGTGTATTGCGCTACGAAAGCGGCGGAACGAGCCATCAACGATGGCCTTCGCGAGGATGTCCTGGGAACCCCGGTGCGCGTCACAAGTGTCGATCCGGGGATGGTCGAAACTGACTTCAGCCTCGTGCGCTTCCACGGAGACGCGTCGCGTGCGGAGAAGGTTTACCAGGGGCTGACGCCGCTCACGCCGGAGGACGTCGCAGATGCCATCGTGTGGTCCGTCCAACGGCCTGCGCATGTGAATATCGCCCGCATCAGCATGACCTCGATCCACCAGGCCAATTCGCTCCTGTTC
The DNA here is from genome assembly GCA_963846095.1 of uncultured Acidobacteriaceae bacterium. Classification (GTDB taxonomy): domain Bacteria; phylum Acidobacteriota; class Terriglobia; order Terriglobales; family Acidobacteriaceae; genus Telmatobacter. The sequence goes on from CAWJUW010000027.1 coordinate 4,837, forward strand.
CACAGGAGCTAGTCCAGTGATCAGTGACCAGAACCGACGCACTTCGAAAGCTGCGGCCATTCTGAGCGAACGAAGCGCAGTCCCAACGCTGCGGTCATTCTGAGCGAAAGGGGCCCCACGCGCGGTTCAGCGTTCCGGGGTCCCCACAGACAGGTCTTCGTCTGTGGGGTGGAGGTTGGGGGTGGTGAGTCGAAGAACCTGCATCATTTCCCCGTGAGGTGATCACTGACCACTGACCACTGACCACTGATCTCTGAAAACCCTAGCCCAGCGAAGCAATCTGCGCTTCGATCGCGGTCAGCGCTGCCTCTAAGGCCGAGCGCCGCCCTGGATTCGACGTGCGCTGCGAGAGAATGTTCTCGCGCTGCAGCAAGAGCGCCTGCTTCTGCCGTTCCCGGGTCATGCGTACGGTTTCAGCCGCCCGCCTCTGGTCTTCGCTGACGAACCCGTTGGTTGCGTTCGTATCCGGTTGTTGCACAGCCGCCTGAGCCATCTGTTCCTCCACGGATTTACTTTCCCAACCACGCGCCATATCTTCATTCTACGAGCATCTGTTCGGTTTGCATCTCACCGCAGTAACCTGATCTTTGTGGCTGGTTGGAGGATCCTTCATGCACGTTTGGCAGATTTCATCCTTTGGCATTGATTCTTTAGAGTTTGTGGAACGCCCCACCCCTGAACCCGGGCCCGGCGAGGTGCTGGTGCAGGTGCGGGCAGTTTCGTATAACTACCGCGATCTGATGGTGGTGAAGGGGCTCTACAACCCAAAACTGAAGCTTCCGCGCATTCCCGTCTCCGACGGCGCCGGGGAAGTCACCGCGATCGGCGAAGGCGTCACCAGGTGGAAACCAGGCGACCGCGTGGCCGGCATCTTCATGCAGAACTGGATCGACGGCCCACCCAATGCCACCAAGTCCCGTGGCGCGCTCGGCGGCGACGTCGATGGCATGATGGCCGAGTATGTCGTGCTGAAGGATACAGGGCTTGTCGCGATCCCCCAGCATCTCAGCTTCCAGGAAGCCGCTACCCTGCCCTGTGCCGCGGTCACGGCGTGGAATGCACTTTCGGTGGGCGACATCAGGCCCGGGTCGACCGTGCTGATTCAGGGCACCGGTGGTGTCTCCATCTTTGCGCTGCAGTTGGCGCGGCTGCGTGGCGCGCGCGTGTTGGGCATCTCCAGCAGCTACGAGAAACTCGAGCGTGCCTACTCTCTGGGGCTCGACGGCGGCCTGAATTACGCGGATAGCCCCGAGTGGGACCGCTGGGCGATGGATGAAACCGGCGGCGAGGGCGTGGACCTGGTGGTGGAAGTGGGCGGCGTCGGAACGATCCATCGCTCCCTGCGCGCACTGCGCATCGGCGGCGCCATCGCGCAAGTGGGTGTACTGAGCGGCACCTCAGAGGCGCCTCCGCTTCAGATTTCGTCCATGCTGCACAAGCAGGTACGCATGCAGGGCATCTACGTGGGCTCGCGGAAAGACTTCGAGGACCTGAACCGGGCCATCAATCTCGTACAGCTCCGCCCTGTGGGCGAAAACTTCCCGTGGTCGCAGGCCCGCCAGGCTCTCTCGCGGATGGAAGAGGGATCGCACTTCGGCAAACTTGTGCTGACTGTGGAGTAACTCGGAGATAACTAGCGCATCGACCAGGCGAGTAGTAGTTACCGCCTTTCATCTCGCATGATTGCGGCGATCTTTTTCCTGTTAGTTACAGGACTGTAGATATTGCGTCTCCTCATCGGACTTTCCCGTCGAGCCCGCCCTTTTTGTTTGCCAACTCGCAGTTTCTGCGCTTAATCTCCGAAGAACCCCGAGTTAGGAAATCTGTAATGGATCTCTACCCCCCTTCACCATTCAGCACAGGAGGTTATGCATGTATCGTTTCAAAAAGTCACACCTGTCTCTACTCCTCGGCCTGGCCGCACCCCTCAGCAGCTCGGCCTCGCATTACTGCGTCGCCACCGCCGGCGGTTTCGGCAACGGCGGCTCAACCTTTGTGGCAACCGATTTCTCTGTACCGTCCGAAGGCTCTTGCGCCACATGGAACGGATTCACCAAGACATCAGCCACCGTCATCTTCATCACCAATGGAGTGGGGTGTCTTTCCAGCGATGGCAAGAGGTTGACGTTGTCGCTGACCAGCCAGGACCCTTCCTATTTGGGCTCGGAACGGCTCGGAATCGACTACATCTGGCTGTCCCGTTCGAGTTCGAAAGGTTCGTTTACCAGCGGTGAAGACGAAGGCTATCTCAGCGGCGGCGCCCAGGTCGTAAGCTGCACATCAAGCCTCGAGAAGTTGCCATCCTCGCACGACTAACCACCGTCGTCATGAAGCGTTGAAGTATGTACGTGCCCCATCCATCCGCAGCCTTTTGCGGATGGGTGGAAAAGCACGAACCCGTTCCTCATGGACGGGCAATCCGCTTCACACTGCGCAGAGCAATCACCCCCAAAAGTCCGACTACCAGCACCAGCGCGGACCACAGGAGCGCTGGATATCTCTCCGTCAACGGCCGCTCATCAGGGCGTGGTTGATACGCCGCATTGGCCACCTGCGCGCCCAGCGCGAGCCGCGCCCGATTGGGTTGCAGACGGAAGAGGGTAGCGTAGTCGTAGCGCGGCGATTGAAGAGCCGGATCTCCATAGGCAAGCAGGTACTGGCCGCTTCCTTCGGCATCGAAACACAAGTCGCGTTCGACCATCTCCAGACGGACTGCATCGATCTTCAGCGGGGGATCGTCGCCATTGTCGACCGCCACGGTGTATTTCGCCGCGTGATCGAAGCTCGCTGACGGCGCGGCCACGGCGAGGTTTTCTTCGTCGATGCGATGGCCGTTTTGCTCGCTGTGCACGCGAAGAAGATTGCCTGAAGAAGTTGCGGGCGCTTCTTCCAGCCGACCCTCCGTGGAAGCAGGCGTCGTCGACTCCACTCGGATGATCACGCTTCGGCTAAACTGTTCAGGCTTCGCGCCGACGACGAATTCAACCCGATCGACCGGCACGCGGCCGCTCACCGATATCGCGAAAATGGACTGATGGTCTTTCTGCGTAACCTGTGCAGTCTCCCCAACCGTCACGAATCGAGGCCGGCTGACGGGCAGACGGACGACCGATAAGCCCGTAACCTCGTCCGGATGCAGCGGTCCTGCGATCTGAAAGTGCAGCGTGCGGAAATCGGATTCCGGCAGATGGAGCACCGTGCTGCGCCCCAGTTTCTGCCTGCTCAAATCGAAGATCGTAAACGCGCCGAGTCTGGTTGGAGAGCTGGCGCCAGCCACCTGGCTGCCGGAAACCTGCACCGTGGCGATAAAGTCTTTGCGCGTGACGGCTAACTCGAGATCGCTGTAATGCCCCTCCTGGAGTTCGGCATCGAAGACAGCTTGCCCATTGCGCTGGCCTTTATTCAGGAGTTCAACTAAACCTCGCGTTGCAACGGCTGGCTCTGCCTGTTGCATCGCGTAGGGAACTTCTGCACCATCGCGATAAAGCCGCACATCCGCAAGACCGGCCGACGCCTGCGCAAAAATGTTCGCATCGAGGGCAACACAGGCCTGACCCTGCTGCGCCGGCAGATTCTCAAGAGGACGTTGATAACGGAAATAGCGTGCCTCCGGCGTGGCAACGATGAGACCCAACAGCAACAAGCCTGCTACCGCTCTCATGAACGAGACCCCTCGCCGTGGTCAACGCGTTGCACGCCCCGCAGGTTCAGCCAGTCGCGTTGATACACGAAGCTCACGGCGAGCAGCAGCGCGCCCAACCCAAGGAAACTCAGAATGCGGAAGCCCTGGCTGAGCGTGCTCGTATCGACAAGAAATACCTTGCCCACCGAGAGGGCGAGAAGGACCAGGCCCTGCCAGCGCAGGAATGCCGAGCGGCGCGCAAATCCCACCGCAAGCAGGATTGCGCCAAAGATCATGAACCAGGCCGAGTATGAGAACTCCGCAGCCATGCGGTGTTGGCGAAGCTCATGCCAGTCGCCGTTCCAATGGCTGAACCACCAGTAGTTATGGATCTCGAAACCCACACTGAGCAGGATGAGGAAGTTGATCAGAAGCACGCAAGCAGCCGCAATCGCCGACCAGGAAATTCCTTCTGCATCTCCTGCGCCGTGGCTCTTGAACGCCACCCATGCGGCGAATCCAAAAGCAGCGATGGCCACACAGTACGTTCCGAAACGCGCATTGAAGAACGGTGTGATGGAGGCAGCGGGGTTTTCAATCAACAATACGGCCACGCCGAGTGCGAGACACCCTAACGCCAAAGCTCTCAGGAGCAACGATCGCGTGCGAGCCGCGACCCAAAGCAGTGCCGCGCCCTCCGCCAGCCAGCCGATGGTGAGCCAGCGGCCATGCGCCTTGAGTGGGATGGCGATGGTGAGGAAGACAACAGCCGCCGCAAGGTGTAGTGAATCGAGAGCGGACGGACTCTGCTTGAGCCTGCCTTGCGCGGGCAACCGCAACAGGAGGAGGTAAAACGCCGCGAAAATGACTGCGACCCAGGGCTGTACCCATTGCCGGTCAGGCTGATCGAGAAGTATGTAAAAGCCGAGAAAGCCGAGCAGCGCATTCGCGGTCGGCAAGACGATCAGCGCAAGCGCATCCCATCCTCGCAGGTCAACTACGTCGTCGATGCCCGCTCGCACCAGCCGCGGCGCAAAGGCAAAAACGAGGAAAAAGCAGCCCACGAAGAACGCCGTAGTCGCAAACTGCGCTGTCGTGTAGTCGCCGAGCCACCAGGAAGCAAACAGGATCGATGTGCCGAGGAAGGCGGCAAAGAGCAGTCGCGACCACGGCTTCAAGATCACGAGGACGAGCACAGCAAAGTCGAGCAGGAGAAGATAGCTAAACAGCGCGACCTCGTGGTTTTCGCCCGTCGAAAGCAGCAGCGGTGTACTCAATCCGCCGGCAATCGCATACAAAGCCAGTAACTCTGCATCCTGAACCCATGCCATCAATCCGTTGAAGGCCGTGATCAGAATCATGGCCGCAAAGGCCACGCCGGCGGGAAGCAGGTGATAGAGCGAAAAGGAGGCCCAGAGCGAAAGGTAGAGAGTGCCGGTGCCGATGGCCTTCAGCGAATAGGAGAAGGCGGGATACCCGCTGCTGCGGAAGCGCTCCGACCACGCAATCAATCCTGCGCCGACCAACAGTCCGATGAGAATGCGCCCTAACGGGCCAATCCAGTGGTTATCGATGGCGAGTTTCAGAAACCAGGCCATGCCGATCAGCACCGCCAGGATGCCAATGCGGTTGAACCATTGCGAACCGATGCGGCTCTCCAGGGAGCGATCATCCGTCGGCGGCGTCGCAGAAGGTGGCAGGAGAGGCTCGCTCGGCCGGACCGTTTCTGCCAACGTTGGAGACGGCGACGCGGGCGCGATGACCGGTGCTGCGGATGTGTCGGAGATTTTTGCCGGTTGGGCGATTGGTGAAACGGAAGCCGGTGCCTCCAGCACTACCCCCCGGATGCGAAGTGCTTCTTCAACGCGCAGCAATCGCGTGCGAAGCTCGGCCAGCTCGCTTTCAACACCACCGTTCGTGCCGGATTCCATTGCGCACCACTCTACCGCAGCCAAGGCGGCAATACCAGCCAAAGGCCCGAAGGCACAGCTTGATGAGCACTCGTGCCGATTTGGGAATACCGGGGACGCCGGAAATCGCCCCTCAGAAGTGGCAGAAACTTTAACGTTCCGGGACTCGTAATTGTCTATCTCTTGTAGTAATACAATGGAGTCAGGCCAATTCAGGCATCCCAACCGGGTGCTTCGCAGATTCCAATCAGCTTAGCGATCGAATGACTTTGGTTTGCGACCGCTCGATAATTGTCTGCATGTTGTCACTCGGCAGTGGGAAGCTCAGAAGCAGGAAATGGGGCGGACTTTGGTTCGGCGCAAACAAACCGGGACCAACTTCTTGCGGCCGAATCGCGGGCAGTCCTGCCTGCGCTCCGGACACGGTTCCGCCACAAAGATCACCCGCCTTGCCGGAGTTCTTCTTCCCGTCATGCTCGTGATTGCGGGTTGCGCCAGCGGCCTCGTGACGGCGACGTCTTCGAATGCCAGCTTTGCCATCTCGCCGGGCACCGGCTCAATCGACACCAACTGCACCGGATGCAACGAAACCAGTGCCAAGGGAGCTTCGGTGGAGCGCTTCACGGCTTCCCTCCCGAGTGGCGATCCGGCCGATGTCACCTGGTCCGTTGCCGGTGGAGACAAGAACAGCGGCGCCGGCTCCATTAGTTCTTCGGGGCAGTACACACCCCCCAGCTATCTGACTTCGGATCGCGCCCAGGTCGTGGTCACAGCAACGCTCGCATCGAATCACACCACGGCGTCGTCGGTGTTGACGGTGACCCCGGGCTTTCTTCAGCCGCTGACCCCCGAGAATGCCGCGCTTGGCCCGAATAGCCAGACAACCTTCACGGCCTATCTTGCCGAAGCGGGCGGCCAGAATGGTGTGACGTTCGCGCTCTCCAGCAGCGCGACGGGCTCTAGCCGGAGGACAGGGTAGCCTGGGAGCGCCCCATTGCGTGCGTGGCGGTCAGGGATTCACCTCCTGTACGGTGACCTATACAGCGCCAGCGACGATTAATACAACCGGCGTCACTTACGTAGTCGCGACAGCGGGTGGCTCCTCTTCCAAGGTCTCCGCAGCGCTGCTCTTGAACAGTACCGGGGTGTCGAGCAGCCCGGCAAGTCACCAGGCGCAGTTGAATGCGCCGGCCCAGTTGGGTGCTTCCGGTGGCAACAACGTCGACTACGACATGCAGGGCAACCAGGTCGCCGACTGTTGCGGAGGCACCCTCGGTGCGCTGGTTCAGGATGGAAGCGGCCGCCAATATGTGCTCAGCAACAATCATGTGCTGGCCCGCAGCGATCATGCCGGCATGGGCGATGCCATCGTACAGCCGGGACTCATTGACAACAACTGCACACCCAATGGCGACGGTGCCGGCACTACGTCGGTGGGCTCGCTTTCGTCTTGGCTTCCGCTCAGCGCCAGGAGCACCAACGTGGATGCGGCGCTGGCGCAGGTGGCCTTTGGAGCCATCGACTCTTCCGGCAGCATTCTGGAGTTAGGCACGCGTCAGCCAGATGGAACGCTGGCACCCGCGCCTCCGGGCGTTTCTTCGACGGACGGCAAGGGCAAGGCCGCGGCGCTCGGCCAATATGTCGCCAAGAGCGGGCGAACCACCGGGCTCACATGCGGCACAGTTTCGGCCTTGAGCCTGGATGTGAACGTCGACTACTACCTCGATTGCGCAGAAACCAAGCCATACCTCACCAAGACTTTCACCAACCAGGTCGCCATCAGCGGCAAGCAATTCAGCGATGCGGGTGACTCCGGATCGTTGGTGGTGGATTCGAGCGATGCTGAGCCCGTGGGCCTCTACTTTGCCGGCGGCATGGACGTTGCCGGCATCAGCCAGGGCGTAGCCAATCCCGCAACGGATGTGCTGAACGAATTGGGCACACAGGCCGGCGCGAGCTATTCCTACGTCGGCGCATCGGATCATCCCGTGAGTTGCCTGAACTACGGCGACAACACGGTCGCACTGGCACAGGCGCGCACACTGAGCGACGCGGAATCGACGCGAACACAAAATGCGATGGGTGCGGCGCGTGCACTGGTGAATCCTTCTGCCGGTGTTTTGGGGGTGGCCATGGGCAAGAGCAGCGATCATCCCGGCGAAGGCGCGATTCTGGTTTACGTGGACGAAAACGGTGCGGCGTCGGTTCCTTCCGTGGTCGATGGCGTGCGGACCATTGTGATTCCAACCAGCGCGCGTGCAGTGGCGCTGGGATCGGCGCCTACGACTCCCACCGAAGGGGCAACACCACTTTCTGCGACCGCGCTGAATCAGGGTCTGGCCATCAAGCGGCAGATGGCGCGATCGCTCATGCGCCAATACCCTGCCTTCTTCGGCATCGGCGTAGGAAGAAGCCTCGACAATCCCAAAGACGCCGCATTGGTGATCTACGTGGACCGCAAGAAAGTCCCGGATCAGCTTCCCGCAGCGATTGACGGCGTCCGTACGCGCTATGTCGTGATGGAGCGCCTGCACGTGACCCGTTCGTACGCAACGCCGCTGCGCTCAACGTCGCACTGCATGCCGCATGATGGGGTTGAAGAGAACACGGCTCCCTTCGATCCCGAGATCTTGACCCGGCCTGCTCCGCTGCAATTCAACTAAGCAGTAGCCCAATAAATCTGATCCTCCAGATGCGCGAGATCTGGGCGCCCCAGGTTCCTCGCGCTTGAATATCTGGGAAAGCTCGATCGATCGTCGACCCCTTTAGCCGGCCACTGCATCGCGCCCAAGCCAGCGCCGCAAGTAGGCAAGTTGGCCCACGTGATACGCTTCGTGCGCTGCCATGAATCCGAGAAAGCCACTGAGCTTGCCGTCGAGGCTGGGGGCTTTCTCTGTCCACGGCGCACTCAGAGCCTCTGAGGTTGCTGTTTCCAGCGCTGCATCGAAGGCAGGCTTCACTTCGTGCCAGGCTGCTACGATCTCTTCCGCTGTTGGGGAGAGGCTTGCGTCTTCCTGTTTCGATCCGCGGCCGAACAGCGGCAGCCAGGGACGCGACCACGGTTGACCAAGCACTCCCAAAGCGAACGAACGCGACCACACCACGTGCCCCAGAATCCAGTAGACCGAGTTCACGGATGCGCAGGGACAGGCCTTCCATTCCTCGGTGGTGAGATCGGCAATCGACTTCTCAAGCCAGCCGGCATTGAGGCGAAAGCTGCCGGCGGCGCAAACAAGCTCAGGTGCGACAGGCATGGAAAGACTCCAGTCAGGAAGGATGCGGACATGATGCCACCGCGAGGTTGGATCCGTCTATGCGATGCGGATGCCGATCGCAGAGGGCCCTTTTTTTGCGGCCGCAGTATGATGGGTCTCGATGCCACGCCCTCAGCCCCAACGAAACCGCCGCACGCGTTCATCGTGGACGCGCTGGCGCCGGCGCATCCTGAAGTGCGCCGGTTGTTTTCCGGGTTCGGCATTTATATCGGCGACAAGATCGTGCTCATGCTGCGCGACCGGCCGAAATTTCCCGAGGACAACGGCGTGTGGATCGTTCTCTCTGAGAGCACGGACCCAACCGATAAGGCGCTTCGCAAGGAGTTTCCCTCGCTGCGGAAGATTGGCTTGCTCGGCGGCAAGATCGGACACTGGCTGCTGATTCCGAGCGATGGGGAGAACTTCGAAAGCGAGGCGCTGCGGGCCTGCGAACTGATCCTGCGCCGCGATCCGCGCATCGGGCGCGTGCCTGTATCGCGACGCTAAAGTCCTTCGTGGATGATGGGTGCCCCGGGTCCCTCGCACTTGGGGACCGGGGAAAGCACGAACCTCCAGACATCACCGGGTGCCTCCGCGCCCTTCATGCGCGAGGCGAAGGATTTATCACGTTGGGGGTCGGCGAGACCACCATTACTGCACAGGCTTCGCCTTTCCATCCTGCAGGCTCTCGTCGATGATTGCTTTCACTTTGTGGTCGGCTTCCCTCGACAGTCTTCCCTGCTCGGCGCCAAGGCGACCCTGCTGCGCACCTAGCTCCCCTTGTTTGCGGCCTAACTCACCTTGCTGGCTACCGAGTTCCCCTTGCTTCGCGCCCACCTCGCCTTGCATCGCGCCGAGCCGGCCCTGTAACTCGGCAAGCTTCCCTTCCACCTCAGCCAGTTGTCCCGCGCTGACGGTGCTTTCCTGATTTGCCTTAAGCTTGGCGACGGCCTCGTTCAAACTGGCCATCTCCTTGCTGATGTCGGGAGCCGGAACACTTGCCTCCTCCTGCCTGCGGCCAAGCTCTTCCTGCTTCCGGCCCAGCTCTTCCTGCTTGCGGCCCAATTCCTCTTGCTGGTGACCGAGCTCTTCGATCGGCTTGTACATGGCCTCAATTTGAGCGAGCTTCGCCGGGTCGTCAATGAAGTACGACTTGCCATCGTGCGAGAACCAGAGAAACTTTCCATTGGAAAGCCTGCGTGCCTTTTCCACTTCTTCGCGGGTGCTGTCGTGCCAGTCCCCATTGAAGGTGATGCGCTGGCTTCCATCCGTAACGAGGGCCCACGAGTCGCCGTTTGAGGAATAGGAGTAGGAATAGCCCGGGCCATTTCCACTCGAATAGCTCACCGCATGATCGCCGGACGTCGCACTTGCGCTTTGGTAGGCGTAGGCGGTTCCGCCTCCGCTCGACATACTGAGAAAGTGGCCGTCGCCCGAACTGATGCTCATGCTTTGCCCGGCGGCCGGCGCGGGTGGAACCGGCGCAATCGCAGGCGTTGCCGGTGCAATCGCAGGCGTTGCGGGGGCAATCGCAGGTGGCTCGGGCGCAACCGGAGCAACTGCGGACGGCGACGCGGGTGGGGCTGCGGCATCGACCGGTGGCGCTGGAAGAGGTTCGGCAGACGCTGCAGGCTCAATGAGGCCTGGCGCAGCAGCGGGTGCCGCTGCCGGGCTGGGTGCCGCTGCCGGGCTCGGTGCCGCTGCCGGGCTCGGTGCTGCTGCGGGCGCTGGGGGCGTCGGCGGTTCTGACTGCGCTTCGACGCGGACAAGCGTGGTCCCGGCCAACAAAGCAGCCGGTACAAGAAGAACGGCTGCGAAAACGCGGCGACGGCTGCCGGCAAAGGCCTGGCGGAAGCTGGATTCGTTCAGGAACCGCTCGATGCGGTGCGAGAGATTCGTGTTGCGGGCCATGGCTACTCCTATGACTGAGGGTCGCGGGCTGGCCGCGAATTCCAGAAGGACTTGGGCATACGAAACGGGACTGGCCGCTTTCTCGAGCCCGGCGCGGTCGCTGATCGCCTCTCCCAGGTCAGAGAGCTTGCGCTTGAGCCACCAGCCGAGCGGGCTGAACCAGAACAGAGCCGCGTAGATGCCGGCAAGCGTTTGCAGATAGAAGTCGCCCTGGCGAACGTGTGCGTCTTCGTGGGCAAGGACAATGCGGAGTTTCTCGGCACCCCATTCCACCCAGTCTTCGGGGAGAAGAACCCCGGAACCGAGGGTGATGGGCGAGCTGATGGAGCGGCTCTCGCGCAGGCGCAGTCTTTGCGGCGCACCTTCCTCGGCGGAAAGAACAACCGGACGGGCTGACTGCCACAGGCGAATGCAGGCGACAAACCCGGCCATCATGCGCACCAGCAGCGCGATCGCGACCAGAGCGTAGAGCCCACCGGCGGCGGCTTCGAGCTTCGTCCGCGTAGAAGCGGCCTGCCAGGCTCCAATTTTGTTGAAGAAAGCATCACGAAATGAAACATTTGAAACTGGTTCTGCTTTCTGCGATGGCTGCGAAGAAAACTCGGTTTGCGAGATGACCGGTGCAGGATAGCGTCCAGCCGCAGCCGTCAGGCCTTCATCCAGGGGAACGGCAGAAACGCTTGTCCGGGCGTCCGAAGCCCGATAGAGGGAGGCAGCAGAGCTCAGCGTCTGCTTCTTTGCGGGCGTCCGAGCCCCGAAAACCCGGCTCGGAAGGTGTACAGGAAACGCGGGTAAAAAGGGGAAGCGCATGAGCCCGGGCATGACCAAGGCTGCCGCAAGTACAAGACCCCAGGCCGCTTTCTGTGCCGGAACGTTACGAACACGGATGAGGCGGAGCCCGCTACCCACGATCAGCGCAACCACAAGTGCGCGAATGGCGGCTTCAAGAATCGCAATCATCATTGATTCTCCCCTTCCTTGGCGCCCCTCGCAGGCTCTGAAGACGGCTTTCCCGCCTCCCGCTGCGCCTGCGCGATCCGATTGGCCAAACGCTGAAGTTCAGCCCGGTCCAGCACCTTCGAATCGACCATCCCCACCAGTAGTTGTTCTATGGATCCATCACAAAACCAATCCACAATCCGCTTCACAGCCCGGCCGGCTACGCGCTGTCTTGATTGTGCAGGGATGTAATGGAATGTGCGATTTGAGAGAGAATGCTCAACGTAACCTTTTTCTTCCAATCGACGCAGCACGGTGCGGATCGTCGAGTCTTTCAGCGGCCGGTCGAGATCTTCCCTTACCTGCTCGGCAGTCACCTTACCGAGGCGCCAGACAATCGACAAAACGTCCCGCTCCAGCTCGCCAAGCTCGGAAGGATCGTGGATAAGATCGGGGTTACTGTCCATAGTGTTACTGACTGTAGCACATGGAATGGGTGAGCGCAAAAAATTATTTCCCGAGCTGAGCCAGCCCCTGGTTTGCGGTCAGGCCTGGCCGGAGTCGGCTTCGATCGGGGCCTGGAAGGAGGACAACAGGGCTTGCGCCTGCCCGTCGGGAATAAACACGCTGAAGACGGTCCCGGACGCCTGTCCGTCGAAAGCGGTCCGGCTTCGCACCTGCACCGAGCCGTGGTGCTTCACAATGATTTCGTGACTCACCCACAGCCCCAGCCCCGTCCCGATCACTTCCTTTGTGGTGAAGAAGGCCTCGAAGATGCGCTCCCGCGTGTGAGCATCCATGCCACTTCCCGTATCGGCTACGGCAAACCGGACACCCTGATGCATAGGGTCCTTCCAGTTTCGGGAGCGGCGCGCTCGGATCACCAGGCGCCCTCCCGGGGACGAGGCATCGACCGCATTGCCGATCAGGTTGGCAAACACTTGCCGCAGTTCCCCGGCAAAGCAAAAAAGGTCCAGTTCCGGATCGAACTGGCGGTCAACCTGGAGATTCAGGGCGTTTAGGCGTCCATGGTAGAGGCTTAGCACCGAGCCAAGCACCTCGCTCATGCTGGCGCGGGTGGGCTGAGTGGATTGGCGGTAGAAACGCAGTGTCTGCTGCGTGATCTCCGAGATCCTCTGCGCTTCATGCTCGGCCATCACGACGTAGTTGTGCGCAGGGTCTTTCAGGTCGCAGTAGTTGCGCAGCAGAAACAGAAGATTGGTGATCGCTTCGAGCGGATTGTTGATCTCGTGCGCGATGGAAGCGGCGAGACGGCCGGTAGCCGCCAGCTTTTCTGTGCGCCGTAGAGCTTCCTCATTGCGCTTGCGGTCGCTGGCGTCAAGAACGATGACGCCGGCCCAGCGAATCGGCCGCGGTGGTGTCTTGATGGGGTAGGCGCTCACCAGCCATGTCCAGGGTCCACCTTTCGGGCCCTTGGGTCCGCCCAACTCCAGGTTCCGGACGGGCTCCTCCGTGGTGAACACGCGCACAACGGCAGCCTCGATCTCGTGTGCGATCGCGGGCGGCATCAATTCCAGCAGGGTTCGACCAAGGTGGCGGCTGAGGCTCACACCAGTGAGATCGGCAAAGACCTGGTTGACGCGGACGAAGCGGTAGTTGCGATCGAAGAAGGCCAGACCGATGGGCGCGTTGGCCAGCATCGAATCGAGGAGAGAGAGCGTGTCGTTAAGACCGGACCGCTGCTCTTCAATCGAAGCGACCATGCGATTGAACGCAACGATCAGATCCCCAATCTCATTCTCGACGACGATCGGCAGAGGAAAGCTGCTGCTTTGGTCGGGCGACTTCATCAGCGCGCTGGTGCCCCGGCCAAGGATGGCGAGAGGCCGCGAGATGGAGCGTGCCATCAGAAGAGCGAGCGCGGCTGATGCGGCGATCCAGATGATGCCGAAAAGAACCGTGCTGCGCAGGAAAGAATCGAGCTGCTGGAAATCCCAATCGCGGTCGGTCTCGACCCAGGCGTAGCCGCGCAGATCGTTGCCCGTCACGATCGCCTTGACGCCCTCCCAGCGGCTCTTTCCAAAACCGAAGACGTGCGGCGTCGACCGGTCGGCGAGTGGAAGCTGAGCCTTTTCGGCAGGGTCGAGCGTCAAGGGCTCCGGCTCTCCCTGGCTCACGAACAGAATGTTGCCGGCCGGATCGGTGACTTTGGCGAACGCCACGCTCGGGGCTTCTCCCATCATGCGAACAGAAAGGCCGACCCAGCCTGGCCGCTGTTGCTCCAGCGCCTCAGTTGCCTGTAGAGCCATGGAACTGGACTGGTGCTCAAGCCGATGAACCATGCGCTGATGCACTTCGTGGGCCTGCTGCCGTATAAGGAGCGCCTCAAAGAGACAGATGGAGAGGACTTCGAGAATCACGAGCCCCGCGAGCAGTTGCCATCGAATTGTTCGGGGCCACCAGCGCATCGAATTCCTCGTCCTGTTTGCCCCGCAAGGGGATCTCGGTTTCGGCGCCGAAACGGCGTGTGGTCGACCGCAGCTTCAACCCCTTGCCTGAAGCGCCTGCGCGATCTGGCGTCCGTGAAAGCGGCCGTTCTCGATGAAAATCTCGTTCGTGCGCGAGCCGGCGACGATCACGCCGGCAAGGAAGATTCCCGGAACGTTGCTCTCCAGAGTTTGCGGATCGCAAACGGGCAGACGATCCGGACCTTCAAAGCGAATACCGAGCCCTTCGAGAAACTCGAAGTCGGGATGATATCCCGTTAACGCAAAGACGAAGTCGTTCTTCAGTGTCGTTAGACCGTCCGGCGTTTCGGCCAGCACAACGTCGGGACCTATCTCGACAACACGGGAGCGAAACAAGGCAGTGACTTCGCCATTCTTGATGCGGTTCTCGATATCTGGCTTGATCCAGTATTTCACGTGACGATGCATTTCTGCGCCGCGGTGAATCAGTGTCACGCGTGCGCCGCTGCGCCATAGCTCGAGCGCTGCAATCGCCGCGGAGTTCTTGCCGCCGATCACCACGACATCCATACCGAAGTAGGGATGAGGATCGTTGTAGTAGTGATGGACCTTGCTGAGGTCTTCTCCTGGAATGCCGAGATAGTTGGGCAGATCGTAGTAGCCCGTAGAGATGACGAGCTTGCGCGCATGCAGATGTGCGGGTCGGCCGAAACGATCCTCCGTATGGATCGTGAAAGCGCCATCCGCTCCGTCAACGCGCTCGACGGTGTGGTACTGGCGGACGTCGAGTTTGTAGTGGGCAGCCACCAGCCGGTAGTACTGGAGCGCCTCGTTCCGGCTCGGCTTGGGATTGGGGCTCGGAAACGGAATGTCTCCGATCTCCAGCAGCTCCGGCGTCGTGAAAAACGTCATGTGCGCCGGGTAGTGAAACAGCGAATTGCAGACACAGCCCTTGTCCACGAGAAGGACACGGCAGCCGACTTTCTGCGCCTCAATCGCACAGGCAAGGCCGGTAGGTCCGGCGCCAACCACCAGAAGGTCATAGATTTCGCCCTCGGCCGCCGCCAGGCTTGGATCGTTCATGGTTCTAGATTAGGGCATCGGGGGAAACAGGCGATTGGTCCGATCATCGCCTGATCGGTCACTTGCTGAAATGGTAGATTAGTAGCTTCTAATGGTAGAATGGTAGATCAATGGCGCTTAGCATCAAGAATACGGAAGCGGAAAGAGTTGTACGCGAATTGGCGACCCTCAGAAGTGTGAGCTTGGTTACTGCTATCACCCAGTCCGCGCAAGAGACACTTGACCGAGATAGAGCAACAGCTGATCGACGTATCAGCAAAAAGGGTCTGGCAGATCGCCTAATGAAGATTGCGCGAGAAACTGGGCCGCTTATGAATAACGGCAAGCCAAGCAAGGAATTCTTCGACGAACTCTATGACGAGGAAACAGGACTACCTAAGTGATCATCGATTCATCCGCTCTTATCGCCATCTTGAACAATGAACCCGAGGCACAAGTCTTCTCTCAGGCAGTTGAGGATGCGGAGTGTGTTCGATTGTCCGCTTGTACCCTCGTTGAGGCGTCGATCGCAGCGGATAGGTTCAGAAATCCCAAACTGGGTGCGCGTCTGGAAGAAATTATCGAAACCGCAAGTATGATGGTCGAACCAGTGACAGAGTCGCAGGCACGGATCGCGAGACAAGCCTATCGTGATTACGGCAAGGGCAGCGGCCATCCCGCCAAGCTGAACTTCGGCGATTGCTTCAGCTACGCCTTGGCGCGCGAGAAGCGCGAACCGCTCCTATTCAAGGGTGATGACTTTGGGCACACGGATCTGCGATCCGCTCTGACCGAAACCTAGCGGCCTTTTGTACGGATGCCGCAACGAATCGATGGCGGTCCGCGCGACGAAGACGCTCCTTCTCCTTTACCCTAGAGAGTTCGAAGGAGCCCGCTCATGACCGTAATCCGCCAGGAAGATTTCATCGCCAGCGTTGCCGGCGCGTTGCAATACATCAGCTACTACCATCCGGCGGACTACATCATTGCGCTGGCCAAGGCTTACGAGCGCGAGCAGTCCCATGCCGCTAAAGACGCCATGGCGCAGATCCTCATCAACAGCCGCATGTGCTTTGAAGGCCACCGGCCGATCTGCCAGGACACCGGCATCGTGAATGCATTTGTGAAAGTCGGCATGAACGTGCGCTTCGAACCAGGCCCCGGCGAAGAACTAAAGGACATGCAACAGATGGTGGATGAGGGCGTGCGGCGCGCCTATCTCGACCCCGACAACAAGCTGCGCGCGTCGCTGCAGGCTGACCCCGCGGGCAAGCGCGTCAACACCAAAGACAACACACCCGCCACAGTGAACGTGGAGTTGGTGAAAGGCGACACGGTCGAGATCACTGTCGCCGCCAAGGGTGGCGGATCAGAAGCGAAGTCGAAGTTCGTGATGCTCAATCCCTCCGATTCAGTCGTCGAGTGGGTGCTGAAGACAGTGCCCACCATGGGCGCAGGCTGGTGCCCGCCGGGCATGCTCGGCATCGGCATCGGTGGCACGGCCGAGAAGGCGATGCTCCTGGCCAAGCAGGCGCTGATGGATCCAATCGACATACAGGACCTGATTGCCCGCGGCCCCGTGACGACGGCCGAGAAATTGCGCGTGGAGCTCTACGACAAAGTGAATCGCCTCGGCATTGGCGCGCAGGGTCTTGGGGGCTTAACCACCGTGCTCGATGTGAAGGTGCTCGACACGCCGGCGCATGCAGCCAACTTGCCCGTCGCGATGATTCCCAACTGCGCGGCTACGCGCCACGCGCATGTTGTGCTGGATGGATCGGGGCCGGCGTTCCTCGATCCACCGAACCTGGAAGACTGGCCGCAACTCACCTACGACGTAAGCGGTGCGCGGCGTGTGAATCTCGATACCGTCACCCGCGCAGAAGCCGCAACGTGGAAACCCGGCGAAGTGCTGTTGCTTTCAGGCAGGCTGCTCACCGGCCGCGACGCCGCCCACAAGCGCATGACCGACATGCTCAGCCGCGGTGAAAAACTCCCCGTCGACTTCAAAGACCGCTTCATCTACTACGTTGGCCCCGTCGATCCCGTCCATGGTGAAGTCGTCGGTCCCGCAGGCCCCACAACCGCCACCCGCATGGATAAGTTCACGCGGCAGATGCTTGCCGAAACCGGTCTGCTTGGCATGGTGGGTAAGGCGGAACGCGGCCCGGTCGCCATTGATGCCATTCGCGAGTTTGGTGCCGTCTACCTGATGGCCGTGGGCGGCGCCGCCTACCTGGTATCGAAAGCGATCTACGGCTCGCGGCTGCTGGCCTTCGAAGATCTGGGCATGGAGGCGATCTACGAATTCGATGTGAAAGACATGCCCGTCACCGTAGCCGTCGACTCCAAGGGCACAAGCGTCCACAACACCGGCCCCGCCGAATGGCAACAGCGCATCGCCGGAATCCCGATCCTGCAGTGATCAGTGGTCAGTTGTCAGTGATCCGTGGCTGTGTTTCCCCGATCCATTTTGTGGCTCCAAACGAGGGAGAAACAAAGGCCGGTCTCGTTGAGACCGGCCTTCTGATCACTGACCACTAGTCACTGATCACTCGTGTTGATTACTGTTTCCCAAACCGGTAGACCAGACCAATGTTGAATCCGAGGCTGTTTTGCTGGGTTGAACCAAAGCCGGTGAGGTAGTACTCGGGTGCGACCCGCAGACCAAGGCCCGGCGAAATATTCAACTCGCCAAAGACACTCGCGCTCACGGCATAGGTCGAGCTATCAGGATAGAGACCAAGGATCGCTGGCCCGAAGCCGTTGGTATCGCCCGAAAAATTGCCGCGCGCATAGCCGCCCATGACTCGGCCGGAGATCGAATAACGCGGCTGCATGTAGAAGCGGTAAGTTGGCCCGATGAGTCCCGCGTACTGGCTGATGGCCGGCTTGGTGATGCCGGTCAGGTTGGGCGAGATAAACGGCGTGCCGTAGTAGCCGCGGCCGTCGAGCGTGACGCCGAGGCGCTCGCTGAAGTAGCGCGTGAAGCCGCCATTCCAGTCGTACTCATTCACGCGCTGCAGCGTGGGGCCGGGCGTAAAGCGAAGATAGCCTGCGCCGAAGTAGCCTTCGTACAAATGGTCGTAGATTTCGTGAATGGCGGCAGCGCGGCGCTGTTCGCGGCGGGCACGAATGCGGGCCTGGACACTCAACTGCGGCTGCGATTGTGCCGGCGGCTGGGCCGCGGCTGGAGCCTGTTGGCCGTCGGGCGCGCTGCTGCTGCTCGAAGTGGAGCTTTGGGCCTGGATAAGCGAGGCAGAGGATGCGAGCGCCAGCAAAAGGGCAAGACGGCGAAAAGAGTACATCGGTATCGGGTTTCCTCCACGGGATTACGGAAGCACACGACGACCGCAGGCGTCACTTCCCCCAATTGGTATTAAAACACCTCAAGCAGGGCTCGTGTGTATGGCCGGTATTGCATTGGACGCACCGCGGAGCGATTCGCCCCTTTCCGCTCAGAAGAGCAGCGACATTTGCGCCGTCAACGGACACTCGTGCGAAAAATCGATGAACCCATTCGGTATAAGGCGCCCGATGCTCTAGGATGAAATCCACGGAGGCTCATGGACTTATGGGTCGATTCTTGCTGGGACTCATTCTTGGTGTGATTCTGGTGCCCGTCGGCGCAATGGTGTGGTTGCACTACGGCAACGTGCCGGTTGCCGTGAATGACAGCCCGTTTCCGCGCGAGCAGCAGATCACGCACACGGCGTTGAATGCGCGCATCGACCGCGACATGATCAAGACGCCTCCCGTCCAGGCAGACGAGGCCGCATTTGTCGCCGGAGCGCAGATCTACCGCGATCAGTGCGCTGGATGCCACGGCATGCACAATACGCCTTCTTCGTGGGGACCACACATGTACCCCGATGCGCCGCCGCTCTGGGAAAAGCACCACAACGGCCAGGTGGTCGGCGTCAGCGATGACCCGCCCGGCGAAACCTACTGGAAAGTCAAGAACGGCATCCGCCTGACCGGCATGCCCTCGTACGAAAAAGTCCTCAGCGACACCCAGATGTGGCAGGTGAGCCTCCTGCTGGCCAATGCAGACAAACCGCTTCCGCCGGCCGCCGTGGACATTCTGAACGGAGTCACGACGCCCCAACCCGCCTCCACCACGCCGAATATCCCCTTTGACGGGAAGAAGGCGCCCTAACGAGCGAAGAACGCCGGGCGTGGCGCCTTCCCGAAGGAAGGAGCTGCTCCGGCGAAGGAAAGAAGTCCGATGAGCATGCTCGATTCCCTGCGCAAAGGGTTTAGCTTTCTCCTGATGAGCTTCGGCATCTCCAGCCCGGCGAAGAAGGCAAGCCCGCAGGCAAATGCTGCGCCGAAACCTCCAAACCAGAAATGAGTCCTCAAGGACCGCACAAAATCGTGCGACGGTGCGATGCTTTCCGGGATCAAAGATGTAGAGTGGCGGCAGCTGCGGCGCGACGAGGATTTCCATGACCGATGAACGAAAGAAGGGCTTCTTCCGGGCGTTTTGGGATTTCTTTGTCCTGTTCAGCGGCATCTCCACGGCGTCGAACCTCTCGCGGACCCAGCGCCGGCCGGTCCGGGGTCGCGGTCTGTTTCTCTTTCGTAGCAGGGGCGAGAAACCTTGAGCTTCCAACTCCTTGTGGTCTAGCCAGGATGGGTGCCCCAAAGGCTGGATTTTGAGTCGCGGGAAAAACGCCGATACCGATCGACGGTCGGTGAATCCTTCACTTGATAGAATCGAGATTGATGAGCATCAGCCGCCAGGAAGCTTTGGATTATTTCAACTCCCCCGACCTGATCGGCGTGGGCATGGAGGCTGACGCCGTGCGCCGTCGCCTGCATCCCGAACAGGTCGTCTCCTACATCATCGATCGCAACATCAACTACACGAACTTCTGCACCGAGTACTGCACCTTCTGCGCGTTCTATCGCCCGCTCAAAGGACCGCAAGCCAAGGAAGGCTACATTCTCGAGTTCGAGAAGATCTACGAGAAGATTGCTGAGACCGTCGAGATGGGCGGCACCGGCGTCCTGATGCAGGGCGGCATCCATCCCGACTTGAAGATCGACTGGTTCGAGCGTCTCTTTACCGGAATCAAGCAGCGCTTCCCGCAGATCTGGCTGCACTGTCTTTCAGCAAGCGAAGTACTGGCCATCGCCGAGTACTCCGAACTTGATCTGCGCACTACCATTGCACGGCTGCGCGATGCGGGCCTCGACTCCATCCCCGGCGGCGGCGCTGAGATTCTGGACGACGATGTGCGCAAACGCATTGCGCGCCTGAAATGCCGCACCGAGGACTGGGTGAGCGTCCACCGCACCGCCCATGAGCTGGGCATGCGGACGACAGCGACCATGATGTTCGGCGTGGGCGAGACCTTCGAGCAGCGCGTGAACCACTTCGACGTTGTGCGTCGTCTGCAGGAAGAAACAGGCGGCTTCACTGCCTTCATCCCCTGGAGCTTCCAACCCAAGCACACAGCACTCGGCGGCCGCGGTTGGGATGAAGCAACCTCCGTCGAGTATCTGAAAGTGCTAGCCATCTCGCGCCTCTATCTCGATAACATCGAGAACGTGCAGGCGAGCTGGGTAACTCAAGGATTGAAAGTCCTCGAAGTTGGTCTGCACTTTGGCGGCAACGATGTCGGCTCCGTCATGCTCGAAGAGAACGTGGTCAAGGCTGCGGGCACTTCCAACTGCACGACGGAAGAAGAATTGCGGCGCATCATTCGCGACGCCGGCTTCAAGCCCGTTCAGCGCGACACCCTCTATCGCACCATGTTTTTGAACTGAGCAGACTGCACGAACAGTGGTTCGACCTACCTCACTCCGTCTCTAATGGGCTTGTAGCTTTTATGCTACACTTACTCCGTGATCGAACTCATCCGTTACCAGCAAGTGGATGGGCGCGAACCCTATACGGAGTGGTTCCGCAGCCTTCGCGATCGCATGGCTAAGGCTCGAATCGAGTCCCGATTGCATCAGGTTGCGTTCGGGAATTTGGGCGACTGTAAACCGGTGGGTGAAGGCGTCTTAGAATTACGCATCGATGTCGGTCCCGGATATCGGGTGTATTGCGGAAGGCATGGCTCACTCTTGGTGATTCTCCTTTGCGGTGGCGATAAGAGTAGCCAGACAAGGGACATCGCAAAAGCGAAGGCACTCTGGGCCGATTGGAAACGGAGACAGACATGAAAAAGCTCATAGCTGGTGTATCGCATCATGAGCGGGAGATCGAAGAATTGCGTGCAGATCGCGGGTACGCGGTCGCGCTTCTGCAAGTCGCTATGGAAACGCTGGATAATCCCAGAGAGCGCGGCGGCGGCCTTCTGGCGCTTCGCGCCGTCGCCGAAGCGTACGGTGGCCTGGGTACCGTGGCAGCGCAAGCGGGGATCAGCCGGGAATCTCTCTATCGCGCGCTTTCGCCCAAAGGAAATCCGACGCTGAAAACGCTGGTTGCCGTTCTCAAAACGCTGGGGCTGCGACTCACCGTCACCGAACAAAAGCCCGCACGTAAGAAACGGTCAAGGGCAAGAGTCGATTCGGTCGCTGCCTGAGGGCGTTCACCTATTCGGCATCCGGCGCCCTGCGATCGACCAAGTCTTATGCCGCAAGCACGCCGATCGTGTGCAGCCACGTCTCCACATCCTTCGGCCAGTTCGTTACGGGAAGTTCCGTACGCCGCAAGCCGTAGCCGTGTCCGCCTTTTGCAAAGATGTGCAGTTCCGCAGGCACCTTCGCGTTCTTGAGTTGGAGAAAGTACACGACCGCATTTTCAACGTGTACTGGGTCGTCTTCGGCCTGCACGATGAACGTGGGCGGCGTATCGGCGGTCGGCGTAATGTCGGGATTGACGGCACCTCCCTTTTCGGGCAGCGCGAGATAGCCGGGATACACGATCACCGCAAAATCGGGTCTGCAACTCTGCTGATCGGCAGCATCGATCGGATCATAGAGCCGCTTGTCGTAGTGGGTACTGAGCGCAGCAGCCAAGTGCGCGCCCGCTGAGAACCCCAGAACGCCCACACGTTTCGGATCGATGCCCCACTCCTGCGCGTGCTCACGCACCAGACCCAGTGCGCGCTGCGCATCCTGCAGCGCGGCAGCGGACTTTGGATACGGTCCCGTATTGGGCACGCGATACTTCAGCAGAACGCAGGTGACGCCAATGGAGTTGAGCCAGTCGCAAACCTCGGTTCCCTCAAGGTCGATGGCCAGAATGCTGTAGCCGCCGCCCGGAAAAACAACCACGGCAGGAGCGGCGCCGCTCGCGCCTTTCGCGCGATACAACGTGAGCGTAGGCACCGAGACATTGCCAAGCCGCACCAACGGCCGGCCCGCGATCAGGTTGTCCTTGGCCGTAGTCGTATCGCCTTCTGCACCCGTAGCCGTTGACGGACCGGGCGCAGTTCCAGGCCACACATTCAGCGTAATCTGGCCTGCCGGCGGAGGCCATCCGGAAGACTGCGCGGAAATATTGGAGGACAAAGTCAAAGCAGCACCAAGGACGAAAAGCTTAAACCCTTTCATCGCCTTTTTCTCCAGGATCGAACGTCGCAGCGATGATCGCAGGCTAAGGCGAAGCAGCGCAAATTGTGAGAAAACTAGTCGCCCGGATTCCAGATCAAACTCGTTCAGGGCTTCGCGTGCGGCGGAATCAGGAGGCTCACCGCATCGGGAACTACCTCAATGCGCACCGGCAGGTCGCCGAGCAATTCTCCATCAGCCTCTGCGAAGATAGTTGCCGTGAAGCCGGCATGCGGACGGCACTCGACAGAAACCGCATCGAGCAATTCAATTCGACGGTTGAACGTCTGCCGGCGAAAGATTACAGCAAACAAAAAGCGCCAGTAATCGAGCCGGCTGCGCGTTCGGAAGGCGAGCAGCCTCAGCCGATCTCCGCGCAGCGTCGCGCCCGGCGCCAACTTATGAAGAACGCCTCCGAAGTTGCGGATGCGGACAGCGAGAAGCTGGGAGAGCGCCAGGGTGCGCGGCTCTGCATCCGCTGAGCCTTGCACGACCGCGTCGAAGAGTGGGAATGTGTGCGTGGCCCACACGCGAAACGCCTCGACGAGATAAACCAGATAGCCGAACCTGCGTTTCAATCCCGCGTCCAAACGCGAAAGAAACAGTGCGTCCGCGCCCACTCCTGCGGCCACCGTGAAGTAGCGTGTCCGAGCCTCGCCTTCGCGGTTCTGATACGAGATGCGGCCCACAGGAATGCGGACGGGTTCGGCCGTGATCAACTTGCGAATAGCTTTTTGTGGCGAGGTGTTCAGACCAAGGTCGGCGGCCAGCGCATTGGCCGTCCCCAGCGGCACCACGCCCAAAACCACATCGGTCCCGACCAGACTTTGCAATATCTCATGTACCGTGCCATCGCCGCCGCAGGCAAGCACGGTGTCGCAGCCGCGCTCCATTGCATCTCTGGCCAAGGTTCGCGCGCTCTTCGGCCCTGTCGTCTCCAGAGTCTCCGCCTCGATGCCGGCCTCGCGGAGAATCGCCGTGACCTGCGCTATGGCCGAGCCGCGCCGCCAGAAACTCTGACCAGATGCCGGGTTGTAAATCAGCGCGACTCGGCGCATGCGTGTTTGTCCCTTGCAGGCTCATCGTTCACAAACCATCTGCGCCGGCGTTGCATTTATCTTCGCATTCACGGCCGGACTCGGGCCATGCGGAAGAGCACCATCGCGCCGTTGTACCATTCACTCACGGGAGAACCCATGCTCAGAAACACTCTGCTTTCCTGCGGCGCCGCGTTTGCCTTCTGTGGCGCCACACTCCTCGCGCAGCAACCGGCTCAGCCGCTGCAGGCGATGCCCTACTCGCCCTCGCTCGATACCACGAACCTCGATCGCTCCGTAGACCCCTGCGTCGACTTCTACAAATTCAGTTGCGGCGGTTGGGAAAAGAACAATCCCATCCCCGCCGACCAGGCCGGCTGGAGTGTCTACGCAAAGTTGGCCAACGAGAATCAGCAGTTTCTCTGGGGCATCCTCGAAGACGATGCGAAGGCGCAGAATCGCACTCCCGTGCAACAGAAAGTCGGCGATTACTTCGCCGCCTGCATGAATACTGCCGCCATCGACGCTTCGGGCGACAAGCCGATTCAGGCCGACCTTGCCGCAATCGACGCATTGAAGACCCGCGCCGAAATCGCAACAGCATTGGCCCGTCTCCATCATCAATACCCGGGCGGGTTCTTTTTTAACTCCGGCACCGGACAGGATGCCGTTGATTCTTCGCTGATGATTGTTGAAGTGGGCGCCGGCGGACTCGGGCTCCCCGACCGCGACTACTACACCAAGACCGACGAAAAGAGCGTGAAGCTACGCGAGCAGTATGTCGCCTACATCCAGCAGTTGCTCACCCTCGCCGGCGAAAGCGCGGAACAGGCGAAAGCCGATGCAGACGCGACACTGAAGATCGAGACCGCACTGGCCAAGGCCTCGTTGACCCGCGTCCAGCGGCGCGATCCGCACGCCACGTACCACATGGAGACGATCGAAGAACTCGGTAAACAGGCTCCCTCCATCGATTGGCCCGTGTACTTCAAGGTGCAGGGCGCTCCCGGCGTCACCAAGCTGAACGTATCGCAGCCCGAGTTCATGAAGGCGCTTGAAACCGAATTGACCACCGAAGACGTAGCCGCACTGCGCGGCTATCTGCGCTTCCACCTGCTCACCGCCGCCTCTCCTTACCTCGCCCATCCTTATGAGCAGGCGTCTTTCGACTTCTTCTCGAAGACACTGCGCGGCGTTCCCGCCATGCCCCCGCGCTGGAAGACCTGTACGCGCGCCATCGATCGCAATCTCGGCGAGGCTCTCGGCCAGGAGTTCGTCCATCGCACCTTCTCCGCCGACACCAAAGCCAAGACTCAGCTTATGACCGAGCAGATCGAAACAGCCATGCAGCACGAGATCGAGAATCTCGACTGGATGAGTCCCGCGACCAAGGCCGAAGCCCTGCGCAAGCTGCACGCCATCCGCAATAAAATTGGCTACCCCGAAAAATGGCGCGACTACTCTTTGCTCGAGGTCAAGCCCGACGACTACTTCGGCGATGCCTTGCGCGCCTATCACTTTGAAGACGCGCGCCGATGGAACAAGCTCGGCAAGCCGGTGGATCGCGACGAGTGGGGCATGACACCGCCGACCGTGAATGCCTACTTCAGCCCGCAGATGAACGACATCAACTTCCCTGCCGGCGTGTTGCAGCCACCGCTCTACGACCCCAAAGAAGACGATGCGCCCAACTACGGCAACACCGGCGCCACCATTGGCCACGAGCTCACGCACGCCTTCGACGACGAAGGTCGCCAATTCGACTCTAAAGGCAACCTGCGCGACTGGTGGACGCCCGAAGACGCCAAGGGTTTTGAAGACCGCATCAACTGCGATCGCGATCAATACGCGGGCTACGTCATCGTCGATGACATCCACATCAACTCAAAGCTCACCAGCGGCGAAGATGTGGCAGACCTCGGCGGCACGCTTCTGGCCTACATTGCGTGGAAGAAGCAGACCGAAGGCCAGACGCTGGCATCTGCCGATGGCTTCACGCCCGATCAGCGCTTCTTTGTCGGCATGGCACAGTGGGCCTGCGAGAACGAGCGGCCAGAGAATCTGCGCGTCAGCGCCGTGACGAATCCGCACTCGCCGGGATTCGCGCGCATCAACGGCGTGGTTTCCAACATGCCCGAATTCCAGAAGGCCTTCAACTGCAAGGCTGGCCAGCCCATGGTGCACACGCCCACCTGCCGTGTGTGGTAGCGGCCGAGCTTTCAGCCATCAGCTATCAGCCCTCAGTCGCCAGTGCCAGAATGTGGCACAGTCAAGCTGAGAGCTGAGAGCTTGATAGCTTCGCTACTGCGTCTCACCGCTATCCGCGTCGTATGTCGGAAAAGGCTCAGGCTCGGGGTTGGTGGGCATGGTGCTCAGCGTTGTCAGGTCCGCCTGCACCTGCGCCCAGGCCTGCGGGTTCTTCTTCGTCGTGATCGGCGCATTCGGGTCGGCATAGTAGGCCTGTATGTCGACCTTGATGCCCGGCGGAATCGGCTCATTCGGCTGCCGCGTAAGCAGGTGCAGAAGATGCGCATAGGTTGAGTCGGTGAGCGAATAGCCGCCGGGTTGCACAACCTTGCCGGTGTCCAGATCGCGATTCGGCAGCGGATGGTGAACGTCCACAGGGCCCTCGGCTGCTGCTCCCGTGTGCGTCGATAGATTCTTGTCGGCAGTATTCACAACGGCCATATGCGGCTGAGGAGCACCGTCCGCCAGGGCCGCAACGTGACGCACTCTTTTGCCCGGCGGCGTGAAGCGCGCCAGCATGGTGCGCAACGCATCGGTCGAACGCGCCACGCTTTGTGCATAGTCCGCTTCTGTTTGTGCAGTGGGGCCCTTGATATCGACCATCTTCACCGAGCCGAACTTCGGCGTGATAAAGAGCAAACCCGCCAACAGATAGGTTCCCAGCCCGGCCTTTCTTCGATATGCCTGCCAGTTGTTTTCGTCCGCAACCGTCGCGGCCTCTTTCTCCAACTCAACAACATCGGGCGTAGTCGGATCGGGAAGCGTGCGCTTCCGATGCAAAAGGGCGACCGCATATGCGATGCGGGGGATGAACCCGCGAATGGCAAATCGATACGCACTCACGTTCACCCGCCGTCCGCGTTTGTTCGTAAAGTCTTCACCCACCCCGTAGGTCTGGTAAAACGCAAGTCCCAGTTGCTTCAACGGAACCCCCAGTCCAATCTTCCGCAGGTAGCGAATGGGGGCCACACGATGATGCAGAACTTCGTTGATGTCGAAGGCAAACTCGGTTTGCACGTGCTGGTGCTCGCCCTCGGCGTAATTCACCGAGGGTCCAAACTCCGCGCGCAGACTGGGAAACTCGATAGGCACCGCGCGATTGGTGGCTTCAGGATGCCCAATGGAATCGCCAATGTAATGGGAAAGCGCCCCAATCGCGAAGGCAAGCTCATCGGCGTTGTACGCGTTGCGAAAGAGGTTGACGATGAAGTCGCCAGAGCGAACGTAGTGCGTCAGGTTTGAATAGTTCAGGTCGCCAAACGGGTAGTAGCCGATGTCCTGAATCACGCATCCGCCATAGGCGTAGGCGCGGGCCTCGTCGAGCTGCGCCGGGGTCAAATCGGGGTAACGGCTGAGCAGCAGCGGAACGATGGAATCCTTCCATGTGAGGTCTATCAACTGCTCATGGGTGAGAAGCGAATATGCATGAGCATCGCCGCTCCACCCCAATATCAGCAAACAGACCACAAGACTTACGATCCGAAAACGAAGCACGTTCAACCGCCTTGATACTTGTTCTGATGCGTGCAATGGGCCCCACGCAAGCTGCACCTGCGTTCTTTCCACATCAACAAACCTTTTGAACATATAAGATGATCTGGTCTCGAATCCATCCCCGGAGGCCTCTGTGCGCTCTGTCCGTCCCTTCGCATCCACTGCGTTCGTAATCCTCTTATTATCCAGCGCAGGCATTGCCGCGTTCGCCGCTGATTCCAGGCCGCACATCTACCAGAAGCCCGCCCTCAGCAAAGACACGATCGCTTTTGGATACGCCGGGGACTTGTGGACCGTGCCCCGCGAAGGCGGCCGCGCTACGCGGCTCACGATCGGTGTCGGCATCGAGACTGCGCCCGTGTTCTCGCCGGATGGAAGCACCCTTGCCTTCACGGGCGATTATGACGGCAATACCGACGTCTTCACAATTCCGGTAACAGGGGGCATCCCCAATCGGGTGACCTACCATCCCGCCGCGGATTTTGCCGTTGCCTGGACTCCCGACGGCAAGAACATCGTCTTCCGCTCCAACCGGCAATCCGCCAGCCGCTATACGCAACTTTATTCCGTGCCTGCCAAAGGCGGCATCGCCACAGTGCTCCCGCTGCCCATGGCCTACCAGGGCCAGATGTCGCCTGACGGCTCGCAGATCGCCTACACCCCGCTACCGCCCGCCTTCGGTTTCGATTACACCTCGTATGTTTCCTGGGGAAATTACCGCGGCGGCCGTGCAGGCGTCATCTGGGTTACTTCCCTGCCGGGCCTCGAGTCCGCGCAGATCCCGCATGAGGTCGCATCTGACTTTTCGCCCGTCTTTGCGGGCGGCAAAATTTACTTTCTCTCCGGACGCAAGGGGCACATCGGCATCTTCAAGTATGATTCGGCCACCAAGGCCGTTACCGAAGCCCTCCACAACACCGGCCCAGACATCCGCTCGCTTGCCGCGCAGGGCGACACGCTCATCTACGACCAGTTGGGGGAGATTCACCTCTACGACACAGCCAGCGGCAAAGATAAGCAGGTGCCAATCGAGATCGACGCCGACCTGCCCGAGGTGCGCCCGCATATCCAAAGCGTCGGCGACGAGATCGACCACATCTCCATCTCGCCCACCGGCATCCGCGCCGTGGTCGAAGCGCATGGCGACATCTTCACCGTCCCCGTCAAGCACGGGCCTACGCGCGACATCACCAGCACATCCGGCGTGATGGAGCGCGACCCGGTCTGGTCGCCCGACGGTCAATCCATCGCCTACTTCTCCGATGAATCGGGCCTCTATGCCTTGCATGTCGCGCCGCAAACCGGCACGGCCGTAGCGGGCGCGGCGCCGATAAAGAAGTTCCCGCTCGCCTCCGAGCCGGCGTACTACTTCGATCCCAAATGGTCGCCCGATTCCAAACGCATCGCCTTCCACGATAACCGGATGAACATCTACATGCTCGACCTCGCCAGCGGCAAGCTGAGCACCCTTGGCGACAAGAACGAGTATGGCGGATTCTCCAATCAGAACTTCGACTTCGACTGGTCGCCAGACTCGAAGTGGATCGCGTATCCGCGCTCGCTCGCCAATCATCTGCACGCGCTCTATCTCTATTCGGTGGACACGGGTCAATCCACGCAGGTAACCAACGAAATCGCGGACTCGACGGAGCCCGCCTTCGACCGCGAGGGCAAGTACCTCTACTTTTTGGCGAGCACCAACTCCGGCGCAACGTCCGACGGTCTCGACATGACCAGCGACCTCTACAACCCTACGTCGCACATCTATGCTGCTGTGCTCGCCGCCGACACAGCCTCGCCCATCGCTCCCGAACTCGACGACGAGAAACCCGCCGGCGAAAAGAAAGACGAAGCCAAAAAAGACGACGACAAGAAGGACGATAAAAAGGACGCGGACAAGAAGGACGCCGACGACGCAAAGAAGTCCGACGCCTCCAAGCCCAGCGACGAAAAGTCCAAGGCCGAAGCAGCCAAGCCGGTGAAGCCCATCAAAGTCGATCTGGCCGGAATCCAAAACCGCATCGTCGCTCTGCCGCTCCCCGCGGCGCAATACGTCGCTCTGGCAGCAGGCAAGAAAGGCAGCATCTACTTCCTCGAGAGCGTCGAGCCCGCCGGTACTAACCGCGGCGAAGCGCCCACGCTCAGCCGCTGGATGATTGAAGACCGCAAGACCGAAAAGCTCGCCGAGCACGTTCAAAGCTTCACTCTCTCCGCGGACGGCGAAAAGATGCTGCTTGGAATCTCCAATCGTCATCCCGACGCTGACGGCCCGAGCGGGCCGCCGAGCTGGGTGATCGTCCCGGCCGGCGCGCCGGTCAAGCCCGGCGAGGGCTCGCTTAATTTCGCCGACTTGAAGGTGCACGTTGTTCCCTCGCAGGAGTGGATGCAGATGTATCACGAAGTCTGGCGCATCGAGCGCTCGTTCTTCTACGATCCCCACTTCCACGGAACCGACACGGTTGCCGACGAAAAGCGATTCGAGCCTTACGTCGCATCCATCGCCTCGCGTGCCGATCTCAACTACATCTTCCAGGAGATGCTGGGGGCCTTCTCTGTCGGCCACCTGCGCGGCTTCGGCGGCGCTATTCCTTCGGCCACGCATGTTTCGGGTGGCCTGCTCGGCGCGGACTACACGATCAAAGACAATCACTACTGCATTGCCAAAATCTATACCGGGGGCAAGTTCAATCCGCAGGCGAAGGCTCCCCTCGCGCAGCCCGGTTTGAACGTCAACGTGGGTGACTGCCTCGTCGCTATCAATGGATTGGACCTCGATGCATCCACCGACATTCAAAAGCCGCTGGAGGGCACCGCAGGTCACGTCATCAGCTTGCGCATCGCGCCGGCCGACGGCAAAAATCCGCGCGACATTTCGGTAACTCCTATCGCAAGCGAAGCCATGCTGCGCAACATTGACTGGATCGAAGGCAACCAGGAGAAAGTCGATAAGCTCTCGGGCGGCAAACTGGCTTACGTCTATCTGCCCGATACCGGCGAGGGCGGCTTCACCAACTTCAACCGCTACTACTTCGCGCAGACCGACAAGCAAGGCGCCGTCATCGACGAGCGCTTCAATGCGGGCGGCCAGGTGGCCGATTATTTCGTCGAGGTTCTGGGGCGCCACATCGAGTCGTATTGGTCGCCGCGCTACGGCCGCATCGAACACACGCCCAATGCGGGCATCTACGGACCAAAAGTCATGATCGCCAACGAATTTTCAGGCTCCGGCGGCGACGCCTTGCCCTGGCTCTTCAAGCAGGCGAAGCTGGGAACGCTGGTGGGCAAGCGTACTTGGGGCGGTCTCGTCGGGATCGGCGGAATCCCGGTGCTGATGGACGGCGGCAACGTGACCTCGCCCAGCGTAGCGTTCTTCTCGCCGAAGGGCGAGTGGGACGTGGAGAATCATGGCGTGGATCCCGATGTCGTCGTCGATCAGGATCCGAAGGCAATCAGCGAAGGCCACGACCCGCAGCTGGAGAAAGCCGTGTCCATTGCGCTCGAAGATCTCGCCAAACACCCGCAGCCGCAGATCGAACATCCTGCGTATCCGAACTACCACCGGTGATGCACATGCATGCTGAACGAATGTGCCTTTGCGAGAGAATGGTGCAATGCCCGAGTTTGGAGAAGAAACGGCACGGTTCATCACGACGTGGATGCGGCTGCGACAAATCATCCAGGCCGCCAACTTCAATCGGTTTCAGCAGGCAGGTCTAAGCGCAACCCAGTTCATGACCCTTAACGTTTTGCCGAAGGAAGGCATGACGCTTTCTGAGCTTTCTCGCGCATTGAATTTGAGCCCATCGACGCTGAATGAGACCGTGAATTCTCTCGAAGAGCGAGGCTTGGTGCGGCGAACCCGACAGGTCGTTGACACCCGGAAGGTTGATATCTGCGCTACAAGAGAGGGCGAGAAAATGCAAAACGCCGCATCCACGGACTTTCACGCATTCTTGTCGGGCCTGTTCAACAAGATGAGCAAAATGCAAAGGCAAGGACTTCTGGTCGGCTTAGAGCAATTGGTTCGGCTGGCTGAAGAAGATCGAGACGTTCCCTGATCTATTCGCGCGGTTGATGGCGTTGCTCAGGAGACGCATAGTGTTTTGCGAGCTCCGCGCCGGTTATCTCGATCGAGCTGTTCTTTTGAATGATAGAGGCGATCTCATCATCGCTCTTGCCACGTTTCCGCAAAGATTCAATTTCATCACTGATCATTCCAACAAATGCCTGGATCGGAAAAGTTTCTGGCCCCAGCGCTGCTGCTTCCCGCAGAGATCTCTGGGCTTTGATGGCTTCTTCAAGTGGATAGGTTTTGGGATGACTCAAAGGTCAACTCCTTTCGTAGTACGAACCATTTATACAAGGGGCTGCGCATTCAGTCAATAGCCGATGATTTCAAATGCCCTTAATGCAATAAGTTAGAGAGCATCTCCCTTGCAGGTATTTACCACTGGATGGCGCATGCTGAAGAGCAGAGGAAATCAGTTGGAAGACGCCATTCATCGCCCCGTGCCGTCGTTGCAGTGTCAGGTATCCGCCCGGTCTATTCTGTCGGACATCCGCCCGGTTTATACCCCCCCCACCCCCCTCCCCCTCCCCCCCTTTTCTGCAAAATCTTCAGGAGGAAGGAGTTGAACTCAAAAAGGGCCGGGTGCCCCATCCTTCGCTTTTTTTTAGCGAAGGGTGGGAGAGCACGAAACTCGGAACTCCCGGGAACCCAGGTACTGAATGGCTGGTCTATTCTGTCGGACATCCGCCCGGTCCGTATCCCGCTACATAGCCCCCCACCCCCCTCCCCCCTATTTATGCAATCCATCTGGAATGTGCAGCTTAGACCCAAAAATCATGAAATCCGATAGAAACACAAAGCGCAAGGCACCTCACCAGGTTGCGATGCATGCCGGATTGGGTGGGCTGGTGCGCGCTGTTGTTGGCTTGGAGAGGAGTCCGATTTGGCAACAACGCGGAAGTCATGCCGGCAGGAAGTGCGCAAGAGCAGTCCGACTCGCTGTAAGACCTGCCGGTCCCATCCCCTTTAACTTTCCACGTCCAGAGGGAACATTTTAAACGGCGAATGGACTGCGAGCAGGACATAGACTAACTTCGCAGATTTGTGATGGTCTAATCGACTCATTCGGGAGGGGAATGATGCATAAGCCAGTTCCATGGAAGTTGCTGCTGTTCGTATCCCTCACATCTGCTGCCGTTGGGCAGTCCATAAAAGTCGGCGATCAAGCCCCTCCAATCACAGCAGTGCCGCTTGAGGCGACCGCGCCGTTTCCTGGATGGCCTGCCTTGCGAGGAGACTTCGTGATAATCGACTTCTGGGCAACATGGTGCGGACCATGTTTGCCAGGGCTCGCCCGGATCGGCGATCTGCAAAGGGAATTCAGCGGGCAGCCAATTCGTTTCGTTACAGTAGCGAACGACGAAACGGATCGAGTGAGGAGCTACTTCAACGACAAGCACTTGAGTTTGCAAACTTACGTTGATGGCGATGAGCATCCGACGAACACCGCATACGGCATCGTCGGGATCCCAGCAATCGCAATCGTTGATCCGCAAGGCAAGATAGCGGCGGTCACTCCAGGCGAGAATGTGTCGGCTGCCGTCCTCCACAAGTTGATTAGCGGAGAAAAGGTTGACCTACCGCCGTTCGAGGAGCCGAATGACATCACATGGGATCGAGATCAGATTGCATGGCAAGATGGAGTTCAACCAACATTTGAGGTACTCATTAAGCCAATCAAGGTCACGGGCGGGGGATATTTTTATCCCCCCGGCTCGAACCGGATCAGTGGGGACGGGTCATCAGTTAAGGCCATGATCCAGGCAGCTTGGAAGACAGACACGTTTCACATTGAGTATCATTGTCCCCTTCTGCCGACATGTACCGATATGCCGTGATGGTGCCTCAAGGCGACGAGGGAGAGTTATTCCCGGTATTTCAGGACGCAGTAAAAGCAAACTTCGGAATCCTAACTCGCTGGGAAGATGAAGAGCGTGACGTGCTGGTCCTGAGCTCGAACAGGAAAGAGCGACTCACTGCATCGACGAGCAGTCCGATGTTTCAGTTCATGCGCGGGAAAATTACCCTGAAGTCCCAACCCATCTTGAAACTAGCCGATGCCTTGCCAAACTGGCTCGGCAAGATCGTCGTAGACGAAACTGGTCTTGAGGGTTCTTACGACTTTGATCTCGAGTACCGCGCGGGCGACTCCGGAGTCCTGATAGATGCATTGAGGAACAAGTACGGCCTAATCCTTGCTCCGGGGAAGCGCAAGGTGCAGATACTCATTGTGGAGAAGAAAGCACCTGATGCCTAACGTCCAGGGGTTCCACCCTAAACTTCTTCTGTTGGCCGTCACGGTGCGAACTGGCGGCTTCGAGTAGTTCGATATCGAGGCGGCAGCGCGGAGCCGGCAGCATATCGAGGACGTTATAGGTGTCGCTCGGATCTGAAAAGGGCAAGTTACTCACTCGACTTAGATCAGGCTTGTCCAATCCAACACGACCTTGCCGGTCTGGCCGGAGATCATGGCATCGAAACCTGCCTCATAGTCCTTGTACGAATAACGATGAGTAATCACCGGGGAGATATCGACGCCTGACTCGAGAAGCACCGACATCTTGTACCAGGTCTCATACATCTCGCGTCCGTAGATGCCCTTGATCGTAATCATGTTGAAGACGACCTGGCGCAGATCGATCGGCATCTCTTTGGCGGGAATGCCGAGGATGGCGATCTTGCCGCCATGGCACATATTGGCGATCATCTCGCGCAGCGCATGCCCGTTGCCGGACATCTCGAGACCCACGTCGAAACCTTCGGCCATGCCCAGTTGCTTTTGCACCTCGGCGATCGGCGTTTCGGCGGGATTGACTGCGACCGTCGCGCCCATCTTGCGCGCCAGATCGAGGCGAAA
>CAWJUW010000028.1:0-44677 GCA_963846095.1 uncultured Acidobacteriaceae bacterium
GTCTCCGCCAAGCAGGTGATTGCTGCTGCGGGAGCCTTCCAGCATGCGCTGGATGAGATTGCAAAGAGCCGCGGCGGTGCCCGTGATTGCTGCCGCGCCCGTGATGCCGCAAGCCCAAAGCCCGCACAGGACCTGAACGGCCCACCGCGCGCCGTGCGTCATAGCCTGCCCGAGGAGCGCGCTTCGATCACGCACAAGTTCTCGATCGCCGGACACGAAGGCTACATCACAGTGGGCCTTTATCCCACCGGGCAGCCCGGCGAAATCTTCATCAAGATGGCCAAGGAAGGTTCGACGGTCTCCGGCCTGATGGATGCCTTTGCGACCTCCATTTCACTCGCGCTGCAACATGGCGTGCCGCTCAAGGTGCTGTGCGAGAAGTTCGCGCACACCCGCTTCGAGCCGTCCGGCTGGACCGGCAACGAGCAGATCGGCTACGCCAAGAGCCTGATGGACTACATCTTCCGCTGGCTCAATCTGCGCTTCCTCTCCGGCGCGCAGCTCTCGCTGTTCGCGGGACTCGCGCCGCAGGCCGCGCAACTGCCCGCCTCGCCCAGCATCCTCGAAGAAACCGAGTCGGAAGAAGCTCGCACCCTCGAACCTGGCCCGGCTCGCGGAAGAAGTAGCCAAGCGGCTGAACCAGGTCACCAGCCAACCCGAGCGGCCAACACCTCCGGCGGCGGCATCGCGCCCGAACCGGCTACTCTGCTGCCGGCGACCGCTCCGGCCACGACCCATGCGCCGCAATTGCAAGACCGCGGCATCTACCACGCCTCCGACGCCATGCGCGAGATGTACGACATGGGCGACGCCCCAAGCTGCGGCACCTGCGGCGCCATCATGGTCCGAAACGGAAGCTGCTACCGCTGCATGAGCTGCGGCATCACCAGCGGCTGCAGCTAACGAGGGCTGGTATAGCTGGAAAAGAAGGAACGATGGATAGGGCAAACCCCCGTTGGGTTTGCCCTATCGATCGTTATAGCTATTCGTGCCTGGCGGAGTACTTCAGATGGATGCTCATCAGAAGCGTGTAGAGGAACGCTTGGTCTCCCGGGTAATCGACGCCGTTGCCGCAAAACCTCCTGCGGGAACTCAATATTCAGCGCCGGATTACCAGGAGAATTGGAGATAAATAGACCCCTTCGAGAGTACTTTTTCGGAGGCGCCGTCGCTTTGTTCGTTGCGTTGCTGTGCGAATATCTGACGCTCACAGGGGTTGTCGACACCACGCCCGCAATCATTGTCTTACTGTTCGCGGGGATCGCGGGAACGACGGGAATCTATTTCCAGTTTCTTCGAAAGGGTGGCCGCATCCGCCGGCTGCTACAAGGCATAGGCTGCGCGTTTATTCTCGCGATCACCCTAGTTTCCCTCCATTTGTGGGTCATGCACTGGAAGAAAGCGCATGATGAGAAGACTACGCTAACGGAAGTCAAGACCTCTGTCGACGATCTCGGTCACAAAATCGAGGCGCTAGGAACGAGCACTAAACCTGAAGTTCATAGCGATGAAAAGGTTCGGACGATAAGCGGCGTTCCTGGATTTCTACGCCTTCAATTGAACTTCACAACAACAAGGTGTTTTTTGGGAGAACGGCAGAGCAATTGTCCGGATTAATTCTGAATATCAAAACAAGGGTGCCTTTACAACCCACAATTCCATGGTTGACACGCAGGCCTACTTCTTTACGGGAACGCCGGAAGGAATGGAATCGGCCATCAATAATATGAAGGCCGAGTTTATGCGGATCTTGCCATTCAAACAGTCGCTAAGCGAGGATTTGGCGCCGCAGGATGGTGTTTACTCAACGCAAGAGATCAGTCTGACGACCGATCAGGCAGAGCAACTGCGCAATGCGCAGGGATGGATACTTCTCTTAAGTCATTCGTCTTGGACAAGCCAAGGAATTTCAGATCATGCTGACTACTGCAAACTGATGCAAACACCGGAATCTCTCAACCTCACTCCGGACGATGTATTTTGGCACCCGTGCTAGAGCTGAAATAGGTGTTGCCATGACGACCTCTGCCCCACGCAACTCAGCCGGGCCTTCTGTTATGTGCCGGGTCGTTTCCGTTGCGACGCGTGCCACAGATCGTACTGCTGCTGCAGGTCGAGCCACATGCCTGGCTCGTTCCCGAAAGCGTCCGCAAGGCGCAGGGCCATCGCCGCCGTAAACGATGCCGCGCCCATTCAGCAACCGCGATAGCGTAGACCGCGCAACCTTTAGCCGCTTGGCGGCCACCCCCACCTGAACCGAGCCAAGATACTCCCGCAGAATCTCGCCCGGATGCGCCGGATTATACATCGTCATCCCCATCTCGTCTCTCCGTCCAAAGGACAATTCCAATTGTCCACCAGAATGGCATTCTCGTTTTCCAACCGAGCCCGTTGCTTCCACATGCAGGCATCCCGGAGGGATGCCTCGAACTTAGCCACGGGTGAAACCCGTGGAACCGTGCCACCCAAAGACCCGCCGCCCCGGAGGGCGCGGCGTGGGAGTTCAGCCCCACATGTACCGCGGGTCCGCCTCCACGCCATAGCGCTTCAAGATCGCCTGAAACTCGCCCTGAAAATCCCGCTTCCGATGTCGCTCCCGTTGCCCGCGAATATAGGCGAATGTCGCCTTCACCTGAGACTCTCCAATGCTGAATGCACCATATCCCTCCTGCTCAAACGCAAACGCGGTCAATCCGCAACACGCATGCATCCATCGCGACGACCCCGTCTGTGATCCTGAGCATCGCTTCGGCAACCGATAGCGTCGTGGGAAACGCCAGCAGCAGATGCACGTGATCCACGGCGCCTCCCACTGCCAACGCCGAGATGCCGTTCTCTCGCGCAATCCCACCCATGTAGGCCCACAACCTCTCCTGCACATCGGGAGCGATGCTCGGCAGCCGATCCCTAGTCAAACGAGCAATGAAAAAGACACCGGCAATACGTGCGGGAGCAGGACGATAACTCCTTGCGATCCGACCATAACCCTGACGCCAAACACGTCGCGGTGAACTCAATCACGTCTATCGATGGGCCCTTGTTGGTGACCTTCCGCCCATGCAGGCACACCCTTGGGATGCCGCGAACGTAGCCACGGGTGAAACCCGTGGAACCGAGGCCACCCAAAGCCCGCCGGCCCGGAGGGTCGGCGTGAGACCAGCTCCGGCCCGAAAACTCAACCATAAAATGCAACCATAATTCAAGAATTCAACTACAGAATTCTAGTTGAATTTCTATGCTCTGGAAGCTCCAACGACGCCAAGACTCGCCTCTCCGAACTCATCGAAACGGCCCAAACCGACGGCCCGCAGACCATTACGCGCCACGGAAACGAGCGCGCCGTGGTCCTTTCCATCGCCGACTACCGGGCTCTGGTCGACCGCGAGCCCACGCTCGTCGACTATCTGCTCGCCGGGCCCAAGGTGGACGGCCTCGGCCTCCAGCCACGGCCACCCCTCGGCAGCAAGGCCCAGCCGTGAGCTGCCTCTCGACACCTCCGTGGTTCTCGAAACCCGCAAGCACAAGCCCAACCCCGGCGTCGTCGCCTTCCTCCGCTCCGCTGACCCCAAAGCTGTCTATCTCAGCGAAATCACCTTGGCCGAGGTGCGCGAAGCCCTCGCCGAGCTGAAGCAGCAGCCGCACCGTCCCGCCGACATCGATCGCCTTACCGTTTGGCTTGATGTCCTCGAAAGTCGCTTCGCCGACCGCATCCTGCCGGTCGGTGCGGGCGCCTCGAACCTCTGGGCCAAGTGGCCTGCCCGCAGCAAGCGCGCCGTCCAGGCATCCTTTATCGCCGCCACCGCCGCCCACCACGACCTGACCGTGGTCACGCATCGCGTGCAGGCCATCGCCAACCTGCCCGTCCACATCCTCAACCCCTGGCAAATCTAGCGCCAAGGCACAAACCCTCTGCGAGCGAACGGCCCGCACCGCAGGTCCCACCTTCGGGGGATAGCCACTCCAGATTTGTAACGTTACGATGGGCACACTTTAAATGCCGGAGGCTTCCCCCATGCAAACGGCCCGACTGACCGCCACTCCGTTTCCCCACCACGTCAACCTGAACGGGACCTTCGATTCCATCTGTCCCCAGTGCTACCGGACCATCGCCCAGGAACTGGACGAGAAGATCCTGCGCAAGACCGAGCGGCTGCACCGCTGCGCCGTGGAAGACCTGACACCCGCAGGCGTTCCTTTCAACTAGATGTGGCTGACGATCGGCCTGCACCGTGACCGCAGGTAGAACCTTTATTGCGCGGAGCAGGTCTTTGTGCCGGTGTCGGCGACACTGGCGATCGTCCACTTGCCGTCGACGCGCACCAGGTTGAACAGGTCGGTCCCGCAGTGATCGACTTTACCGTCGACCAGGAAGTCGAACGGCGCCCAAACCACCGCCAGGTCGTTGTCGATGCGGACCAGCGGATCGTGGATTCGCTCTTCGATCTGCGACTTGCCTGGTTTACCGACGCGGTCCGCGAAGTCCCCAAAGGTCATCTGCGTCGGCTTGCCGTCGCGCATCAGAACCATGGTTCCGCCTGGCAATGTTGGCGCTTTGATCGCCGCTGCGTCGCGTTTGGACATGCCGTCGAACATGGCGTGGATGGGCGCGAGAACCGCTTGCTCCTCCGCGGATTGCGCTGCGGCGAAGCTTGTTGCCAGGATTGCGCCGAGGAAAAAAGCCAACTGCTTTGCTTGCCTGTTCATGCTCGCCATTCTATCTCGCCATCGTCTCGACCCACGATTTTCGCCTTTTTGGAGCTCAACTCCTTTCTCCTGAAATGGTTTTGCAAAAAAGGGGGGAGGAGGGGAGGGGGGAGGGGGGTGGCCCGCTTCCCCGGGTCTGAAACCGCGTGGGTTTCCCATTCGCTAGAGACATTATGCGGGAAGTTGCTGGAATTGGATGCAACCGAAATCTGAGGTAAGCCCGGAGATTCACTTCGTCGGCAAATCAAGCGGATTGACAGTCGGCGAAGTTTCGGCAACGAGAGGGATCGCTTTCCCCAGGCGTCCACCGAGCGGCGAACGGCCGCAGTTTTTCCTTAGTTCTTCTCCGCAACCGCGGGCGCGTTCAGATAGCCCATAAACCACGTAGTCCAGCGCCGAAACACGTCGCGCGACCGAATCGGATCCGCAGGGACTGTGTCCCGGAACCGGATAGGCAATAAACTTCACCGGCACATTGTTGTCCTTCAGCGCGTGGTAAAGCTTGTAGGCCTGCGTCGTAGTCACGCGCCAATCGCCGACGTCGGACATGATCAGCGTGGGCGCCTTGATCTTCCACGCGTAGCTGATGGGCGACTGCGCCGCGTAGCTTTTCAGGTTGTCGGCGACAAACGGCGAAGGCCCGTAACCCGAAGCCCGCTGCACGTTGTTGTCGCTCAGCGTGTACTGGTCCACAAGATCGGTCACCGGCGCGCCGGCAACCGCAGCCTTCCACACGTCAGGGTAGTTGCCGATAAGCCACGAAGTCATGAAGCCGCCGTACGACCACCCGCCGACAACCATGCTCGACTCGTCGACGATGCCGCGCTTCTTCAGCATCTCGACTCCAGCCATCACATCGCGGCCGGGCCCCGAGCCCGCATCGCGCACAATGGCAGTCTCAAAGGCATTGCCCAGGTTATTGCTGCCGCGATAGTTGGGCTCAAGCACAAGCCATCCCTGCGCGGCAAAGATCTGCGCCGGCATGGAGAATGTCTCCAGCGAAGCAGACGAAGGACCGCCGTGAATGTAGAGCACCAGCGGATACTTCTTGCCCGACTGTGTAATCCGGCGGATAGGTCAGCACACCATCCACATCGAAGGAATCGCTCTGCCAATGGACGGTTTCGGGCCGCGCCAGCGCAACCCCGTCGGTCACGGTTTGCAGGTGCGTCAGCTCCACCGGCGCATCGCCAACATGCGCGATGTAGTAGAGCTCCGCAGCATGGCTGTTGTCCGTCGCCGTGAAGGCGATGGCTCCATCCTTGCCGACGTTGATTCCAGCAGACGCGTTGAGCGCGCCAACATCGATGCGCGTGGCTTTGCCTCCAATGGGTTGCAGCCAAAGCGCGCCGTGCGTCTCGTTGTTGCCGGCGAGGACAAGCGACTCGCTGTCGGGCATCCATGCTGCGCCGCTGATGGAGCGGTCCAGCGCGTGGGCAACATCGATGCCGTTGCCACCGGCAATGGGCACGACGTACTGCGTGTCTTCGTTGCGCGTCTGGCCATCGCGCGGAAAGGTGTAGGCGATATGCGCGCCATCCGGCGAGATCAGCGGTGCCGACTCTTCCGCCAGTCCCGACGTGAGGCGGCGCGGGCTGCCGGTCGCAACGTCGACCAGAGCCAGGCGGCTGCTGTCGGTGTCGCCGCTCAACGGTGAGTCGGCTTTCACAAAGAGGATCGACTCTGCCGTCGGGCGTGAAGGCGATGGGCGAAGGCGGACCGGCGGGCGCAAAGTGATTGGGCAAGGACCAGTCACCCGACGTGAGCCTCTTGGCTCTCGCCGCTTGCGAGCTGCACAAGCCAGATGTGAACGGACTGCGCGCGCGAACGCTCAAGATAGCCGTTGTTGCCCACTTCGAAGGCGTCTTCGAATTTTGCTTCATCCTTCTTTTCCGGCTCTTCATCGGGTGCGGCGTAGGCGAGTAGTTTGTTGTCGGGGCTCCAGGCAAGCAGCTTGATCGGGGTCTTTGAATGCGTCAGTTGGCGCGAGTCTCCACCCGCCATGGGCATGATGAAGATCTGGCTCTTTTTGTCGGCGTCTTCGGCGAGATAGGCGATGTTGTTTCCGTCTGCGGACCAGCGCACCGAGCCGATTCCATGCCGCTCATGCGTCATGACGCGCAGCGTTTTGGAAGCAGTGTCGACGAAATCGATTTCGGAATCGTAGCGGTCTTCCTTGAGGTTGGCGCGGCTCACGACGATGGCGATGGTCTTGCCATCGGGCGCGATCTGCGGATCGCTGATGCGGACGACCTTGGGCATATCATCCGCGGAGAGATGGCGAGTCTGCGCGAAAGCAGGGAGGGGAAGAGTGATGCAGAAGGCAGCGATCGACAGCGACGCAATTCTGAAATGCATGCGGAAGCTCCGGAAGATGTCTCTCAGGAACCTCCACTGTAATTTGGTTTTTCGAGCGTGTCGACTGCCTCTGCCGAATTGCGAAGCGCGGGTTACCAATCCTTGCTGTAGACGAGGTTATAGGCGTTCGGCGTGCCGATGCCGGTGGCAAAGTCCCAGCCCGTGGCGGCAGCAAAGGCCGGCTTGTCCGATGAGTCCGAGGTCGAGAGGATACCGTTCGCGCCGCTAGGGCGATAACAGTTGCGCGAGCCCGTGCAGTTCACGTCCATATCGCCGACGGTTACGTCGTGGAAGATGCAACTTGAGCCCGCACTCTTGCCGAGAGACGACTTGCAGGAGGACGTTCCTTTGCTGCCGAATTCCGCGTTGGCGATCTTGTAGTAGACGGGATTGGGATTACCGGTGCGGCCCCATTTCTGTACGACGAGTGCGTGAATGCCGGCGAGGATCGGCGCGGCAAAGCTGGTGCCGCCCGCACCCGACCAGTTGGATGGAGATTGATTGCAGGATGCGCCGCCGTTGTCCGGATCGGTGAAGCAATAAATGTAGTAGTGTCCCCAGATCCCGTTTGCGGCGAAGAGCGAGACATCGGGAATGTCGCGCACACCGTCGGAAGGCACGCCGACAAGCGATTGCCACTTGGGTTTCGCCCATCCCTTGCAGGAACCGCTCACCACATCGTGCGTTGAGGCTGTGCCCTGGGCACACGCGCTTGGACCTCCAGAGCCGCTCACGACGGTCATGTATCCCTCGCCCAGATTGGTGTTGCAGAAACCCTTGCTTCCGTAAGCGACCGCTGAACCGGATTCGTACGATGCGAGAAGTTGACTGGCGCACGAGTTGTTCCACGGTATCTCGGGAATGTAGCTGCGCGCCGACTCGTAGGTCGAGGAATTCGATGTGCTCCAGTAGGTGGGGTTTTTCTTCAGATAGGTGTCTTCGAAATCTGTGCCGCCAACCGCCACGGCGTAGGGACTGGATGCATACCCGCTGATGGAGATTCCGTTTGTGGCTGCGGGCTGGTTGGCGT
The DNA here is from genome assembly GCA_963846095.1 of uncultured Acidobacteriaceae bacterium. Taxonomy (GTDB): domain Bacteria; phylum Acidobacteriota; class Terriglobia; order Terriglobales; family Acidobacteriaceae; genus Telmatobacter. The sequence goes on from CAWJUW010000028.1 coordinate 8,093, forward strand.
TGCAACTCGCTGCTCCTTCGTCGCCGGCAGAGACGAAGACCGAAACACCTTCTGCGACTGCCTGCTGGTACAGGCTGTTGAGCGCGGAATTCCCAGCAGCGCCGTTGTCTGCTTCGCAATCCCCATAGCTGATGCTGATGAGCGCAGGCGGCTTCGACGCGCCGTTCAACAGGTTTTCGAGGGCGATTTGTCCGCCGAAGGTGGTGGCTGTGTTGTTGCAGGACGCGACTTCGATCGCTGCGTCGGGGGCTGCGGCGGACGCGTACTCAGCATCGATCGCCGCCTCGCTGTCGTCGCCGTTGGCATTGATGCCGGGATTGGAGCAGTTGCTCGATCCGGATTTTGGCTCCGGATGGATCTGCTTCAGGCTTCCGGAGGAGTATCCGGACAACCCGAATTTTTTCCGAAAGGCAGTCCAGTCGGCGGTGGAGTAGAGGTTGGTGTCCTCAACGACAGCAATGGTCTGTCCCTTGCCGGTGTGGCCCGCGCTGAACAGCGGCTTCAGGTTATAGATGGTGGCCAGATCGGCCGGTGTCACGGCATACTGTTCGCCGCCACTCGAAAACGTGTAATCGGCCTTGGGCTTGTACATCGGCCGGGGACGAAAGTCGTGAAGCGAGACAATGCCGGCGATGGCGGGAGCCAGCGCCGCTGGCACCGATGGGTCGCTCTCGTTGGCGATATGCCGCGCGCCTTCCACTTCGTAGCCATGAATTTCCGTTTGGAATGCCGCGCGTATTTGCCCTGCCGTGCCGTCAAAATCGATGACGATGCGATTCGGATAAATCTGGTTGATGTGAAAACCATACAGCGCAAGCCAGGAAGTGATCGCATCGATATCCTGCTGCGCTACGCCGAATCGTTCGCCAAACTCATCAGGAGTGAGCCAATGATGGTAGTTCGGTGAGGTCTTGTCCGACAGGCTTTCGGTATACGCGTCCAGCTCCTGCTGAAGCGCCACGGGTCGGCGCAGGAGGATCTGCAGATGCTCAAGAGGCAGATCGTCGTTGACTGGCCCAAGATCGTTTCGCGGAGTGGCTTCAGGGCGCGTGTTTCCCAACAACGACGTCCGCTGCGTTTCATCCACTGAGGCGATGATCTGTTTCTCAGCTCCCCAGGTTGAGATTGGAGCGAGGACGCTTGCAACGAAAAACACGATGGATCCTGCTTGACCAAAGCAAAAAGAAGAATTCTTCACGACACACCTTATTTCTTTCGGTAGAGAGATGCGTTTTTGGCATGTGCTGTTGCATCTTCTGTAAACAATAGAGATTACACTGCGACGAGTCTATTCGCGGTGACGCCAACGCCACTGTCTCAATGCGCCGCTCGCGCCCGGCTGGTAAACAGAAACGCTTCCGTCTTCATGACGCGATCGAGAAGCGAAATGTTCGGTTCCTCGCGGATTCAGAGAGTGAGGCAAATGCCCGACGCCCTTCCTTTCGATTTGCTCAAAAAGCCGGTCTCAATCGTTGAATCGAAGCGCGAAACGTTTCACTGAAGTAATCAGAGAAGGTAACCGGGAGTCATCTCTTTTGCGGTGGATTGAAGGGGTCGAGTTACACAAAAAAGGTGCAGTTCTCCGCGATTCGTGGGGCTGATCCTGGTGCTTTGCGCTTCAACTATGAAAAGACAGATAAACCTTGTGAATTGCACAAAAAGCGGACCGAACTAGTTCTTGCCAAGGCCTAATTGCCATGTTACAAGTTTGACTTAGCCGTATGCACTGTTTCACTTGGGACTTCTCGCGGTGATGCGCTCGAATAGGATGCGCGCTTCCACTCCATCATCGCTGGGCCCGAACACAAGAAATTACAAGAATTGAGAGATACACATGAAGATTTTGCCTTGGGTTAGTCTGGTTTCCTTCCTCGCCTCGGTCCCGGTTTTTGGAACGGTGAAAGTTACCACTCCAACACCAGGCTCCAAAGTCACTTCTCCCGTCCAATATGTGGCCACGGCCACCACGTCGACCTGCTCCAAGGGCGTTGCGTCGATGGGGATCTACGTCAACAACAAAAAGATTTACGTGGTGAAGGGCGCGAGCCTGAACACCTCGATGACCCTGGCGACCGGCTCCCAACATACGGTTGTGGAAGAGTGGGACAAGTGCGGCGGTGCGTCGACCCAAACCATCAATCTTACGGTAGTGGCGGCAAATCAGACTTCGGTCAGCATCGGCGCGAATCCGACGTCGGTGGCGCCGGGATCGTCTTCCATCCTGACGGTCGTGGCCTCGAACGCCACCAGCGTGACGATCACCGGCTCGGATGGAAGCAACTACCCCTTGTCGCCTACCGGCGGAACGCAGTCCGTCACGCCCACGCAGACAACCACGTACACCGCGACCGCGGTTGGCGCGACAACTACGGCTACTGCAACCGCTGTCGTAACGGTGAAGGCGGGTCCGGCGGCAACGGTTTCGATCAGCGCGAACCCCACTTCTGTTTCCAGTGGCGGCTCGTCGTTACTGACCGTGAGCGCGACGAACGCCACGGGCCCTGTGGTGGTGACGGGAAGCGACGGCAACATCTACACCCTGAGCACCACGGGCGGTACGCAAACAGTGACGCCGACAAACACCACGACCTACACGGCAGAGGCTCCGGGCGCGGGCGGTAACGCTTCGGCGGAGGCGACGGTCGATGTGGTGTCGTCGAGCAGCCTGAGTTCCATCAAGCACGTGGTGTTCATGCTGCAGGAGAACCACTCCTTCGACAACTACTTCGGCATGCTGAATCCCTATCGCAAAACCCACGGCTTCAATCTCGGGGATGACGGCAAGGAGTACGATGTCGACGGCATCGACGACAAGCTGACGAAGATCAGCAACGTGAGCGATCAGGGCACTTCGTTCCCGCTCTTCAAGTTCACCAGCACCTGCATCGACGATGACAGCTCGGCCTGGGAGGCAAGCTTTGGCGATGTCGACCGCTATAACTTCCTCTCTACGCGGCCGATCAAGATGGATGGATTCGTTCACACCGCGCAAGGTTATGCCACCAATTGCGCTCTCCCGAACAGCGGATGCGGCGGAAGCTATACCGATACCGAGGGGCAGCGCGCCATGGGGTATTACGACGAAGACTATCTGAACTACTACTACTTCATGGCTTCGCAGTTCGCCGTCTCGGACCGCTGGTTCTCGCCGATTGCGAGCAAGAGCATCGACAATCGCATCGCGACTTTCACGGGCGGCACGACGCAGGGTCTCGTGCAGGATCCGGGCTCGAACGACAAGTTGCCGCAACTCGCGATTGAAACGATCTTCAACGAGCTCGACAAAGCCGGTGTGACCTGGAAGATCTACTACTCGGTCACCGAAGGCTTCTGCCAGACGGAAGATGAGTGCCAGGGGAAATCGGCCTACGACAAGTTCCCGGCGACCGATTTCGGCAGCCTGAGCTACGCGTTCAACTTCCTTCGCGAGAATCCGACAGGGACATGCCCTGGGAATCTTCAGCCCTCGGGTGTGGTGGGCGATGCTTCGAATTCCTTCTGTGTGAATCCGAATCACATTGCGCCGCTCTCGCAGTACTTCACCGATCTGACCAACGGAACCCTGCCGGCTTTCTCGTTCATCGAGGCAGGATATGCAAACAACGACGAGCATCCGGGTTCAGGGCAGTCGATCCTGCACGGGCAGTCGCAAGTTGCGACCGTCATCAACGCGTTCATGAACAGCAGTTCGTATGCAAGCGGCGTGTTCTTCTTCTCGTATGACGAAGGCGGCGGCCCTTACGATCACGTGCCGCCTGTGCCTGGACATTCGAACGACTTCACCGACGCTTCTCTGGGAACCATTCCGGATATCGCGTCGATTGCGGTACAGCCGGATAGCTACTTCCCGTGCCTCGGGCCCAACAACACAAAGACCACGCACTGCGACCTGCAACCGGTTTATCCGGGCGCTCACGCAGGCGACGCGGCCACCCTCTATGGTTTCGCCTCGCAGATCGGCTTCCGCGTGCCGAACTTTGTGGTCTCGCCCTTCGTTCGCAGGCACTACGTCTCGCACGTTCCCATGGATCACACGGCGATCATCAAGTTTGTCGAGAACCGCTTCATCAGCTCCAGCACCCACCTCACGGCTCGGGATGCGGCGCAGCCGAACCTGCTGAACTTCTTTGACTTCACCAACGTCCCGTGGGCCACACCCCCCACACCTCCAGCACCCGTCACTTCGACGACGCTCGGACACAATCCCTGCACGCCGACCAACCTTGGACCGTAGACACTGGATTTTCCAGAGCAGTAAAACGGCCGCGATCTCTGCGGCCGTTTCTTTTTTGCGCCGTCACGAATAAGCAAGACAAGGTAAGGAAATGAATTCATAGGAATTCAAGGGAAGGCATTGCTGTTAAGTCGAATCAATATAGTGCGTTGGGGCGATCCAGGAAGCAATTCCCCGAAATTCGGAGCAAGCAACGAAATTCTTAGCAACTAAATGATTAGTTTCTCGTCTATACTTTTGGAAAGAGATTGAGCGGGTTAACCCTCCCCCAGGTTTCCTGCTTTGCGGAATCCATGCCTCCCAAACGCTCCATTACGCTTACACCTGCCGAACTCCGGCTCATGAAGGTCCTCTGGGACCGCGGCGAATCCACAGTCGCTGAAGTCGTTTCCGCGACCGCCTCAGACGGGGAGCTCGCGTATACGTCGGTTTTGACGACGATCCGGATCCTGGAATCGAAGGGCTATGTGGAGCACCGGCAGGAGGGCAGAGCCTTCCTTTACAACGCGTGCATTGGCGAGCTGGAGGCAGGCCGCTCTGAGGTGCGGCACGTGCTGCAGCGCTTCTTTGGCAATTCGCGGGAGCGGCTGCTGTTGTCGCTTTTGGGCGATGAAGAGATTACTCCAGAAGAGTTGAAGAGGTTGCGCGAAGCGATCGCGCAGGCGCCGGATGATGTTGAGGAGGTCGGCCTGTGATCGCTCTCCTGCATCTCGGACCGGACGCCGCTGCCTCCCTGGTGAGTGCGTTGATCTCCGCCACGTGGGAGGGTGCGGTTCTGGTTGCCTGCGCCTGGGCCTGCCTGCGCTTTATGCCGGGGCTTGGCGCGGGGGCGCGCTCGGCGGTGTGGATGAACGTGTTCCTCTTGCTCGTCCTCCTGCACGGGCTGCCGGCCTTCGGCGTCCACAGCGCAACGGCGACCTCGGCGCAGCACGCTCCTCTGGAATTGAACCGGAGCTGGAGTTTGTGGATTGCAGGATTGTGGGCTTTGCTCTCTCTGCTGCGCGGCGTTCAGTTGGCAGTCAGCGCAATTCGTGCGCGCGGGATGGTGAGGCGTGCGAAGCGGGTGGAGGCCGATCCCGAACTGCGCGCACTGCTTTGCGTTCGCGGCATTGCGATGCGTGACCGGTGCGCCGATCTTTGCACCTCGAGTGAGGTCGAGCGGCCCAGCGTCTTCGGGTTTTTCCGGCCGCGCGTTCTGCTTCCGGAAGCGCTGCTGGAGCGGCTAACGCAGTCGGAACTGCGGCAGGTGGTGATGCACGAAATGGAGCATCTGCGCCGCGGCGACGACTGGACCAACCTGCTGCAAAAGGTTGCGCTGGTGTTTTTCCCCTTGAATCCCGTGATGCTATGGGTGGAGCGGCGGCTGTGTGCGGAGCGCGAACTGGCCTGCGACGATGGCGTGCTGCGCGCAAGTGCAGGGCGCAAAGCTTATGCCATCTGCCTGACGCGGTTGGCAGAGTACTCGATGCTGCGGCGCAGTTTCTCGCTGGTGCTGGGAGCGTGGGAGCGGCAGTCGGAGCTGGTGCGGCGAGTGCACCGCATCCTGCGCACTCCGAAAAGAGGGATGGGGCCGCGACAGACGGCGATGATGACGGCGAGCCTGATCGTTGCCGTGCTGGGCTGCGCGCTGGGGCTGTCGCGGAGTCCGCGATTGGTGAGCTTCGATGCGTTGTCCGCGCCGGCGACCGCGCAGTTAGCATCTGCTAACGACATGCCGGCGGTTTCAACGCTGTCGAAAGAAGCAAGTGCAGAGCGCGGAATGGCCACACATGCGCAGATGGTGAATGCGGTCATGCCGCAGGTGGTTGACTCTGCAAAGATGCGTCCGGTGGCAGCGAATGCCGGTGCCAAGCCGCGAGTACGCTCAGCGATGCTGCGCAAAGCGACGCAGAAGAGGCCGGCAGCCACGCAGCAGGCATGGGTGCTTATGACAGCGTGGAGCGATTCAGACTTTGCACCCTCGCTGGTGCTGACGGTAGCGCAGGTGGATCCGCCAAGCCGGCAGACGCCGACAGCCAATCCAGATTCTGCAGGCAGTGAGCAAGTGAAGAAGGACGCGAAGAAAAACTCCGTTGATGATCGAATGATCATCGATCCGGAACAGGTTCATCGGCCAACTTACGCGGCCGTGCCTTTCGGCAACGGGTGGCTGTTTATCGAGATTTAAATTCACGCCGTCGCGCATGCGGGCGGTATTCCGAAACCAATAAGAACGCGAAACGAGGAGAAGAACAACCATGAAACGAGTAACTAATCAATTAGTAGCTACCACCCGGATGCTGGCAGTCCCAGCCGCAGCCGTGGGAGCTTTTGCCTTGGGTGCGGCTTTGTTTGTCGGGCACGGTTTTGTGCACGCCGCCGGCGCAGCCGCACCGATGGATGACAACAGCGTGGAAGCGTTGACGTCGCTCGACCGCGCCATGGAAGCTGTGGCCAGGCGAGTGACGCCTGCGGTGGTCAATGTTGCCGTCACGGCGCGCGCCAACGGCGACATGGACGCTGCAGATGGACAAGGGCAGGACGGACAGGGCGGAGGAGGGCAATTGCAGCAACTGCCTCCGGGGCTGCGCCAGTTCTTCTTCGGCGGGCAGATGCCGCAGATGCAGCAACAGCCGCAGTTTGAGCATGGCATCGGCAGCGGCATCATCATCTCGCCCGATGGCTACATCCTGACAAACAACCACGTGGTGAATGGCGCCACCAATATCAAGGTCACGCTGAACGACCGCCGCATCCTGAACGCGAAGGTGGTTGGCGTGGACAAGCTGACGGATCTGGCGGTGATCAAGGTGAACGCGAGCGACCTGCCGACCATCGCATGGGGCGACTCGACGAAACTCGAGCCGGGGCAGACGGTGCTGGCCTTCGGCAGTCCCTTCGGCTACTTCCAGTTCTCGGTCACGCGCGGCATTGTGAGCGCTGTGAACCGGCCGAATCCGTACTCGGACGATCCGCGCAAGCCGGGCAACTTTATTCAAACCGACGCAGCCATCAATCCAGGCAACTCCGGTGGCGCGCTCGTGAATGCGCATGGCGAGTTAGTCGGAATCAACACGTTCATCATCACCAACAGCGGTTCGTTTGCCGGCGCGGGCTTTGCGATCCCGTCGCAGATGGCGCGCTCCGTTTCAGAACAGCTCATCAAGACCGGCAAGATCGAGCACGGGTACCTGGGCATCAGCATGAACGACGTGACGCCGGAGAACGCGCACTTCTTCAACTTGCAGGATGCGGCCGGCGCGATTGTTGCGCAGGTCACTCCAGACTCGCCGGCCGGCCGCGCGGGGATGCAACAAGGCGATGTGATCACCGAACTCAACGGCAGACAAGATTGTCAACGGCAGCGCGCTGCAAGTGGCGGTGAGCGAGATGACGCCGGGGACGAAAATCACCATCGGCGTGATCCGCAATGGCAAGCCGGTATCGCTGAATTTGACCGTGGGGCAGTTCCACGCCAACTCGGAGGTTGCCTCGAACGACGAAGGCTCCGACGAGCAGGGGCACGCCAAGACGGGCAAACTTGGCCTGGCTGTCGCGAACCTGACATCGGACGCGCGCCAGCAGATCAATGCTCCCGACTCGGTGCATGGCGTGTTGGTACAGACGGTGCGTCCAGCCAGCCCTGCGGATGATGCGGGTCTGCAGCCCGGGGACGTGATCATGGAAGTGAACCGCAAGCCGGCTGGATCGGCGAGCGATTTTGCGAATGCAGTGCACCAGGAGCCCAGCGGAAAAGACATTTTGCTGTTGGTGTGGTCGCATGGCAACGCGACCTATCGGACGCTGCACGCGGATGGGAATGAGAACAACGGGTAGCCGCGAATAGGTGGAAGGGCAGACGAGGCCGCCGGGGACGATACGGCGGCCTTGCTGCGTGGCAAGCCTTGGTTTTTCTTGACAGAGGGAATTGGCAGTTCTACCATGAGCCGGTGGAATCGATACCACCGGGCTCCCCTTCCACATGCCGGCCGCGCGGATGACCGGAACTCCATCCCCTTGAGCCCGGGCGCCGTGGAGGCTGTGTGCAGCGTTCCTTGAAGTTCTTTCTTCTTGCCGTTTCCCTGACAGTGTTGCCGTATACGCAAGCGCAGACGATGCAAGCTGGGGACATCACCAAAGATCCCACGCTGTACGTGGTGCCGTATGCCCACCTCGATACGCAGTGGCGCTGGGAGTTTCCGCAGGTGATCAGCGAATACCTGCTGAAGACCATGCGCGTGAACTTCGACTACATCGACAAGTATCCGCATTACGTCTTCAACTGGACGGGCTCGAATCGCTATCGGCTGATGAAGGAGTATTACCCGGCAGACTACGCGAAGCTGAAGGAGTACGTTGCGAAAGGGAACTGGTATCCGGCCGGCTCTTCGGTGGAAGAAGGCGACGTGAACCTGCCCAGCGCGGAGTCGATCATTCGCCAGGTGCTCTACGGGAACACCTATTTCCGCAAGGAATTCGGCAAGGCGAGCGCGGAGTACATGCTGCCCGACTGCTTCGGCTTTCCTGCATCGCTGCCGACGATTCTTGCCCATGCGGGCGTGAAGGGATTTTCAACGCAAAAGCTGAGTTCGGCGTGGCAGCCCGCGCCGCTGATCGGCGGACCGGACTCGCCGGAGAAGACGCCGGAAGGGATTCCCTTCAATGTGGGTGTGTGGGTGGGTCCCGATGGCGAGACGGTGCTGGCTGCGTTGAACCCTGGCGGATACGGCAGCCGCATCCGCACCGACTTGAGCAAAGACGCCTCCACCGGTTGAGCCGCAGCCGCCACTGCAACGCCGGCGCCCGGCACCAACCGGCGCCGCATGCCGGAACGCGAGACCGACTGGCCGGCACGCATCGATATCGATGGAAAGGCAACGGGCGTTTTTGCGGACTATCACTACGTGGGCACCGGCGACATTGGCGGCGCCACGGATGAAGAATCGGTGCGATCTGCTTGAGGCGACAGTGACGAAGGGCGAAGCGGTCCTTCCTCCGCAGGGATATTTTGGTGGACCGCTCGCGGGGCCGGCGCCGGAAGGCACGCCGGTGAAGATGGGCGACGGGCCGGTGAAGGTGATCTCCGCGGCCGCCGACCAGATGTTTCTCGACATCAAGCCGGAGATGCAGGCGAAGATGCCGACGCTACACCGGCGACCTGGAACTGATCAACCACTCCGCCGGATCGCTGACTTCGCAGGCGTATCACAAGCGCTGGAATCGCAAGAACGAGATCCTGGCCGATGCCGCGGAGAAGGCATCCGTTGCGGCCGCATGGATGGGCGGCCGGCCCTATCCGCAGCAGCGGCTCAACGATGCATGGACGCTGGTGATGGGCGGGCAGTTCCACGACACAGGCGCGGGCACGGCGACGCCGCGGTCGTACGAGTTTGCGCAGAACGACGACGTCATCGCGATGAACCAGTTTGCCGAAGTGCTCACGAGCGCTACGCAGGCCGTGGCGTCGGGGCTCGATACGCAGGGCGCGGGGAACGCCGATCGTCGTCTACAACCCGCTGAACATTGCGCGCGAAGATGTGGTGGAGGCGCGGTTGATTTTCCCGGCGCGGCGCCGAAGGCGGTCGAAGTCACGGGGCCCGATGGACAGCCGGTGCCCTCACAAGTGGACGGCGGCAAGGTGCTGTTTCTCGCGAAGACGCCGTCGGTTGGGTACGCCGTGTTTACGACGTGCGGCCGCGGAAAGGCTGCGAGCGGCGCGCACTGAGCTGAAGGTGAGCGAGAACTCGCTGGAGAACGCGCGCTACAAGGTCGCGATCAATGCGGATGGCGATGTGACGAGCATCTTCGACAAGACCGTGAACAAGGAACTGCTGTCTGCGCCGATGCGTCTGGCGATCTCGAATGACGCGCCGAAGCAATGGCCGGCGTGGAACATGGACTTCGACCAGGAGCAGGCCGCACCGCGCTCGTACGTGGGCGGCCCGGCCAAGATTCGCGTGGTCGAGAATGGCCCGGTGCGGGTGGCTGTCGAGATTGCGCGCGAAGGCGAAGGCTCGAAGTTTGTGCAGACGGTGCGCCTGTCCGCAGGGGGAGCAGGGAATCGCGTGGAGTTCGGCGAATCGATCGACTGGAAGACGCTTTCGGGCAATCTGAAGGCGGTGTTCCCGCTGTCGGCGGCCAATAAGGTAGCGACCTATAACTGGGAGGTCGGCACGATCAAGCGGCCGGCCGCGTTCGACCGGCAGTTCGAAGTTGCCTCGCATCACTGGATCGATCAGACCGACGAGAGCGGCTCGTATGGCGCGACGATCCTGACCGACGTGAAGAACGGCTCGGACAAGCGCGATGAGCACACGATTCGCCTGACGCTTCTGCGTTCGCCCGGGATCGGCTTCGCAAATGCCGGGCGGCTACACCGACCAGTTCAACCAGGACTGGGGCCATCACGAGATCCTCTTCGGCCTTGCCGGCCACGCAGGCGACTGGCGGCAGGAGAACACCGACTGGCAGGGCTATCGCTTGAGCACGCCGCTGATCGCGTTTGAAACCAAGGCGCACGCGGGTTCGCTGGGCAAGACGTTCAGCTTCTCAGCGTCGACGATCCGCATGTGCGCGTGCTGGCGCTGAAGAAGTCGGAGATCAGCGACGAGACCATCCTGCGTTTGGTGGAACTCGACGGCAAGCCGGCGTCGAGCGTGCACGTGAAGTTCGCCGGTCCGATCACCGCGGCGCGCGAAGTGAATGGGCAGGAGTTGCCGATCGGTCCGGCCAACGTCAATGATGGTGCGCTCGAGACGTCGTTCAAGCCGTATCAGCCGCGCACGTTCGCGTTGAAGCTGGGCGCGGCTCCGGCGCAGTTGACCGCTGTGAATTCGCAGCCGGTGGAGTTGAAGTACGACCTCGCCGCGGCCAGCGAAGACGACACGCAATCGACCGGTGGCTTCGACGCCAAGGGCAATGCGCTGCCGGCGGAGATGCTGCCCGCGGAAGTGAAGCTCAACGGTGTCGATTTCCACCTGGCGCCGGCGGAGCGGACAAGCCCGATGCGGTGGTGGCCAAGGGGCAGAAGATCGAGCTGCCCTGCGGGCGACTTCAACAAGGTCTACGTGGTTGCTGCTTCGGACGACGGCGACCAGGAAGCGACATTCCAGGTTGGCGAGCACGCAGCCAAGGTGGATGTTGAGGACTGGGGCGGATTCATTGGGCAGTGGGACTACTCGCCAATGGAAGCCGCGTCCCGACGTCGGTCACCATGGGTGGTCGCTTTGGCCAGCCGGTGCGCCAGGTGAACTTGCGGCAGGATTGGGCCGTGTCAGCGAATCATGCTACGTGGGACCTGACCAGCGCGGGCTCGCCGGATTGGTCGCCCAAGTATCCTGACGATTATCTGGGCCTGAAGCCGGGCTTCATCAAGCCGGCAACCCTGGCGTGGTACGCGTCGCACCACCACACACCGGACGGATTGAACGAGCCATACCAGTACAGCTACCTGTTCGTGTATGCGTTGGATAAGCCGGCCAATGCGAAGACCCTGACTCTCCCGTCCAACGAGAAGATCCGCGTTCTAGCGGTTTCGGTGGCCAAGGAAGAGCCGGATGTTACGCCGGCACAGCCTTTGTACGACGACTTGGGAAGAACAGGTCCGGCTGTGAACTAAACGGAAGCGTCATCCGTCTTAAAAACACGGCGATCGTAAACTGCGAACGGCCTTTTAGCGTCATGCACGGTGAACGCTGGGCCGTTTGTAGCGGGCCCGAGGTGAATGACCGTGCAATTTACCGAAAAGCGCCGTCTTCTCGCGTCGCGAATTCTCGCCGGCGTGGGTTGCTCGATCGCTCTGTTCGGAGCCGCGTGGGTCGCGAAGATTCCCGCGGGCGGCTTTTCCAACAGCATCGTGTTCGCGGCATCGGGCTCGGCGTGGCGGGTTCCTGCGCGCCATCTGCTTCTTGCGGATGCCACGTCCGCCCCGCTGTCCATCGACTATCCGCAGGATGGGTCGATCTTCCCGCCGGAAATCACTTCGCCCACATTCATTTGGCGCGACAGCGCCGCCGCGAAGAGCTGGCGGGTCGAGATCGAGTACACTGATGGATCGAAGGCGTTCGCGGCCGGCTCGCAGGGCGAGCCGATGAAGATCGGCGAGATCGATCCGCGCTGCGTCTCCGATACCAACAAGTTTCCGTCGCTCACTCCCGAACAAGCCGCCGCGCATACGTGGAAGCCCGACGACAGCATCGTGGGCTGCGATCAAGCAACATTCGTCGGCACGCAGCGCAAAGGTGACGATCATCGGTCTCGATGAAAGCGGTAAGCAGGTTGTCTGGCGAATCATGTTTCGATCACGACATCGAAAGATCCAGTCGACGGCGCAGATCTTCTATCGCGATGTGCCGCTGATGCCGTCGGAAGGGAAGAAGCGAAGTCGTCCAGCCGCTGTCTCCTTCGCTGCTGTATCTGATCAACTGGCGGATTCGCGACATTGCCAAGCCGGAGAGCCGCATCGTGATGCATGATCTGCATACCTGCGCCAACTGCCATTCCTTCTCGGCCGATGGCAAGACCATGGGCATGGATGTGGATGGCCCGGGCAACGACAAGGGCCTGTACGCGATCGTGCCGGTGCAGAAGCACGATGACTATTCGCAACGAGGACATGGTTGCGCTGGAACACCGACATGCGCGTGGGCAAGTCGCGCGTCGGCTTCATGTCGCAGGTTTCGCCGGACGGCAAGTATGTGCTGTCGACTTTCGCCGGGCCCGGGCAGAACAGTCCCAGATTCGTATTTCGTCACCAACTTCAAGGACTATCGCTTTCTGCAGGTCTTTTATCCGACGCGAGGAATCCTGGCGTACTACGACCGCGCGACGGGACGGCGGCAGCCGCTGCCCGGTGCGGATGATCCGCAGCTATGTGCAGACGGATGGCGTGTGGAGCCCGGATGGCAAGTGGGTGGTGTTTGCGCGCGCGGAGGCGAAGGATCCGCACCCGCCGGGGAACGCGCGCCCGTAGAAGCCAACGATCCGAACGAGAGTGCCGATCCAGTACAGCCTGTACCGCGTGCCTTTCAACGAGGGCAAAGGCGGCAAGGCCGAGCCGATTGCCGGCGCCTCGAACAACGGGATGAGCAACAACTTCCCCAAGGTTTCTCCGGACGGGCGCTGGATTGTTTTTGTGAAGAACCGGAACGGGCAGCTGATGCGGCCCGACAGCGAGTTGTATATCGTGCCGGTCGAAGGGCGGCGCGGCCCGGCGCATGCGCTGCAATACGTCGCTGATGAATTCGTGGCACAGCTTTTCACCGAACGGGCGCTGGCTGGTGTTTTCCTCGAAGAGCCGCTCGCCGTATACGCAGATGTTTCTCACCCACATCGATGCGCAATGGGAAGGACAGCCCGCCGATTTACATGGAGAACTCCACGGCAGCCAATCGCGCCGTCAATATTCCCGAGTTTGTGAAGGCGCCGCCGGGAGGAATCCAATCGATCGATGTGCCGGCATCCGACTTTTACAAGCTTCTGGACCAGGCCATGGATCTCCAGGGCAAGGGAGATTTGGCGGGCGCGATCACCGAATGGCAGCAGGCGCTCGACCTCGAACCGACCGACGCGCGCGCAAACAATGGCATGGGCATCGCACTGGGCATGTCCGGCAAGGCTACGGAGGCAATTCCTTATTTTCAGAAGGCGGTGCAATCGCAGTCGGACTTCTTTGAGGCGTATTTCAACCTGGCGATTCTCTACGCCAAACAGAAGGATGCGAACAACGCGATCAGCGCCTGGCAGAATGTGGTGCGTATCCGTCCCAAGTTCGCGCAGGGGCATGAGAACCTGGGGTCCGCGCTCTACGTGAAGGGTGACTTTGCCGATGCGTTGAGCCAATTCCGCTCGGCTATCGAAGAGGAGCCCAATCGCGTGGTGAGCCTTCGGCTGGCTTCGAATCTACTGGCCACCTGCCCCGATGCATCCTTACGAAACGGCGCTGAAGCAATCGCGCTGGCCGATCGCGCGCGGGAGCTTACCGATGGCAAAGACCCCGCGGTGCTCGACACCCTGTCGGCGGCGTATGCAGAGAAAGGGAGCTTTGCGCAGGCGATCGACACAGAAGAGCAGGCCGTCGACATGGCCACACGCGAGGGCGATGCGGCGCTGGCGAACCGGCTGAAGGTCCACCTGGCGCGGTACGAGTCGAACGAGCCGCTGCGGGAGGGACCGAGCCGCGCTTCCTTTTAACGGTTGAGGATGCGCGATTCGCCGAACCTGTGCCGCCCCACGCGGTCTCACTCGCCGGCTGGCACCATCATGGCGAGGATGAGCTGCGAACCAGTTCCCAGCGTGACACTGCGATTGGTGCTGACCATCTTCGTGCTGCAGCTTGGACCTTGTTCCGGCTGAAGTTTGAGCGCCGGCACGTTGAGTACGATTCCGGGTTCGACCGTGTGCGGGGCTCCGCCCGGGTTAAGGTCAAGGTCGTTCGCATTGATAAGGTTTCCATTCACAGCGGTGTCCAAAGATCGCGCCCCGCCGGCGATCTCAGTGGGCAGTTCGTTATGTAGATGTCTCGATTCGGTGGGCGGCCCGATGACGCCGATCAAGCGCAGATGCAGCGGCTGCTTGGCATGGCCATTGCAGTCGGCGTGATCGAACAAGAGAGACAACTCCGATGGGCTGGCGTCCTTTGACGAAGTAGCGGACATGACGCGACCGTAGAGGACCGCATCTTGATCGAGTGCGCAATTCTTGAACACTTCCCCATCGACAACGCGCACCCAAATCTCTTTGCCGGGTTTCAAATGCGCAGAGTCCAGGCCACCGGTCAACCGCGCTTGAATGGTTGTGTTCAGCGGCCGCGGCGTCGTGTCTTCGGGGATGCAGGAGGCTGCCTGTTCCGGAGCTGTGTTGGGCGCAGCCGACGCAATGTTCAACTCCTTCTTCGGCACCCACTCTGCGCTGATCGGCTCGAACTTCACCAGGCCGTCGCGATAGTCGATATGCAGAATCAGCGGCTGCAGCACATCGAGCCCGAGCATGCCCGCGACCTGGAACCCGGTATTGTGGTTCATCACGCTGGGATCGAGCATGAGGATGTGCCCTTGATGAATCTGCGGCAGATCGGCCAGCCTGATGTCGAAGATCTCGCGGTACGACTGAATTTTCGCGCCCGTCGTCGTTGTCTCGGTGGTGGTGAAGTTGACCTTCATGTTTGACAAGGAATGCGCCACGTCGGAGGTCATGGCGCTCACGCGCATGCCTGTGGCCAGGGCGAAAAGCTCGCGCGAACTGGCGCCAAAGGTGAGCGGAACCAGCAGATATTGCCGTCGGTGATAAACGGGCGTGTAGCCGGCGAGTTCCGGCGGCACTGTCCGGTCGCCGGGCAGAATGGCGTGCTGGGGTGGCAGCGGGGCAAGAAACATCTTCGACTGGCGCGGATCGAGCGTGATCAACCAGGAATCGAAGATATCGGTCCCAAGAAAACCATCCGCCTTCCCGGAGAAGGCCGTTTCGGTCACACCCACCAGGCAGTCGTGGAATTCAAGCGGGCCGACGCGGACAAGGGGCGCGCGCACAGTTCCGGGAGGATCGCCGACTGCTGGCTGGAAGCCGTTTTGGTCGGCGAGCGCCTTCGTAATGTAGAGGCCCGAAGCCGAAGTGTCGACGATCATCTTGCCTCTGCCTTGCGAGAACTCGACGTCGGTACGGTAGCCCTCGATGTGCTTTCCGTCGGGGAGCATGGCCTGAAGCGGGATAGTCGCCGAGGCGTCGGTGGGGACGACTTTGCAGGTCTGCGACGTTTCGTAGAGCAGCGGCATCTCCGCGTGCACCGTGTCTTCGGCCTTCTTGCGTGTCTCTCCGTCGACGTCTTTCGTGGTCTCCAGCGCTTCGGCGGTTCCCTTGATATCGTTGGCCGGCGAATCGACGGTCAACCAGGCATGCTCTACATCGGGATCTTTCGGATCGATGTCGTAAGCTTTCTGGATTTCCGCACGCTCCGAGGCATACATCGAGTCGATACGGAAGATCTGGCTGCGCACCAGGTGCGCCTGGGCATAGCAGGGGTCCGCCGCCAGGGCGGCATCTACGGATTGCATCGCCGCCCAGGGCGCTCCTTGCCGGTACTGGAGCTCGGCCTGTTCGGTCAGAATGGGTGCGGCGTGCGGGTTCGCAGCAAGACTCGTGGTGAGCTGGCCGGCTGCGGCCACGAGCCGGTTTTCGTGCAGAAAGGTGCGGATCAGCGCGGCAGCCAGGTTCGCATCCTGAGGATTCTGTGTGACGGCCTTCTGATAAAGTTCCGCCGCTTCGGTGAAGCGGAGTTCCTTGTAGGCGGTCTCGGCAGGCGTCGGGGCGTGTTCGGCGACAGCCGGACAGGTCGTCTGCGCGCTCGCAACGAGAGCCATTGCCGGGGCAACGAGCAGTAAGCAGGTCATCCGCTGACTAAGAGAGAAAGAAAGCAATGAGATCGACATAAGAGGCCTTCGCTGCGTCTATTCGAAAAACAGAGAAAGTATACGCTTCACTGAAACTGGAGTGCTTGCTGCGGGTTAGACAGCCGGAGCCGCTTTCCGGTTAGTGGTTTGTCGCCGGCACGGGAGCACTTGGCGCTGCGATACACTGCAAACCGTGGGCATGTTCAGCTTTCTGTGCCGGGCTTTGCTGGCGGCAAGCGTCTCGCTCGGCCTGTTCATCGTAGTCGATGCAGAAAGAGTCCTGCTGGCGCAGAAGACCCCGCCTCAGCAATCCTCCGCAGTGGGCTCTGCGCAGGCGAATGAGTCGCAAAACCAGGGCATGGCCACTGGGACCGCCCGCGGAGCGCAGTTCGATGATCAGCATCGGCCGATAACGGCCGGAGGGACGGTCAAGTCGGGCCCGATCGTCTTTCAGGATGTGGCCGCGCAGGCCGGCCTGACTTCCTGGCACAACACCACGGGAACGCCGCAGAAGCATTTGATCATCGAAGCCAAGGGCTCGGGCGTGTGCCTCATCGACTACGACCATGACGGGTGGCTCGATATTTACCTGGTGAATGGCTCGACCTTCGACGCCGTCTCGGGAAAAGCCGCTCCCCCACATGCGGCCTTATTCCGTAACAACCACAATGGGACCTTTACCGATGTGACCGAGAAAGCCGGTGTGGCCAACGATCGTTGGGGATTGGGCTGCGCGGTCGGGGACTTCGACAATGACGGCTGGCCCGACCTCTACGTGACCAACATCGGCGCCAATCGGCTCTTTCGCAACAATCAAAACGGGACGTTTACCGACGTCGCGGCGAAAGCCGGTGTGGCTCTCGACGAGGGGTCGGGCACGATCGCGGTTGATCATACCGGCGCAACGTTTGGCGACTATGACGGCGACGGGCGACTGGATCTCTTCGTTGGTGGATATATCCGCTACGACTTCGCCAATCCGCCACTCGCCGGGACGAAAGCAGTCGGGTTCAGCTCGTGCCAGTATCGTGGCGAAAACATCATGTGTGGGCCGCGCGGTCTGGAGGGCGCAGGCGATCACCTGTTCCATAACAACGGCGATGGGTCCTTTACCGACATAAGCCAGAAGGCGGGAGTCAGCGATCCGAATGGCTTCTACGCGCTGGGTGCTTTGTTTGTCGATGTGAATAACGACGGGCGGCCGGACCTGGCTGTCGCCAATGACTCGACGCCAAATTACCTCTACCTTAATAAAGGAGACGGGACGTTCGCCAATCAGAGCTACATGAGCGGATACGCGCTCAACGGGGAAGGCCGCGAGGTCTCGAACATGGGAATTGCCGCCGGTGACTACGAGAACAATGGCCGCATGGACTTTGTGAACACCGCTTTCTCTGACGATGCGAATGTTGTGTTTCGCAACGATGGCACCGGGATGTTCGACGACGTGAGCGCAGCCTCGGGACTGGATTCGCCGTCGGGGCCGTTTGTCGGGTTCGGAGACGGATTTCTGGACTTCGATAATGACGGGTGGAAGGATCTGCTGGTCGTGAACGGCCACGTCTATCCGGAAGTCGATCAGCATCCGGACTGGGGCATGACCTACGCGCAGAGGCCCCTGTTATTTCGGAACCAGGGCAACGGAACCTTCCAGGTAGTTCCGGCAGTGGAAGGGACGGGACTGGCGAAGACGTGTGTGGGGCGCGGTGCGGCGTTTGGCGATCTGTTTAATGACGGCAAGATCGATGTGGTCATCAATAACCTCGACGGCGTTCCACTGCTCCTGCGGAATGTGAATCCCGATCACCATCATTGGGTGGAACTGGCGCTTGTGGGTGGTCTGAAAAGCCCGCGCGATGCCGTGGGAGCGACCGTTTATCTGACCGCGGGCGGGATACGGCAGCGCGGCGATGTGCTCAGCGGTGGCAGCTATCTGTCGTCCAACGACATGCGCGTGCACTTCGGGTTGGGCGACGCAGCGAAGATCGACGAAGTCGAGATTCATTGGCCGAGCCGCGCGGTCGAAAAGGTAAGGCTGCCGGCGGTCGATCGCATTTATACCGTGACGGAGGAAAAGGGAATCACTGGGGCGCTCTGCGGCGGCAAAGCCTGCATGGGAGCCGCTGCCAGGCCAGTGCAAACGACCAGGAAAACGCCCGATCGACCCTAGTAGGCGGCAAAAATTTTGTTGCAGAGCGCCCCGATCTTTTCCTGGGTAGCGGGTTTTGTGGCCGGGCCAATGGCACCGATATCGCAGAGAAGGCCGTTCTTCGTGGCGTTAACTTCCTTGAGTTCCGCCGACCACGCCGCCCGGTCGCCGACCCCCGGCAGGGATTCGGCCTTTGTCCCCATCGCTCCGGAGAGCCAGGTGCCGACGGTCCCGTCCCCTGCGCCTGGACGAAGGGCGATCGAAACCGACGAAAACCCGGCTGTCTCGAACTTGCAAGATTGTGGGTCGCCCTTGAGCGCTCCGACGGAAACAATCGGCTCGCTCAAAAGCGGCGCCACGTCGGCTTGAGTGATCAGCTTGCGGTCGCAGGCGTTCCCTGCAGCGGCGGCGGCAACCCGCGCCGAGCCTTGCGACGCCGATGATGCCCCGCCCGCCCGGCTTCAGTTTGGAGCAGCCGGCGAGCGCGGCCACAAGGATCAGAGCCAGGGCGCATGCCCGACGACGGTACCTGTTTATTTCCATGGATCCAGTTCTGTCAGACATATCGTTTCCTTCCTTCGGTTGGGATTCTCGGGGATCATCCCGCGCCATGTTCCTCTGTTCTTGCTACGCATCAGCGATTCGGCTTTCAACGGGTTTGGATCGTCACGATGAGCAGACTATGAGGTCGTAAGCCGGCGCAGTCAAACTAATCGAAAGCAAAACAGACATTAAGTGCTAAAAGGCTTGTATCGAGTGAATTAGGTGTATTCACTAACTCGCGACCGGTCGTGCGGAGCGGTGAACTGTACCTCGAACGCAGCGAACCGATATTTATCAACCTTGACGCCGCTTGGTTCCAACGGGTTCACCGTCCTGATTTCGCGCGGACCTCAATGCCGTCGGCAAACTGCATTACGAGGTGCGGCTCAGACTTGTGGGCACAATTTTTTGGGGATGTAGAACGGCTCGACCGTGAACTCGAACACGCCCAAAATATTGAGGAGCAGAATTGCGCCTTAAGCCATACGCAACCTCTCGAGAAGCCGCTGGTTGCGCTGCGATAGACTCGCAGTAGGCCCAGCCGTTGGAGGAGTGTAGTTGTCGCGGTTTCCCCGTCTCGTTCGATGCGAGTTCCTTCTGGGGCTGCTGTCGCTGGCGGCTTCGCTGGCGTTTTTGTCGGCTTCTGAAGAAGCGTGTGCGCAAGGCATGGGCAGCAACCCGGGCGGCTCCAAGCCTGTCTACGATGCGCTGCATCGCCCCATCACGGCCGGCGGCTTTGTCGATTCAGGTCCCATTCTCTTCGAAGATGCGACCAGGGCGGCGGGTCTCGCCGGCTGGAGCCACGTGATGGGCGCGGCCGACAAAGGTCTCATCATCGATACGAACGGTTCCGGCGTCGGGTTGATTGACTACGACAACGACGGCTGGCTCGACATATATATGGTCAACGGTTCGACGTTCAATGCCCTCGACGGCAAAGAAACTCCGCCACACGCTGCGCTCTTCCATAACAACCACGACGGTACGTTCACCGATGTGGCGGCCAAGGCAGGCGTGACGAACGACCGCTGGGGCTTTGGAGTGGCCATCGGCGACTACGACAACGACGGCTGGCCCGACATCTTTGTCACGAACTACGGGAAGAACCGGCTCTACCGCAACAATCACGACGGCACCTTCATCGACATGGCCGAAAAGGCCGGCGTGACCCTCGGTAACTGGAGCGCGGGCGCCACGTGGGGCGATTATGACGGTGACGGGCGTCTGGATCTGTTCGTCACCGGGTACGTCCACTTCGACCGCAAGAACCTTCCCTATCCAAAGACGGCGGCCGCCAGCAATAACACCTGCGAATTTCGCGGGGTGCAGGTAATGTGTGGCCCACGCGGCCTGCAGAGCGAGCCCGACCATCTGTTCCACAACAACGGGGATGGAACGTTTAGCGATGTGACCGCGAAAGCTGGTGTAGCCGACCCGCAGAACCACTACTACGGACTGACGCCCGTCTTCGTGGACGCCAACAACGATGGCAAGGTCGATCTCGCCGTCGCCAACGATTCGACGCTCAGCTACCTCTACCTGAATCACGGCGACGGCACGTTTGAAGACGTGAGCCTGACTTCAGGATTTGCGTTGAATGCCGACGGACGCGAGGTGGCCGCCATGGGCATTGCCATTGGCGACTACATGAACAATGGATTGCTTGACTTCGCCATCAGCGATTTCTCCGACGAGTCGAAGCTCCTGTTTCACAACGAAGGCGGGGCAAATTTCACCGAGGTTTCGCTGCGCGCCGGGCTGGGCAAGAAGTCCATCCCCTTTTTGAGCTGGGGAGATGGGTTTCTCGATTACGACAACGACGGATGGCTCGATCTGATGTTCATCAACGGGCACATCTATCCCATTGCCGACAAGGAAGACTGGGGCACCTCGTATGCCCAGCGGGTCTTGCTCTTCCACAACCTGCGCAATGGGAACTTCGAAGAAGTCCCGCCAGTCACGGGATCTGGACTCGCGGCGTTGACCTCAGGTCGAGGCGCGGCCTTCGGCGATCTGTTCAACAACGGCAAAATCGACGTCATCGTCAGCCCTGTCGATGGGCCGCCGCTGCTGTTAAAGAACGTCAGCGCGGATCATCATCATTGGGTCGAGATGCGGTTGATCGGCGGTCCGAAGGGTCCGCGCGATGCCGTCGGGGCGACGGTCTATCTGGCCGCTAACGGCATGCGTCAGCGCCAAGATGTCTTGAGTGGCGGCAGCTATGCCTCGAGTAACGACCAGCGCCCGCACTTCGGTCTTGGAGACGCAAGCGATGCGGGTACCGCCGAGATTCACTGGCCCTCAGGGGCGAAGGAGTCCGTCAAGCTGCCTGCGGTCGATCGCATTTACACCATCGAGGAAGGGAAGGGAATCACCGGCGCGCTCTGCAATGGAAAGGCGTGTCCTGTGCCGGCGTCGCCGTCCCCTTCATCCGTCGCCAACGCCGCTCATGGGGTAAAACCATGACGGTTGTTTCGCGGTTCTGCGCGCTCTTCTTCGCATTTGGTTTGGGATTGGGCTCGGTTGCGTGGGCGCAGGCGCCTGCGGCGTCCCATCCCGCGAATGAACTGGCAGGGCAGACGCCCGCAAAGTTCATCGACATCACCGAGAAGGCGGGCGTTCACTTTCAGCATGTGTCCCCGCACACCACGCGCAAGTATCTGCTCGAGACGATGGGATCGGGCGTTGCGCTGTTCGACTGCGATAACGACGGCCGGCTCGATCTGTTCCTCGTGAATGGTGCGCCCTATACGGATCCCACTCCCAAAGGGACCATTCCCAAAAAGACCGGCCCGCAGGATTGGGACCGCATGTATCACCAGAAGGCCGACGGCACGTTCGAGGACGTCACGGAGAAGTCCGGGCTGAAGGGGACGGTCTTCGACATGGGTGTGGCCGTTGCGGACTACGACAACGATGGCTACGAGGATGTATTCGTAACCGGATATGGCGCCAACCACCTCTACCACAACAATGGCGATTGCACCTTCACCGACGTGACCGAAAAGGCAGGCGTGGCCGGCGGCGGCTGGTCGAGTTCCGCGACATGGGTTGACCTGGATAATGATGGCTTGCTCGACCTCGTCGTCGACCGCTATGTGACTTGGGACTGGGAGGACGTGTGGTGCGGTGAGCGGCGCGAGGGCTATCGCGGCATCTGCCATCCCGACGTATTCCCGCCGATCACGATGTTGGTTTACCACAATGACGGCAAGGGCCACTTCACTGAGGTTGGGCACAAACTCGGGTTGGATAAGCCTGCCAAGGCGCTGGGCATTGCCATTGCGGACTACGATCGGGACGGCCGCATCGATCTGTTCGTCGCGAATGATTCGATGCCGGAGTTCCTGTTCCATCAGAAGCCCGACGGCACCTTCGAGGAGCTTGGATTGGAGTCGGCCGTGGCGGTCAACTCAGAGGGGCAAACGTACGCCGGCATGGGCGTGGATTTCGCCGACTACGACAACGACGGCTGGCCCGACATTGCGGTGGACGATCTGGCCAACCAGCGTTATGCGCTTTACCAGAACAACAAGGACGGCACGTTCAACTACGCTTCGCTCCTTTCCGGGATCAGTTCCATTTCGCAACTGCACTCCGGCTGGAGTCTGCGCTTTATGGATTACGACAACGACGGCTGGAAGGATCTGCTGGTTGCCCAGGGGCACGACATGGACAATATCCAGACCGTCTCGCCCATGTTGCGCTACCGCGAGCCCATGATGCTGCTGCGCAATACGGGTAAGAAGTTTGTGGATGTGTCGTCGATTTCGGGGGACATCTTCCAGGACGGATGGGTCGGCCGGGGCATGGCAATCGGCGACATCGACAACGATGGGCGCATCGACGCCGCGGTCAGCACCAACAACGGACCGGCGCACATTCTGCTGAACAAGACAGAGACAGGAAACCACTGGATCACGCTGCACCTTACAGGGCACAAGAGCAATCGGGACGGCATTGGAGCGGTGGTGAAGCTGACCACGGCCAAGGGTAGCCAATGGGTAACGGTAACCACTTCGAGCGGGTATCTCTCCGCGAGCGATCCGCGTGTCCACTTCGGGCTGGGGAGCAGCGTGGCTGCCGACACCATAGAAATTCGCTGGCCGAGCGGCGTGGTGCAAACCCTCAAAGATGTCAAAGGCGACAGGCAAATTCAGGTGGATGAACCGGCCGCGTCAGAACCGCCATCCGGCGGTACAAAAACGTTTCAGCACTGAGGTTGAATCGACTCACTGCTGGGTTTCACATTACCCTCCTCTCACACTTTGGTGCCACTGTCTCGTTTGCAGCCAATGTTAAGATTTTCGAGATAGTTAGCAGTCCCGGCTTGCTTCCAAAAATCATCTTTTTCCGCAGCGTTTCTGTGAGATTTGGGAGGTGCGCAGCGTTCGCCGTCCATCGTCGTTAAGCTGCGGATTCCAGACCAAAAAATCCCTTGACAGTGTAATGTTGTGGGAATAACATCGCTCGCTATGGAATCGTTGTCACTGCGAGATGGTATCGATTCCATGACACACGCAGGCAGCCGGTCAACAGCCGTACCGTTGCCCACGTCAGAATTCACGGTTTGAAGCAGGAACGAGAACCATTCAAGGAGAACCAGTGAGACACAAACCACAAAATCAGGAACGCTCTCCGTTTCGTGTGCCTATCCTGATCCCATCCTTCGCCTTTGCTTTGGTGGCAGCGTTGGTGGGGTTAATGTTGTTGGCTCCGCGGACAGCCTCCGCGCAGGCCAGCGCAGGCATCGCCGGCACCGTAACAGACTCCACGGGCGCCGTTGTTCGGGGCGCCAAAGTCACCGTCGTCAATGACGAAACATCGGTCTCCGATCACACCGTGACGGAAAGCGCGGGCACCTACTCCTTCAAGGGTCTACTCCCCGGACACTACACCGTGACCGTGGAAGCAACCGGCTTCAAGAAGGCAGTGCAGCGCGGAATCAATATCGAAGTCAGTTCAACGCCGACCATCGACATCTCGTTGGCCGCCGGCGGAGCCAGCGAAACGGTTGCCGTCGCAGCCGACGAAGTTGCGCTGAACACCACCCAGCCGGAATTGGGCAGCACCATTGAACCGGTCGTCGTGGAAGCACTACCGACCGAAGTCTCGGGTCGCGGTCGCCAGGTTGACCAGCTTCAGTTTCTTGCCCCCGGCACCACGGGCAGCACCTTCTCCCACCGTATCAGCGGCGGCGTCGACTTCGAACAGGAGATCCTCTACAACGGTATCCCTGCTCCGCAGCCGGAAACAGAAGGCTACACCACCAACTTCAACCCGCCCTTCGACCTTGTTGAAGAATCCAAGGTTGAGCGGTCCACCTTCGCTGCTCAATTCGGTCTGGGCCAGGGCGCTCTGACGTACCAGATGAAGTCGGGCACCAACCAGTATCACGGCAGCGCCTTTGAAATTAACCGTAATAGCTTCTTTGACTCCGTACCGTTCTTCGACGGCCCGGCGTGGGGCGGATCGACCAAGCCTCCCACCGACCACGAAAACAACTACGGATTCTCCATCGGCGGTCCCATCCGCATTCCGCACCTCTACGACGGACGCAACAAGACCTTCGGCAACTACAGCCAGGAATGGTACAAGCAGGCCGAATTGAACGACGGCATCTCCACCGTTCCGACGGCGCAGGAGAAAACCGGCGACTTCAGTGATTTCGTCGACGGCAGCACGGGCGCGCTGATTCCCATCTTCGATCCGACAACTGGGCAGCAGTTCCCCGGAAACATTATCCCTGCAGGCCGGATCAGCCCGACCTCCGCACTGCTCATTCCGTTCATTCCGAATCCGGATCGTCCCGGCGCCGGCATCGGCGGCTTGAACAGCAACAAGAGCGCGGCTCCCAACTCGTTCCCGAATATCCAGCACGTCTGGGGATTCGTAGTTGACCAGACGCTGACGCCGACACAGAGCATCCACTATGCCCAGTGGCGGAACAGCTTCTCGTCTACGAGCTTCGACACCAGCCCGCTGGTGCTCGCTCCCAACCCGCTCAACAGCATGAAGTATGAGCCGGCTCTCGGCAGCGTCTTCCTGCTCAACTACTCCAACGCCATCACGCCTCACCTGGTCATGACGGCCGGGTTCGGATGGATCGGCGAAATCAATAACCAGTTCAACGACACCAAGGGTTGCGGCACGACCTCCGGTGGCTGCTCGGCCCTCTATCCACAAGTTGTTGGCGAAACCATCCCGGCGGAAATCAGCTGGAACGGACAGCACGCGCCGACACAGTGGGGCACCAGCGGATCGTGGTTCCAGTCCATCAACCGCAAGCTGGGCATTTCGATCGTGAACAACTGGCTCTGGACGAAGGGCCGCCACACCTTCAACATCGGTGGCGAGTTCCGTCGTGCCTACCAGGATGACAACGAAGACCAGACCGCGGGCGCGAACTTCACGTTCAGCAATAACGAGACGTCCCAGGCGGGAGCGAACTTCTCGAGCGATGGCAGTGCATTCGCCAGCTTCCTGCTCGGACTTCCCGATGAGGCCAACCGCAGCGAATCGCAGGAGCTGCGCCTGCGCAACCTTGATATCTCGCCCTACATCCAGGACGACATCAAGCTCAGTCCGAAATTGACCATCAACCTGGGCGTTCGTTGGGATATCCAGGTGCCGTTTACCGAAAACAACAACCTGATCGTGTTCTTCAATCCGGACAATCCGGGAACCGATCCCTCCGCGGGCGGAATCCCCGGCGGTCTGACCAAGTTCGGAAACTGCACCGGGTGCGCCGGCTTTAACCGCGCGGACACGCACTACACGCACTTTGGTCCGCGTCTGGGCTTCGCCTACAAACTCGACAACAAGACGGTTATTCAGGGCGGATTCGACATCGCCTTCCTCGACGGTGGCGCGTACGAATACGGCACCAACAAGGTCGCCGTCAACTATGGCAACCTGCTTACCGGCGCATTCTCACGCCCCAGCACAAGCAGCACCAATTCTTCCTTCGGCAGCTGGGACACCAACCAGATTCCGAATCCCGCGCTCACGCCGTTCGGACCTGGAATCGGCGACGGTTTGCAGGTCAATGCCTTCAGCAAGAAGGACGGCTACGCTCCTTACAGCCAGCAGTGGAACCTCAACGTGCAGCGTGAACTGCCGTGGAATATCTACGTGATGGCTGCATACGCCGGCAACCGCGTCATTCACCTGCCCAGCAACAACAATCGCATCGACCAGATGAACCCGACGTATGACACCCAGTACGGCACCGTGTTGAGCACCTGCGCCGCCAACCTGGGCAACTCTGTACTCAGCGATACGTTCTCCAGCGGTTGCGCGCAGGCGGACGGCTTCAACTTGCCCTATCCCAACTTCGTAGCCGAGCTTGGCGGCAGTTCGACGGTTGCTCAGTCGCTCGAGCCGTTTCCACAGTTCACGTACATCATGAACAACTTCGAAGGCTTCGGCACAACCTACTACAACAGCATTCAGGTTGAGTTCGACAAGCGCTTCAGCAACGGATTGTCCTTCCTCGGTGGCTACACGCTTTCGCACCTGATGGACAATACAAGCAGCGGCTTCTCGAGCTTCACCTCGGGCGGCATCAACAAGTACAACCAGCGGCCGGAATGGGCCGTTTCGAACTCGGATGAGCCGCAGACCCTCAAGGTCAGCGGAACCTACGAGCTGCCGATCGGACCCGGCAAGCCATTCGTCAATAACCATACCCTCGGCAACATCGTGGGTGGCTGGCAGGTGGGCTGGATCCTCGACTATGAAAACGGCGGAAGCATCGGCGTGGGCCAGAACGGACAGCCATTCCCGAACGGTTTCGATCGTCCGGCGCGGAATCTCTCTGTTCCTCTGAAGATGGCTTCCTACAACCGCGAAAGGGATTACTGGCTCTCAGGTGGTACCGGAACGGCGCCGAGCATGTACAACCCGGCAGCCTTCACACCCGTGAACCAATACACCATCACGACGACGCCTCGGGCTTTTGGCTCACTGCGCAATCCGGGCATCGCCAACGAAAGCTTCAACGCTCGCAAGCACTTCTACATCGGAGAACGTGTTCAGGCTATTCTTCAGGTGGACTACTTCAACGCGTTCAACCGAACCATCTTCAACGGCCCTGACAATAACGCAAGCGACGGTACGTTTACCGAAACGGTCTCCGAAGGCACCAACAACGGATCGTTCAACGGCACCTCGAACCGCCAAGGCCAGGTTCAGTTCCGATTGCAGTTCTAACCGGGTTGCGCGGATTGGTCACTCAATCCGCGCAGCGTATTTGTCCCATCCAACGCCGGATTGCTGAAAATGCAATCCGGCATTTTTTTGCCGCTCCGCGTCCAGGCTTCCTCGCTTTCTGCCGCGGCACGTTGCGGCTGCGCTTCGCGTGAAGCCGGAATTATAATCAGCCTGTGAAGAAGCACTTCGTTCATCCCGCGATTTGCCGGTCGCTTTGCACCCTTGCGCTGGCCGCGCTGTGCACACTTAAAGTTTTTCCGGCTCTGGGGCAGGGAAGTGACGAAGTCACGCCGCAGGTGCAGCAGCTCTATGCCGACGCCAAGGCTGCGCAACAGCGCGGCGACAATGACGCCGCCATCGAAAAATATCGCGCCATGATCAAGCTGGCTCCGCACCTCGCGGCTGCTTACAACAACCTGGGCATGCTTTACTTCAACGCGCACGACTACCAAAATGCGGCCCAGGTGCTCCAGCGTGGACTGGAGCTACACGCCAACATGCCGACAGCCTCGGCCATGCTCGGTATGAGTTATTTTCAACTCGGCGAGGAGGAAAAAGCCGAGCCGCTGCTGCGTGCCGCGCTCAAAGCGAATCCCGCCGACGATCATCTTGAGATGATGCTTGCGAAGATAGCCTTCAATCAGAAGAAATACGATGAGACGGTCACGTACCTCAATAGCTTCCTGAAACATAACCCTAAGGATCAGGAGGCCTGGTACATCCTCGGCAAGACCTATCTCTCGCTGTCGGAAGACTCCCTCAAGAAGATCAACGAGATCGATGCCAACTCCGTAATTGCGCACGAAATCGCCGGCGAGATTGACGAGAGCATGCATAACTACGACGTCGCGCTTGTCGAATACAAGAAGGCCATCGATCTGGCTCCGCACCAGCCCGGCACGCACATGCACATGGGCAATGGATATTGGCTCATCGGCAAGTGGGAGTCGGCCCAGCAGGAGTTCAAGGCGGAGCTGGAGAATGATCCCTACAACTGTACCGCGCGCTGGAAGCTGGCGAATTCGATGCTCGAGGCCAACGACTCAAGCGAAGATGCACTTGCGCTGTTGAATCAGACCATCGATCGTTGTCCCGGGCTCATGCAGGCGCGCGTAGACCGGGCGCGGGCGCTGGTTCGCATGGGAAAACAAACCGACGCTTTGCCCGACCTGCTTCTGGCGGAGAAGGACAGTCCCGCGGAGCCGAGCATTCACTTCCTGCTGGGATCTGTCTACCGGGCGCAGGGCAAGACCCAGGAGGCTCAGCAGGAGATGCGCACCTATGCGCAGCTGCAACGCGACGCGAGCGCTGCGGTTGCCGGGCAAGCCAACGATGCAAACTCCATCAAAAATGCTGCGCACTGAGGCGTATTGCCAAATCGCAGTATGCTGTGTGGCGGCGACCTGCCTTTCGGCGTGGACGGCGGTGGCGCAGAAGCCTGTGGACCCGCTCGCCTCGCAACGTGCCGAAGTCGCGAACAATCATCTTGGTCAAGCAGCCGAGAGCTTGCACGCATATCTCCAGGGCCATCCCGATTCGGCCGATGCGCACTTCCTGCTCGGCTACGTTCTTTTTCGCGAGCAAAAAGCTGCGGACTCGCTGGCCGAATTCACGGCAGGCGCCAAGTTTCGCCGCCCCAAAGCCGATGAACTGATGACGGTGGCCTCGGACTACGTTCTGCTCGGCGATTTTGCCGATGCCGATAAATGGTTCACCGAAGTCACCGTCGAAACTCCAAACAACCCCGATGCCTGGTATCTTCTCGGGCGCACCAAGTATAACGAGAATGCGTTTGCGCCTGCGCAATCCAGTTTCGAACATGCGCTTGCGCTGCGTCCGAAATATGTCGAGGCCGAAAATAACCTGGGCCTCGTCTTTCGTGAAATGAAGGACAACGCGAAAGCGAAAGAGGCGTTTCAAACCGCGATTGACTGGCAAGGCGAGGCGGCTAACGATCCCCAGCCATTCTTGAATCTCGGCAGCATTCTCGCGGATGAGAGCAACTTCACGCAGGCGATTTCGTCTTTGCAGAAAGCAGCGTCTCTCGCCCCCGGGAATCCCAAAGTCCACGAGGAACTCGCCCGGGTCTACGACATCCAGAAAGATCTTCCCAAGGCGCAAGCAGAGCTGGAGCGGGCAGTGGCGCTTTCGCCACAGAGCTCGGGACTGCACTTCAAGCTTGGCCAGGTCTACCGCCGCGAAGGGCTGCGCGATCGCGCGCAGGAGCAGTTCGATCTGGTCGAGAAGCTGAACAGCACGCACTCCTCGTCGGCCACGCCCAATCCCCCCAGGCCGGAACATTCACCGTTGCCCTAGGGCCGCCCTGAATTCACGGGACGGCCGCGCAGATATTTCCGGCTCAACCTCCGTTTTTGTCTCGGAACGGCGGTTTTGGAGAAAAAGAATGGTATCGTTTCCACCTGTGCGTTGGCAGGGGTATAATTCGCGGAGACGATTCAGCGATATCCAGCCGTTGCGAACGGGGAGCCGTGCGTGCCGGCACGTGAAGTGAGGGATTTGGTAATGAAGAACGCGAAGAGAATGTCTGCGATGAGCCGGGCCTTGCATCTCGGCATTGGTTCAACGGCGATGGGCCTTTTTATCCTGCTGGCAGGTCATGCCCCGGTTCTTGCGCAGTCGTCCGAACAGGCCGCGCAGATCGTCAAATCCCTCGACGAGAAAAGCAAGACCGTGATCGGCCGCCTCAGCGAGTTCAATAGCCTGCCTGCGGATGAGTGGCATTTTCACGCGGGAGATCTTGCCCATGGCGAGTCACCGGACCTCGATGACTCCTCGTGGCAAACCGTCAAGGCGCGCACCGAAGGATCGGAAGAAGCCGAGTGGTTCCGTCGTTCCATCGAAGTCCCGGAGACGTTCCATGGCTACGACCTCACCGGTACCCGCATCTGGTTTCAATTCTCGGCCGGCGCCAATGGCCCCATGCCGGAGATCATCTACTTCAACGGCCGGCGCGTGGCACTGGGCGACGATCTTGAACCCATCGTTCTCTTTGACAAAGCCAAGCCGGGCGAAAAGGTTCTGGTTGCAGTAAAGCTTCTGCACACGGTCGACAAGAAGACGTTCCTTGGCGCAACCCTGAAGATCGATTTTGCCGAGAATCGTCCCAATCCTGAAGATCTGCGCCTCGAACTCCTCTCCGCCGCATTGGTTATTCCCAGTGTTTCAAAAGATGTGCAGGCCGACACCGCGACTCTTGAGAAGGCCGCCGGCTCGGTGGATCTGAGCGCGCTCGATGCCAAAGATCAGGCCAAATTCGATGCTTCGCTCAAGCAGGCGCAGTCTACGCTGGAGAGCCTCAAGCCCGTGCTTTCGCAATATGAACTGCACCTCACCGGCAACTCGCACATCGATGCGGCATGGCTGTGGCCCTGGACCGAAACCGTGGATGTGGTGAAGCGCACTTTCAGCACCGCGCTGCAGTTGATGAACGAGTATCCCGATTACACCTACACGCAGTCGGCCGCGCAATACAACGCGTGGCTCGCGGACAAATATCCGCAGATCAACGACGAGATCAAGAAGCGCATCAAGGAAGGCCGCTGGGAGATCGTTGGCGGCATGTGGGTCGAGCCCGATCTGAACATGCCCGATGGCGAAGCGCAGGTGCGCTCCATCCTTGTGGGCAAGCGCTGGTTCCAGAAAGAGTACGGCGTCGACGTGCGCATCGGTTGGAATCCGGATTCTTTCGGGTACACCTGGCAGTTGCCGCAGATCTACAAGCGCTCCGGCATCGACTATTTCGTCACGCAGAAGATGACATGGAACGACACCAACCAGCTCCCCTTCAAGCTTTTCTGGTGGGAGTCGCCAGATGGCAGCAAGGTGCTGACGTACTTCCCGCATGACTATGCCAATGACAATCTGAATCCTGTTCGTCTGAGCTATGACCTGGCGCAGGCGCGCGAAAGAGCGCCGGGCCTGCACGAAATCATGGACCTCTACGGCGTTGGCGATCATGGTGGCGGACCGACACGCGCCATCCTCGATGAGGGCGTGCACTGGGCGCAGCCGAACATGGTGGTGCCCCCGATGAAGTTCGGCACCGCGCAGAGCTTCTTCACCTCGGTCGAGAGCAAGATCGTGGCCGACTCGCCGGAGTGGAACTACGAGTCCATCGCCAAGGGTTACAAACCGCCGCCGACACCGCCCGAGGGGCAAGTTGCGATTCCGACTTGGAAGTCCGAAATGTACTTCGAGTATCACCGCGGGGTGATGACCACGCAGGCGAATCACAAGCGCAACATGCGCGACAGCGAAGAGCAGGCCATCAACGCGGAGAAACTCGCATCGCTGGCGTGGCTCGAAGGAAAGCCCTATCCCGGAAACGAATTGACCGAAGCGTGGAAGAAGATCACGTTCAATGATTTCCACGATCTCGCCGCCGGTTCCGGCATCGGCATCATCTACAAAGAAGCGCAGCAGGACTACGACGATGTTCGCTGGGCAACCAACGAAATCGATCAGCAGGCTCTCAAGACGATCTCCGCGAACATTGACACGCATGTTGCCGGCGGCGTTCCCGTGCTTGTCATGAATCCGCTGGCATGGGAGCGGTCCGGGCCGGTCACTGTCGACGTCCAGCTGCCGGCTGCCTCCTCCGGTGGAGTCGCTGTGCTCGACGCGGCAGGCAAGGTCGTGCCATCGCAGGTTCTCAAGAGCGACGCGAAGACCAACAGCTACAAACTTCTTGTGGATGCGCATGGCGTACCGTCGCTCGGGTACAAGGTGCTGCATGTTGTTCCGGGAACAAAGTCTTTCGCCAGCGACCTGAAGGCTGAGGGCACAACGCTCGAGAACGCCAATCTCAAGGTCATGGTCGACAGCCAGACTGGATGCATCACCAGCCTGTACGACAAGAAGACGAAGTTTGAAACGCTGGCGCCGGGCGCCTGCGGCAATCAATTGCAAACCTTCAAAGATCTGCCCAAGGATTACGACGCATGGAATATCGATCCCGGCACGCTCGATCACTTCACGCCCATCGAGAAGGCTGACTCCGTCGAACTCGTCGAAAAGGGTCCGATGCGCGGCGCCATTCGCGTAACGCGCACCTGGCAGAAGTCCAAGCTCGTTCAAGACATCACCCTCGACGCAGGCGCGGACGAGGTGGATGTGGTCAACGACTTTGATTGGCACGAAGAGCACGTCCTGCTCAAGGCCGCCTTCCCTCTGGCCGCAACCAGCGACAAGGCAACATACGAAGTTCCTTACGGCTCCATCGAGCGGAGGACCACGCGCAACAATACGTGGGAGCAGGCTCAGTTCGAGGTTCCCGCGTTACGCTGGGCAGATCTGGGCGATGGCCAGCACGGCTTCAGCCTGCTCAACAATTCGAAGTACGGATATGACGACAAGGACAACGTGCTTCGTCTCTCCCTGTTGCGGTCGCCTACCTGGCCTGACCCGGAAGCAGACCGCGGGCATCACCACTTCACGTATGCGCTTTATCCGCACGGCGGCGACTGGAAGCAGGCGCTCACCGTGCGACGCGGATACGAGTTCAATTACCAGCTCGCGGCCACCCAGGTCGAGGCGCACAGCGGCAGCATGCCGGCGGAATTCGGCTACGTTACCGTCAAGCCGGAAAATGTCGTGCTGACCGCGATGAAGAAGGCCGAAGACAGCGACGCGCTCATCTTCCGCGTGTACGAGTGGGCAGGGAAGAGCGGCGACGTCGAGTTCCATGTGCCGCAGGGTGCGACCGGCGCCACCGTCACCAATCTGATGGAGAAGCCGGAAGGTTCAGCCCTGAAGGTGGAGAACGGCGTGGTGACGGCGCCCATTCACCCCTTCGAAATCCTGACCGTGCGCGTGGATTATCCCGCACACAAATAGGTCGTCTCTCACACAAGCGGCGGCGCTCGGATCCTTCCGGGCGCCGGCACTTTTTTGGCTCAGGAATTCGGGCGCATGCAGCCGCAGGAGTCCCGCTCGATCAGGCAAGTTTTCAGTTTGATCTGCTTCGGCTGTTTTGCGCCGGCAACGCTTGCTTTGTGATCGTCGTAAAGCTGTTCGAAGAGAATCTCCGCCGCTTTCTTCCCAATCTCATCCACGGGCTGCTGAATGACGCTGATGGACGGCCGAACCGTCGAAGCCAGTTCGAAATCGTCGAACCCAAGCAGCGCGATGGTTTCCGGAACGGCCACGTTGAACTTCTGCAAGGCCTCGAACGCATAAATGGTCGTGCTGTTTTTGAGCGCGAAGATCGCATCGGGCGGATTCGCGCCGTCGAGGAGATTCCTGATCGCGAGTTCGGCGGATTGATAATCCTTGACGGAGGTTTCGAAGATCAAAGGCAGATGAGCGGCCTCGATTGCCTTGCGATAGCCGTTCATGCGCTCGCGAATGGTGTAAAGGCCGGCCTCACCCGTGAGGCAGACGATCCGCTTGTACCCGTGATCGATCAGGTGCTGGGTCGCGGTCATTGCGCCCTTCAGATTGTCGGCAACGACTGAGGTGATGGAAGAGCCGGTCACCGGGCGGTCAATCGAGACCACGGGCATGGCCACGCGTTCCAACAGGTCGCGCAGCGCATGACTCTGCGAATCGGCGGGAACGATGATCAGGCCATCGACACGATGGCGGATAAGCACGTCAAGGTTATCCATGTCGTTCCGCGGGTCGTTCCCCGTGACCGTGACGATGAGAAGAGAATCGTTGGCGCGGGCGATTGCCTGCACGGCTTCGGCGCAACTGGAAAAGAACGGATCGGCAATACTCGGCACAACCAATCCGATCGTCTTGGTCCGATGCCCCTTCAGCGTTCTCGCGGCCTGGTTCGGCATGTAGCCGAGGGCTTCAATCACGCGCCGGACGTGCGCAAGTGTCTTTGGACTTACCCGGTCCCCGCCGTTGATCACGCGGGAAACTGTTGTGGTGCCCACGCCCGCTTTTCGAGCTACCTGGCTGAGCGTTGGGTGTGCGTTACTCTTCGCCATGTGAGAGCGGCTGAATTGAAGGCCATTGCCGTACCACAAGTCTATTCTGCGATCTCCTAAAAGTTAAGGCTTTGCGGAAGAAATGTATGGATTTAACACGGGAAAAGTAGCATCAAAGTTTTTCCGCTGGTAATGAGAACCTTCAAGGAAGGTAACTGAGCACAGCGCATAGCAAGCCGGACAATAAAAACGCGTTCCAACCTTCCGTGCAGGACCACTGCAAATTCGGTTTGTACTATCGTCATGCATGTGGTATCGTTTCCATTTACAGCAGATGGGTTACCGGGAACCACCCGCTGTTCCGACGCACGGATTCCCGGTTTTGCGCGATTTCTCTGCGAGTCCGATTCTGCAGTCTTGATCGCATCCAGGCAGGTACGGGGACACGGGAATGGCTACGCAGAGTCCGCAAGTATTGACAATCGGAATCGATTTTGGCGGCACAAACCTGCGCGTGGCAGCCTACGAGCCCAGCCAGGGAATTCTGGATTCCATTTCCTTAGCCACACGCTTGCATGCGGGCCCTGTCGCGGTTGTCGAAGACATGTGTGCGGCGGTCCTCAAGCTGCTCGAGAAGCACGGGGAACGTGGCGAACTCGCTGGTATCGGCGTTGGCTCCCCGGGACCACTCGAACTGCCCGCAGGCCGGCTGCATCATCCGCCCAATCTGCCCGGGTGGGATGGATTCCACCTCCTTGGCGAGATGGAGAAGCGTCTTCGGTTGCCGATTGCCGTGGAGAGCGACGCCAACGTTGCCGCGCTGGCTGAATTTACTCTCGGACTCGGCAAAGAATTGGGCGTCGACTCGCTTTGCATGCTCACCCTCGGTACCGGTGTTGGCAACGGCATCATCCTTGAAGGCAAGCTCTGGCATGGTTCCACCGGCATGGGCGGCGAAGCAGGCCACATGACCATTGAGCCCGATGGCGCGCCGTGCGGATGCGGGAGTCATGGTTGCCTCGAAGCCTGTGCTTCGGCAACCGCGCTGGTGCGCGCGGCCGAGCAGCTCGTCGCGTCGGGTAACGCTCCAGGATTGGCGGAACTCAAGAAGGGTGAGCAGCCTTTGACCGCGCTCGCCATTGCCAGGGCAGCCCGCCTCGGCGACAAAGATGCAATTGACCTCTATGCCAAAACCGGCCGTTCGCTGGGCATTGGGCTGGCTGGGTTGATCAACATTTTCAATCTGCCCCTCTATGTTGTTGGCGGAGGAGTTGCGGAGTCGTGGGACCTGCTTGCGCCGTCGCTCTTCGATGAGTTGGAGCGGCGGAGTTATGTGTATGCGCTCACCGCACCGGGCCGCGCCGCTTCCGCATCGATGCCGGGCGGAGGGACGCGCGTGCTGCAAGCCCGGCTTGGTCCTGAGGCCGGTCTGCTCGGCGCGTGCATCCTTCCTTTGCACCTGGCGCGTTCCAACGCGAGCGAACCGAGCGCCGTTGCCGCGCGCATCAACTGACCAGGGCGCGTCTCGCGCTGGTTCCAACACTGCGCCATTCGATAGGATAGAGCGTGGTGACGCTGGAGGGATGAAACATGAAAGCACTGGTGAAGAGCCGCGCGGAACGCGGGCTATGGCTTGAAGACGTTCCGGAGCCGACGATCGGCATCAACGACGTCCTCGTGCGCGTGCGCTACGCCGGCATCTGCGGAACCGACGTGCATATCTACCAATGGGACGAGTGGGCGCAAAAAACAATCCCCGTGCCCATGGTGATCGGGCATGAGTTTGTCGGCGAGATCGTCGAAGTCGGCTCCAACGTCAACGACTTTTTCCCGGGCGATATCGTCAGCGGCGAAGGGCACGTTGTCTGCGGCCGATGCCGCAACTGTCTTGCCGGCCGTCGTCATCTTTGTGCACAAACGCAGGGAGTCGGCGTCAATCGCCCCGGCGGGTTTGCGGAATTCATTTCGCTGCCGATGACCAACATCTGGCGGCACGATCCCAAGATCAATCAGGAAGTGGCGGCGATCTTCGATCCCTTCGGCAATGCTGTTCATACCGCGCTGTCGTTTCCCGTGCTCGGCGAAGATGTGCTCATTACCGGGGCCGGCCCTATCGGCATCATGGCCATTCCGGTTGTGCGCCACGCTGGCGCGCGCCATGTTGTCGTCACCGACCTGAACCCG
>CAWJUW010000029.1:0-250321 GCA_963846095.1 uncultured Acidobacteriaceae bacterium
CGCTGCACTGGGCGGCCAGGAGCGGGCACGAGGCGGTAGTGCAGCTGCTCACTCCCCTGACTCCAGATTCCGAATCAACTGTCCATCCACCCCACCCACCACCACGATAATCATCCCTCTTTTATATGCGCAATTCGTCTTTTGGGTTCTACAAGATATCGTAATCATAGTAGGGTTCCGTCATGTTCTAGAACATTCACTCTCTGGCCTATACCTGTATTTGTCAAGTGGCGAAGAACATCGCAAATGGACCTGTACCTGTAATACGTCCCAAAATCACGTGGGTCTTACGCGGGATCCAATATCTCTCACCTTATGATACAGTATCCTATCCTTTCACTAGAGAAGATCATTGCCTCGCACGTACCCTAGACTTCTCGCGGTAGGGCGGCGAGGGTCACGAAGAAGAAACAAGGCGGGCAGTTACCGCAGCAAAGCCCATCTATGCCACAATTTCGAGGGAAACCCTCTTTCTAAGGAGAGTCGCAATAGTATCAAAGTCCTGGAAATCCTCTATGTTGGCAAAACGTCCTGCTGAATTCTATGCAACTCTGCATTCTAATCACAGAACGCCATCCCGCTACTGTTGCGCGTTGACGCGAGGCTTGGGCGGGGATCATGGTCACGGCCTTCCTCTCGCTCTAAGCTGTAATTAGGCTGGCGTCGAGCTGCAGTAGGACGCGTCAAAGAGGATAAAGCTCGCGTTGCTGTTCCCCATCGCTAAAGTTCTGCATGCAATAGGTGTAGCACATTTACGAGTCTTCCTTGCGCGTCAAGCACGGGTGGCGAGGGTCCTAATATCGACACCCAGGGTGGTTTAGAAGCTTCTGATTGTGGGCGACTCGGCCGTCAGGCTGCTGGTCACCCTTGGAGCGCGCTCCGCGTGGTGAAAAGCTGCCGAAAAGACTGCCCAACGGCCTCGGTGCTGCCGAAGCCAAGCAGCAGCTCTGCATCCAAAGTGGTACCAGAGCTCACTAACTAAACTATCTACTAGAGATGGGTGAGGCGGGGAAAAGAAGCGCAGGCAATCGGATTGGCTATCAGGTGATAGACAGACAGGATGAAGACAGACAGACAGGTCGAAACAAGGCCGATGAGCGCTGATACCCAAGCAGGCCGTGCGGCGTCCTAAATAGGCCTTTAGGACGCTACAACGGTGACTGCAAACCCATATGTGATAGCACGTAGCCCAGTGTGATAACACGTGACCCATATGTGATAGCACACCACCATGTGATGGACCGTAACCTATATGTGATGGCACACAACCCAGACGTGACAACGCCGGAACCTAGGTGGAGCTGGGACAGATGTGTGACTGTGGTCTGGCGCGCAAGGTCCTCGCAAAAACCTTCATGGGCAAGACTGACCAGCACATTTCCAGCGATCCCCCGCAAAAGCAGTCGAATCATAATCAGGGGCACCCCATCCACACTGGTCGGTGAAACCCAGCCCCCATCCAAGTGGTGCTGCGACTTAGTGAGTGACGAAAAGTTCAATGCTCAGTATAGCAAAGTAAAGGTCCGTATAGTTTGAGTCGGGTTCAAACTCAAATGAAACGGCTTTCTTCAGGGATAGCCGCATGAGTATAGAAGCCCCCTGTACGCCCCGGACCGAAGCTCAACGTCAACACGTCAGGGCCTTCTGGCGGATATTCCAACCGTACCGTCAGATTGCAAGGACGGCCGGCAATGCCGTCAACACAGGCGAAATTAATATTCTGCACGATCACATTCTGGCTGCCGTTGTTAAATGCTTACAAGGTGAACGGGTTATCGTCATCTATGCCGGGCTGCTGTAAAGCGAGAACCCTCGAGATCGCATTCCCAACGTTTAAGCCGACTTTCCTCACGTTGCCGATAGCGGAGGTATGAACTTCGTTGCGGGTGTATTGATAATCAGGGTCAATATACTCGCCGCCGAATGGAAAGTCGACGAACTAGCCGAAACTGTTTAGCAAGCCATTCCGTCCGAAGCAAATAGAGGAAAGACAGGCTTACGTTGATGTGATCAAGGCCTCTCTGAAAGGTCCCAATGTTCGAGATTGACACCTGGAAAGTTAGCGTTTGGAGAGAGCCTTTATCAGAATCCGTGCGTTGTGGAAGAGAGAGAAAGACAAGCGAAGCCGACGAGGACGAGACGTAGAGAATCACCGTGAGGTAACAGTCAATTTCTCGAACACTGGGCATAGTAAGACGAGAGTAGAGTGTTAACAAGGCTGCTGGATGCATGAGGCAGACAGAAAGTAGCTGATAAGTTGCCAATACTTATGGGCAGCTGAGCCAACGGCATTCTTAAGGTCCTTCGTAATGCAGCAGTGCAGCACCACGACTTCTCAGGGGGGCTACAATGACCAACTGTGAGTGACTTACTGGTTTACATGTGAAAACGCCAGACGAGCTCCCTCATCAGCCGACGTCCATCGCTAGATACGGCACACTTGCCCCTGTCGAACCTGTGTAGAAAGCAGAAGAGGACAGGAAAGCCTTGGCAACGAGCGGTGGATGTTTTTGATGGGCTTGCATACAAGAGCTCATCCACGCCGATTGAGCACTGCGCTTCAACACCTTGGGCGAAGGTAGACGTTACACTCCTGGATTCGTATGGATTCGGGTCTCACGATCTGCTTTATACCGCAAGTGGATTCTTGGCTGCGCAACGAACTAAAAAAGGTCTGTACGACTACCACACTTTTTTGATGGCTTTTCAGAGTTAACTGCCTTCCCCCTTGGGCCGCCAAATTCTCCGCCTTGTCACTTTTCGGAACAGCCATCTGCTCCTTGGGTTAATGCTCATGGGAACTTGCTCTTGGAATAATGTGCTCCTAGGACTAATGCCCTCTTGGGAACAATCTCCTAGGGACAACAGTGGAGAGGACGGGGGGACATGAGTTTCGTAGTTAGCAAAATGGCGAGGGGCATGACACTACATCAGGTGGGGTGCCTTGAGGCTGAAGTACAAGGAGACGTCGCTGCTTTATGAAATTCACTGTTTTACTGTGGGCTAGTTCAAATACGCGACATTTGAGGAGCAGTATCAAAGGGTCCCGAATGCGACCCCTAGGGGTAATATTGGCTCATCCATACGCTCGTGAACCCAGCTGAGCCTGGGCTGAGCCTCACCCGGAACGCGTGTGAGCTCGCGTGGCTCAAGGCGGCATGACTATGGATTTGGACAGAGTTCGTATCTTCAAACTCACAACGAGCATTGCGATTCGCTTGAACACCAAGGCCAATGCGCCTCATTCTCAGTGGTAGTACGCTGAATTGTCCTGAAGCTCATGCCTTGACAGTCCATCACCATCAACCGGAGCCCTTGGTGGCAAATGGTCGCGTTCAGGAAAGTCGATCACGGCGAATTCCCTGTATGCGGACAGCCCAGCTCCCCTCGCTGCTGGTGGAAACCAAGTGGGCGCGTCTTGTGATGAATCGGCTGCGGGGTGAGATATGGCGTAGTCGGTCTCAATTAGTCTCTGCGGCAGGACGCACGGCGATGTTGAAGATGCGTCATGGCTTGTCGTAGACCTCGCTCCCAGCATTGGCGACATTGTCTGACTTAGGCCTGCTGGGTCCAGAGGGTAAAGTGAATGGTCCCGGAAACGGTAAGATGCCACCATTTCTACAAGTGTGTCTGGTGAACCTCGTTCGAAGGCATGCATCTCATATCTCTCTGTTGCGTCGGCCTCTACATGAGCAGATCGCGGCGAGGCCGAATGCGTATTCGTACCATGCACCACAGACACCTCTGCTCCGTCAGCCTCTACACGATCAAGCCGCGGCGTCGCTAGCCTATGTGTCACCGCCGCCTCGGTTTCGGGATTACCCGAGTTCGCTTGGTAATACTTCCAATCTCCTAAAACTTCGTAGATGTCTGCGTGAGGTTGGCTCCTGGGTTCTTCAACATCTGTCATGGTATCGGAAGCACCATCGACCCAAGAACGAATATGACCACCACTTGATTGCGTCCTGGACACAGGGTCTGGTGAATTGAAACGGTGGGTAATGCTACAAATCGTGGCACTCGTCGCATCTCCTGGATAGAGATAAGTCGTATCACCATAGCGTTCGATTGGGTCGCTCCTAGGAGCGGTCTTGGAAGGCTGCCATTCTCCGCGATTGGCATGGGTCGGAGTCCGCCTCCGACTCAGACTTGTCAACGGACTCGGCTTCGCAGTCAGTCTGCTTGTCTCTTCCAGAAGACAGCGTGGGAAGCCACTGATAGGATAAAACACGTGATTCAAAGGCTGATCGGCGAAACAAATTGCAATCTCAACTTCAGCCATTTTGTTGGAAACAGATATTCGGACCTGGCCAACAGAAAACTGTGCATCGCGAATCATCCTGTCGACCACGTGGCTGCCAATCACGATTTGTTGCGCTTCTTCTTCTTTATGGCGCTCCGTAATTTT
Organism: uncultured Acidobacteriaceae bacterium; assembly: GCA_963846095.1. Taxonomy (GTDB): domain Bacteria; phylum Acidobacteriota; class Terriglobia; order Terriglobales; family Acidobacteriaceae; genus Telmatobacter. The sequence continues at coordinate 4,409 of CAWJUW010000029.1, forward strand.
GAAGCACGGGTCGCGGCCAGCATGGTGGATATTGTATGCATCGATGGAGCGCTTGCGAAATAGGTTGCCAAGTGTGCGTAGCTCCTGCGAACCAGAGGGAAATCGGCAGACAATAACGCCTTTCACCGTCAAGGATCCGTCCTCATTTTGGCTTGCCCCGTCGGGCGTTAGCTCCAAATAGAATAGAGTTGCCAGCAAGCGGTCGGCGATGGACTTGATCTCGTGCCATCGCATTTGGTATTTCGACTTGACGAAATCTGGGAGCCATGACATGGCGCCCACGTCATCATGTTTCGGAGGGTCCTTGTCGAGTTCGACGTTCAGCCGGATGTACCTTTCTTTTGTCTTTATAGAAGCTCGTTGATGGAAAATTCGCCAGGTTCGTTCTGAGTTCAGGGCACTCTGAACGTGGTCTGCTGCTATCTTAGCTACCTGCTTGGCAGTAGACAGCATACCCATACGGGAACGAGGATTGAAGACCATGCGTCTTGATGCATTCGGACTAAAGCTGGTTCCGATGCTGATAACCTGTGGTAGTTGGCCAGGAGACAGACCGTCCCACTGGTTGTGGTTGTTGTGACAGCAACCTTTGTCATTCGTAGCATATTGTGATGATGCTCTGATAAGTCTCTGAAGCCACCAAATAAACGCTCTTCTTTGAAGGAGGAGCGAAGTGCAGATTCTAGGGGCTGAGTCTCATATCGGCTCTGATGCGCTGCTGAAACAAGCCACCCGACCACCGGTAGTAAACCTCCTTTCCGTCTTGTGAATGCTTTCTCGCAAAGAGTGTCGAATCTAGTAATACATTCTCTAACAGACCATCCCATGGCACCAAGACCAAGAGCTATTATCCCTCCGGTGGAGGTACCACATATAAGGTCGAAAAATAGCTGAATAGGCAGGTCGTGGCCAAGAGCTTTCTCAATTTGCTGCAGAATTGTTAGCTCGACGATGCCGCGGACGCCGCCTCCATCCAGAGTCAGAATGCGGCAACCTGCGCCTGGTGGCTTAATGGTGATCGGCCAACGTGTTTCGAATTGACCTTCTGGATCATTAGGATGAAGCGGGCAATCTCTGATCTCGATGACTGCTTTGCCCCGCATCATGCCAAAGGCTCTAATGCAGGGGGTGCAGAGAACATGTCCGCATGGCAACGGATGCTCTGGCGGAGAAATCAAGCACGAAAGGCAGGCCGTGTGGCTGTCAAAGTTTTTTGCTCCGCCTAAGTGTTTGTAGAAGTTACTCAAGACTAACGACCGATGTATGTCCGCCGCCACCTGCATTTCAGATTGCTTTGAGTTCTGTGTCGCTTCTTGGAGTTTGCCGAGCAATTGAACCAAGTTCGAGTAGATATTATTGCGGAACGTCATTCGGTACGACTCCGCCGAGAAGGAAGCAGAATATTCTCCTGTAGAGAAGATTTGCCCACTCTTCAATTGGTGACCTTTGGTGTGTCCAGCCCTGACGTTGACACACCTACCCAAATGACCAACGGCTTCACATGGCCAGTATCGGTCACAGAAATCGTCCAAAGCGTCGTCAGCATGTACGATGTATTCTGGAAAGACTTTTTCAGCCGGTCCGAGCGTGCGATGTCGAGCAGACTCGAGCATGATGCAGGAAGCGACGATGAAGCTGAGTTCTTTAAAGATCAGGTCACCATTAAGATTGTCTTTCCATACCACCATAACATTTATAGCGAGCTTTAGAATGTTGCCACCAAAATCCGATGGGATAGGATTGTTGGCAAATGAAGCTTGCACAAAGTCGAAGGAGACTCCCAAATCGCGGCAGAAATGGTCGAAGGCATACTGCAAATATGGTTGGAGCTCGTCCGAGTCAAGTAACATTCGCAGCTTGTGCTTGCTTGACCGTGAGCGTTCCGCTGCCTTCGTGATCTCGGCGTACAAACGTTGTAGCTGTTCATTGATAAGCTTTGGCCGACCCGTTACTGGCACTCGAACGACTCTGACACTCGTGTAATACGATAGAAGCAGATCTTGGACTGTTTCGATAGGTCTCCCAAGCTGACGCCAAAACTCGGCATGTGATCTCAATTTATGGTTTTGGTGGACTGCGCGTTGAACAGAGTCTGACAGAGCAGTAGTAGAGAAGTTGACGTCCCAGAGCGCAGGATCTGTGCCATTTTCACATGCATTGAGTACTATGATGGCGTGAGGCAGGACAGGTTGGTTGGAAGAAGTTTGAAGTGCTGCCTCAGCCCAGGTAATAAGCTGCTCAATAACGGTCTCGATCACTCGCGGATTTTTCATGACAAAAACAATCAAAATCCGACTGTCTCGGGTGTCCGACCTGGTAAGAGGGGGTACCCCCTCCCCCCTCCCCCCACCCCATTTCGCCCGATGTTTCTGAAACCAGAAAGGGTCAGGCGCGAAAAACCCACATTGACAGCTGACTCAGCGCCCAGCGCGCTGGTCGATCACCTTTGGTGCCGGCGAGTGTCGAACGATTTACAATGAAAGCCATGTTTCATCGCTCGCAACGCACGTTTGCTGTTCTCGTGGCCGCAGTTGGACTGCTGGCCGGGGCTCTTGCCGCGCATAGTCAGGACAATACGACCAAGCGCGGCCGCAAATACAAGGCTCCGCCGCCGACAGCCAAGATTGAAGTCACCATCCTGAAGGACTTCAACGGCAAGCCCATCGAGAACGCCGCGGTCGTCTTTCATCCCATGGCCGGCGACAAGGACGAGGGCAACATGGAGCTGAAGACCAACGAGGACGGGAAGGCGACCATCGACGTGATTCCCATCGGCGATACGGTGCGGCTGCAGGTGATTGCGAAGGGATACCAGACCTACGGCGAAGACTACAAAGTGGACAAGGCCGAACTGACCATCGGCGTCCGCATGAAGCGGCCCGGGGAGCAGTACTCGATCTACAAGAATCACGATCCTGCGTCGAGCACAACTGCACCGGACAAGAGCACGACCGCCGCCCGCCAAACCGGATAACGCAACGCCCAACCCGCCGAACTAGGCCTGCCCATGGATGCGAATGCTCTGGCAGGGCAGTGCGCAGTCGTGACCGGCGGCGCGCGCCGGATCGGGCGCGGCATTGCGCTGGCGCTGGCGGCGGCCGGCGCCGATGTTGCGATCACCTATCGAAACTCAGCCGAGGATGCGCGCAGGACCGCGGATACGATCGCGTCGATGGGGCGAAAGTCGCTCGCCGTCGCGTGCGATGTGCGGTCTGAAGCGTCGGTCGCCGGCGCGATTGAAGAAGTCGCTGAGAGGTTCGGACGTCTCGATGTCCTGATCAATAATGCGGGTGTGTTCAGCTCGGCCCCGCTGGATGAACTCAGCATTGCGGCATGGGATGAAGCGTTTGAGACGAATGCGCGCGGGCCGTTTTTAGTCACGCGCGCCGCGCTGCCGTATCTGCGCAAGGCGCAAGGCCGCGTCATCCACATCGGCTCGCTCGGCGGCATGCATGCGTGGGCCAATCACGCGCACTACTGCGCATCGAAGGCCGCCCTGCACATGCTCACGCAGGCGATGGCGAAGGCGTTCGCTCCGGAAGTGAGCGTGAATTGCGTGGCTCCGGGCTGGATTGCGATCGAAGGCGAGCAGGACGCGGGCGCGGAACGCTTTGCTGCGCAAAACGCCGATGAAGCGCAATGGAACCGCCGAAGAAATTGCGCAGGCTGTGCTGTTTTTCGCTACAGGCCCAAAATTCGTGACAGGGCAGATCCTGGCAGTCGACGGGGGTCTGGGTCTGGTTTAGGGCTAACGCGCGAAGAGGCGATTCCAGAAGCCCTTCAACTGCGTCTCGGGTTTGGTGTCGTTCGGATTCGTCGAGGGCGGTGTTTTCTGTGCAGGTTTCGACGGTGGACGATCCGTCGGAAGCTTGAACTTCAGCGGAGCGTCGTCCCAAATCCCGATCGGCTGCGGCTGGCTGCGGCAGCTCCACACCTTCGATTGCCGCTTTTGGATTGGCGACGCAGAGACGGTGCGCGGTCTCTTCGCCGACTTTTTTGGCGACATACTCATAAGCCTTCTTCAAATGCGGCGGACGCCATTGCGGATTGTGCGCATCGGTGGCGAGGAAGTGAATCCAGTTGCGTTTCAGCAACTCGTTGGAGAAGGCCTCGGCGGTGTTGCCAAAACGTCCGTAGAGCGAGCACGCCGTCACCTGCGCGAGGCATCCATTGCGCAGGAATTGGGCAAGCATCTCAGGCCTTCGCTGCAACGAGGGATTGCGCTCGGGATGGGTGAGCACGAGCGTATAACCGGCGCCCTGCAGGCGAAAGAAGACATCGGAAGTGACCTGCGGAATGATCAGGTCAGGGAACTCGACGAGCAGGTAGCCCTTGCCGTCGATGGAGTATTTCAAAGGATGGGCAATGGCATCGGCAACGTTATCGGCGTTGAGGTGAAAATCACACGCGAGGCTGAGCTCGACTTCGTCGGTCAGCAGCTTGCGCAGCTCGGCGAGACGTTCGCGGATTACGTCCCCTTGATAGGGATACCGATCGCTGGCATGCGGGGTGCAGACGATGTTAGTTACGCCCTCGGCGGCGGCTTCGCGCGCCATTGCGAGCGAGGTGGCAAGATCGGGCGGCCCGTCGTCAACGCCGTAAATCAAGTGGTGGTGAATATCAATCATTCGTTTTTGTTCCCGCAGAGCGGGGCCAGATCTAGCGTGTGGCCAACGCTTCAACCATCGAGTTGAAGATCTTCCATCCGTCGTGCGAGCCAAGGATGGATTCACTTGACCGATCCGGATGCGGCATCATTCCAAGGACGTTTCTTCCCGCGTTGAGGATGCCCGCAATGTTGCTGAGTGAGCCATTCGGGTTAGCTTCCGGCGTGATTTCTCCGGCAGGCAGTTGCGTAGCGGAACGCGATGCGGTCTTCCGCTTTGAGCCGCTCCAGATCTTCGGGCGTGCAGAAGTAGTTGCCTTCCATGTGACCGATGGGAATCTGGAGCACTTCGCCCCTGGTCAACTGATTGGTGAAGGGGCTGTCGGTGGTTTCCACGCGCAGGTGAACCTGCTTGCAGATGTACTTGAGGCCCGCATTGCGCATGAGCGCGCCGGGCAGAAGGCCGGCTTCGGTCAGGATCTGAAATCCGTTGCAGATGCCGAGGACGAGACCGCCCGAAGCCGCGAACTTCTGCACCGCCTGCATCACGGGCGAGAAGCGGGCGATGGCGCCGGTGCGGAGATAGTCACCGTAGGCAAAGCCGCCGGGAACCAGAACCGCGTCCACGCCGGAAAGGTCTTCGGAATCGTGCCAAAGAAAGGTAACCGGCTGACGAGCTACCTCGGCAATGACGTTGAAGGTGTCGTGATCGCAATTGGAACCAGGGAAGACCAGGACTCCGAACTTCATAGTTAAAGCCTATCAGTTTGGGCGTGGAGAACCCGGTACTTTTCTTGGTGCCAGGAGGACTCTTTGGTACCGGGCAAAACTCGCGATCTTAGTAGGCGATCTGTAACTCGAGGCCTTTTCCGTCGTCGGGGACCACGGCGCTGATGCGGTGGTGCTCGGAGTCGAAGCCGGGAACGACGGAAGCCGGGGCCGCGCCATCGAGTGCGGCGCTTGCGCCGGTGGCCGGCCGCGAAGCGCCATAGACCTCAATCGAGATGAGCTTCCACCAGGGAGCAAAGCTGCCGCGGTGCGGATTGATGGTGACGCTCAGACCCTGGGAGGTGGTGCGGCAGGTGAAGGCGAGGCGGAGCGAGTCGCCTTTCTGGAAGGCGTAGCTCTGCCCGTCGTCGAGATAGAGGCTTCCGCCGCACTCCCTGCCGGGCTGCGCGGGAGGATAGACGCGCAGGGTGAGCGGGCCTTGCGGTTTTTCGTCGGTGCTCTGGACGAGCGGCTGCTCAGGAATGATGGAGCCGGCGCGGACGAAGACGGGAAGCGTATCGAGGCTGCGGTGGATGTGAATCTCCGGCGTCTCGATGCGGCTGTTGTCGATGGCTTTTCTGCCCGCTGTGCCCTCGACAAGAGCGCCGGTCCAGTAGTCGTACCAGCCGACGGGCGGTAGGGCGACGGAGTAGTCGTCGAGCTCGTCGGGGTAGGGGCTCTGCGCGACGAGCAGATCGGGGCCGAAGAGGAAAACATTGCCATTGGCCAGGTCGAAGGGATCGCCGGTCGCGGTGGGGCTGGGGAATTCGAGGAAGAGCGGGCGCATGATGGGCAGGCCGGTGCGGCTCATCTCTTCGGCCGTGGTGTAGAGGTAGGGCATGCAGCCGATAGCGCTCTTCGATATAGCGGCGGCGCAGGTCCAGGTCTTCCTGCGTGCCGTTTTCCCAGGGCTCCTGCGGATTGGTGCCATCGGCGGTGTGGTCGCGATCGATGGGATGGAAGGCGGCGACCTCGAGCCAGCGCGTGAGCAGCTCGGGCTGGGGCGAGCCGGCGAATCCGCCCACGTCGGCGCCGCCATGGCGAATCCGCTGAGGCCGAGGTTGATGAGTTGCGGCGTGGTCTGGCGCAGGTGGTCCCAGGTGCTGGAGTTGTCGCCGGTCCACGTGGCGGCGTAGCGATGGCCGCCGGCATAGCTGGCGCGCGTCATGACGAAGGGCCGTGCGTCGGGGTTGAGCTTGAGCAGGCCTTCGAAGGTGCCGCGGCTGTTCTGCATGCCGAAGACGTTGTGGATCTCAAGATGGCTTGCGGTGCGGGTCTGGAAGCCCGGCTCTTCGATGCGGTGCTGCACATCGTCGGGCATGGTTTTCGAAGGCGACCTGAAAGACGGCGGGCTCGTTCATGTCGTTCCAGAAGCCGGCGATGCCTTTGGAAACGAAGTCGGAGTAGAGCGTGCCCCACCAGTCGCGCGAGGCCTTCTGGGTGAAGTCGGGGAAGACAGACTTGCCGGGCCAGACGACGCCGACGTAGTACGAGCCGTCGGGATTCTTGACGAAGTGGTCGCCTTTCACGCCTTCGTCGTAAGGCTTGTAGCCCGCGACGGGGAGATCGGCAATGTGCAGATCGGTGATGACGACGGTGCGCAGATGTTCGGCGCGCAGGTCTTTGATCATCTGATCGAAGTGGGAAATCTCTCCGGGTCGACGGTGAAGGGGCGGTTCTTGAGCTGATAGTCGATGTCGAGCCAGATGACGTCGGCGGGGATGCGTTCGGTACGAAGGCGCGCGGCGATGCGGCGCACCTCGGCTTCGGGGTAGTAGCTGTAGCGCGACTGCTGGTAGCCGAGGGACCAGAGCGGCGGCAGGGGAACGGTGCCGACGAGCCAGGCCCAGTCTTCGACGACCGCCTTGGGATCGGGGCCGTAGAGGATGTAGTAGTCGAGCGGGCCGCCTTCGGAGCCGAAGGAGTAGCCGTCGCGGTATTCCTTGTTGAATTCGAAGCTGGCGCGCCAGGTGTTGTCGAGAAAGGTGCCGGCGGCCAGGCCCTTGCGGTAGGTGATGAAGAAGGGAACGGATTTGTAGATCGGGTCGGTGGATTCCTGCCAGCCGAAGGCGTCGGTGTTCCAGTCGACGAAGGCTTCGTTGCGGCGATCGAGCGGGCCGGGCTTGTCGCCGAGGCCGAAGTAGTGCTCGTCGTCCGGAGATTTGCGGTAGACGCGGAAAGCAGAGCCGTGAAACTCGATGGGCCTGCCGGGAAGATCGGCGGTAATGACCTGGCCTTGCAGATCGGTGACGGTCAACTCGAGCGGATCTTTGTGGAGAGTCACCTGCAGCTTGGCGGTCTTGAATCCGACCGAGGACGAATTGCTTTGCGCGGTGACAGGCACGGCGGCATCGCGGGAGGCGGGCAGGACTGCCCACGAGGCATCTTCGGGCAACTGGCCGGCGGCTCCCACGCGGACGCGCAGCACGTCGTCGCGCAGTGCCGTGATCTGCATGATCGCCGCGCCGGCGTGGACTTCAATGCCGTTGGGGATGGCGCGCGAAGCGGTGACACGGTCGAGGCGGATGAAGCCGGTCTTTTGCGAATCGGCAGCGCTGCCGGTGCGGGAGGTCCCAGCGAAGAACGAAAAAGCAATCAGGGAAAGCAAGCAGCGGCAAAGCATCCTCGGCACACAGCACCTCATGGGAGCAACGACTGGCTTTGTGAAGGATAAATCTTCGCAGGGGAGGGCGGAGAATTCCGGAACCGCCTCACAAAAAACGATGGGCCCCTCACGAAGGAGGAGCCCATCACGGAGACAGTTATGTGCGGTCGATTGTCGACTTACCACCGATAGATCGAGAGGTTATCGAGAAAAATCGTGTTGCTTCCGGCGCCCTGGCCGTCGACCTGAAAGTTCGTGTTGAGGATCTTCGGCCATCCCAAGTCGAACGCGGAAAACACCGTGGCATTGATTGCATCTTCGTGCCCATCGAGCCAGACAGAGTGGTATGTCACATCGCCGGAGTCGTTGCGTGAGTAGTAGATCTGCACGTGGTGCCACGTATTGAGGCTCCAGGTTCGTGGATTGCATCCTTTGCCGGAATTGACCCAGGTCGGCCTCGGCTTGCGGGCGCTCCCCGCGTTCTTCGCGAATTCCCAGGTTCCCGAGTAAATCGAGCATTGAAATCCGTAGATCACGGTTTGCCCGTTGGGCATCACCTGGTTGAGATCCAACTCGAGGTTGGCGATATTGCGCGCGGAACTGGTGAAGTAAACGTAGCCGTCGTACATGAAGTCCGTGGCCGTGTCATCGTCGCCAAACGAGAGAGAGTAGCGCTCGCCGCCCGAACCGGAGAAGCTGGTCTCAAACCGCCGCGAGTTGCCTCCCATGGATGGCGAACCGACCATGGCCATTGCGCCGTTGGATTTACCGTGGGTACCGGTGTCGTGAACGTGTTCCCAGTTCCCGTAGGTTTGCAGACTGCTCACCCGGGTGGCATTCGGCGGGATGACGGATTCGGTGCTGCCAGAGGATTTGACAGTGAGTTCGACGTCGGTATCACAGCCAGCGCCCTTGTCGCCCCAGGACTTGACATGCAAGGTGTGCGCGCCGGTGCTGGAGATGACGTCGGTATCGATCGTGGTGCCCTTGATGATCGTGGAGGAAGTGCTGTTGTCGATCGAGAATCCCATGGAAACGACCGGCTGCGAGGAGCACGTCATGGAAGTTGCAGAGAGCTTGAAGGGTGATTCAACCTCATTGCCGCTCACGGGGCTGTTGACGGTAACACTTGCACAAGCGGGAAGCGCAAAGGCCAGGACGATGGATGAAATCAACGATTGCTTTACAGCGGTATTCATTCGGTTCCTCGGGGGATAAGGATTGAATCTTTCTCGGTAACTGGATTGCAAGGTGCAAGCTTTCCTTCACCCTGCTACGTCAATGGCGACTGAATTGGTTTTGTCTTTCTTTGCTTTCACTCCCGATCGTCCAGGTTCATTCCGTGCAGCGAAGCTTTGTTGGTGCGCAGACCTTCTGAATCATTGGCCGGGCACACTACCAGCGCAGGCTTCTTACGAAGCGATGGGTGAACGTTTTCACGAATTGTCAGTGGGTTGCTCGAGCGGCAAGCTTGCTGCGTCGAAGCTGTACTCCTCAGCGCCCCTGCTATCTGGGCCAACCTTCGTCCCCCAAGGCTGAGGGTAAGTAAGTCTTACCGGCGCCGATAACTTCGGCACACTTGAAAGAACCTGGCCTTCCTTCATCCGGCTGACTTGGTGTGGTGCGGCAGCTGAAAGGCGCTGTTTGTTATCGACATACTTACACAAGAAAACCGCTCCAGCAACGGTTTCTTAAGCAAAAAAAACAGAAAAAATCGAGCAGCGGGCATCCTCGAAATTCTTACGTGCATCTTGTAAAAACTTCCGCGCATTGAAGTAGGAATTACGTGCTTTTTCAGTGGTTTCGCGCGCAGAGTGGAAAGATTCCATAGGGCCGGTTTCTCCCTGTAAGACAGGCTTGTGCGCTCGATCATATGCGTGCGGGGACGCCATCAAATTGTTCGCACAGCATGTCGCCTCGGGCCGCGAAATCTGCGGGGTTGCAAACGCAGCCGATCCGGGTATTCTGCAGAGCTGGTTTGGGAGAGCTTTAGCCGCGTCAGCCGTATGCGCTGGGCGGCGGGGCTGTTGGCGCCGGTGGTATACTCACAGGGTCAGGTGCGTGCCCGCACCACCATCTCCAACGTTCGTCGAGGTTCTCATGTCCGGCCATTCCAAATGGGCCACAATCAAGCACAAGAAGGGCGCGCTGGATGCCAAGCGCGGCAAGATTTTCACTCGTTTACTCAAGGAAATTACGGTAGCGGCCAAGGGTGGCGGCAATCCTGACAGCAATGCGCGATTGCGCACCGCGGTGGCGGCGGCGAAGGCTGAAAACATGCCGGCGGACAATATCAAGCGAGCCATCCAGCGCGGCACCGGCGAACTGGAAGGCCTGAGCTACGAAGAGATCTCTTTTGAGGGCTATGGTCCCGGCGGCGTGGCAATCATCGTCGACGTCACCACCGACAATCGCAATCGCGCGGTCAGCGAAATCCGGCATGCCTTCTCGAAGAACGGCGGCAACCTGGGCGAGAGCGGCTCGGTGCGCTTCATGTTCTCGAAGAAGGGCCTGATCGCGATCGAGAAGGACGCTGCAAGCGAAGAGCAGTTGATGGACATCGTGCTGGAGCATGGCGGCGAGGACCTGAACGATGAAGGCGATACCTGGGAGATTCTTACCGATCCTTCCTCCTTCGAGGCGGTGCTCGGCGCGGTGAAGGCAGCCGGGATTCCGACGGTGATGAGCGAAGTGACGATGGTGGCCTCGACGTATACAAAGCTCGAGGGCAACGCCGCCAGCCAGATGATGCGTCTTCTTGAAGCACTCGAGGAGTGCGACGACACGCAGAATGTCTACTCGAACTTCGATATGGACGCCGAGCAGATGGAGCACGCGGCGGGTTAGCAATCGAACCGGGATGGCACGACAAAAGCCGCCCGGACCTGGGCGGCTTTTTAGTGCACAAGGAAAAAGGGATCGAGGAAGGGAAGGAACGTTGAGCCGAGGCGCGAAGGTTTTTCTTCTAGTTTTGTTGGCTTCGGCAGTGGTTGGTGCCGAGACACCCAAAGGCACATCGGCGGGCTCGCAAGACGACAATGCAGCAACGGCGATAACGGCCAGCGCGGATGCCCAGGATGCAGATAATCCTGTGGCCGCAGTGCGAAAGAACCAGAGCTGGGAGTTTGGTCCCTTTATCAATTGGGGAACCGGACTGGGCAATCGCGATAACTTCAAGTTTCTCTGGGCTGGCGTGCAGGGCGGCAAGGTGCTGACACCGGTGATCCAGGCCGGCATCTTCAGCGGCCAGTTTCAGTTTGCCGCCAACATCATGCCGCTCTGGCAGGCGTATACGCCGGCGCCGCACCTTGCTACTTTTCTGTATCCATGTCCTACGGGGAGCTGTTATTTCGTCGCTCCCGAGGGCGGCGGCACCTATCACGGAGTGAGCATCACGCCGATCATTCTGCGCTGGAACTTCCTGACGCGCTCCAAGCGCATTCAACCGTGGTTCCAGGGAGCGGGCGGACTGATCTACACGACGCACAAGTTTCCACCCGATCAGCTGGTGCCGCACGGAACCGCAGGCGCAACATCGGTATTCAACTTTTCGCCGCAGGGCGGCGCAGGGGTGCACTACTTTATTCGGCCGAAGCGGTCGATCGACGTGGAATTGAATGCAGTGCACATTTCATCGGCAAGTCTGGGCGACCGGAATCCTGGAGTGAACGCGAGCCTTCAGGTCCAGGTCGGTTACACCTTCTGGAAGTAGCCGCCGGCCAGGGAACTTAGTTCCTAAGGGCTCACGTCGAAGGATGTTGATCCGGGATGCTCGGGCGGCCTTCGCCCAAAGCCTTTCGCGGGGGATAGCCCGTTTTCTTTGCAAGGATCGGAGGGGTGATGAACGGGGCCGTGGTCGAATGCGTGCCGAACTTCTCCGAGGGCCGGGACACCCGGCGCGTCGAGGCGATTGTTGCCGCGATGAAGGTGGAGGGGGTGCGGCTGCTGGACTGGACGATGGACGCAGCGCTCAATCGCTCTGTGGTCACGATCGCCGGGCCGCCGGCGGCAGTTCTGGAAGCGGCGGTTCGTGGCGCAGGGAAGGCGATCGAACTGATCGACCTGACCCGCCAGGAGGGCTTGCACCCGCGCATCGGCGCGTTGGATGTGCTTCCGTTTGTTCCGATTGCGGGGATCAAGCTGGAGCAATGCGTGCTGCTGGCCAGGCAGGCGGGTCTGGAACTGTGGCGGAGATATGGCGTGCCGGTCTATTTCTACGAGGCAGCGGCGTCGCGGCCCGACCGAGCCAACGTGGAGGAGATTCGCCGCGGGCAGTTTGAGGGGTTGCGGGACGCCGTACGCAAGGACGCTTCCCGTCGTCCCGATCTGGGTGGACCCGGCCTTCACCCGACCGCCGGGGCCTGTGCGGTAGGGGCGCGGAAGTTCCTTGTCACCTATAACTTGTACTTCGATTCGACGGATGTGGCGATGGTCCGGGCGATCGCCCGTGAGGTTCGCGGAGATTCCGGCGGGTTGAAGGGCGTCAAGGCGCTCGGTGTGCTGGCGAACGGGCGCGCACAGCTCTCGTTGAATATTACGGACTTCAAGGTAACGCCCATTTCGCAGGTATATCGGACGGTGTCGAGGCTGGCGGTTCAACACAAGACAACGTTACTTGCGGGTGAAGTTGTAGGGCTGATTCCAGAGGCTGCCTGTGAGCGGGAAAGTGAATGGATGCGTCAATTAAGTGGGTTTGATGCGCAGTCCAAAATCCTGGAGCAGCGCCTGGAGACGCCGCTGGCGTGGCCCGGAGATATCTAGGTTGGTGCGCTTCGGCCCGCAACAAGGATGGGCAAAATTGCCCTCACGATAAAATGGAAGAGGAAGTACTGGAAAGCCTTCCTGATGGCGTCCAAGGCTTGTGCCGGAACGCCCGATGGATGGGATGACGAGCACTTCTGATATCCGGAGGATAGGATTCTTGAAGCATTTTGCAAAGATTTCGATTGCACCGTTGCTTTTGGCCGCTGCCACCGTTGCGCATGCCGCGCAGCTCTCGACCGATGCGCGTACCGTGATTCCGCATGAAGTGCAGCAGCTCGTGGTGATCGACTACCGCGCGATGGAGAACTCGCCGGCCGCGATGGACCTGCGCAGCCGCGTGATGCCGCCGGAACTCAAGCAGTTCGATGAAGCGCTGACCAAGTCCGGCCTCAACGAGAATCACGATGTCGATCAACTCGCATTCGCGTTGTTTCGCCCGTCCGCATCGAGCGAAACCTTAACGACGGTGGGCGTGGCGCAAGGCCAGTTCCCCGTGGCAGACATGCTGGCCAATTTCAAGAAAGACAAGGTGAAGCCGGCGGTTCTGCGGGCAAACCGGATCTATCCGATGGCAAAAACCGGCATGGTTCTCTGCTTCGTGGATCAGTCCACGATGGTTTTCGGATCGAAAGAAGCGGTGCAGAAGGCTCTGGACGCACACGACGGCGTGGATGCGAGCATCCTGACGAACAACTCGATGATGGACGCGATGAAGACAGTCGATACTGCCTCTTTGTGGAGCATCCTCGACGAGAAGGGAACCCAGACGATGATGAAGCAGGTTCTGGGCGAGGCGGGCGCGGGATCGGTTTCTGATTTCGACACAGTCAAGAAGCGGCTACAGTCCTCGTGGTACGGGATGGACTTCGCCCACGGAGTGCATTTCGATCTGACGATCTCGACCGGAGACACATTTGCCGCGGCCACGATCTCGTCGCTGCTGACGGCGGCGGTGATGGTGCGCAAAATGAGCGGGTCGGAAGCGGAGAAGCAGGCCCTGAACGATACGAATATCGCATCCGATGCGGGACGCATGTCGATCCACTTTGCGGCTTCGGATGCGGACTTCTCGAGCCTGTTGCACTCGCCGCTTTTTCAGAGCATGGTTCGCTAGGAGCGCAGAGCCGGCAGGGGATCGATCAGGCGGATTTTTCGGTTGAGAAAAAGGCAGAGTGGGCCTGCGGAGTATCGGGGCCTGCGGATGAATGGGCGTCGGAGCAAATGCAATTGCGTCCGGCGCTTTTCGCTTTGTACAGAGCTGCGTCGGCGAACTCGACGAGGTTTACCTCGTGCCAGCCAAGTGCCGGCACGATGGTCGCACACCCGACAGAAACCGTGACAACGCCGGTCGGATTTTTCTCGTGGCGGATGGCGCGCGCACGGACGGCGTCGCAGATTTGCGCGGCAATGGCCTCTGCTCCATCGCGTTCCGTATTGGGCAGGATCACGGTAAACTCTTCGCCTCCAAAGCGGGCAACCAGGTCTCCGGGGCGGCGGATCACTTGCGATGCCGAGTCGGCAATCATCTTCAGGCACTCATCTCCCTGCATGTGGCCGTACGAGTCGTTGAACGACTTGAAGAGATCGGCGTCGATCATGAGCAGCGAGAGCGGCGATCGATCGCGAAGCGCGCGGCGCCATTCGCTGCTCAGCACCTTGTCGAAGAGACGCCGGTTGGCCAGCCCGGTCATCGGGTCGGTTGCGGCAAGCACCTCGACGGCGCGGTAGGCGTCCTCGAGCTTGTCCTGCGCGGTCTTTTGTTCCGAGATATCGCGAAAGAACCAGACACGCCCGAAATACTGGCCGTTCGCGCCGCGGACACACGTGGAGTAACGCTCGAGCGTTCTCGAGTCGCTCAGATGAATCTCACTCTCCTCAATGAGATCGGGATTCGCGTACAACTCGTGCACCCGATTGCGATAGGCTTCAGGATCGGCCACTTGTCGTACGACCAGCGACAGCAGGTGTTCGGCCGGCATCAGCGCGCTGTCCTTTTGTTCAGGAATCTCGGATTTGGCGATCCTCCAGATCTCGGAGAATCGTTGATTGTAAGAAACCACGTAGCCTTCGGCATTGACGACGAGGATTCCCTCAAGCGAGACATCGTAGATGGCGCGAATGACGGAGTGATGGAAGGCGCGCAACTGCTCGGTGCGCTTTCGTTCGGTCACATCGCGCACGATGTTGAGGACGCCGGTGGGAACGCCGGTGCCGGGGGCGCGCACGACGCGCAGACTCGCTTCCACCCAGATATAGTCCCCGGTGTTTTTGAGAACGCGGCATTCGATGGAAGCCCCGTCGGCCCCGCGCTGCAACTCTTTCACAATCGAGATTGCCCGGGGCAGATCCTCGGGGTGGACGAGATCGAGGCTCTTGTGGCGGTCGAATTCCTCCGGCGACAGGCCAATCATGCGTTCGACGGCCGCGGAGGCGTAGCTCCGATTGCCGTTGAAGTCGGCGAGCATGATGGCGTCGCGGGAGTTTTCCGTAATGAGCTCGTGAATGGACGCGATGCGCGCGAGCCGCTGCCTGATGGCGTCGCGGCTCTCGAGCACAATCGATCCGGAGTAAATGAGTATGAGCGCCGCTACCGCCAGAATCTGCAGGTTGAGGGCAGCAAGACCGGGTGTCGAAGGGTCGAGGTGAGCAAAAGGCCCATGCCCGTGGAGGGTCAACCATCCAGCCGTCGCCGTGACCATCAGGGTGAGCAGCGAGGCATAGCCCAGCCCCAGCTGAACCATCACGAGCACCAGCAAGGGGAAGATGAGGTACATCAAGGGAATCCTGTCTTGCCCGAAGGACGCGAGAGTTGCGGCGAGAAGGAGCAGGGGATAGATCGACTTCTTCCAATTGCCGAGGCCATCGCGAAAGCGCGTGCGAAAAACGGCCACGAACGCGGGGGTACATGTAGCAATGCCGAGACTGTCGGAACAGGTCCAGTTGAGGAAAGGGTGCGGTTGCGGGTCGATGGGCCAGAGCGTGACGAAGCAGGTGAAGAGCGCGCCCGCGGCTGCGGGCCCGAGACCCACGCCGAAGGCAAGAAAGCGCAAGAGGTAACCGCGATCTGTGAAACGCGGAAGAACGGCGGATCGGGGGCGCAGCAGAAAGGCAGCGATGAGGACCTCGACAAGATCGAGGGCGTTATAGAGAAGAATGACCGGCCAAAAAGCCGGGGTGAAGACGACGCGACAACAGAATGCGATGAATCCTACAGAGATGTAGTACTTCCAATGCCATCGCGGGGCAAGCAACAAGAAGGCGAGGAACAGGCCGTTGGCGATCCACAGGAAGTTGTTCTCGGGCCACCAATGCTCAACGTAGGGGACGACACCCGTAGCCAACAGCAGAGACAGAAAACAGCCGGCAAGGCGTAGAACCAGACCGCGCCCGAGTGACCGTGCGGTCCCATTGCGGGCGTCGACCTGTGTGGGCTTGACCCGCACTTCTCCCCCTCCGAGAGCTTTATCGGACAGATCCGTGAGGAAAAGAGGGCGGTGCCGTTCAGGTTTTCGCTTACGGTGTCAGCTTTGGCGCGTGCCGGCTAACAGTACGGTTAGGGCGCTGGGTTGAGGCTGGGATGAAACTCGGCGTGGCCGCCGGGTAGTAATACGATACGGAGGCTGCCCTCCTGATGCTCGGCAACGGTGGGGCCGTTGATTTGAGCCTGGTGGCCGTCTGTGGTGGTGTACTGGACCTTGAGCGGGCCGCTGCCGCGGATCTGAAAGCGGTAGTGGAAGTCGGCTCCGGCGGCGACATCGCCGGTGCCGAAGCTGGCGCTGGGATAATCGACTTCGAGAAGCTTTACCGGGCCGCCGGTGCGGTTTTCAATGGTCGCGTCGACGTGGAAGGAATGGCAGCCGGCGGCCGAGAGCGCCGCCACGCAGAGAGCCAACTGGAACGGGCGGGATCTCATTCCTTTGTCTCTTTCTCCGCGGGAACGGTCGCGCTCAGCTTTTTTTCTAGCCGGTCAACGCGCTTGAGCAGCTCGGGCAGGCGCTGGAAGATGGTGACGGCTCGCAGCCAGATGCGATTCTCGAAGCCGGGTGAGCCGGAGATGATTTTCCCTGCCGGGATGTCGTGCGATACGGCAGACTGGGCGGTGAGAATGACGCCGTCGCCGACGCTGCAATGCCCGGCAATGCCGGTCTGGCCGGCCAGGATGACATTGTCTCCAATGACCGATGACCCGGCAAGCCCGCTCTGCGCGCAGACGAGGGAGTTCTGGCCGATTTTGGAGCCGTGGCCGATCTGGACAAGGTTGTCGATCTTGCTGCCGTCACCGATCTCGGTGGCGCCGACGGTGGCGCGGTCGATGGTGGCATTGGCCTGCACATCGACCCGATTCCCGAGGCGAACCGGGCCCGATTGCGGAATCTTCTCCCAGTGCCCTTGAGCGTTCTTGGCAAACCCGAAGCCGTCGGCGCCCACGATTGCGCCGTTTTCGAGAGTCACGTGGTCGCCCAGAACGCAGTTTTCCCGAACCACGGAGTGGGCATGGGCAAAGAAGTGGTCGCCGATTTGCACGCCTGTGTAGATCACCACGTGGGCAAGGAGGACGGCATGGGCGCCGATGCGGACGTTGGCACCTACGACAGCGTACGGGCCGACGTGTGCGCCTTCGCCGATTTTGGCGGTGGGGTCGATTACGGCGGTGGGGTGGATCCCGGCGGGGTATTGAGGAGGCTGATAGAAGAACCCGAGAGCATGCGAGAAAGCCAGGTAGGGATTCTTCAGGCGCAGGGTTGCGGTGGGAATCTGCTGAAAATCAGGATCGACGAGGACGGCAGCCGCCTGCGTGGTGCGCGCCAGCGCGGTGTAGCGGGGGTTGGCAACGAAGGTGACGTCGGAGGGGCCGGCCTCTTCAATGCCTTTCACACCTGTCACTTCCAGGTCTGCGTTGCCGCGCAACTCCGCGCCCAGCCGGCTTGCCAACTCGCCTAATTTCATCCCTGTGATTGTACCGAACCAGGAATGCCTATGCCGTGTCGGAGGAGACAGGAAACAGCTCGGGCTGGTCGAGGACCGGGCGGCCGGCAATGGCGGTCTTGCGGGCGACGATGAGGCCAAGCATCTCCAATGCCTGGATGGAGGAGCGGGGAACGTAGATGCGCTGGGTGTTGGAGCGGGTGTCGGGAGGGGTCAACAGCAGGCCGGCGCCCTCAATCAGAGAGCGGTCGTTGGCGGCCAGTCCCTCGATCTCGTCGCCGTCAACCAGAGTCAGCCGCATCCAGAGGCCGGCTGTGCGGGGGCGGACGGCGAACCGCTTGTGCTGGAGCCGCTCGGGACTGGCGGTCTCGCCCGCCGAAGAAGTCGCGGAAAGATCACGGACATAGCAGACCCACTTGATCTCTTCCCAAGCCAGGCGAAGGACACGGCCGCTCATATCGAGGATCTCGAGTTCGGCGGTTTTCTGGCCGAAGTCACTGCCTACATACCCGGCATACCAGTCGCGGGAGAGCTTGCGTACGATCACGGGTTTGCGATGCGAGGCCACCGTGAAAAGATTTTCGCATGCCCCGCGCTAACGGGGCGTGTAACCGTCTTCAGCGCAAAGGCATGCACTGCTAGCCATTCGGTGCAGTTTGTGTTAATGTACTGCTTTGCAATCCTCGCACTGAGCGGCCTAAGAGTAACAGCATGAGTTACTTGGCGTAAGAGTTGGAGATTGGAAGTCAAGGAGGGCGAAAGCAGAAAAACTGATGCCCGATTATATCTACCTTTTGGAAAACCGTCTGTCGGCTGACCAGCAAAGCGCGCTGAAGCATTTGCGCGAAGCTGCTCGCGAGGCGGGAATGATCCTGTTTTTGACGGGCGATGCCGTCCGGGATCTGACCAGCGGACATGCCGTTCGGGATCTTGAAGTGGCAGTTCATGGAAACGCTCTCAAACTGAAGAAATCAATAGAGAAACTTGGTGGAGCGATCTGGGGCGAGAGCGCCGGGACGAAAACCCTGTACGTGTGCTTCCCGGGAACGGTGCGCGTGGACGTGGTGAGCACGCATCGCATGGATTACACCAAGATCGACAAGCCGGTGTACCATCCGGCCACGATTCAAGAGGATCTGCGCCGGCGCGACTTCACCGTGAACTCGATGGCGATCTCTCTGAACGAAGGCTCGTTTGGTCTGCTGATGGATCCGTTGAATGGCGCCGCCGACATGGAGGCGCGCGCGCTGCGATTGGTATCGAATTATGGATTTCTGGAAGAGCCGTCGCTGCTGATCCGTGCGACGCGCTACCTGTCTCGCCTGGGTTGGGAGATGGACCCGAAGACCGCATCGCGCTATGAGAACGCCAAAGGGGATGGCGCAATCGAACGGCTTTCGGACGAGGAGCGGAGCCGGGAGCTGGAACAGATTGGGCATGAAGCCGAGGCGCTGAAGGTACTACGCGCGCTCGAGGCTGAGGGCTGGATGGAGGTTTTGTTTCCGGCGTGGACCTCGGCGAAGGCGGACGAAGAAAAGTTGAAGGCGCTGCACGATCTGGCGGTCGAGCTGCTTTTGCAGGGAGTGCACGCGGATACGTCGGCGGCGCAGATGCAGCTGCTCACGGCCAAGCTGAGCTCCAAAGATCTAACCGCCCTGAAGCAGGCGTTGCTGCGCCCAGGCTTCGTGGAGGAATGGAACAGCCTCGACGCGCAGGCCGCCAAGTTCGCCAAGGTTCTGCTGGCGAAGGAGAATGCCGTGCCGTCGGCAGCTTTCAAGTTGTTAACGAGCTATGATCCGGAAGCAGTTCTCTGGCTTGCCTTTACGAGTAAGGATAAGACAGTCCAAGAGCGCTTCAACCAGTTCCTGAAGGTTTGGCCGGAGGCGAAGCAGAAGATTCCGCATGCACTGATGCAGGAGATGCGGATCACGCCCGAACTCGCGAATTACGGCGAGGTGGTGCATGCCGTCTTCCTGCAGCTGATCGACGGCAAGCTTCTCACGCCGGAAGAGATGCGGGCATTTCTGGAGCCGTACTCGCCGCCTGCTCCGCCGCCGCAGGTCACGATCAAGAGGCCGCGCGCGAAACGTGGAGAGGCCAAGGTCAAAGAGCGCTCGTTCGATGAAGACGAGGAGTCGGAAGAGCTGGATGAGGACGAGGATCTGGACGATCTCGGCGGCGACGACGAAGAGATCGATCTGAATCTCCCCAAGGGCGAACTGGATGCCGAGCTCGGCGATGGGGAACCGGAGGGCTCGGACGAGGACGAACAAGAGGACGAGGAAGACGAGGAGAAACCGGCGAAGCGCGGGGCCAAGAGCGCGCCCGGCGGAAAGGCCGGCAAGGCTGCGGCAGCCGCGCCGGCCGCAAAGGGAAAACCGGCAAAGGAGGAAGCTGCGCCGCGTGCTGGAGCACACACAGCGCAGGCCGCCGCAAAGGCTGAGCCAGCGCCGGGCAAGAAAACCGCATCTGTCCCGGAAGTGAAGAAGGGGCAGGGAGCGCCTGCGCCGGTAACGGTGGCGAAGAAGCAAGCGCCGCAAGCACCGGTTCCGGCGGTCAAGCCTGCGAAGGCGCCTGCTGCCAAACCGGCTGCAGCGAAACCGGCCCCGGCATCCAAAGCGGTGAAGGCGTCGGCAGCCAAGACAAAAGCGCCAGCGAAGCCAGTGAAGGCCAAGCCTGTCGCTGCGAAGAAGCCCGCACCCGCACCGGCGAAGAAGGCTGCACCCAAGGGTAAGCCAAACAAGCCGGCTGCCAAGGCCGCTAAGAAGCGCTGAAGGACGAGCCACGACGGAGCCGGCCTGCATGAGACTCGAACCAGAGGCTTGATGCAGTCCGGCTCTCTGTCTTCAGGCGCTGTGGTATCTTCAGGTCAATTCCTGGAGGTCATGCAATGGCTCATCGGCTGCTGTGGGCGACGGTCGCTCTCTGTTCGGCTCTCATCCTCATGCCAACGGCATCCGACGCAAGCACAGCGAAGGGTTCGCAGAACACGCGTGTCAGTGCGGGGGCGGGGTACAGCCTGACGCGGGGCGGTTGGACCTTTGTGCATTTGCAAGGGTCGCCAAAGGAGATCGGGCGGCAACACGGCGAGCTGCTGGCCGCGCAGATCGAAGACACCCTGAACGTCCTCCGGTTCGAGAACACCCATGAAACCAAGCGAGACTGGACGTTCTTTCGCGATGCCAGCGAGAAGATGCTGTGGCCGCATATCGACCCGGAGTACCAGGAAGAGCTCAAAGGCATTGCCGACGGCGCGCGGTCGAAGGGCGCACACCTCGACCTGTGGGACATTGTGGCGCTCAACGCGGGCATCGAGTTGCCGGACTACTACGTGCCGTGGCTGAACAAGCAGAACAAGACCGACAAGGCCGCGCTCGCGCCGCATATCTCGCCGGAGGGGCGCTGCTCGGCCTTCATCGCCACGGGGAGCTACACCAAGGGCGGAAAGATTGTGATTGCGCACAACAACTGGTCGTCGTATGCCGATGGCGAGCGGTGGACGGTGATGTTCGATATTCAACCGGAGCATGGGCATCGCATGCTGATGGACGGCATGGCGGGAGTGATCACGAGCCAGGACGACTTCGGCGTGAACGACGCAGGCATGATGATCACGGAAACGACCATCACGCAATTTATCGGATGGGATCCCGAAGGAAAACCGGAGTTCATGCGCTCGCGCAAGGCGATGCAGTACGCAAGTTCGATCGACGAGTATGTTTCGATCATCAAGGAAGGCAACAACGGCGGCTATGCGAATGACTGGCTGATCGGCGACCGCAAAACCGGCGAAGTGGCTTACCTAGAATTGGGAT
This sequence comes from uncultured Acidobacteriaceae bacterium, assembly GCA_963846095.1. Taxonomy (GTDB): domain Bacteria; phylum Acidobacteriota; class Terriglobia; order Terriglobales; family Acidobacteriaceae; genus Telmatobacter. The sequence continues at coordinate 25,893 of CAWJUW010000029.1, forward strand.
TGAAGAACACGCCCATGTGGCGATCGAAGGATGGGTACTTCATCAGTTCGAACTTCGCGCGCGATCCCGCAGTCATCAGCGAGGAGACGGACAACTTCGATGCGAAGAATCTTGGCAACTCGATGAATGCGCGCCGCGTGACCGCCGAAAAGTTGATCGCGAGTTCGAAGGGCCAGATTGACGTGGAGATGGCGGAGAAGTTTCTGTCCGATCACGTGGACAGCTACACGCAGAAGGTCGATGCCGACGAGCGTTCGCTTTGCGGACACGTGGACCGCAGCCCGCGCGGCGTGCCGGAGTGGGATGAGGGTCCATATGCGCCACACGGCGCAGTCACCGGCAAGGTGACCGACTCGGATCTCGCCGGGAAGATGGAGTTGATCGGCCGCGCCGGGCATCCCTGCGGCGAAGATTTCTTGGCGGCGCCTTTTTTCGAGGCACACCCCGAATATGGCTACCTGAAGCCGATCCTCAAGGATATGAAGTCGGGACCGTGGACGACCTTTGCTGCGGGAGAAAAGGAATAGGGCTCGCGCGGTGCGTCAACATCAAGGCCTAGATGCGCGGGTACTGCGCGATGGCATTGGTGCTGACAAGGCGGCATGTGAGAAGACACTCTGTTGTTTGCTAGTGTGCGGCCAAGAAGCGGCGAGAGGATTAAGGGGGAAACGCCAGTTGAAATCGACAGGCTGCACCCTTGCGATGGCAGCATTTATTTTCACTGCCAAGGTCATGATGAATGCTCAAAGCCTCAGCCCCAGTGATGTCCAGCAGGTCGCAGAACGAGCGTATACCTATGCGTATCCGCTGGTGTTGCTGCAGGAGACCATGCGGATATTTCCGCCGAACCATCTGGCGCACGTCGCTGCATTTCCCGACGCGGGCTTTCGGTTGATTGTTCGTCCAAATGCTGACACGCTTTATTCGAATGCGTGGATTGACGTGTCGAAAGAGCCAATGCTTTTGCATGTGCCCGACTCCGGTGGTCGCTTTTATCTGCTGCAATTTATGGACGCATGGACTGAAACCTTTGCTGATCCCAGCAAGCGTACGACGGGAACCAGTGAAGCATGGTTCGCTCTCGTCGGACCGGGATGGCACGGGCAACTTCCCCCTGGTGTGACACGCCTCGACGCGCCGACCAGTCAAATTTGGCTGTTGGGGCGCACCCAAACGAACGGCGCAAGCGACTACGACAGTGTCCACACGTTTCAGCAGGGCATGCTCCTCGTTCCGTTGAGTCAGTTTCCCGGGAAGAATGAACCGCCGCATCCCTCCCCGGCGCGGTCTTCTGAGACAGGCTCGCCGGTGCCGGAACGAATCAAGGCTATGGATGCCGTGCAATTCTTCACGATATTTGCTCAGGCGCTGAAGGCAAATCCTCCACACAAGGAAGATGCGCCGGTGGTTGAGCAACTCGCACGCATCGGAATCGTGCCGGGGCAGGACTTTGACGCGTCGAAGCTCACGCCAGAACAGCTTGCTGGGCTGAATGAAGGTGTGCACGAGGCAGCTGCGAAGATCGAGGCATTCGTGACTACAGGCGCTGCTCACAAGCCCGGATGGAATTCTTTCCAGGGCGAACTGGGCCGCTATGGCACGAACTACTCGGCCCGCGCGATCACGGCGCGCGTCGCCGTGGGTGCGAACCCTCCAGAAGACGCGGTGTACATCAGTGACTCGACCGATGCCGGCGGAACACCGTTGAATGGCGCGATGCGCTATCGCATGCGCTTTTCATCAGGCAAGCTGCCGCCCGTGCGGGCCTTCTGGTCTGTCACAGCGTATGACAAGGACGGCTATTTTATCGCGAATACGATGAACCGCTATGCGATCGGTGATCGCGACAAATTGAAGTTCAATCCAGACGGCTCACTCGATCTCTTTATTCAAGATCAGAATCCGGGAGCTGATCATGAGGCGAATTGGCTGCCATCGGGCGATGGCATTTTCAATCTGACGTTGCGACTGTATTGGCCCGAGCCATCCATCCTGGATGGTAGTTGGCAGCCTCCGGCCGTCGAGAAGATTCCGTAGAGTTCGCACAAGTCCTGATAAAGCGCGCCTATCAGGTACTGCGCGTGGCATGTCTCGACCCATGCCATTATTCTGTCCGTAACGCCCGCGCCGGATCGACAGACGCTGCACGCCGCGCAGGAATCAAACCGGCAACGCACGCGGCCGCCAGCAAAGTTCCCGCCGCTACCGCCAGCGCTCCGCCGGTCACCGTCGTCATCTCATACAGCTGCGACTTCACGAGCGTAACCCCGTAGAAGGCCACCGGCACGCCAATCGCCAGTCCAATCACCGTTTGCAACAGCGCGGTGCGCAGGATCATGGCCACCACGCCGCTCCGCTCCGCGCCTAAGGCCATGCGGATGCCGATCTCGCTGGTGCGCTGTGCCACGCCATACGCCGTTACGCCGTAGAGTCCAACCGCGGCCAGCAGCAGGGCCAGCCCACCGAAAAGCGTCATTAGCCGAGAGAGCATCCGCGCATGCGTGAACTGCTCTCCGATCTGCGAACTGAAGGTCTGGAACTTTTCAACCGAAAGGTTCGGGTTGATGCTGGAGAGGGTCTGGCGCGAGAGCGCTTCGATGTCATCCATGGGCCGCGCCGTCTCCAACACGATTGCCCGCGTAAATACATAGTCGGTCGGCTTCTTGTCCCCGGCCGGCTGCTGCAGCAGGCGCATGAAAAACATCGCGTGATCCTTCCAGCCCACGCTGCCATAAGTCGTGTCCTGCACTACGCCGATGATTGTGAAATCCCCCGGCGAATCCGGACCTCCCAGGTGCGCACCGATGGGGTTCTCTCCCGGCTTGAAGAAGGTCTTCACGAAGGCCTGATTGACTACGGCGACGGCGGGCGCGGCGGGGGTGTCCTGCGGGCCGAAGCCGCGACCCATCACCACGCGGGTGCCCACGGAGTCGAAGTATTCAGAGTTCGCCCATACATACGAGGCGTTCTTGTACAAATTCGGCTGCCCCTGGATCTGGATGGAGGTGTTGTCGTTGTAGGATTCCATCGGCGTATAGGTGCTGAGCCCGACATGGACCATACCAGGGACCTGGTGGAAGCGATCCTCGATCGTCCGATAGAGAGGCGCCAGCTGCGGCTGCGAGTAACCCGCAGACTGCGGATCGAAGTGGAGGATGTACCGGTTTCCCGCATCGAGCTTCATGTCAAAGTGCTCAAGCTTGTTGAGGCTCTGGGCGAACAGGCCCGCACCCACCAGCAGCACCAGCGAAAGCGCCGCCTGCATCACAACCAGCGCACGCTGCAGCACCGAGACTCCCCCGGCTGTGGTGCGCGATCCGCTGCGCAGCGCATCCGCGGGTTGTGCCCGCGCCGACAGCCACGCCGGCGCCAACCCGAACAGCACGCCGGTCACCAGCGAAAGAGCAATCGCAAATCCCTGCACCATCAGCGAGGGCGCGGTATGAATGGGCACATCGTTGGACGAAGGGAAGGCCAGCTTCAGCAGCAGCTCTGCGCCACCGTACGAAACCGCCAGCGCTGCGATGCCGCCGATGACTGCCAGCAGCAGGCTCTCAGTCAAGAGTTGACGAACGATGCGCGCCCGGGCTGCACCCAGCGCTGTACGCAGGCTCATCTCCGCCTTGCGCGCCATGCCACGCACCAACAGCAGGTTGGCGATGTTGGCGCAGGCGATCAGCAGCACCAGCCCGGCGATCCACTGCAACAGGTGCAGGTTCGATCCGTAGTCGGCCTGCATATTCTGGATTCCTGCGCCACCCGGGGTGATGGGAACATGCACGCGATCGAGAAACGGACGGTTATGCGCACTGGAGAAGGACTTGCTGCCTGAGAGGATCTGTTTCAACTGCGCAGAGAGCTTCTGCTGCAGCGAAGCCGGCACAGTACCCGTCTTCACGCGGCCAATGAGGTACAGCCACCGCGCCTCCGGCTCGTGCACGTAATCCTTATCCCGCAGAACAGGGAGCGACTCGATGGGCAGATAAACGCCCGGCGGCGTGCTTTGCAGGCGGTCGCCGTAGAACTGCTCCGGAGCGACTCCCACCACGGTCACCGGCCTGGAGTTCATCCAGAACGTGGCGCCCACCACCGAAGGGTCGTGTGCATAATCATGCGCCCACAACGCATAACTGATCACCGCCGCAACCGGCGCGCCCCGCACATCGTCGCTCTCCTGCAACAGCCGTCCTGCGGCCGCCCGCAGTCCAAAAGTATGGAAGTAGTTGCCGGAGATGAACTCTGCACTGACCGAGTGTGCGGCCTCGTCGGAGTGTTCGCGGCGCACCACCAGCGGATTGAGTCCCGCCTGCATCGCGGCCAGCTCTTCAAATTCGGGGTTGTCTTGCTTGAACCTTTGCCAGGTATTCGTGGAATGGATCGAGTAGTTCCCGTCTTCCACCGGGCCGCGATTCACGCAGCACTGGTCGGAGTCGCCCAAACGCACCAGAGACTGCGGATCGACCACCGGCAGGTCCTTCAGCAGCACGGCATTCACCAGGGTGAAGATCGCCGCATTCGCCCCAATCCCCAGCGCCAGCGTCAGGATCGCCGTGATCGTAAATCCCGGCGTCTTCGACAATTGCCGCATCGCGAAGCGCACATCCTGCACCAGGCTCTCCAGCCATCCCCATCCCCACATCCTATAGCTCTTCTCCCTGATTACTAGTGGATTGCCAAATCTCTGATAAGCCGTGCGCCGCGCTGCCTCTGCGCCCAATCCGTTCTCCGCATGTTGCTGCGCTCTCAACTCCAGGTGCAGGCGCATCTCTTCTTCCAGATCTGCCTGAAACTGCCGACGATGAAACAGCATGTGCACTCGGCGCCAAAGCTCGCGTGCCTCACTCATGGCTCATCTCCTTATGCCGTTTGAATCACCCGCGTAATCGCTCCCATGACGCGCTCAAACTGCGAAACCTCCACCATCAGCTGCTTGCGCCCCGCAGGCGTCAGTTTGTAGTACCGCGCCCGCCGGTTGCCCGCTGTCACGCCCCACTCCGCCGTCACCCAGCCTTTGATCAACATCCGCTGCAGCGCCGGATACAGCGATCCCTCTTCCACCTGCAGCACCTCGTCCGACGTGAGCTGGATCGAATTGGCAATCTCATATCCATGCAGTTCTCCATGCAGCGCCAGTGTCTTCAGGATCAGCAAATAAAGGGTCCCCGGCGGAATCGGATCTCGATGCAAACAACACCTCTCGAACCATACAAAAACTCTGGCATAGTCAGGCTATGCCAACAACAGGCTACTGGCATAGTCAAGCTATGTCAAGGGAAGATGGCCGCGTCCTCAACTCTGGCGGGGATACCTAGAATTGGAACCAACGAACATTTGCGGCAGGCGAGAAGGAGCGGGAAAGAACATCCGGATTCATCTGTTTGCTGAGGTCGACTTCCTCTGTCCTCGCCGTCCGTCGACCGGAACTTTGAAGTAGGCTGCCGGAGTTGTTCCAAGTGCCTTTCGGAAGGCTGCGATAAACGCGCTCGGGGTACTATAGCCAGATTCGAGAGCCGCGTGCGTGACCTTGGCGCCCTCGCCAAGCAGGCGCATTGCCTGCATCAGGCGCAGCTGCTGCCGCCATTTTCCCACGGTCATTCCGGTTTCGTCCTGAAAGAGCCTCTCCACGGTTCTTCCGCTCGCACCCACTGTCCTGCAAACACGAGCGAGGGTTTGCCGATGGATTGCTGACGATTTGCCGACATTTCGTTACGAATCGGTGTCGATGAGTGAATTGGCGATCTCGCGTAAACCGAATGGGTCCGCAGATCTCTAAGCTGCCGGCACCGCGCCGATTTGCTGCAACAGTCCAAGCATATCCGGCTGGCCATGTTCTTCTACGAATTGACCACCCGACAGACGGTAGATATTCATGGCCTGCACTGCGATCATTTTTCCCGTTGGCGGGACGCCAAAGAATGTACCCCGATGAGTTCCCCGCATTGTGAACCTTGCTGCCACTTTGTCGCCCTCAGCAACCATCTCCTCCAAAGTCCATTGAATATCGGGGAAGCCTCCGCGCATCATCCCGATGATAGCCAGGTAGCCAGCCGGCCCGCGCATCGGCTCGGGACGCCCTGGCACATGAAATATCGCGTCGGGCGAAATGAGCTCCTGAGCAAGCTTCTCGCTGGCAGTGTTGATGAACTCCAAGAAGCGGTGCATTACGATCTTGTTGGTTTCTGCAGTCATAGTAGTATCTCCTCCCATTCTCTCCCTTCTATTAGAGAACGGTGCCTTTCTGCCAGCAGTGAGGACTACTGCCCCTACTGCTCCACGACCTTCATCTGTTGTTCGTTCATACGACCGCCATGAATCTTGAGCTCGGATAGAGCACGGTCAATCTCTTTCAGGTCTGCCGCCGTTAGTACAAGGTTGGTCGCTTCGATGTTTTCCTCCAGATGCTTGACCTTGCCTGTTCCGGGGATCGGGACCATGAAAGGCTTTTGGGCCAGCAGCCATGCGAGCGATAGCTGCGCCGTCGTTGCTCCTTTTTCTTTCGCCAGCTCCGCGATGCGATCGACGAATGGTTTGTTCGCGGCGAAGCTTTGTGGCTGGAAGCGATCGAATCCGGAGCGCAGATCCGATTTCGGGTCAAAACTGGTCTCTGCATCAAGTCTCTGCGTCAGATAGCCCATGCCCATAGGTCCCCATGGCACGAATCCGATTCCCAACTCCTCGCAGGTCGCGAGCAAGCCGTTCTCTTCCGGGTCGCGGTTGATCAGCGAATACTCTGTCTGAAGTGCGGCGACAGGCTGAACCGCGTGTGCTTTGCGGATGGTGCTGGGGCTCGCTTCCGACAGACCGAAGTGCAACACCTTGCCTGCATCGATGAGCTCCTTTACCGCTCCGGCAACTTCTTCGATTGGCACATTCGGATCAACGCGATGTTGATAGAAGAGGTCAATGTGATCCGTCCGGAGACGCTTGAGGCATCCGTCCACCATCCACTTGATGTGATCAGGGCGGCTATTTAGACCGCTCTTCTCGGTGAGATCGAAGCCGAACTTCGTTGCGATCTTCACTTCGTTGCGGAACGGTTCGACCGCGCCGCCGACGATGGTTTCGCTCGTATACGGGCCGTACACTTCGGCCGTGTCGAAGAAGGTGACACCCTTGCTGTGGGCCTCTCGAATGACCCTGATGGCTTCGTCGATCGGGGCCGCGGGGCCGTAGTTTGTGGCCAGGTTCATGCAGCCAAATCCGAGTTCCGATACTTCCAGTGTTCCAAGTTTGCGCTTTTTCATTTCCAAGTCCTCGGGTTCAACACTAGGCCCGGAGGCTCGTACAGCGGTAGCCTGATCGACTGGAATAATTGCCTATTTCGCCGAGGCAAGCGAAATACTGCGCCATGGCACCCGCTTTTGTCTTATCTTGGAGATGTCGAGGAAATGAATGAAGCCCTTGCAATCAGGATCGAATGGCAATCCCCAGATCGCGCAAGCGCTCCAAGAACTGGCTTCCGAAATTAGCAAAGTGATGGGGCATATTCAAGAAGTGTCAACCATTGTCCCAGGACTCACGCTCTACCAGAACACGGTTCCGACCGCGCCGAATCCCTGCACGTACGCACCCAGTCTGCTTCTCATTCCACAGGGAAAGAAGCGTGTCGACCTCGGCAAGCAGAGTTACGTCTTCGGCGAATCAACCTTTCTCCTCACCTCCATCGAACTCCCCATCATCAGCCGTGTGTATGTTGCCAGTGTGGAGAAGCCCTATCTGGCGTTCTTCCTCAAACTTGACCTGGGGATGGTCCGCGACGTTCTTCATTCAGAAGAAGTACGCATTCCCCCTCCTCCGGCTGGAACCCGCGGCATGGTTCTTGGTAATGCAACGGTAGACTTGCTCGCACCATGTTTACGCATGGTGCAACTTCTCCGCACTCCACAGGATGTTCCGTTCTTTGGGAAGCTGCTCCAGCGGGAAATCATCTATCGCATTCTGCAGGGACCGCAGGGAGATCGCCTGCGCTCGGTCGCAACGCTGGCGGACCAAAGTTATCGGACGGCGAAGGCTGTCACTTGGCTGCGCGACAACTTCAAGAAGACGTTGAATGTGGACGAACTCGCATCGATGACAGGCATGAGCCGATCAACTCTGAATCACCACTTCCGTGGTCTCACAGCCATGAGCCCGCTTCAGTTTCAAAAGCAACTTCGGCTTCATGCAGCGCGGCAGAAGATGCTTACGGAGGAGCTGGATGCTGCGAGCGCAGCCTTCGAGGTTGGTTACGAGAGTCCAAGCCAGTTCAATCGCGAGTACAAGCGATTCTTCGGGCAGCCGCCGATGCGCGATATACAAGCATTGCGAGCCACCTTGTGATAGCGAGATCTCTGTGACGGCACTGCAGAGTAGCTTCGTTTTGATTCGATTCGTATTCACATGTCGATAAGGCTCTCTGATCTGCCGAGAATTCTGAGCTTATGACTTCAGAGAGATGCACTCGCGGAACCTGAGATAAGGCGATGGTTAGTCCCGATAAACGCTCTTCACGTCATTCATCATTGTTGATGAGCGCGAAATGCGTGATTTGGCGTGATATCGCCATTTCAGAATTTCTACGTTCCAATTCTCCACGCGAACAGGCAGTCTTCAGGCGGCGCACTTGCCTTCACCTTACTTCCTGATGAATCCCATCTGCTTTGCAATTGCGTCATCGACCATCCGGGCTGGAAGCAGCCGGGGCAGCGTCCAGTTCTTCAAGCGTTGCGGCACCACAGCATATCTGGTCTTTGGCTTCGCCGCGGTCAGTGCTGCATACACCGTGCCGGCAAGCCGCTCCGGGGGCAATCCTTTGCGTCCCTCCGTCACAAGATATATGCGAAAGTTCTCGATCGCTCCCCAATAAGGAGTCGTCTTGAACTCGCTCAGGTCCTCGGTTTCGCCCTTGTCATACATGGCAGTGTTCACCGCACCAGGCTCAATGATCACCAGCTCGATCCCGAATAGCTTCAGTTCGCGCCGCAGCGCTTCCGACATGCCTTCAAGTCCCCACTTCGAGGCGGCGTATGCACCCAGGAAAGGCGGTACGATTTTCGCCACTGTGGAACTGATGTTGACAATGCGACCGACCGGCCCCGTTCTCGTGTTGTCTGTACCAAGCAGGGGAGCAAAGGCTTGCGTCACCATCAGTGGGCCGGTCATATTGGCCTCAAGCTGGCGTCTGAACTCGCTCGGCCTCAGATGCAAGAGCGGTCCACTCACAACCATTCCGGCGTTGTTGACCAGCCCTCCCAGCCGGTTCGAGCCGAGCAGGGCTCCTACTTTCTCGCTTGCTCGTTGAATTGCATCTGCGTCCGTGACATCCATGACGAGTGGAATATAGCGGTCTCCCATTTCCTTCTGCAGACGGTCAGCGTCGGGTTGCTTTCGTACCGAGCCGAAGACACGATAACCCTTCGCGATCAACAACCTTGTTGTCTCCCTGCCTATACCGGTTGATACGCCTGTGATAACGACATCCTTAGACTTGGTCATGTTCCTCCATTTGTCCTGAAGATGTTCACTGCACATCTTCATGGTGTTCACTGTACACTATGCCCGTCTTCTGGTCAAGGTGTACACTGCTCACATGCCTTTTCCTTCCAAGACAGACCGAAGCGCCATCCTTTCAGCAGCTCTGGAGGAGTTGGCGAGCGGCGGTATTCGCAATCTGTCTCTTCGGAACATTGCGGCTACTCTCGGCCTGGCGCCAAACGCCCTCTATCGCTACTTTTCCGACCGGGCGGCGCTGGAGGCGGCCCTCGCCGATGAATGCGCCCGCCAATTAGAGATGGCTTTGCGAAAAGCTGCGCGTGGCGCGGACGCGGCGAAAACAATCCGCAGGATGGCTGACGCCTACCTGCATTTTGCAAGGGACAATCGCAATCTGTACGAAGTTTTCATGAGCTTCCAAACGCCTGATCATGCCGGTTCGCCCCGCCAGAGCCTGTGGAGCTTTACTGTCGAACAGGTGCAGCGCATGACCGGAGAGACGCATGCGCGAGAGGCCGCGGTGGCGCTCTGGGCTTTGCTGCATGGAGCGGCGACGTTGGAGGCAGGGCAAGTGCACGGAAAGAACAAACCGGCCAGCGGTTTTGAGTTTGGGCTGAACGCGTGGCTTCTGCTGGCCGAAACGCCCTTGTCCGCTTCGCGCACCAAGAAGGCCGTGCGGTAGCCTGAACGCACTCTCGTCAGCAAGTGGGCGAGGTGACCAGACAGCATCTCTTCGCGGCTTCTGCGGCTATGGGGTCCTCGTATCGAATGCGTCACGCACGGTGAAGAACGCGGGCTTTGGCTTGTTGATGGCGTCGAAGAGCAGAGGCCGCTCGGGTGGGCGATTCGGCTGCGTGGTCTGCCCGGGCGGCGGCCCCGGAGGCAACACCTCTGCCTGGCCCGGACGCGGTCCGGCACCCGGAGGGCGCGGGCCGGGGCGTCTGCCCGCCAGCCAGGTATGCGCGTCGGTGACTCCCCATGTCAACACTGCGGCCATGGCCGGTTCACTCACGATCACGTCCATGTAGTCGTGGTAAGTTTGAGCGACTGCCGCGTCGATCTCCGCCGGGTCGTCGGTCTTCCACGTGTCGTCGTTGATGTCCAACTCAGTAACAAAAATTTTCAGGCCCATGGCGCGCAGGGTGCGCATCCACTCGCGCAGCCCCTTGCTGTCTGCGGTAGACCAGCCGACGTGAATGTGCGACTGAATACCAACCGCGTCAATCGGAACCTTGTCTTGCTTCATTCCGCGGACCAGCTGGAGGATTGCGGCCCGCTTCTTTACGTCTCCATCGCTGTCAGTCTCGATCCCATAGTCGTTGTAGGTCAGCAGCACGTCGGGATCGGCCGCGCGCGCTGTCTTGAAGGCGAGCGGAATGAACTCCGGCCCCAGCAGCTTCAACCACGGCCCATTGCGCAGCCCATCCGGTCTTCCGTCTGGCGTATTCACCGCCTCGTTCACCACATCCCAGGAGTGAAGCTTGCCCTTGAAGTGCCCGGCAACGGTCGTGATGTGGTCTACCAGCAGTTGACGCGCGTTGTCCTTATTGGCCGTGGCGTTGAACCATGTGGGCAGCTGCGCGTGCCAGTTCAAGTTGTGCCCGCGCACCTTGATGCCATGCGCATCGCCAAAAGCAACCAGTGCGTCGCCGGCCTCGAACGAGTAGGTGGTTGGCGTGGGCCGCATGGGACCCATCTTCATCGAATTCTCCGCCACCAAAATGCTGCACTGATCGATGACGATCTGCGCTACGTCAGCGTTGCTGGACAGCAACTGCGCTTCCACCGCTGTACCGAAGAGCAGGCCTTTCGCGGCGGCGTGCGCCTTCAGCGAGCCAGGACCGGCGATCCCCATGGCCGCGGCAGGGCTGGTGGACGGCGCGCCCGGCTGATTGGTCTGCGCCTCTGCGGCCAGGTTCGCACCGCGAAGGCCGAAGGCCAGGGCTCCTGAGATGGCAAGCCCGTTCGAGATGAATTGGCGTCGGGTCGCTCGGCGAAACGTCATGATCCTGCGCTCTCCTCAAAACCATGGAACAGGCACTCACCACCACTCAGGCGACGGACGGCGACAAGACTGCGACGACCTGCGGAGCCGGTGCTGTGGTTCCCGCACTGAGCCGGGTGAGTGTCACGACGGTGATGTCGTCGTCCTGCCCAAACTCGCGTGCGGTTTGCGCGACCTTCGCCGCGGACATATGAACGATCGCGGCGGTGCGTTCAAAGCCGAACAACTCGCCCGAGGCCGCACGCGCCTCGACCACACCGTCGGTCACGAGGGCAATCTGGTCGTCTTCTTTCTGATGAAATGTTGTCTCGGCATAGGCAGCTCCCGCAGCAATGCCGAGGGGGATGCCGCTCTCGAGGGTCAGCTCCTTACCGTTCAGATACGGTGGAATGTGTCCGGCGTTGGCGATCGTCACGGTTCCGTCGGGCGCGGCAACGAGCACGAGGCAGGTTGTGAATCCGCCACGCGAGCGGCCCAGCATGCGCTGGTTCATGGCGGCGAGAATCTCGCCCGGGCTTTGCGAGTAGTGGGCGAGGGTGCGCAGCGTGCCGACCAGCAGGGATACGGTCATCGCAGCGGGCATGCCTTTGCCGCTGACGTCGCCGATGCAAACGAGCACGCCACCATCTTTCGCGGGGAGGATCTGAAAGAAATCACCACCCACCTGGCCCGCGGGCTGATAGACCGACTGGATGGCAAATCCGGGAACCGCGGGAATGGCCTCGGGAATGAGCACCTGCTGCACTTCCTGCGCCTGCTTCAGCTCCTGCGCCATCACCCGCTGTGCGCGCGCCGAAAGCACCCAGCGCCGCACCAGCAATGCGCACATCGCCGATGCCATGAGGAAACCCGTTACTTGCGCGAGGCTGAGAAAGATGCCAAACGGATAGAAGACTCTGGGCACATGCAGGAAGGTGAGCCAGCCGGCAAGCCAGCTGATCCAATCGGAGAGCAGAGCAAGCACCAGCAGCCAGCTCTCGATGCCGTGGCCAAGGACGTAGCGAATGGTGAGCCAAAGCATGAGCAGGCTGAAGATGAGGTTTGCGCACTGCACAACCAGGTAGGAGGCGGGAATGAGGGATGCGGGAACCAGCGGGTAAAGAAGGGTGAATGCGCCGGCGTACCCCGTAGCCTGCACCAGCAGCAGAACGCCGACAACCCAGGGCAGCCACCGCGGCCGCTCAATCCGAAACCAGTCGCGCAGCAGCATGAACCACACAAACCGGATGGTGGGCACAACGAAGACGAAGCAGATCCATTGTTCTGTCGTTGCTGTGATGGCTTGTGTCCACGAAGAGAAGGCCGTCTCTGCGCCGCCTAAAGCTTCGGCAAAAAACGCGGCAGCCATCCACAGGTAGACGCGGTCGTTGCGGTTGAAGAAAAAAAGCGCGAAGGCAACGGCCGCCAGTACGGAATACATCACCGCGGTGATTGCCCAGACAGCGTTTTGCTTGACGAGGTGAACCCAGCCAAGCTGATACGCGGCGCCGACGGCTTCGGCGGTTCCAAGCATGGGTGGCGTGTGAAACCCACCCGGATCAGGAATGCTCAAGAGCGTGGAGGGGGCCATCCAGAAGCGAAAGGCGATCACTTCATCCGCATTGTTGGCGTCCATCTGCGGGAAGGGAAATACTGTCGGTTCGGAATAGAAGTACTTGGGCCGGCTGCCCGCGAAGTTGCCGAAGCCGCCCAAGAGCGCTCCGTTCAAAAACAACTGATAGGCATCGTCGAAGTTCGCTGGACCTGCCAGCGCCAGCTGTCCTCCGGTTGTGGCGTGCGCCTGGAGGTGGAGACGGTACCAGGCATAACCGCTATAGTCTGCGTGCCCCCGTTTGGTCCACCCGCTCACTTCGTCGCTCGCGGCGTCTGTGGGCGTCAGGTCCACATTTTCCCAGCCGGAATCATCGAAGGCGGGCTGGGCCCAGAGCGGCTGACCTGTCGCCGGATCGACAGGGGAATCCCCCACATGAAACTTCCACGGTCCGTCAAGAGGAGCAAGCGACTGGCCGAGAGAAATCACGGCGGTTGGCTTCGCAGGGGGCACGGAGCTCGATTCCGCAGTGGTTGCGCTCGATTGCGCGGCCAGGTTCGACGCGCCAAGGACGCAGACCAGCGAAAGCGCGAGCGATAGGGAAAAATTGGCCGCAACGCAGCGAGCCATGGTCGACCTCACCGTGTGATGTCAATATACCTTTGCCCAGGCTGCCCGCACTATATGGCTGGTTCGCGGGGGCTTGAGAGAACCTCGTCCAGATGCATTCAAGATGCGGAGAATTGACGCCGGCATTTTCCCCTTGCGCTTCGACAGGAATCCGGATTAGCTTATGTAGAAGCTGAAGGGGAGGCCCAAAGAGCCCATGATTCTTAGCGATTTGAGTTACCGGTTGCGCGCGCTGTTCCGGCGCAGGCGAATGGAAGAGGAACTCGATGAGGAACTTCGATTCCATGTGGCGCGGGAAGCGGAGAAGTATCGGATCGCGGGGATGAGCGAGAACGAAGCCCAGCGGCGGGCGCGCATGGTATTCGGCGGCCACGAGCAGATCAAAGAGAACGTGCGGGAGGCGCGCGGAACCAGCCTCCTCGAGCAGCTCGGTCAGGATGTGTATTTTGCCGCACGCATGCTGACGAAAAATCCAGGATTCACAACGACGGCGGTTCTCACCCTGGCGCTTGGCATCGGTGCGAGTGCGGCAGCGTTCAGCCTGGTGGATGCCGTCCTCTTGAAGTCGCTACCCTATGCGAATGCTGCGCGTGCGGTGATGATCTGGGGCGAGTCTCCCACCGGCTCCTACTACGGCAACATCGACATGCCCGTTTCCGCGCAGGAATATAACCTGCTTAGACAGACAGAGACGGTTTTTCAAAGCCTTGGCGCTTTCCGGAAGAAGGCATTCAATCTGACGGGTGCAGGTGCGCCGGAATTGCAGGAAGGCGTTGAAGTTTCCGCGGGATTTTTCCCGGCGCTGAGCGAATCGGCCCTGCTGGGACGCACGATCACCGCGCAGGACGATCAGGCCGGCCATGAACACGTGGCGGTGCTGAGCGAGTGGCTCTGGCGTTCGCGCTACCAGGGCGACCGCGGTATTGTCGGCAAGACCATTCACGTGAATGGCAGCGCCGCCACGATTGTTGGCGTGATGCCGGCGAGCTTTGTGTTTCCCGATGGCGCAGGCATGCCGGCCGGATTAGATGTGCCGCGGAGAACCGCACTATGGATGCCGATGGCATTGTCTCCAGGCGCGCGCGGCTCCAACGACATGGGGCTCGTGGCCGCTCTCAAGCCCGGCGTGACACCTGCCCAACTCTCTGCGGACATGGCTCGCTTCGATCAGCGGTTTATTGAGCAGTATCCGCAGGCCAAAGGGTACTGGAACCGCACCGTCCCGCTCACCGCGCAGGCGGTGGCCGATGCGCGGCGACCTCTTCTCTTATGGATGGGCGCCGTTCTTGTTGTGCTCCTGATCGCCTGCTCGAATGTGGCGGGACTTGCGCTGAATCGATCGGTGGGACGGCGGCGCGAATTCACGCTCCGCGGGGCTCTCGGCGCGAAGCGCGGCCGGCTGATCCGGCAGATCGTTACGGAGAACCTTCTACTCGCCGTGCTGGGTGGTGCGCTGGGTCTTGTGGTGGCGGAGATTGGACTGTGGTGCGTGCAGCGGTTTGGGCCCGACACGCTGCCGCACTTACACGAGGCCAGTGTGAACCTCGCGGTGGCGGCGTTCGCGCTCGCGGTAACGATGGGCACCGGTGTGCTGTTCGGACTAGCGCCGGCGTTGGGGGCGACGCGCTTGAATCTCGTGGATGCGTTAAAAGAAGGCGGGCAACGGAATATCGGAAGCGCGACGGCGCCGCGCATTCGCAACGGGCTGTTGATTCTGCAGATGGCCATGGCGCTCGTGCTCGTGGTTGCTGCCGGTCTTCTGTTGAGGAGTTTCTATGCGATGCTGCACGCGAGCTCCGGGTTCGATGCGGAGCGCGTTGTGACCTTCGAACTTCCGCTGCCAACGTCGGCGCGGTATGTGGACACCGCACGCATGGCCCAGGTGTATGGCGATGTTCTGCAACGGCTGCAGGGGATACAAGGTTTGCAAACCGCGGGCTTCGCTTCGGTGGTGCCCATGGGAGGCGAGACTGACAGCACGATCATTCGCATTCCGGGACGGCCTAGCACAGGACAAGCGGATGCGCCCGGCGCGAATTACCAGTTCGTATCGCCGGGCTTCTTTCACGCAATCGGAACGCCCCTGCAGGAGGGCAGGGACTTCGCGACAACCGATACCCTCGCGACCCAGTCAGTTACGATCATCAATCGCACCATGGCGGAAAAGTATTGGCCGGGACAGGATCCCATCGGCAAGCAAGTCGGCGTCGGCATGGTGCGGATTCCGCTGCGCACGATCATCGGCGTGGTGGCGGACACCAAGCAGACGTCACTGCGCGAGCCGCCTTCGCCGGAGATGTACGTGCCCTTTACACAAAACGAGATCAAGATCTGGCCCTCGATGCAGACGATGCAATACGCGCTGCGGCTGCGCGGAGAGCCGGGTGGAATCGAGGAGCAAATTCGCCGCGCTGTGAACGAGGTCGACCCAGAGCTGCCGGTGGCGCGCTTTGCCGAGTTGCAGCAAATGGTGGCGGCGTCGATGATTGCCGACCGGTTTGCATTGTTGTTGTTGAGCGGCTTCGGCATGCTCGCGCTGGTGCTGGCATCGGTGGGTATGTACGGAGTCATATCCTACAGCGTTTTGCAGCGGACCTCGGAGATTGGCCTGCGCGTCGCGCTCGGCGCGGGACGCACGCAGATTCTCGCGATGGTGCTGCGGCAGGGCGGCACGCTGGCACTGGCGGGAATCGGGATCGGGCTCTTCGCCGCATGGATGACGACGCGGCTGATGTCCGGTTTTCTCTATGGAGTCCGAGCCGGCGATCCCGCGACGTTTGCCGCCGTGGCGCTGCTGCTCGTGGTTGTCGCGTTAGCCGCCTGCTGGATACCGGCGCGACGCGCGATGCAGGTGGATCCACTGACAGCGCTGCGATACGAATGAGAAGTGATCTTTGGCTTTTACGGTTGTGCGGCAAAGGGAAAAGCATCCGGCGTTTTTGCGCCGGATGCTTGAGAAGTGGTTCGACAGAGACATCGCGCCGCCTCTGAGCGGGGATGCACCTATTTCGTGACCACGATCATATAGTCATCAATGTCCCAATTGGGATTCGGCAACTCATACGGAGACCCCGGCGCCTGGGTGACGCCCGAGGAAGTCACCGTGAACACCCAGAGCGTGTCGATTGCGTACTGATTCTGGCCGATCGCGTAAAGGTGGTTGGCATTGTCCCAGTACATCTGCACCGGATAAGCGGATCCGCCGGAAAGCAGTGTCTTGTACTTGGTGAGGGGCGCGCCGCCATTGACATGAAAGAGCTGGAGACCCGATTCTCCGCCAACGGCAACGAACTTGCCATCCGGAGACATCCTGAGCCAATCCTCATTCGTGACGCCGATCTTGGGCATATCACTGTGGGTGTTGGTGGTCGTCAGGTCGCCATTGGCTTCCGACGAAAACGCCGCCAGAACCGGTGTGGCATTGGTGACATTCTTGTCGACGAGCAGTGCCACGACGTGACCACTGGGGGCCGTCGCCAGATCCTGCACACAATAATTGTGATTGCCCTCCGGCGTCTCCGGCATGGGATCCGCGATGGTGATGTCGGTCATGGCGCCGTTGCTGGCGCGCTTAAAGGCAAAGAGACCACCCTGATTGCTGCAAGCATTCCCTATTGCATAGGCGAACTTGTCGTTGGAGAGGAACCCCAGCCAGTCATAACCGCCAAAACTGATCGGGACCTGCCCAACCTGGCTCAGTTTGCCATTCGAGCCGTTCACGGCAAGATCGCGAAAGTAGTCGGAACCGCCTTCGCTGATATAGCTGTGCAACACGCCGCCCGAATGATCGAGCTGCACCGGTCCGACCAGAGCTCCGCTGCCTGCCGAGTAGGTCTCGGTGAGCTTCAAGGCTCCGCTGCTGCCGATCGCAAACGACTCGATCTCCGAGTTCACGATTTCGTTTCCAAACAGATATTTGCCGTTCCCAGCCATCCACGAAACGTTCGCAGATTTGAAGGGTGAGCCGGGGATTGGCGTCAATTTGCCGTTGGCTGCAGCTGCATAGCCGTAAACCTGCATGACGCCCCAATTGTTCGAGCTGATCTCATTTGAGACATACACGTAGGCCACCGGGGATGAAGGCCCTTGCGCCAAGGCTGCATCGTTGGCCGCCTGATCTTGAGCCGCCGCGGATGCGGAAGCAATCACGATACAGGCTGCCAGGGAGAGAGTGTCTTTCAGGTGAAACATTCCGTCGTCCTCCTGTTGCTGCTCGATAGTGACGGCCGGGGTCGAACTGTGACAGGAAATCCGGATATTTTTTTCGCGCTAGTCGCGGCGCGGCACGGAGGCGTGCACGCCGGTAAGGTCATCGGGCACTTCGCCGGCAAGGAAGGCTGCGCGATGGTCGGGGTCGCCGAGGTCCATTTTGAAGTGGTGCCATAGATCGTCTTTGTAGACGCCCATGCTCCACGGGCCGGAGACGTTGTCGGCAAACTGCCACAGGATGTGGTAGCCCTCTTCGTTGGTGAAGCCTTCGCCGTCGGCCTGCAGGATGGACTCGCCGCGTTCCCAGATGTGCGCGCGCAACGCGTGGAGGGCGTTGCTGCCGTCGACGGTTTCCGCGCCCTGCAGGTGCTGGAAGCTGTAGACCATCCTGACTTCGGCGAGATAGTTGTTGAGCCAGTCAACGCTGCTCTCGGGCTTGCAGCCTGCGATATCTTCCTGCAGATCGGCGATCTCATCCTGACCGGCGGAGCCATCGTCGACCGGATTGCGCTCGAGGACGGCGATCTCGATGTCGTCGGTGGTGGAGAGCAGCAGCGTTTCCCAATCGTCGGGATCGCCTGATTCGAGGGCCAGACGGCAATCGAGGTGGCTGCTGCGTACAAAGTCGCGCAACTCTTCGAAGGAAGGGAAGTCGTCTTGCTGGGAGAGTACGCGGGTGTGATTGGGCATTGATCGGATTTCTGAACTCCTGGACCATGGTATTCCCTTCCTGGCTCAGGAATCGAGTACAGGTCGGTTCAGGAATGGCGATGACTTTGCCTTGAACATGATTGCGAGTTGTTCAGAGATTGAGCACTTCTCGGCAGAAAGCTGAGACACCGAGAATCTTTGTCCTGCCGAGCGCACCGCGTTGCAAAAGGCCAGAGCGCTTGTCCCCCGTGACGCAGTAGTCAGGCTGGGCAGCGTCGATCAAATCGAAGATGTAGCTGTCGGCGGGGTCTGCAGCGTTGTGCTTGCGCGGCAATGGCGCGGCCCAGAACTCTGCGCCGTAGAGGTGGTTCAGCATGGTGCCGACATGATGGGGCTGCAGGCTCGTTCTGAATTTGGGATACCGGCAGGCCGTCCGAATCTAGTCAATCTGATGCTGGCAGGTGAGAAGGCGAAATCGGCCGGCGAGCCATTGATCGACGGCTTTGGCTGGTGGGGTGCCGGAGGTGAGAAGGGCGCTGATGAAGACATTGCTGTCGAGTAATACGAGCATCAGCGCTTGCGAGTCCGCGCCCAGGTAAGAGCCTCTTCCGCGGCGCTCTCAATCTCTTTGAAAGGCACATCCGCATTGTTGGCGCGAGCTGCCTGGAGCGCGGTATCGAAGATGTGTTTGTTGACAGCTTCTTCGACGAAACGCGAGAGTTCTCCCTTTTTCGCGCGGCCCTGATGCGCAAGGAACTCGCGCAAGGACTGGTCAATTTCCTTGGAGACGACAAGATTCCAACGAGTTTGGGTTGAAGACATGGGTTCGATCCTTGTTCATTCAAATATACGCTTATGCATATAAACAGACAAGTGCATAGGTGTTTATACGTTTATAAACGGGAGCGCGGGCCTTCATCTTTGCTCTGAATGTCTATGGAAAGAACGTCAGCCGTACTCGCCACGTGCGTGAGGAGTACGGCCGAACTTGCGGGCGACCTACTTGTCGGTCAGCGCTTCGACGCCGGGGAGCTTTTTGCCTTCGAGGAACTCGAGGCTGGCGCCGCCGCCGGTGCTGATGTGCGTGATCTGGTCGGCCACGCCGGCCTGGTTGATGGCGCTCACCGAATCGCCGCCGCCGATGATGGAGATGGCCGCCTTGTTGGCAGCGACGGCCTTGGCGATGGCGTTGGTGCCGACGGCAAAGCGCGGAAATTCAAAGACGCCGGCGGGGCCGTTCCACACGATGGTGCGCGCGGTCGAGACGACCTCTTCAATTGCGGCGATGGACTTGGGGCCGATGTCGAGACCCTGCCAGTCGGCAGGGAAGTTCTTGGAGGTGTCCCAGGGCTGCGTCTTGGCGTCGGGCGAGAAGCTGTCGGCGAGGATGTTGTCGACCGGCAGCAGCAGCTTGACGCCCTTGGCTTTCGCCTTTTCGAGCGCGGCCTTGGCCATGTCGATCTTGTCTTCTTCGACGAGCGACTTGCCGGTGGTGACGCCGAGCGCGCGCTGGAAGGTGTACGCCATGCCGCCGACGATGACCAGCGTGTCGACCTTGTCGAGCAGGTTGTCGATCACGTCGATCTTGCCGGAGATCTTGCTGCCGCCGATGATGGCGACGAAGGGCTTCTCGGGCGACTTCGAGCGCCTTGCCGAGGTAGGTGATTTCCTTTTCCATGAGCAGGCCGGCGACGGCGGGCTTGAGGAAGTGGGTGATGCCTTCGGTGGAAGCGTGGGCGCGGTGCGCGCGAGCCGAAGGCGTCGTTGACGTAGATCTCGGCAAGCGAAGCGAGCGCCTTGGAGAAGGCCGGATCGTTGGCTTCTTCTTCGGCGTGGTAGCGAAGATTTTCAAGCAGCAGGACCTGGCCGGACTCGAGCTGGCGCGCCAGTTCGCTGGCGACTTCGCCGACGCAATCGGGCGAGAAGGCGACGTTGTTCGACTCGCCGACTTCCTTGTCGAGCAGCTCGCGCAGGCGGTCGACGACCGGGCGCAGCGAGTACTTCGGATTCGGCTTGCCCTTGGGGCGGCCGAGGTGCGAGGCGAGAATCACCTTGGCGCGGTGCTTGAGCGCGTATTCGATGGTGGGCAGCGTGGCCACGATGCGCGTGTCGTCGGTGATGGTCGTGCCGTCTTCGGTGAGCGGCACGTTGAAGTCGACGCGGATGAAGACGTGCTTGTTGGTCAGTTCGATATCGCGAATGGAGAGCTTGGCCATGGTGTTCTTCCTTGAGGGATCAGGTTTCAGGGGTCAGGGTTCAGTATTCGAAGCGCCAGACCTTTCGATCACGGCGTCGAATTCGATTTCGATGCGCCAGGCGGGGTTGAGCAGCGCGGCGACGACGACCATGGTGGCTGCGGGGCGGATGTTGCCGAAGAATTCGCCGTGGACGCGGCCGACAGCTTCCCAGTCTTCGACGTGGGTGAGGTACATGCGCGTGCGGACGACGTCGTCGAAGGTGGCGCCTGCTTCGGTGAGCGCTTTTTCGGCGATCGCAAAGATGCGGCGCGTCTGTCCGGCGGCGTCTTCGTTCTCGGCGCCCACCGGGCCGGTTCCAGCAACATGAACAGTGTTGCCCGACGCGCACGGCGCGCGAGAAGCCGATGATGGGCTCGTAGGGAGAACCGCCGCTGATGTTCTGGCGCATAAAAGGTTTCAGGGTCAGGTTTCAGGGATCAGAGCAACAGAGATCGCGATGATGATCGGCGATGAGAATTGAGAGATACACGGTCGAACACGGAGGTCAGAGATCAAGCAGGAGATCGAAGCGTCGATGCGGCCGCTGATCCCTGATACCTGATCCCTGACCCCTGTCTTCTTACAGTCCTTTTGTCACCAGGAAGCCGATGAGGTCGACGACGCGGTTGGAGTAGCCCCACTCGTTGTCGTACCAGCTCAGCACCTTGACGCTTTGCCGACAACCTTGGTCAGCGGCGCGTCGACGATCGAGCAGCGCTTGTTGCCCTTGAAGTCGGAGCTGACCAGCTCATGCTCTTCGTAGCCGAGGATGCCCTTCAGCTCGCCTTCGCTGGCGGCCTTGAGAGCGGCGTTCACGGCCTTGGCGTCGGTGGTCTTCTCGCTGATGAAGGTGAGGTCGACGATGGAGACGTTGGGGGTTGGGACGCGGATCGCGAAGCCGTCGAGCTTGCCGGCGGTCTCAGGAATGACCAGCTTGAGCGCCTTGGCGGCGCCGGTGGAGCTGGGAATCATGTTGAGGGCGGCAGCGCGGGCGCGGCGCAGGTCCTTGTGCGGGAAGTCGAGGATGACCTGGTCGTTGGTGTAGCTGTGGATCGTGGTCATGATGCCGCTGACGATGCCGAAGTCCTCGATGAGCACCTTGACGACCGGCGCCAGGCAGTTGGTGGTGCAGCTGGCGTTGGAGATGACGTTGTGCTTGGCGGCATCGTACTTGTCCTCGTTCACGCCGAGCACGAGGGTGATGTCTTCGTTGGTGGCCGGGGCGGAGATGATGACCTTCTTCACGGTCGTGCCGAGGTGGGCCTTGGCCTTGGTGGCATCGGTAAAGTGGCCGGTGGACTCGACGACGATCTGCGCGCCGACTTCGGCCCAGTCCAGCTTGGCGGGGTCGCGCTCGGCCCAAACCTTGATCTTCTTGCCGTCGACGGAGATGAAGTCGTCGCCGGCGGTGATGTCGTTCTTCAGGTTGCCGAGGATCGAGTCGTACTTGAGCAGGTGGGCCAGGGTGGCCGGGCTGGTCAAGTCGTTGACGGCGACAAAATCGATCTCCGGATTGCCCAGAGCGGCGCGCAAAACGTTGCGGCCAATGCGGCCGAAGCCATTGATGCCAACCTTCACTGCCATGTGTGTTTTCTCCTTGGTAATCGTTGAACCGTGGTTGATTCGGTCTCGTTCGGCGCCTGGAAGATGTCCAGATCTGTGTTCCACCAAACCCATGATGGTAACACTCTCGCCGACAGGGCCCGGATGAAAACTCCGTGATGTTCCTCCGGAAATGGGCTTGTTTCTCAAAGAGATTCTTCCATTTGCGGGGTCGCGACCGATGTGACGCACTACACAGCACAAGTCGATCCAGTGGTGCGATGAGCGCGGGTTACGCACCGGCGATGGAGGGAGGCGCGCCGGCCTCCGGGCCATCTGCTAGGCGCAGTGAGGTTTGGCCTGCGCTATCCACATTTGCAGCGTGCCCGCCCATTGTGGTATTCGGGTAGGGACAACACAGGTGTCTGAAGGCGGCATGAGAAGACGTTCAAGACGCGCACCAAATACCTCTGAATCCACAGGCAAGATCGGCCAGGAAATCCCGACAAACCAGCCGGCACCTCTGGTGCCTCTTTATCCCGAAGATGCACCGGGAGCACGGAACGCCGAAGCGCCGCGCGGAGGCCAGCACCCGGGCCCAGCATGGGCAAGGGCAGTCACGGATTGCCAGGCAACAGTCGCAGGCCCGCCAGGAGTGGAGCGAAGCCGCCGGGTCGGGCCGGTTTGAGCTGGAGACGCAGCCGGAGACTCCCAGCGTTCCGCCCCAGCAGGAAGCAGCAGGGAAGTCGCCGCAGGCTCCCAAGGGCTATGTGGTGCTGGCGATCGGACTGCCCGGCTCGGGCAAGACCACATGGTTTCGCCGCCGCGGCGTCACGCCCCTCTCCAGCGATCTGCTGCGCAACATCCTCTTCGACGATGTGGAAGAGCAGCGCTACCAGGGCCTGGTTTTTTCGACCCTGCGCTCTCTGCTGCGGGCGCGCCTGATTGCCCGCATGCCCTGGAATTACGTGGATGCGACGAATCTCTCCATCCACGAGCGTCGCCAGTGGATCAAGATGGCCAAGAGCTTCGGCTACGAGGTGCAGGCGGTCTTCTTTGATGTTCCGCTGGAGGTTTGCCTGCAGCGCAACAGCCAGCGTGACCGGACGGTCAGCGAAGACGTGATGCGCAAGATGGCCGAGAAGCTGAAGCCGCCGGTGTTTGAAGAAGGCTTCGAGAAGATTACCGTGGTGCGGGTGAAGAGCGCCAGCTAGCGTTCCTTTGTTGCGAACTCGCGCACCTCACCCCGGCGCGTGACGGCGGCTTCTCCCGCGATCCGCTCGCTTGGGAGCGCGAGGGCAAGAGCCAGCGCGGAGCCTGCGTACAGCATGGTGTCGGCGACGTAGTTGATCGCTTCACTCACCGCGTCGGCTGTTCCCCAGAACGCGTGAACCAGCAGCGTCCCGTACAAGAGCACGGTGAAGAAGGTCATGACGGCGCCAATCGCCGCGGCCGCATGGTGCGGCCATTTGTTCGCAAGCAAGGCAAGACCGGAAGCAACAAGAATCAGTCCCGCGAGCCACGCCCACACGATCGGGGCCGGAATCCACGCAGGCAATTTCAACTCCAACGGCACACCCAGTGCCAGATGCGGATGCAGGAAGTGCATGACGCCGTAAAAGATGGCCGCGATCCCAAGCACAATGCGCGCATACACGAGGAGCGCGCGCGAAAACGCCGGCGCTGCGGAGCGCCAACAGACAGCGGCAAGGGACCACGCTCCGGCACAGAACGAGGACTCGCGCAGAACCAGCGTCCACGTGAAGCGATCTTGCGGATGCCGGAGAGCTGCCGGGATGAACAGCATGGCGACGAACAAGAAGAACATCGCGCCCAACGTGGTGGTGGATGCGCGCTCGACTTTGCGGAAGGTGATGCTCAGCGCCGCCGCCAGCAACGCGCAGCCCACGAGATAGGCCCAGTACGGCCGAAACGGCATATAGGACGGCACCATGTTGGCGACGAAGTCGGGGCCACGAAAGTGCTCGGGCGCGAACGTCGCCAGCGCCGTCGCGATGAACACGGGGGCCAGCGCAACCAGCTTGTCGATGCCGCGCGCTGCAGCGATCTGGTTGCGACGCACGAAGATTCCGGCAAGCAGGAAGAAGATGCCGGCAAGACCCATCCAGAGATTGACGGTCGCCAACGTCGGGCTCCTGGGGAACAAGTGTTTCGGCAGAGTGTATCTCGCCGCGCGCGCGACTTGCGAGAAGAAAGCGATGAGGCGCTTGCCCGGTGCGGCCGGCCGCTTCGCTGGAAACGATAAAATGGCGATCAGAGGACTTCCCCGTGAGCACATCTGCTGTGCAGGCTCCCTACATTGAACCGTGGCTGCGCGGAACGCATGCCGACGTGCCCGCGGTGGGCCGGGCGGTGCTGCACGCGCTCGACCTGGCGCTCGACGACCTGACCCGATGGACGGATGGACTGGCCGACGCGGAGACCCATGCGCAGCCTCTGGGATTGCCGTCGGTCGCGTTTCATCTGCGCCACATTGCGCGATCGACCGACCGGATCCTGACCTATGCGGAAGGGAACCAGCTCTCCGCCGAGCAGTTGACGGCATTGAAGGCCGAGCAGAGCGGCGACGAGACACTGGCGGCTTTGCTTGCCGAGGTCGAGGTCGCCTTCAGCAACGCGGCCGATCGGGTGCGGGTTCTGGCCACCGCGGATTTGAATACGTTTCGCGGCGTTGGCCGCAAGCAATTGCCAACCTCGATTGGAGGCGCGCTGATTCATGTGGCTGACCACACGCAGCGGCACGTCGGCCAGGTGGTGACCACGGCCAAGGTGCTCAAAGCCCTCCGGTCCTAAGATTCCTGGAGCGTTCGGTCCGCGGTCAGCGTCTAACACCGTGGGAGTAGAATGAGACTGTGAAGTGCTTCCCCGCACTTACGCTGGTGGGTCTGATGGTTGCACTCCCCGCCTGTGCTCAACATCCCACTTCCCATGGCGGTTCCTCAGAACATTCAAGCTCGGTTTCACGCGGGTCCTTTGCCGGCTCCGCTCCTTCGCATTTCTCCGAACCGCGGTCGGCCGGCATGCCGCGCGAAGCGGGCGCGCCCCGTTCGGCAATCTCGCCTCGCTTTGGCGGATACCGCGCAGCTCCCGGAGAGCGGCCGAACTTCGTGATGCGGCCGCCGGGGCTGCCTTATCGCGGGCCGCGGCAGCCGTACAGGGGCGGCGGATTCCGGCGGCCTTACCGCGGACCCTATATCGTGAACGGCTTTTATGGCGTGCCTGGCTATCCGTTCGTGAGCCCGTATGTCTTCGGCGACTACGACGACATCGATACCATCGACGCGGCGGATGCACAACCAACGCAGGCGCAGGCGGACGACAGCGGGGCGTACGGCCCGGAAAACGGCTACGATGGCGAGGGTTCTGCGCAAGACCAGCCGATGCAGCCGTATCCGAACTACGCGCAGGCACCGCCTTCGCCGTATCGGCCTTCCTACCAGGCACAGGCTGCTCAACCGGCTGCGGTGGTGGCTGCGCCGGTGCGCGAAGAGGCGGTGACGCTGATCTTCAAGGATGGCCGTCCGCCGGAGACGATCCACAACTACGTGCTGACGGCTTCGACCCTGTATGTGGGGGATGAGCATCGCCGCGCTATTCCTGTCGATTCGCTTGATTTGGCCGCTACGGAGAAGGCGAACCAGGATGCGGGCGTGACGTTTGCGCTTCCCGCGGGCACGCGGTGAAGCTAGTGGTCAGTGATTAGTGGATAGTGGTCAGGGGTCAGTGATCAGTGGTCCCGGGTGCCGCAGAATCCAGCCCAACTTTCTTGTCTGGACCAGAATCCTAGCTGAATACGCTCAATCTAGCTGAATTCCGGCGGCGACGCTAACTCCTGAGCACTTTCGCCGGCCCTCCGAGCGCTGAGCACTGGCCCTGACCCCTCAGCACTGATCACTAACCACTGACCACTGATCACTAACCACTGACGATCCCTTAGAATGGCTTTATGCCTTTCGAGAGTGTCATCAAGGTCGCCGAAGCGGATTTTCCTACGCGCTGGGGGCATTTCCGCATCCTCGGCTTTGAGGGCGTTTTGCCGGCGGCGCGGCCATGTTGCGAGCAGGGCGCGCGGGAAGGCCGCACTGTGGAGGGCCTGGTGGCGCTGGTGATGGGCGACGTGCACACAACCGCTCCGCTGGTGCGCATTCACTCGCAATGCCTCACGGGGGACGTGTTTGGCTCGCTGCGCTGCGACTGCCGTCTGCAGCTGGAGCTGGCGCTGAGCAAGATCGCGCAGAAGGGCGCGGGCATTCTGCTTTATGAACAGCAGGAGGGCCGCGGCATTGGCCTGATGGCCAAGCTGAAGGCGTACGAGTTGCAGGATCAGGGGATGGACACGGTCGAGGCCAACGTGGAGCTCGGCTACGCCGCCGACTGCCGGGCCTACGAGCTGCCCGCCGAGGCGCTGAAGCTGCTCGGTGTGCACGCGGTTCGCCTGATCACGAATAACCCGGAGAAGGTCGCGGCGCTGGAGGCTGCCGGGATCGCCGTGGTGGAGCGCGTCTCCGCCGAGGTGGAGCCGCAGGACACCTTCGCGGCGTATCTGAAGACCAAGCACGAAAAGATGGGCCATATCCATGATGCGGACCCGATGACGCTGATTGAAGATTAGTGATTAGTGGTTAGTGGTTAGTAGGTAGGGGTCAGTGAGTAGGGATCAGGGTTCGGATGACAGATTGCAGATGACATAGTGTCTGCGTCAGAGCTCGTTCCGAAGCTATGACAGTCGATTTCAAGGCTACCCGCGGTTAAACAGGCTGCGGAGAAACTCGCTGTGAGCGCCGAGAAAATACATCCCTCAGCGGCTAAAGCCGACGATGAATGGATTGGTCTTGTGGCACGGTTAAAACCGTGCCCTTTCAAGACCGCGACCTCAAGAGGGTTTTTCCGCAACCTGATAGAGGCTGCTCCCTCCCAGTGGCTGACTGATCACTTATCAGTGACCACTGACCACTGATCACTGATCACTAACCACTACACTTCAGCTTCTGCGGAAGAGCTCGGCGGCGAGCTTGCGGAACTCGAAGTGCTGGTACTCGCGGATGACCACGGGCGCGAAGATGCCCATGACGACGGCGAGGGCAATGCCGGGGACGAAGAGGGGAATGAGCAGGTCGCGGGGCGCGCCGACGATGAGGCCGGCGATGGCGAAGAGAAGAAACGAGCAGCCGAGAGCCGCGAGAAGGAGATAGGCTCCTGTGATGGCGCCGCGGAGTTTGCCGCGCGGCGTGAGCAGGCTGGCGGCAAGGGCGAGCAGTCCGCCCAGCATGGGCACGCC
This sequence comes from uncultured Acidobacteriaceae bacterium, assembly GCA_963846095.1. GTDB lineage: Bacteria > Acidobacteriota > Terriglobia > Terriglobales > Acidobacteriaceae > Telmatobacter. The sequence continues at coordinate 53,468 of CAWJUW010000029.1, forward strand.
GATGGCGATGGCGATGCGGTAGTGGCTGACTCCGCGAAGGACTTGTTCAATGGCTCCGGTCATAGGGTCTCCAGTGGTCAGTGATCAGTGTCAGTGGTCAGTGATTAGTGATTAGTGAGTAGTGGGTAGTGAGTAGTGGGTGGCGACCAGTGATCAAGGGGCAGAGCGGGCGGTAGGCGCCACGAGTCACTAATCACTACTCACTAACAACTAACCACTGTCCTTCTCCAGCACGCTGCGGTGCAGGGTGCGAATCTTGCGGGCTACGGTGGCGCTGAGTTCGCCGCGCTCCATCAGGCTGGCCAGCAGCTCGGTCATCTCGTCGCGGGTCTCGCCCTGCTGGCGGAGACGCAGCTCTTCAATGACGCGGTCGAGACTGGCGCGAATGGTTGGATAACTGACGCCGTGCAGCTCCGCCATCTCTTTGAGCGACCCGGAGGCGAGCACGAACTGCACAATGAAGTCGAGGTCATCCTCCTTGAGCTTGAGGAGAGGATGCTCGCGTTTGTGGATCGTGCGGAATGTGGAGAGCGGCGCGGCCATGCAGTATGTACGAAGATACACTAAATAAAATGGCGATAACATACTTGACACACAAGACTAACTGCGCTAACATAAGCGTAGCTAGAAGGTGCGAGAGATGAAAAAGCCCATAACTCTTCAACAGGCAATAGCTTACTTCGCGGACACAGACCGCGCATTTGACTACGCGAAGTTCCTTCGCTGGCCAGATGGAAGGGTTAGCTGTCCCCGTTGCGGTTCTGACTCGAATTCGTTCGTTTCGACGCGCAAGATTTGGTTCTGTAATGGCTGCAAAAAGCAGTTCACTGTCAAGGTCGGAACGATCTTCGAGGACAGCCCGATTGGTCTGGACAAGTGGATGACGGCAGTGTGGATGATTTGCAACTGCAAGAACGGAATCTCTAGCTATGAGCTTCACCGCTCTATCGGTGTTACTCAGAAGTCGGCTTGGTTCATGCTTCACCGCATCCGCAAAGCGATGGAGAGCGGTTCCATGGAGATGTTCGGCGGAGAAGATGGCGGCCCGGTTGAAGTCGATGAAGCCTATGTGGGCGGAGAGCCTAAGAATCGCCATCTCAGCAAGCGCAGCACAGACAAGTACATCACCGATGAAAAGAACGGCATCCGCTATCGCAACCCAAAGTACAAGTCCGAATCTGGACGCGGAACGCGGAAGGTTCCTGTAATCGGAATCCTTGATCGTGAGTTGCGGCAGGTTCGTGCTCACGCGGTCCCGCAAGTGAACCGCGAAGCTCTGCAAGATGCCATTCTCTCAAACGTCTCCAAAGGGCAGCACGGTCTACACCGATGGACTCGGAGATTACAACCTTGCTTGAGTCTCCCGACTTCGTCCATGACACCGTGAACACATGTGAACGAGTACGTTCGCGGCAAGTCCACACTCAACGGGATTGAGAACTTCTGGAGCCTGTTGAAGCGTGGCCTGCGGGAACCTACGTTGCAGTCGAGCCGTTCCACCTTGACCGCTATGTGGCTGAGCAAGTGTTCCGCTTCAACAATCGCGCCACGAAGGACAATCCGCTCACCGATGAGGACCGCTTCACCCTCGCCATGTGCAGATCGTGGGCCGTCGCCTCACCTATACCCAACTGACGGGCAACGGAGCGGACTGACACACGCTTCAAACGGTGGGGACGCGGTAAACGCATCACTTCCCGCTCACTTTCTTAGCTCTCGAAGCCTTGCCTTCTTAGGTGAGCTTTTATTCTTCGGGCGTGTCTTTTGGAGCGCGAAAGAGCTTCTTCATTTTTCTTCAAAGTTCTTTCCGGCGCTGGGAACCCCTTCGTGATATTCGTGTTTCACTACGCCTCCATGCCAGACCAGAAATTAAACCATCGGCTAAATCTTATCGAAAGAGCCATTGCCGATTTGCGCAAAGACGTCAAATGGCTAAAAAGCGTCTACACTCCAAGGCAGCAAAATGAAAACAAGCATAGCTCCAGAACAAGCAGCCAACCATGAAGGCGATACCGCTCATGGGCAATCGCCGACCTCGTCTGAGATTCAGCCATCCCCAAGAAATCCCCCACAGCCCCAAAAGCGCTGGTATCAAACCTTGCACGGGTGGAAAGTTCGCCTCAAAATACTCGGATTGCTCTTCGCGATGGATAGACGCGATCATCACGTACTTTCAATGGAGCGACTTCGAAAAACTTCCGTTACGAAGAGCGATCTTGGATAAGGGTAAGAATTGATTTTCCCAACACTGTTAAAAGCGGTGTACAGCTGTTCCAGCTTAACGTAAACAATTTTGGAAAAAGCGTTGCGCTTGATACGCAGGTGCATATATGGATCGATGTGGTCAAGATGAAACTACCGCCCCCCGATAGATGAAGGCGGTTTTCATAGCATCACTCTTCACGGATTGATCTTCCCCGGCGAGAATGACCCTACCCCGGAGTTTCGGTCGCGCTCCGACAGGATGGAGCCATGGCCCATCTCCGAAGACGAACAGACAGAAATTGCCGCCGGTACGTCTTATATCGCCATTCACGGCATAGCTTTTTACCATGATCAATTTGGGAGGCATTGGACCAAGTTCTGCCAATGGCACAGTTATGCCGCCGCTGGTACTGCGAAGCCGCCGCTTGCGTAGCGTATGGAGCGGTGGGCGATGGGGACACTCCGGCCCCCTATTGGGTTCCACAGATGTAGGCACAGCCCTGTCACGGCAACCAATAGCTTAGTTAGTTTTAGTTTGTGCGTCAAGTATGTTATTACCAATAAAATTCAAGTCAACTTCAATTTTATTTGTGGGAAGCGTGGAAGGGAAAACATGGCAGTTGAGCTGTCTCCCCTTAACATTGATGAACGGGAAAGCTCGCGATCAGGAAGTGCCATGCTCCCATTGCCGCCTGAGCGCACGGCGGAGGCAAATGAAGCAAATTCATAGCCGTGCCTTCATAAACCTTCTACCCATCGTCAATCGTGGCAGAAAGGGTCAGCCTCATGGTTCTCAAGAGCTTTTTTGATGGAGGTAACCAAGCCGACAGCCGTGTTTATGACGTCGTCTCGTTGGCTGTTGTCTCGGGTACCAAGGAAGAATGGCTGCCATTCGAGAGGGATTGGAGAGTTGTCCTAAGGCAGCATCGGGTTGATTACCTTCACACCACTGATGCGGTAAGTAGGAAGGGATTATACGAGGGATGGAACATAGTTCAGGTGGATCGCTTCTTGCGGGATTGTGCTCGCATCGCGTGCAGACATTGCGCGCGTGCAAGGATCGGGGAAATTCCGGGTAAGTTTGGCCTTTTCCCGTTCGTCGTTTCTATTGTCCTGAAAGATTTCGCAGAGAGAGCCAAGCAGGAGCCCAATGCCAGCAAGAACGCAAATGAGGCATGTTTGCGCCAGGCATTAGGGGAGGTGCTTCTGTGGTCAGAGAACCAAGCAGCCTGCAAGGAATGCCACCTTTTCTTCGATCAAGGAGAACCGTTTTACGGTCATCTCTGTCAGCTTCTCCAGAACAAAGTGGCTACTAGAACCGCTTATTTGCTAAATAAGATTACTCATCATTCCGAATCCGATATGCGGCTTGGCTTGACCTGCTCTTCAGTTGGCCGATCTTTACGCATGGGCTCAGTGCAATCGAAATTCGGGATGGAGCCCCATTTGGAAACAGAAACTCCTTCGCTCCCACTTCAGATGGCAGTGGATAGACAAAACAAATGTTCACGATGTTAACCAGGACCATCAGGCGGAGTGGTTGGGTTGGAATCTTCCTAAGCGCGCTGCTACCCGTTAGCTACGCTACAGGAGAGAACCTTGATAATGAGCGACTGAAGCGCCGACGCGCTATGCGCCCTGATGGCGTGACTGACAGGCTGATCTGGATTAGGTGCTTTGGGCCGCAAAGTGCGATTTACGTTGGTTTCATGCCGGCCCTCCGGGACGGCGTGTTGTTGTGGTGCGGTTTCCCCGGGTTTCACCCGGGGCTACTTCTCGTGCTTTCCCTCCGGGAAGCTTTGATCGCTTGCCGCTGTCCTCCGTTGATGGGGTGTTGGTGGATCGGTTTGCGGCGGGTTGAGGTTCGTGCTTTCCCGCCCATCGCAGAGAACGCGATGGATGGGGCACCCGGCATCGAGTTGGATCGAGCCGAAGAAATGCAGGTCCTTCGACTTACCACCCCCAGACTGAAATACGTCTGGGGCCCCTTTCGCTCAGGATGACCGCGTGTGGGGGAAATGATGTTGCCGAAGGACAACCGCAGATCCTTCCGCTTTGGCCGATGATCTTTGACCGTTGATGGGGTGTTGGTGGATCGGTTCGCGGCGGGTTGGGGTTCGTGCTTTCCCACCCATCGCAGAGAGCGCGATGGATGGGGCACACGGCGCTGGACCCTATTCCCTTCGTCCCTCCTCAGTCCCTGACCCCTGACCACTGGGCTCTGGGCACTGGCCACTACACTTAGTACGTGACCGACAGGCTGATCTGGATTACTTTGCTTGTGAAGCTGGGGGTGGTGGCTTCGGTGGCCAGCATCCTGGCGCGGGTGGTCACGTTTCGGCGGCTGTTTTTTGCGGATCGGCGCACGAACGAGCAGACGCTGGCGCTGGTGGCGTTCTTTGTAGTTCCGCTGACGCTGGGCGTGTGGCTGCGCTTTACGGTCTCGAACTTTCTGGCTGCGGACATCTCTTTCGAAACGGTCGTGCTGCTGGGACTGCTGCTCGGTCCGCCGTGGGCGATGCTGGGCGGCGTGGTGCTTTCGATTCCCGCGGTGTATCACCACGAGTACCTGGCGCTGCCGTTCGCACTGGCGCTGGGGCTGGCGGCGGGCGTGCTGGGGCGATTTGTGGAGGCGGAGGAGATCTGGTCGTTTACGCCGTTCATCGACCTGAGCCTTTGGCGGTGGGTGCGGCGCAATTTGCGGCAGCCGAAGATCGACCGGCAGATTCTGCTGCTGTTTCTGATTGCGGCGATGGAGGCGGCGCGCGACTGGCTGGCGCACCTGTATCCGCACCGGCTGTTTGCGCTGGAGGGGTCGAACTGGTGGGTGCAGGCGTGCGTGTGGCTGGCGGCGCCGATCAACGTGGGCATTGCGCTGAAGGTGTGGAGCACGCTGCGGCTGGAGATGAAGCTGGAAGAGCAGAAGCGGCTGTTGCTGGAGGCGCGGCTGGATGCGCTGCAGCGGCAGATCAATCCGCACTTTCTGTTTAATACGCTGAACTCGATTGCGTCGCTGGCGCGGGTGCGGCCGGAGATGGCGCGCGAGATGACGGTGAAGCTCGCGAATATTCTGCGTGCGCTGCTGAAGGATCACGACACGTATATTTCGCTGCGCGATGAGCTGAGCTTTACGGACGACTATCTGGATATTGAGGTGGTGCGCTTTGGCGCGGACAAGCTGCGGGTGGAGAAAGAGATTGATCCGCGGACGCTGGATATTCCGGTGCCGAGCATTCTGCTGCAGCCGCTGATTGAGAACAGCATCAAGCATGGGCTGGAGCCGCGGCTGAATGGCGGCACGGTGACGCTGCGCAGCCGGCTGGAAGGCGGGCGCGTGCTGATTGAGGTGGCGGACGATGGCGTGGGGATGGTGGAGCGGCCGGCGGGGAGCTTGCGGCGCACGGGCGCGGGGATCGGGATGAAGAATGTGCAGGAGCGGCTGGAGGTGCTGTATGGGAACCAGGCGCGGTTTGAGGTGGTGAGCAATCCGGGGCGGGGAACGCTGGTGTCGATTGAGATTCCGGCGAATCCGCTGGGGGATTAGTGATTAGTGATTAGTGACTAGTGATTAGTGATCAGTGATTGGTGATTAGTGGTCAGTGATCAGAGAAGAGAGAACAGGGACCTCTGTCTTATGGTTGCGCGTAGTAGCCGGTGCGGGCGCGGGCGACGACGCCGGGCTTGTCGATCTTGATCTCAAGGGAGTGGAACTCGGCGGGGTGCTGCGCCTGCGGCGGCGTGTAGGTGACGACGTAGAAAGATTGGGCGTCGGCGAGGCAGCGGTCGATGAGGTCGGGAAGGTTGGTGGTTCCGTAGAGGACCTGGCCTCCGGTTTGCGCGGCGATGGCCGGGAGCATCAGGTCGCCATAGACGGCTTCGTGTGCCTGCACGACCGCCTTCACATAGGGCTTGTAATTGAAGTTGAACAGGCTGTCGCCGGCGATGGTGGGGTCGATCATGTCGAGGGTGACGCGAGCCTGCCGCAACAGGTCCCACTCCGCGATGATTGCGTTGAAGAGGCGTTGCTCTGTTTTGTCGCCGATGGGGTGCCGTGCGGGGTCGGGACCTTCTCCCCAGCCGGGGCCGATCCAGACGAAAAGTTTGCGGCCGGGTTTCTTTTCCGACTGCGTGGCCAGGGAGTTGAGTTCACTCAAGCAGATCTGCTCGCGCTCGATGGTTCCCCAGCCACCGGAGGATGTTCGCAGGGCGCGAAAGCCGGGGCGATTGCTATCGAGGAAGCGCGCGAGGGTAGCGGTATCGCGCGTTGGGTGATTCTGCATGGTGACGGCCTTGTCTTGCAGAATGGCGAACGAGGTGGGCAGTGCCAGTTGCTTGCCGCTGCGCGCGAGAAACGTGTGCAGCCAGTCGTACTCTTCGTCCATGGTCTCTTTGCCAGTGTTGATGGCGTCGATGAGGAGAACGACTTCGACGGTCGGCTCACTGGAATCGCCGTTGGCGCGGAGGGAAGCGATGGCTTGCGGGTGGCCGTTGTCGAGGATGGTGACGTCTTCGGGCTTGAGTCCGGATACGGGCGCGCCGGCTTTATCGATAGCGACCAAGTCGAACGAGAGGGAGGGATTTGTGGTGTTGCCGGTTGTCGGCGTCGATGCCGGGGGCGGCTGGCCGGCGACAACTTTCATTGCCGCCGGGGATTGCGCGCGGCCCAAGGGAGAGAGTGAGAGAACAAGAAGAAGTGCCGCACGGGAGTTCATCGAGCGCATCGAGCATTCCTTTCCGGGATGGTGCCCCAACCAAGCGTTGCGGTGCGATTGAGGGGTGCCGGGATCAGCCATTGGACTGGAGATCGGCGACTGCGGTTAGGGAATGCGCTGCGAAGTTCAGGCTTTAAGTTCGGGGGCGGGCTCGGCATTGGCGGGTGCGGCGGGGTGGGACTTGGCGCGCGCGGCGAGCCAGCGCTCGTACTCCTGCGCGACCGAGAGGCCCGGCTTGCGATAGGGGCGCTTGCCCTGGCGCATGAGCTCGAGAAACTCGTTGTACTCGTCGCCGCTGCTGTTCATGTAGAGAGAAGGCGCGGACGATGCGGATTGCGCGGACGCGGCGGAGGGCTGGGGGCTCGCTTTGCCTTCGATGGCGGCCTGAATGCGGGCTTCGTCGGGGTTTTCGTTGGCTTTGAGGCGGCCGCCGGAGAAGAGCCATTCGGCTTCAAACGGCGCGAGGCCGGGGAGGAAGTAGCGGATGATGCCGAAGAAGGGGATGGTGTGGCGGCCGAGGCCGAGTCCGACGAGCAGGCCGACGCAGGCCGCGTGCGTCAGGAGCGTTTGCCAGAGAGGCAGGGAGAGGCCGAGCTGCTTGTTGCCGGTGAATACCTTGAAGGCCAACACAACATGGTAAGTGATGAGAATGTAGGCGAAGGTCGCCAGCGCGGTGTCGGGAAGAAGGTGCTTGAGCACGATGAAGAGTGCAAACATGGCTCATCCTTTGCAACCCTGCGCGCACGGAGTTGGGTTCGGATGGCAGGGCTTTGCTGAGGTGGTTTGCAGAGATTGTCTTTGGGATGGGCTGGGGTGTCTATTGCACTTAGGGGTGATTACTCCCTGCGGTGGGCGGAGGCTCTCTCTCGCATGGGTTCGTGCTTTCCCACCCTAAACAACAAAGTGCGTTGTTTAGGATGGGGCACCCACGTGCTTGCTTACTTCGCTTTCCGCTGGCGTGGTTCTTGCTTTCCCACCCTAAACAACAAAGTGCGTTGTTTAGGATGGGGCACCCACGTGCTTGCTTACTTCGCTTTCCGCTGGCGTGGTTCTTGCTTTCCCACCCTAAACAACAAAGTACGTTGTTTAGGATGGGGCACCCGGCGTGCTTGCTCACTTCGAGACCTTATCGTGCTGACGCGTTTGTCAGGGCCAGGACGGCGTAACTTGTGGCGGCGTCGCTCATGAACTTACCTACGTTGGATTGCGGGATCGCGGTTCTTGTTGAGGGACCAGGCGGGCCATGCGCCGGTGGTCTTGTCCTGGTTGGCGATGAGCCAGCGGGTGCCGCGATCGATCGAGTCGTGGGTGCGCAGGTCCGCTTTCTGATGGGTTGCGGCGGTTTCTTCGAGCACGAGGACGACGAGGCCGGTGGCGTAGCCATCCGGGCGCGTGACCAGAGGGGTGTCGTCGACGCGCTTCCAGCTGCCCAGGTCGGCAAGGCTCCAGCCGCCATCGGGACGCTCGATAGCTGCTAACTTGTCGACTAACCTGGCGCGCTGCGCGTCGTTGAGGATCGAGGGGAACGAGTTAGAGGCCCACAGGGCGACTACTTTGTTCAGGAGGGGCTGAGCTTCGTAGTGACTGCCTAAGTAGCGGGTAAGTGCGGCCAGGTTGGCGGCGATTTTGGGGTCGTCACGATAGTGGTCGGGAGCTTTGCCCACGGCAATGGCCATGAGGGCGGCGCCGTGATACTCGGACTCGGGGGATTCCCAGGGCGTGTAGTGGAAGTTTTGCCAGACCCACGCGCCGGCGGTGGGGCCGGAGGTGGATTGCAGCGCCCAGGCATTGGCGAAGGCTGTGCGCGTGACGTCGCGCAGGTGGCCGGTGCGCTGATCGTAGCTGGAGAGGATGACGGAGTTGAGGACAGACTCGGCGTTGCGCGATTCGACTTCCTTGCCTGCGCCGGAGACGGCATCGCTGTAGAAGGGAGCCATCTGGTTCCAGAGGGCGACGCGCTTCTCGATACTGGCCAGCATGACTTTTTCGGGATCGGTGAGGCTGGTTTGTTTGAGCAGTGAGGTGAGTGCGGGCCGGGCGAGGCCGTAGGTGGCCTGCGTGTGGCAGGAGACGCAATAGGTGCCGTGGTCTTTTTTGGCGCGATCCCAGCTTTGCCAGTAGACTTCGCGGTCGTCGAGATAGCCGGCTGCGGTTACGGCGTTCCATCCGGTGGTGGCGGTGGCTGCTGGGCTTGTCGGCGGCGTGGACGCGGCGCGGGGCCGGCGTGGAGAAAGCGATCGCGACGAGGGCGCACGCAAAGCATGCCGTGATGAGAAGCGCCGGCAGCGGGCGGGACGGGAAGGGCCTGGGCATGGGCGAGACCTCCTGTCTGGAATGAACGGCGGGGAGACCGGCAAGGCCGGTTGCAACAAGAATACTGTAATCGCGCGGTGGAACAGCTTGCTGAAAAGTCTGCGACGCGACAAGCATGCGCGAAATCATCCCTCAGGGGCTAAAGCCCGAATCGCTTTTGAAGGGAGTTCACGTACGGGCTGAAGCCCGTACCCTTCAAAACAAGACGCGGCGAGAGTTTCAGCAAAAAGAAGACGCGGCTTGAGTTTCAGCAGGGCGGGAAGTTATGCGCTGCAAAATGTTTTTGATCCAGTTTGTGTGCCGGGGAAGTGAAGTTTGCCGATGGGGCAGAGTTAGTAAAATCGGCGCATGCCGGTGACGCTGACCACCTTCTCAAAACAAACTCCCAAAATCCAGCCAAAACACATTGGAATTGTTGCGTGCTCGGCCGAGGGCGCTGCGCTTTGCTATCGCACGATCTGCGCGGAAGGCGCGCAGCTGCTGGGGCCGCATGCGCATCCGGAAGTCTCGATGCATTCGTATTCGCTTGCGGACTACACGGAGCTGATCGACCGGCACGACTGGCGCGGCGTGGCGGCGCTGATGCTTTCCTCCGCGGGGAAGCTGGCAGGGGCGGGCGCGGATTTTTTGATTTGCCCGGATAACACGATCCACCAGGCATTCGCGCTGGTCGAGCCGGTGTCGTTGTTGCCGTGGATGCACATTGCGGGGGTGGTCGCGGACGAAGCAGCAGCGCGCGGGTTTCGGCGGGTGGGGCTGAGCGGAACGCGTTCGCTGGTGGAGAGCGAAGTCTATCCGGAGAAACTGTCTGCTGTCGGGATCGAGTGGGTACGTCCAAACGCGCCGGAGATCGAAGCGGTTGATCACATCATCATGGATGAGCTGGTGTACGGCATCGTTCGCACGGATTCGGCGATCGTGTTTCAGCGCGTGATCCGGCGCATGAAGCTGAATGGGTGCGACGCGGTGGTGCTGGGCTGCACCGAGATTCCACTCATCATGAACGATGCAAACTCGCCCTTGCCGACGCTGGATTCGACACGGCTGCTGGCGCGGGCTGCGTTGCGGCGCGCGGTGGGGGGTGGGTGAGGTAGGTGCACAAGCTGGGGTGAGTTGCAAAAGCAAAGGCGAGTGCAAAAGCAAGTGCAAAAGCAAAAGCAGGTCCTTCGACTCACCACCCCCGAACTGAAATACGTTCGGGGCCCCTTTCGCTCAGGATGACCGCCTCGTTAAGCCCCTTTCGCTCAGGATGACCGCCTCTGTTCGGAGGATGACGGCTCCGTTCTTTACTCGGCGCGGAGGGCTTCGGAGGGGTTGATTGTGGAGACGCGCAGGGCGGGCAGGAAACTGGCCAGGGCTGCTGCTAGCGGCTAGAACGATTGGTACGGCGGCAAAGCTGACTGGATCGACAGGACTCACGCCGAAGAGCAGCGTGCGCATGAGTTGAGCGATGGCGGCCGCGGCGCCGAGGCCGACCACAACGCCGATGCCCGTGAGCACGAGAGCGGAGCGCACAAACATCCAGCGAACCGAGCCCCGTTGCGCGCCAAGCGCGAGGCGAATGCCGATCTCGCGCGTGCGCTGTGCGACGGCGTAGGAGATGACTCCGTAGATGCCGATGAGGCCGAGGGCGAGCGCCATGGAGGCGGCGATGCCCAGCATGACCAGCGTGAACGAGGTGCGCGCCATGGAGCGGCTGTAGATGTTCTGCATCGTATCGACCGAGGCCAGCGGCAGGTCTCGGCTGACGGACCAGACGGCGCGCTGCATTTCGCTGAGCAGGCTTTGCGTGCCCGTGCGCGAGGAGTGCACCACATAGGTGACGGTCCGCAGCCCGTCCATCTCTTCATGGCTGCCGTAGCGGTCGTAGAACATGGCCGGCCAGTAGACGAGGGGCGGCGCTTTTTCTCCGACTCCATGAACGTGAACGTCTTCAACTACGCCAATCACCTGTTGCCACGGCGAGCCCGAATACTTCTTCACGCGCTTGCCGATGGCAGCAGCGGCAGAGCCCCAGCTGTCGCGCGCGAAACTCTCCGAGACCATGACGTAGGGGCGAATGTTCTGCAGGTCGTCCCAGTTGAAATCACGGCCGGCGACGATGCGCGTGCCCATGGTTTTGAAATAGTCCGGAGCGACGTAATTGAACATGCGCAGCGGGCCTTCGTTGCCATCGTACTTTTTGAATTCAACCGCGATGGTGTCCCAGTTGGGGTCGTTGCCATCCATGGGCACATCGGCGGCGTAGCTTGCTGAAGTGACGCCGGGAATGGCGGCGAGGTTGTCGCGAATCTGGTTCTGCATCTGCGCCACCGCCTTGACGCCGGGCACCAACAAATCAGGGACAGTGATGCTGACGGTTTCGACGTGCTGCGTGTCGGCAAAGCCGGGATCAACATTGCGCAGCGAAGCAAAGGTGCGGATCATGAGCGATGCACAGACCATGAGTACGAGCGCCATGGCCACCTGCGCGACAACGAGCAGATCGCGAGAGCGCCGGCGGCTGCGATCGCTGCTGGCGCTGCGCGTGGTTCCGCTGAGCGAGAGGCTGGGTGTGGCGCGTGCGTAGCGGAGAACGGGAATCGAGCCGAAGAACAGGCCCGAAAAGACGGCCAGCACAAACGTAAAGAGAAGAGATGCGCCGTCGAAGGAAACTTCGCTGAGGCGGGGCAGATCGGCGGGGCCGGCGGCCGTCAGCAGGCGCAGCCCGCCATAGGCGACAGCGACAGCCGCGGCGCCGCCCAGAAGGCCGAGGAGCAGGCTTTCGGTCATGAGCTCGCGCGCGATGCGCTTGCGGGTAGCTCCCAGCGCGGCGCGGATGGAAAGCTCGGATGCGCGTGCTTCGGCGCGAACCAGCAGCAGATTGGCCACGTTGGTGCAGGCGATGAGCATGACGAGGCCCACGGTGCTCATGACCACCCAGAGCACGTTGCCGATGTTGCCGACGACCTGCTGCTTCAACGGGCGCAGCTTGGGCGTGATGTGCCAGATGTCGTAGTAGTGCTGATTGGTGCCGGGGCCATTCGACCACGAATCCATCCACACGGGAACGAGCCGGGCGATATCGGCGTCGGCCTGCGGAATGGAGACGCCCGCTTTGAGACGAGCGATACCGTTGTAGCCGAAGCCGGCGAGGATCTGGTGATGGCGATCGAGCGCCAGCGGGATGAGCAAATCGAAGTCGTGATCGACGAGGCGGAAGCCGCGCGGCATGATGCCGACCACGGTGCGGTTTTCCGAATCCACCTGGATGGAGCGGCCGATGATGTTGGGATCGCTGCCGAAGCGCCGCTGCCAGTAGCCGTAGCTGAGCATCACCGATTTTGCGCCCCGCGGCTGCTGATCGTCGGCGGAAAACCAGCGGCCGACGGAAGCAGGAATGCCGAGGGTTTCGAGCACGCCATCGCTGATGCCGACGACCTGTACGAGCTCGGGTGTGGCGATGCCGGTTACGTTGGCGGTGCCGGGAGACCAGATGCCCATGGACTGCAGGGTATGGTTGTGATCGGCGAAGGTGATGGACATGGAGGTGGAGAGCTGCAGGCCGCTGGAGAAATTGGCGAGGCCTCCGGCGCCGGGGGCATCGAGCCAGAGAGACACGAAGCGATTGGAGTCCGGGTAGGGAAGCGGGCGCAGCAGAATGCGATTGACCACGGTGAAGACCGCGGTATTGGCGCCGATGCCGATGGCGAGCGTGAGCAGAACGGTGATGGCGAAGCCCGGCGATTTTCGGAGGCGGCGCAAAGCGAGCCGGGTGTCGGCGAGTACGGACTCAAGCGCGGGCCATTGCCACACTTCGCGGCTGCGGGTCTCGATGAGCGTGCGGTTGCCGAAGGCGCGCAGTGCGGCGGCGCGGGCTTGCTCGCGGGAAAGATTCTCGAGGCGCATCAGCTGCTCGGTCTTCTCTTCGATGTGCTCCTGCAGTTCTTCGGCGAGGCCATCGACATCATCGCTGCGGCGGAAAAGTCGGGAAAGCCAGCTCATGGGAGACTCCTAGGAGTTCGCGGTGCGTCGTTCCGGCCCAAGGACAAGTTGGATGCCTTCGAGCATGCGGTCGAAACTCGAGATCTGCTGCTCGAGGTGGCGGATGCCGTTCTTCGTGATCTGGTAGACGCGCACGCGGCGATTGGTGGTGGAGGAGATGGTCCACTCGGCGCGCACCAGCTTGCCTTTGAGCAGGCGCTGCAGGGCGGGGTAGAGCGAGCCTTCTTCCACCTGGAGCAGGTTGTTGGAGCGCTGCTGAATGTGCTGCACGAGCGCGTAGCCATGCGCGGGCTGGCGGCGCAGCGACTCGAGGATCATGACTTCGAGTGCGCCGGGGAACAGATCGCGGGGGGTTGCTGTTTTCCATAAGGCATTGCTCCACGAGGCTTAGAGTAAATAGGTATTGTGGGGGATGTCAAGGTTGGGGTGGAGCTCCCACCCACTCATCGCGATGAGGCTGCGATGAATGGGGCACAGCTCTTTTCCTGTTTGCAGCGGCGGCCGGGGGTGTAGGTGAGGTGGGGTAAGTGCAAGAACTGGAGTGAGTGTAAAAGCAAAAGCAAGTGCAAAGGCAAAAGCAAAAGCAGAGCAAGAGCAAAAGCAAAAGCAGGTCCTTCGACTCACCACCCCCGAACTGAAAAACGTTCGGGGCCCCTTTCGCTCAGGATGACAGTTCCTTTGTGGTGTAAGTCGAAGATTGGGAGCCCTTTCCGCATCGCGATGAAGCTGCGATGAATGGGGCACAGCTTTTTCCCGCTTGCGGCCGTGGCAGAATGTTCGCATGGCGACGATGCTGGATTCGACACGGCTGCTGGCACGGGCTGCGTTGCGCAGCGCGCGGTGGGGGATGGGTGAGGAGTAAGTGAAGAGCTAGAAGGCAAGGGCAAAAGCAAGAGCAAAAGCGAAAGCAGGTCCTTCGACTCACCACCCCCGAACTGAAAAACGTTCGGGGCCCCTTTCGCTCAGGATGACCGCTCGGTGAGGGGTGAAGGGTGAAGGTCGGGGCCCTTTCGCTCAGGATGACCGCCTGGTGGGGGGAGGCGAAGATTTGGAGCTCCTTCTGACTCAGCGCGGCGAAGCTGCGATGAATGGGACGCAGAGTCTTTCCGATTCAGCGGCCCCGCGGCGGAATGTTCGCATGGCGACATGCGGTTTCGATACGGCTGGTACAGGGCATGCGTTGCGCAGCGCGCGGTGGGGATGGGTGAGGAGTAAGTGAAGAGCTAGAAGGCAAGCAAAAGCAAGGCAAAGCAGGTCCTTCGACTCACCACCCCCGAACTGAAATACGTTCGGGGCCCCTTTCGCTCAGGATGACCGCATCGGTGAGGGGGAAGGTGAAGGCTCGGAGCCCCTTTCGCTCATCGCGGTGACGCTGCGATGCATGGGGCCAGCCGTGTTGGCGGCGGGAGAATGAGCGCACGAAAGCGGCGGCCGTGGCAGAATGTTCGCATGGCTACGGTTCGAGTTTCCGAAGGGGTGGTGATGATCTTCCGCCGGACCTGCGCAAGGCGCTGGTGGCGGACGGCGAAGCGCGGGCGGCGAGGAAGAATATTACGCCGCTGGCGCGGAACGAATGGATCTGCTGGACGATTTCTGTGAAGAAAGAGGAGACGCGGAGGCAACACGTCGATCGGGTCGTTTCGGAACTGAAGGAAGGGATTCGGCGACCGTGTTGCTGGCCTGGATGTCCGCATCGATAATGGGCTGTTTGCGCTGAGGGTAAGGTGCACTCAGCAGCGAATCTGCCTTCCCAGGTCCCCAAGTGCGAGGGACCTGGGGCACCCATCCTGCAGGCGGATCGAGCGGGTTCGCGGCGGGTTGGGGTTCGTGCTTTCCCACCCATCGCAAAGAACGCGATGGATGGGGCACCGAGAATTGTGGGCGAGCCTAAGCCGCCGGGCGATTCGGGGTATGATTGCGGGGAAGATTCTGGGATGGAGATGGGCCGATGCACGCTATCGTCTATCACCGTTACGGCACTCCGGACGTACTCGAGCTACAAGAGATCGCAAGACCAACCCCTGCGGAAGACCAGGTCCTGATCCGCGTGCACGCGGCATCGGTGAATCCGTATGACTGGCACTTTTTGCGGGGGACACCCTCGCCTCTCCGCCTGATGACCGGCGTGCGCAGGCCCAAGTTTCCGCGGCTCGGCGCCGATGTTGCCGGGGTAGTGGAAGCGGTGGGGGCGAAGGCCGCAACGTTCAAGGTTGGCGATGCGGTTTTCGGCGCGGGCAAGGGATCCTTTGCGGAGTTTGCCTGCGCGGAGGCGTCGCAGCTTGCGATCAAGCCCGCGGAGGTTTCGTTTGAAGAGGCCGCGTGCCTGCCGATTGCGGGCATCACCGCGCTGCAAGGCGTGCGGGATAAAGGCAAGGTGCAGGCGGGGCAGAATGTGCTCATCAACGGCGCAGCGGGAGGCGTGGGGACGTTTGCCGTGCAGATTGCCAAGTGGCTGGGCGCGCGGGTCACGGGCGTGTGCAGTTCGCGGAATGTCGAGCTGGTGCGGTCGTTGGGAGCGGACGCGGTGATCGACTACTCCCGCGAAGATTTCGCCCAGACGGCGAAGCCTTACGACGTGTTCTTCGATCTGGTGGGCAATCGTTCGCTGGCGGACTGTTTGCGGGTGGTGCGGCCGGGCGGAATTTACGTCGCGTGCGGCGGCGGAGGTCCGGAGCGAAGCAGCGCTAGTCTGATCGCGCAGATGCTGGGGCAAGCGGTTCGCGCGCGCTTCACCAATCGGAAGATGCCGGGCCTCTTCGCCAAAATGAATCGCGAGGATCTGTCGACGCTTGCCGGCCTGGTGAAAGACGGGAAAGTGAAGCCCGTTGTTGAGCGCAGCTATTCGCTGAAAGAAACAGCAGAGGCTGTGCGCCATGTCGAGTCGGGGCACACGCGGGGCAAGGTTGTGATCGCGGTTGGCTGAGGGCTATGGATCGGGCTGGCCGTCCCACTCATCGCGATGAAGCTGCGATGAATGGGGCACAGCGCGGATCAGGCCGCTAGCTTTTGGTGAGGACCAGGTGGGTGGCGTAGGGCGTGGTTTCTTTCTCGGTGATGGTGAAGCCGAGGGCGGGGAGATCGATGCCGGACAGCAGGGCTTCGCCGCGGCCTAGAAACACAGGCACGTAGGCGAGGTGGATGGAGTCGACGAGGCGGGCCTGCAGGTATTGGCGCACCGTCGAGACGCCTCCACCGATCTTGATGTCTTTATCGCCGGCGGCTTCTTTGGCGCGCGACAGGGCTTCGTGAATGCCTCCAGTGACGAAGTGGAAGGTGGTGCCGCCTTCCATCACGAGCGGGTCGCGCCTGTGTTGGGTGAGGACGAAGGTCGGCGCGTGGTAGGGAGGATTCTCGCCCCACCATCCTTTCCATTCTTCGTCGGGCCAGGGGCCGCGGATGGGGCCGAACATGTTGCGGCCGAGGATGAAGGCGCCGAAGTTGGCCATGGAGCGCGCGGCAAATTTGTCGTCGGCATCGAGCGAGCCGCCTTCCATGTCGTGCATGGCGCGGAAGGTGCGGGTGGGAAAGAACCACTGAAAGACTTCGGGGCCGCCCTTGCCGAGCGGGTGCTCGAGACTCTGTTCGGTTCCGGCACTGAAGCCGTCCTGGGAAATACCGAAACCTGCTACACGGACTTTGGACATGAATTGATCTCCGGGAGGAATGCTCATCTTCCTCAAGGATAGATTCGAGGGGGTGGGTGGCGGTTGACTGAGGGTCGTGCTTTCCCAGGTCCCCATCATGGAGGTGGAGCGAGGGGGTTCGCGGTGGGTTGGGGTTCGTGCTTTCCCACCCACCGCAAAGAACGCGGTGGATGGGGCACCCTGAGTGGGTGGGTGGAAGGCGGTTGGGGTTTGTGCTTTCCCACCCATCGCACAGAACGCGATGGATGGGGCACCCAGAGTGGGCGGGTGGAATTGGAGGCGGATCGGACTCAACTGCGGTACTCCCCGGGACGGGCGATGCACAGGGGATCGCGCTATGCTCGAATCATGGTTCGCTTCACAGTGCTGGCTTCGGGGTCCAAGGGGAACGCGGCGATTGTTTCGGGCGGGCGCACGCGGATTCTTGTGGATGCGGGGCTGAGCTGCCGCGAATTGATGCGGCGCATGAAGCAGGTGGGCGAGGCGCCGGAGACGCTGGACGCGATCCTGATTACGCACGAGCACTCGGACCACGTCGGGGGCCTTGCGGTGACGGCGCGCAAGTTGGGAATCCCGGTGTACTTTACGGAGGGCACGCACCGCGCGTGGATGCGCTGGCTGACGCCGCGGCGCACCATGACCTACGCGCAGTGGATTGAGCAGTGCCGCAAGCAGACGGCGGATCGGCAGGCCGAGACCGCGTTGTGCGAGACAGAATGCGATGGGGATGAGGACGAGGCAGTTGAAGAACTGGTTGGTGTTTCAACCAATGGATCAGGAACTGCGAGGCAAGTTGCTGTAAAAGTGGAGCGGGATGCGAACCGTCCGCCTTCGCGCAAGGAGGACCCGACGTGGCTGCCGGGTGTGCAGTATTTCCGGGCAGGGGTGCCGTTTGTGGTGGGCGACATTGCGGTGAGTCCGTTCACGATTCCGCATGACGCGGCTGACCCGGTGGGATTCACGTTCTGCGCGGAGGGTGTGCGGATTGCCTTTGCCACCGACCTCGGTTACATTCCGCCGAATGTGAAGGCGCAGTTGAAGGGCGCCGACCTGCTGCTGCTGGAATCGAATCACGACCTGGAGATGCTGAAGGATGGGCCGTATCCGTGGTCGGTGAAGCAGAGGGTACTGTCACGAGTTGGTCACCTGTCGAACGAGGCGGCTGCCGACTATCTGGAAAAGGGATACGATGGGCAAGCAGCGTATGTGGTGCTGGCGCATCTATCGGAAAGCAATAATCTTCCCGAATTGGCACGGGTTACGGCGGAACGCGCGCTGGTGGGGCGCGCAAGTTTGCTGGCGAACCGGCTGGTGCTGGCGCGGCAGGACGAGCCGCTGGAGTCTATTTATTTTTGAGTCAATTGGGTTACAATGGTAAGAACAGGCGGGGTACTTGCCTGCATCCTCGTTTGTCGGTGCTGCAGATCACTGGCGGACGAGCGAATCAGAAGAAATACTGAAGAGTTGATGGAATTTGAAACAGAACTCAAATTCCTCGCATCAGATGGTTAACCGGTTGGGCCGTTCTCGAAGGCCGTGGAAATCTGGCCGGACGCGCAGGGAAATCTGGCGCGCATTCTTGAGTAAAGTGGGTCCTCTTGATGCCTAAGGCAGCATGCACAGACAGAGTCGCGGGAGCGATCCTTGCGAGCTGGCGGTACGACATTTCCGGGATCTCGCCGGAGATGCGAAAGGACTACGAGCAGCATTTTGCGGAGTGCGCTCGCTGCCGTTCACGGCAAAACTTTCATCGCAGCCTCGATGTGACGCTGGCCATTCTTACTTCGCTTTCCGTCTTTTTCTTCCTCTTCGCGCTGGCCGTAATTCATCACATCAAGCCGCTTGAGAATGTCGCCTTCAAGGTCCTGAACCTCGATATTTTTGACATGTACCACATGCTGATGTCGGCAGCGACCGCCGGCGTGGTGTTCTCGGTGGTGGCTTTTGTGCTGGTGCTGACGGCGACGCCGGTGCCTACGTATCTTGGTGGCCTGGCGGCGGAGCGTGCGCGGCTGCTCGAAGAGCGGCTGCCGGAGGCGATCAAGTCGCTGAAGCTGCGGTAAGGTTCCAAGTTCAAATGGACACACAAAAGCCTCCCGATCGGGAGGCTTTTGTGTGTCTGGCAGATGGCGATGCGCCTTAGCGCGGGAACATGATCCACCACAGCAGGAGCGATGTCACGGTGCCTGCGGCGAGGACGATGAGCGTCGGGCGCAGGAGCGGGTGATCGTGCTTCACCGGTTCGATGGTTTGCAACTGCATCTGCGGCTCGATGGCCAATGCGCCTTGCGCGGATGCGGCGGTTCGGGCGGGGCGGGTGAAGCGCACGCCTGCGGGAAGGCGCGAGGAAGAAAACCAGGCGGCCTGGCGAAGGACCGTGAAGAACCCGTTTGAGGTGACGTTGAAGTCTCGGCGATTCCAGGTATGCGGACTTCTCATGGCATTTTCCTCCGCGAACAGCGCGACTTCGGCGTGCTCGGTTCCGGTTTGTGCCGGACGGATCTACGGCATCGGCTAAAGCATACGCCTTTTTTCGCGATGGGATACGTGGCCTTCGAAGGCACGAAAACCCATCGAGCGGCGGCAGGTGCGATATTTCTGCGGTGGTGGCTGCGCTTGAGCGAAACTTTCCCGCCGAAATTGCGTATTACGGGCTGATGAGACGCCTGAAAGTTTTGCCTGTTCTCTTGGCCTGGTCTTCGTGTGCCTGAGCACGGGTGTTGCGCAGACGGCGACGCCCGCCGATTCGCTTCCCAGCGCGGAGGACATTATGGCGCGGGTGGCGGCGAACCAGGATCGCGCCGAGGCGGAGCGCCAGCGCTACGTCTACGTGCAGCATGCGCGCATGACGTCGGGCAAAGGCACGACGGTCTTCTGCGAGGAACTGACCGACTACCGCATTACTCCCTCAAGCGACGGATCGCAGGATGAATTGTTGAAGCTGGATGGCCGGGTTCGCGCGAAGGGGAAGTACGTTGCGTATCACGCGCTGAAAGATTCCGACAATAAGGACGGCAAAGACAACAAGGACAAAGACAGCAAACGACGACGAAAGACAACAAGGACAGCAAGGGCGGAGGCAGTGCCGACAACGATCCAGTCTCCATCGAGATTGGCGGTGAGGGCGTGGACCGCGACCTCGTGGAAAACATCCGCAAGAACCTGATGCACGACAAGTCGAAGGATGGCATCAACGCGCATCTGTTTCCGCTCACGTCGAAGGAGCAGGAGCAGTACACATTTCAGATGGTGGGGCAGGAGCGCATGAATGGGCGCGACGTGCTGCACATCCGGTTTCGGCCGAGGAAGAAGGATGACTTTGGCTGGAAGGGCGATGCGTACATCGACAGCACGGCGTATCAACCTGTGTTGGTCACGACCGTGATGGCGCGGCAGATTCCATTTGCGGTGCGGACGTTCTTAGGGACGAATCTGCCGGGGCTGGGGTTCACGGTTGTGTACGCGCCGCAGGGCGATGGGGTGTGGTTTCCGGCGTCATTCTCGACGGAGTTCAAGATTCACGTGCTGTATTTTTTCAATCGGCAGATTGTGTTGAATGCGGAGAATCGTGATTTTGAGAAGACGCATGGGGAAACGAAGATTCTGGAAGGGATGACGCCGGTGGAGACGCCGCCGGTGCCGCAGTTGTAATCGATGAGACAGTGCGATGCGCGCATGTCGGTCTGGCTTTAGCCTCTGCCAACGCCGCTCCTCAAACGAAGAAACTCCCTCAGGGGCTGAAGCCCTTCATTTTGGTGGCTCTATCGGCCCGACTAAAGTCGTGCCCTGATTACAAAGCGTGAAGTCGAGTTTTTCTGCAGCCTCTGAAGTCGTGCCCTGATTGCAATGCAAATGAGCGAGCATTCTGCAGACGCCGTAGGCCAATGATATGACCGCGGGCACCCGGCACGAGCGGCGCGAAAAGCATCCCTCGGCGGCTAAAGCCGAACGTTCTATTGCTGGGCTTACGGCTGGGCTGAAGCCCAGCCCCTTCAAAACAACCGCCTGATTACCATATCCATCGGAGAGCACCCGGCTCCCTCTAGTTTGCGATGGGCACGCGCAGGTCGCCGCCGGTCATTTCTTTGGGCAGGCCGAGCGTCAGGATGTTGAGCAGCGTGGGCGAGATGTCGCGCAGGGAGCCGTCGGGGCGCAGGCGATAGTGGGTTGCATCTTCGGCGACGTAGATCATGGGCACCGGGTTGGTGGTGTGCGCGGTGTGCGGGCCGCCGGTGACGGGATCGACCATCAGCTCGGCGTTGCCGTGGTCGGCGGTGATGAGCCACGCGCCGTTGCGCTCGCGGATGGCCTTGTAGATGCGGTCGAGCTGGGCGTCGATGGCTTCGCAGGCGCGTGATGGTGGGCTCGAGCTTGCCGGAGTGGCCGACCATGTCGGCGTTGGCAAAGTTGGCGACGATCAGGTCGAAGGCCGTGTCGTTGATGGCCTTCACGATGGTGTCGCCGATGCCCTCGGCGCGCATCTCGGGGGCGAGATCGTAGGTGGCCACCTTGAGCGAGGGACAGAGGATGCGCTCTTCGCCGGGGAAGGGAACTTCGATGCCGCCGTTGAAGAAGTACGTCACGTGCGCGAACTTTTCCGTCTCGGCCACGCGCAGGTTGCGCAGCTGGTGCGCGCCGAAAACGTTGGCGAGAATGTTGTCCATCGACTCGGGCGGAATGACCAGCGGCAGCGCGTAGAGCTTGTCGTACTGCGTCATGCAGAGGTAGTGCAGGTTCTTCGGAATCTCCGCGCGGGGAATGGTTTCGTCGAGCGATTCCCAGCCGTCGAGGTCGCGGCCACCCTTGCTGTTGAGGCCGCTCTCGCGCGCGAGCACGCGGGTGATCTGCCGTGCGCGGTCGGCGCGGAAGTTGAAGTTGATGCAGACATCTTCATCGCGAATCTGGCCGACGGGCTTGCCTGCGCCGTCGACAACGACGAAGGGAATGAGGAATTCGTCGGTGACGCCGTTGTTGTAGCTCTCCTTGATGCGCGCGACGGGGTCGGGATAGGCGCCGCCTTCGGCCTTGCCGTTGACCATGGCGTCGAAGGCCTTGCGCTCGCGCTCCCAGCGCTTGTCGCGGTCCATGGCGTAGTAGCGGCCGTTGATGCTGGCGATCTTGCCCACGCCGTACTCGCGCATCTTCTGCTGCAGCGCGGCGATGTAGCCTGCGCCGGAGGTGGGGCCGGTGTCGCGGCCGTCCATGAAGGCGTGCACGAAGACGCGGGTGAGGCCGTACTCGCGCGCGGCGCGGAGCAGTGCGTAGAGGTGTTCCTGGTGCGAGTGCACGCCGCCGTCGGAGACGAGGCCGAAGAGATGCAGCTGGCGATGGCCGTCCTGGGCCTTCTTCATGGCCTGGGCGATGGTGGGCACGGACTTGAGGGTGTCGGAGGCGATGAGCGCGTCGATGCGCGTGATGTCCATCTGCACAATGCGGCCGGCGCCGATGTTGAGGTGGCCGACTTCGCTGTTGCCCATCTGGCCGTCGGGCAGGCCGACGAAGTGATCGCTGGCCTGGATCAGCGTGTTGGGATACTCGCGGAGAAGCTTGTCGTAGGTGGGCTTGCGGGCGAGGGCGATGGCGTTGTTGGCGGTTTCAGCGCGATAACCCCATCCGTCGAGGATGGTGAGGACGAGAGGACGCTTGGACACTGGGCAGGGCTCCGTTCGGTGTCTAGATTTCTGTCTCAGGATAAATGGCGGGACTTCGCGGCTTTCGTGTTCTGAGACACAGTGAGGTGGTGAGTTTGCGGTGGGTTGGGGTTCGTGCTTTCCCACCCATCGCACAGAACGCGATGGATGGGGCACCCCTGCGTGTTGGCGGGTGCGCTTCGAAATGCAGGTCCTTCGACTCACCACCCCCAGACTGAAAAGCGTCTGGGGCCCCTTTCGCTCAGTATGACGGTTGTGGAGGGTCTACGGGATCATCTTGTGGTCGACCATGTCTTTGTACTGGTTGTAGGCCTTGATGGATTTGAGGGTGTCTTCCATTTTGGACTGGTCGAGATGAGGCGGCAGATCGGAGGCGTTGGCGAAGTAATAGGCGCCAAGTCCAACCACGGTTGCGCCCAGGTTCAAATCGCGCTGGTCGACCTTGTCGAAGGTGTCGCTGGGCTTGTGATGCAGCTGCATGTATTTCTCAAACGCGGTGTCCAGAACGAAGGCGGGAACACCGCGAATGAGGAACGGCGCGTGATCGGTTTCGAAGATGAATTCGCGGCCGTCTTCAATGGCCGTTGCGTCGAGCGGGGCGAGCAGCGGCTCGAGCGGGGCAAGAGCCGTCTTCTCGTCCTCGCGGCCAAAGGTGACCCATCCTTTGGGTGGCTCGGAGCCGGAATCGCTGACGAAGACGGCGGCGCATTTCGCGATTTCCTGTTCGTGTGCCCGCGCATAAGCGATGGAGCCGAGCAGTCCTTCTTCTTCGCCGCCGAAAAGGATGAAGCGCATGGTGCGTTTTGGCTTCAGCCCTGCCGCCTCGACGGCCTGGGCGATGGCCATGACGGTGGCTGCGCCCGTGCCGTTGTCTTCAGCGCCCGTGCCCGGATGCCAGGAGTCGAGATGCCCGGCTACGACAATGTATCCGGCATCGGGATCGGTGCCGGGGATGTCGGCGACAACATTCATGACGGGAACGTTGGAGCGGATGCGGTTCTTGAAACTGAACTCGACTTCGACGGGGCCCTCCTGCAGCAGGCGAGTTAGCAGCAGCGTGTCTTCCTTGCCGACATTCCCTGTGGGCAGCTTGCTGGCCCTACCCGTAAAGCCACCGACGCCAAGATAATCGGGCGCATCGTTGGTCGTGCCGAAGCCCATCAACAGGGCACGCGCGCCGACGTCTCCAATCGCGTCGAGCGCATCGAACAGCTGGCCGAAAAGAAGCTCTCCGCCACCCTCGAAGATTGCCGGCGTCACGAGGACAATCTTGCCCTTGATGGCTGCGGCGTTTTCGTGCACGGCGGCGACGGTGAGCTTGGGCAAGAGATACACTTCGCCGCGGACGCCGCCTTCCGGTGTCGACGCGGCCCATCCTTCGCTCTCGAGATGCAGACGCTGCAGGTGCGGCTTGACGAGGTGCGCCACTGCATCGGTTTCCGGCTCCCAGGTGGAGGGGATTGTCCACGTCTCGGTGTGCACATTGGCGAGGCCGAGTTTCTTGAATTCGCCTGTGGACCACTGGACGGCTTTTTCGTAGTTGGCCGAGGCGGTGAGGCGCGGGCCAATTTCGTCGGCGAGTTGACGGTCGTACTCGTAAGCGTGGCCGTCGACCATGAGCTGCCCGCCGAGGCGGATCAGCTGCTCGCGGAGTTCCGGAGCGAGCTTGGTGGCCGGTGCGGCCGATTGCGCGGAGAGAGCGGCAGTGGAAATGGCGAGAAGCGCAGAGAAAAGAGGAAGTCGAGTCATGGGCGCATCGTACAGGGGCGGCAAGTTGGAGACAACAGAAAAGACGGCGGCGCCGATGCGCGGGCAGTCGACGAGTGGGCATTGCGGAGACGCCGGCTATGTCGAGACGGAGTTGTCCTCGTGCAGATCGGATTTTCTTTGAGCAGGGAGCACGACCGGCTTGTAATTCATGGGCTTTCCGGTATAGCGATTCCATGCGAAGGAATGAAGATAGCCGGTTGCAGCGCGCTCTTCGCAGATTTTGGAGTATCGGTTGACCGCATCGGCAAACGAATCGAAG
This sequence comes from uncultured Acidobacteriaceae bacterium, assembly GCA_963846095.1. Lineage (GTDB taxonomy): Bacteria > Acidobacteriota > Terriglobia > Terriglobales > Acidobacteriaceae > Telmatobacter. The sequence goes on from CAWJUW010000029.1 coordinate 78,006, forward strand.
GTTTCCTGAGGGGCGGCAAAGCTATCGTCGTAGGACGTTATTGCAGTTTCGTTGTTCCACCAGCCGTGCACCTCCTGGACAACGCTTACCCGGCCTCCCTGCATGGTTTCCAGGGAGAAGGAGACGCCGTAGAACTCCACCAATCCTTCGGCATTCCAGGGATCGCGGGTCGTGAAGAACAAGTTCTGCATGGAAGATTTCCTTTGAGAGTGAAGGTACGTTTGCCCGGCATCTGCCGTGGGCACGATCGGGTTTCAGGGCCGTGGAGACGATCCGGTGAACTGGACTCGCCCCGTCATACCCGGCGTCGATCCACAAATCGGGCCAGACCGATGCTGACAGAGCGCATGCTTCGGGGGAAGGTGTTTTTACCGTGATTTAACCGTTGAAGGGCGGGAAAATGTTTGCTTTCAAGTAGATCGACTTAGAAGTCGGGAGGTGAAACTCACCTGCAAACGGGACGGCCACGCCTGCCGTGCGAACTCGTTGAACTCGATGGGTGGTGAGAATAGAATCCGCCTATCGTGGACGATCAAGATCGCGGGGTCCTGTCCTCGGAAACTTCGTATGGGGGAGATCCCCGCTGGCTGCTCGTCCAACGGGTCGTGGCGAGCGCGGGATTCGTGAATGCGCATCGCCTGTCGGCGTTCCTCGTTTACGTGAGTCAGCAGACGCTGCAGGGGAAGGGCGCCGATCTGAACGAGCGGCTGATCGGGGAAGCTGTCTTCGAGCGCTCACCCGACTACGACCCACGCGACGACAACATTGTGCGTTCGCACGCCAGCCGATTGAGAACCCGGCTGGATGAGTACTTCGACAAGGAAGGCGCGCTGGAAACGATGCGCGTGTACATCCCCAGGGGCAGCTACGTCCCTGTCTTCGAGCCGAAGGACCTGACGTCTGAGAACGAAGCCATTGAATTGACAGCAGTGGGACCCGTGAGCGCCGGGAACCGGGTTTCGGGGGCGCCTCGCGGGATTCCGAAATGGGCGGCGATCGGAGGGATTGTTCTTGCGCTGGTGCTTATCGCTGCGGCGCTGTTGCTTAGCCGCTCCGCTGCCGTATCGTCGCAGACTGCGACCCACAAGCTCTGGTCGCAGATGTTCAACAAGAATCACCAGACATTGATTGTGCCGGCGGATAGCAGCCTGGTGATCGCACGGCTGCTCACCGGTCATCAGACGAAGTTGGCCGATTATGCGGGAGGGCGGTACCGGCAGGCGGCCGCTTGCGACAAGCCATGCGACCAACGCATGGTGGAAACGGTCGAGGCATTGCGCTACACGTCGATGAGCGATCTGGAGTTCGCGGTGAAGATCGCTCGCCTTCCGGAGGCAATCCAGGACCGCACCGAGATTCGATACGCGCGCGATCTGGAACTGAAGGACTTGAAGGAGTCGAACCTTATCCTGGCTGGCTCGCAGGAGGCGGATCCCTGGATGAGCGCCATCAGCGGCCAAATGAATTTTGTGGTGCACGATGATCCGGACGCGGGCCCTTTGCAGGTGGAAAACAGGCATCCGCGGCCGGGCGAGAAGGCGCAATACTCCTACGATTCGCATGACCCGGAGCACCGCGGGCTGGCCACCATCGCCTTCCTGCCGAACCTGAGCGGAAACGGAAACCTGCTTGTGGTTCAGGGGTTTTCGCTGGCGGGAACACAAGCGGCAGCGGAGTTTGCGACCAGCGGACGCGACCTGGACGCTCTGCTGCACAACTACAGCGGGAACTCCGCAGCCTTACCGCACTTTGAAATCCTGCTCTCGACCGTGGAGATCAACGGCATGGCTTCGCGGGCGGTTCCGCTGGCGTGGCACACCTACCCTTGAAGCGGCCTGAAAGAACGAAGGGAGAGGAACAATGTCCTCTCCCTTTGGCTGGTGAGCTTTTTAGGAGTGCCTGCGCTTAGTCGTTGTAGTTGAGGCTTTCGAGGCCTAGGTACACTGCGCCGGCGCCGAGTTCTTCCTCAATGCGGAGGAGCTGGTTGTACTTGGCGATGCGATCGGTGCGGCTGACGGAGCCGGTCTTGATCTGGCCTACGCCGGTGGCGACGGCGAGGTCGGCGATGAAGGTGTCTTCGGTTTCGCCGGAGCGATGCGACATGACCGAGGTGTAGCCGTAGCGGCGGCCGAGCTCGATGGCTTCGAGGGTCTCGGTCACGGTGCCGATCTGGTTGACCTTGATCAGGATCGAATTGCCCACGCCTTCTTCGATGCCGCGCTGCAGGCGCTTCACGTTGGTGACAAAGATATCGTCGCCGACGAGCTGGATGGAGCCGCCCAGCTTGTCGGTGAGAATCTTCCAGCCGGCCCAGTCGTCTTCGGCGAGGCCGTCTTCGAGCGAGACGATGGGATACTGGCGCACCCAGTTGTCGTAGAAGTGCACCATCTCTTCGCTGGAGAGCTCGCGCTTGTCGCTCTTCTTGAAGACGTACTTGCCCTTTTCCTTGTCGTAGAACTCGCTGGACGCGGGATCGAGGGCGATGGCAGATCTGTTCGCCGGGCTTGTAGCCGGCGGCCTGAATGGCTTCGAGGATGAGCTCGATGGCTTCGTCGTTGGACTTGAGCGAGGGAGCGAAGCCGCCTTCGTCGCCGACGGCGGTGTTGTAGCCCTTCTTCTTGAGCACGCCCTTCAGGGTGTGGAAGGTTTCCGTCGCCCAGCGCAGCGCGTCGGAGAAGCGCTCGGCGCCGACGGGCATGATCATGAATTCCTGAAAGTCGACGTTGGAGTCGGCATGCGCGCCGCCGTTGAGCACGTTCAGCATGGGCGTGGGCAGGATGCTGGCGTTGACGCCGCCGAGGTAGCGATAGAGGGGGATCTCGAGGTACTGCGCAACGGCGCGGGCGGAGGCCATGGAGACGGCGAGGATGGCGTTGGCGCCAAGCTTGGCCTTGTTGGGGGTGCCGTCGAGGGCAATCATGGTCTGGTCGACGAGGCGCTGGTTGGAGGCGTCGATGCCTTCGAGCTCGGGAGCGATGACGGTTTCGACGTTCTCGACCGCCTGCAGAACGCCCTTGCCCATGAAGTGCGTCTTGTCGCCGTCGCGGAGTTCGACGGCTTCATGTTCGCCGGTTGAGGCGCCCGAAGGCACAATTGCGCGGCCCAGTGCACCGCTTTCCAGAATCACGTCGGCTTCGACGGTGGGGTTACCGCGCGAGTCGAGGACTTCGCGGGCACGAATGGCAACAATTTCAGTCATATCGCTCCTCAGGATGCGGTGCTGCAGCCGGTCATTCAACTTGGGACGGCGGTCGACAGCGAGAGCTTCTCCGGCGGCGCTTTGAATGGAGTTCAGAAGCTGCTGCACGCGGTTTTTGTTCTCCGTCCGATGCACAAATTTGGTTTAATCCAACGTAGGGATTCTAGCAGGCCGATGCGCGACGACCGGTGTGGCCACGATCACACCGCGCGGGCAGTTTTGCTCCGGATGGGTGTCGGGCGAAATTGTCGCAGTTGCCGGTTTTGATTCGTATTTCTGAAGTTACCCTACACGTCGCGAAGCGGAACGCTGTTCCCGGTTGGGGCTAATCTTAAATTGGGCGTGGAATCGTACCATGAATTTTCCCCAATTCCTGCACGACTTTCCCGGAGGTGCCGGGTCAGAAGGGGCAAGGGAACTTCCGCCTCAAACTGAATGTGCGCGCCCATGGCGACGCTTTTTCAAGGAGTGGTTCGCGATGAAGGTTCGGACAAAATCGTCGATGTTTGTGCTGGGTTTGCTGGTTGTCGGCTCGTTGGGCCTGCGCGCACAGCAGGCCGGTCAGAACAGCCAGTACCAGGGCGTATCGCATCCTCCCGCGGACGATGTGATTGAGACGAGCACGATTCCGGAAGCCAAACCGCCCGCGGGCAAACCGCTGGTGGCGCAGCCGGCACCGGCTGCTCCGCAGGCCGTGGCTCAACCCGTAACGCCGCGAGCGATGGCGCCCTCGACCATGGATGCTTCGCGGATGAATGCCGGGGCGAGCTATGCCGCGCCGACGACCGGCATGGACGATGACATTGTGCATGTGGGGCCGGGGCAGTCCGCAGCGCCGCAGCAGGGGCTGAATCAGCGCGTGTCGACTTACGATCGCGCGCCGGCTTATGATCGCCCGGCAGCCAATGATCCCGATGGCGATATCGTGCATGCGCGGCCGCTTCGTGCCGGCGAGTTGCAGGAGGGAACGGCGATCCGCGTGAAGTTGATGGATCGGCTTTCTACGGCGGAGACGGAAAAGGGCGAGCCCTTCCACACGCGCGTGGCGACGGACGTGATGCAGGGCGGGCAGGTGGTGATTCCCGCAGGATCAGAGATCGATGGCCGGGTGGCCGAGGTATCGATGGGCCACGTGGGCGGCCGCGGCACGATGCGGCTGGAACCGGAGACAGTGATTCTGCCCAACGGCACACGCTTTCGGCTGCACGCGCTGCTGACCTCGACGCCGGGCTCGAATACGCGGGTGCGCGGCGAGGGCGAAGTGCAGCCGGGTTCGCGCTTCAAGAAGGACGGAATCGAGTATGGCGGCGCCGTGGGCGCGGGCGCGGTGACCGGCGCGATTGTCGCGGGTCCGGTGGGCGCCTTGACCGGTTCGCTGATCGGCGCGGGAGCGATTACAGTGCACCTGATGGTGAATCATCCCCAGGCCACGCTGGATTCGGGCACGACCCTTATGTTCATGCTGACCGATTCGCTGTATCTGGCGCCGGAGACGCAGACCGGGAACTAGCGTGGATGGGGAGAACCCGCTCATCGCAAACGACGCGATGAACGGGGCACAGCATTTCCTGCGGACTTTGAAGCGGCACAGCTTGTCGTGTGGACTTTGAAGCCGACCCGCTCATCGCAAAAGGCGCGATGAACGGGGCACAGTTCCGGTTTGGTTTCGAGGGCTGCTTTCTGCGCGACACATCGATTGTATGCAGCCTGCTAAACTCCCTCATGAATTGAGGGAGTTTTGCTTTGATGAGCGACATACAGACTGTCGGCGTGGTGGGCGCGGGGACGATGGGGTCGGGGATCGCCCATGTCTTTGCGCGGACAGGTTTCAACGTAGTGCTGTGCGATGTGGAGCAGCGGTTTCTCGATCGCGCGCTGGGGTCGATCCGCACCAACCTGGGGCGTGAGGCGGCGAAGGGCAAGTTTCCGGAGACGGAGATCGATGCGGCGCTGGGGCGCATTACGCCGACCGTGGATCGCGAGGCGCTCGGCGCTGCGGAGTTTGTGGTTGAGGCGGCATCGGAGCGGCTGGAGTTGAAGTCGGAGTTGTTTCAGGCGCTCGACCGCATTTTGCCGAAGGCGGCCATTCTGGCGAGCAACACGTCGTCGATTTCGATTACGAAACTGGCGGCGAAGACGAGCCGGCCGGAGCAGGTGATCGGCATGCACTTCTTCAACCCTGTGCCGGTGATGGCGCTGGTGGAGATTGTGCGCGGGCTGGCTACGAGCGACGCGACCTTTGCGACGGTGCGCGAACTGGCGGTGAAGCTGGGCAAGACGCCGGTCGAGGTGAACGATGCGCCGGGGTTTGTCTCGAACCGCGTGCTGATGCCGCTGATCAACGAGGCGGCGTATGCGGTGATGGAGGGCGTGGCGACGGCGGAGGCGGTGGACCAGGTGTTCAAGCTGGGGATGGCGCATCCGATGGGGCCGCTGACGCTGGCCGATTTTATCGGGCTCGATGTCTGCGTGGACATCATGCGGGTGCTGGTGGAGGGGTACGGAGATCCGAAGTATCGGCCGTGCCCGCTGCTGGTGCGGATGGTGGATGCGGGGTGGCTGGGGCGGAAGTCGGGGCGGGGGTTTTATTCCTATATGAAATGAGTGGTGCGCCGTTGTAGAATTCCTTACCAAAGGTAAGGAATTATGATAGAGTGGAACAAGGAGTCTTGCCATGGCATCCGCGGCGCTCACTTCCAAAGGTCAAATCACCGTCCCGATCGAGGTTCGCGAAGAACTTGGATTGAAGACTGGGGATCGCATCGAGTTCCTGAAGACTGAAGACGGCAGGTTTTTCATTCAGCCCAAGAAGGGGTCCATCATGGACCTGCGCGGCATCTTCAAGTGGACCGGAAAGCCCCTCTCGGTCGAAGAGATGAATGACGCCATCGCCGCGCATGTGGCTGAAGATTGGGAGCGATTCGAGAGGCAAACCGAGAATGATCGGGATTGACACCAACGTTTTGATTCGCCTGGTGATGCAGGACGATCCCATTCAATGCGGTAAAGTTGACTCCTTCCTGGCCGGTTTGTCGACAAGAGAAGTTGGTTTTATCTCCCTGGTTACGCTGATCGAATCGGTTTGGGTGTTGGAGAAGCACTACCGCTTACCCAGGCTCGATCTCGCGCGATTCGTTGAAGATTTGCTGGGCGCCACCGAACTGAAAGTGGAAAGGGAGGCCGCGGTCAGCCAGGCTCTTGCATGCTTTCGAGGTTCAACGGCAGATTTTGCCGATTGCCTCATTGACCGGATTCATCGCGATGCAGGGTGCACACATACGGTGACCTTCGACATAGCGGCGGCCAAGTCGACTGGGATGGTCTTGCTTTAGTTCTTTTGACAGGTTCTCAAATCGGCGGCGGGGCTGCCCCGGTCCCCAAGTGCGAGGGACCGGGGGCACCCACATTCTTGGGTCGCAGGGTTACTCCGGACGCGGGGCATCGACCACAGAGACGCCGGGCGGCGGGGTGAAGCGGAAGGTGTCGGGGGGGATCGGCGGGTTGTCGTGCTCGTCGGTAAAGGCGAAACGCGTGATGGCGCCGTCGGTTTCTTCGATCTCAATGCCAACGATTGTCCCCTGCGGCGTGACGGTGAGCGATAGCTTGTCGACGCGCTGCTCCTGGCCCTTGGGCTGGCCCGAGAGGGTGAAGTTGCCGTTCGGTGCGGGGGCCTGCGTCATGCTGACCATTTCTTTTTCCAGCTCGGTGTGCCCGAGCAGAAAGCGCAACGGCGAGCGCAGATCGTCGAGTTGTTTTGCGGGCACGCGCTGCGCTTGCGGGTCGCCTTTGACGTAGGCCCACGCATATTTGCCGTCGAGCAGGAAGAGCTTGCCGGCGGGTGCGGTGTAGTCCCAGCGCATGCGGCCAGGCTTGAGAAGGAGCAGCGTTCCGCCCTCGGCGCGGTGGATGCCCATGCCCTCGTAGCTCTCGCTGAAGTTGGCTTTGAGGGAGTGCAGCTGGTTGTATTGCTTGTCGACGCGCTGGGCCAGTTCGTGCGCGGAGGGTTGCGGTCCCTGTGCGAGAAGCGGGGTGCAAAGGAAAGCGGCGGCCAGGAGGACGAGGCCGCCGCGTGGGATGGGGAGGGAGCTCATTGCACGAGCTGGGTGCAGTTGGTGCCGCCGGTCGGGTCTAACTTGATGGTGCCGAACTGGTCGCTGCAGTAGCCGCTGTCGCCGGTTTTGCCCACGGTTTGCGGGACGCCGGTGACGGTGTAGCTGGTGATGCGGTCCTGGCCGTTGACGGTCACCTTCTGGCAGTTGCCGATCGAAAAGATATAGCCCGACTTGAAGCCGGACGTGATATCCGGCTGCAGAATCTGCGCCGCAGTGGCCGAAGCCGCGCCCGCTGCGGGATCGCCGCCCAGAGCCTTTAGATCGCAGGCGTAGCCGTTGGCCGGATACGTCGACTCATACTGCATTTCGGCCTGCTGAATGGCGCGAATGGACTGGATGGCCGAGAGCCGGTTGGCGTTCTTGCGCAAGCTGCCCACGGTGGGGATGGCGATGAGCATCAGGATGGCGATGATGGCCATGACGATCAGCAATTCCATCAGCGTGAAGCCATCTTCGGAAGCGAAATCTTTGAACTTCCGGGGCCGAGCTGAACTCCGCGAAAAGATTCGAGATTCTTGAGCGGCGCGTGCCGGAACGAGAGTTGTCCAACAGAAACGTGCGATTCATGGATTTCCAATGCCTCAGTGAATCGGGCGGGTGTTACGGACCCAATTGTGAAAATGCTACATCGTACTGACGCGGAAGGGAAATGGAGCGCTCGGAAAGGCAGCTTTCAGCTATCAGCTGTCAGCTTTCAGCTCGCTGAACAGGCTAGGGACGTTTGTGGTCACCTTCAGACGATGGCAGTCCGTCGGAGCCGCCTGACTCGAAGTCGGGAGGCCGAATGTGCCAAGGAACGGCTGACAGCTGAAAGCTGAGAGCTGACAGCTGCTTCTCAGCACACCAGCTGCTCGCGCTTCAGCTTGATGCCGTTGAGGCGGCCGAGCAGGGTGACGGCGATGCGGTTGGGGTCGAAGAGGCGCTGCGCCATGGCCTGGACCTGGTCGGCGTTGACTTCGTCGATGCGGGCGATGACTTCCTCGACGGTGAAGAAGTGGTGGAAGTACATCTCCTGGCGGGCGAGGTTGGCCATGCGCGAGTTGGAGCTCTCGAGGCCGAGCAGGATGTTGCCCTTGACCTGGTCCTTGGCGCGGGTGAGCTCTTCGTCGCTGAGCGGGGTCTGCTTGAGCTTGCGCGAACTCGCCGAGGATGAGGTCGACCACTTCCAGCGCCTTGTCGGCCGAGGTGCCGGCGTAGACGCAGAGCGTGCCGGTATCGCGGTAGGGGCTGAGGTCGGAGTAGATGGAGTAGGCCATGCCGCGCTCTTCGCGAATGGTCTGGAAGAGGCGCGAACTCATGCCGCCGCCCAGCACGGTGTTCAGGATCAGGGTGGCGTAGCGGTTCTCAGTCGGTGATCGGCGGCGCGGGGACGCCGAGGCAGATCTGCACCTGCTCGAGCGAGCGCTTGTTGCGCAGGACGATGCGGCGCGCTGGCATCGGGCGCGCCGCAGTTCGTGCAGCGGTGTTGCCGCCGGCAAGCGAAGAGAAGCTGTGAGGCAACAGCCTCGATGAACTGATCGTGGTCGAGATTGCCGGCGGCGGAGAAGACCATGTTGCCGGCGTGGAAGCGGTCGGCGTGGTAGTCGAAGAGGCTCTTCTGATCGAGCTTGCCGACGGTCTCGGTGGTGCCGAGGATCGGCTTGCCGAGCGGATGATCCTTCCAGAAGTTCTGCGTGAAGAGCTCGTGGACGAGCACGTCGGGATTGTCTTCGTCGATCTTGATCTCTTCGAGGATCACGCCGCGCTCGCGCTCGATGTCGGTGGAGGCGAAGACGGGGTTCAGCACCAGGTCGCTGAGCACGTCGAGCGCGATGGGCACGTGGTCGGCCAGCGACTTGACGTTGAAGCAGATGGTTTCTTTGCCGGTGAAGGCGTCGAGGTTGCCGCCGATGGAGTCCATCTCGCGGGCGATGTGCTGGGCGGTGCGCGAGCGCGTGCCTTTGAAGAGCATGTGTTCGACGAAGTGGGAGATGCCGTTGGTTTCGGCGGCTTCGCAGCGGGAGCCGGACTTGATCCAGACGCCCATGGCGACGGAGCGCAGGTGCTCCATGCGCTCGGTGAGCACGATCAGGCCATTCGGCAAAACGGTGCGGCGAAGGTTTCGCTCGGTCTGTTGTCATCATCGGTTCGAATTTCGATTGTAGGTCGTAGATCGGCTGCAAAATTACTTGGACGCTGGATTGCGGCGGAGGATATGAGCAATTGGTCGCCGAATCGGCTGCAGGTCAAGGTGGCTGTGCTCTATCCTGAGACCAGCCGTGTGCGCAGATTCCGCACAACTCGTCCGCTTAGATGCGGGTACACCTGGGCGGGACCTCGCCGGCGAAACGGCGGCAGCGCGAAGATCGCTCTTCGGTCTGGATTCCGAGGCGCCTGGCGGAGCTGATGAGCGGGCTGGGCGAAGCCGGGTGGCGCGGCAAGCAGCTGGCCGAAGCTCTTTATCGGCAGCGGGTTACGGAGCTGGACCAGATCACGACACTAGCCAAGACGCTGCGGCAAAAGATGGCGGACGCAGGGATGGGCAGATCGGGCGGCCGCGCATTGCGCAGGTTTTCAAGTCAGTGGATGGAACGGAGCGATACCTGGTGCATTGCGGCGGCTCGGGGCCGGCGGAGACGGTGGAGACGGTCTGGATGCCGGAGGGGGATGAGGGCGAGGCGGGCGACGGCAGCGACGCGGACGCAGCGATGGCAGGTGAGCCGGGAAGAGCCATCGGCGGGCGACGATCTGCGTCTCGAGCCAGGTGGGCTGCGCGGTCAACTGCCAGTTTTGCCTGACGGCGAAGCTCGGCTTGCAGCGCAACCTGAGCGCCGGCGAGATTGCGGGGCAGGTGGTTGCGGTGCTCGACCGGCAGGGGGTCGAGGTCGGGCGCGATCGCGTGAACCTGGTCTTCATGGGCATGGGCGAGCCGTTCCTGAACTACGACAACTTCATGGGCGCGGTGCGGCTGCTGGTGCGCGAGGTCGGCCTGAGCCCGCAGCGCATGACGGTGTCGACTTCGGGGATTGTGCCCGGGATCGAGCGCTTTGCCTGGAGCCGGCCGAGGTGCGGCCCAAGCTCGCGATCAGCCTGAATGCGCCGAACGATGAGGTCCGCGGCGAGATCATGCCGATCAATCGCAAGTGGACGATCGAGGCGGTGATCGAAGCGGTGCGCGAAGGTGAAGCTGCGGCCGCGCGAGCGCATCACGTTTGAATACGTGCTGCTGGGCGGCGTGACGGATCAGCCTGAGCACGCGCGCGAGGTGGCGCGGCTGGTGCGGCGCACGGGGCTTGCCGGCGAAGGTGAACCTGATCGCGTGGAATCCGGGGCCGGGGATTGCGTACGGGATGCCGCGCCGGAGGCGCAGTGGAGGCGTTTCGGACGTGCGCTCGCCGAGCGCGGGGATGCCGGTGTATCTGCGCAGGCCGCGCGGGCGGGATATCTATGCGGCCTGCGGGCAGTTGAAGCGGACTGTCGAAGGGTGACGAGAAAAGACCATGGGATCTAAAGGGGCTATGACGAGAGTCGGATCGATCAGGCGGGCATCTGCTGTCTTGGCCCTTGCTTTGCTACGCGCATCTGGGAAGTCGCGATTCTTGTCCCGGCGTGTCTCGAGCAGCTGCCATTTCCGCACAAGCGGTGGGTGAATCGCCCGGCTCAGCCGATCCCTCCAGAACTCGTTTATCGAATCCAAGTTCGAGCTTGCTACCACAGACTCCAACCCGGGATACCGCGTTCTACAAAGAGTTGGGCTTTCGCGTTGTCGCGACAACTTCGTATGGGTACGTCTACGCTCCAATCCGGGCCCGTCGTGATCGCTCTCAGTCCGGCGAAGCTTGATTCCAAGGATGCCGCGTCGCTAGCGAAGGGCTGAGGCGCCCGCCGCTCGGCGTGGAGATCGTCTTGTACACCACCGAGAGTCTCGAAGCGAAGCACGCAAAGTTGAAGAGCCTGGGACTGAAACCGACCGAGATCAAGCTCCAGCCGTGGGGATGTCAGAGACTTCAGGATCACCGATCCGGGTGGCTACTACATCCGCATCTCTGAAGGGCACGCCATACCCTCAAGATGACCCTCGGCTGGGGCTGAGGATCGACGTTCTAGCGGCGAAGACTCGTCCCGGTGCGGCCTAGAGCCAGGAGCGCGCCGGTTACGCGGCCCGGGGCGTGGCGCACGACGTTCTCTTCGCTGGCGAAGTCGCCTACGATGCAGCGGACGCCGAGCTTCTCTACGCGCTCGATGTCGGGGATGATCGGCGACGCGCCTTCGGCGGCGTAGCGTGCCAGTGTTTCGGGCGAGAAGGTTCCGGTGTTGACGAGAGCGCAGTCGAAGATGGGCGCGCGGGTGTGCTCGTAGATGCGCTCGATGTGCTCGGAGGCGGTGAGGCCGAGGCTCTCGTTGGCCTGGGTCATCAGGTTGCAGATGTAGACGCGAATGCCGCGCGCCTGCGCGAGGGCGGCGGGAATTCCATCGACGAGCAGGTTGGTGATCAGCGAGGTGTAGAGCGAGCCCGGGCCCACGGTGATGAGGTCGGCGCGTTCAATGGCGTCGAGGGTTTCCTGCAAGGGCGCGGCGTCGGGCGGATCGAGCATGAGCTCGACGATGCGGCTGCGGCTGGCGGTGATGTTGGTTTCGCCGCGCACGATGGAGCCGTCGTCCATGCGCGCAACCAGGGTTGCGTTGGCGGTGGTCACGGGATAGATGCAGCCGCGAATGGCGAGAATCTTCGAAGCCAGTTGAATGGCGTGCGCGAAGTCGCCGGTGATCTCAGTGAGTGCGGCGACAAACAGGTTGCCGAAGTTGTGGCCCTTGAGCGCTTCTCCGCCGCGGAAGCGATGGGCGAAGAGTTTGGCCAGCAGATCTTCTTCCTCGCTGAGCGCGACCATGCAGTTGCGCAGATCGCCGGGCGGCAGCATTTTGAAGCCCTCGCGCAGGCGGCCGGAAGAGCCGCCGTCATCGGTTACGGTGACGACGGCGGCGAGATCGGAGATGAGGCCGGCGTGCGGTGTGGGGCCGGCAACGGCCACGTGTTCGCGCAGTCCGCGCAGCAGGGTGGAAAGGCCGGTGCCGCCGCCGATGGCTACGACGCGCAGGGGCGCAGGGGCGCGTGTGCCGACCTGAGACTGGGGCAATTCCTCGAGATCCTTCACACGCTCCGGGCCGGTTCCGTTTTCAGGGAGCGATGGGCTCAACACTTCACCCTTATGGAACTTCAGGGTACAGCAGTTCGGTGAAGCGAGGATCGTCGACCATGCTCTGGAAGTCGTTATCGGAGCGGGCCTGGAGGCGATTCTTGGGATTGAGCTCGATGGCGCGGGAGAGATTGTCGAGGCAGTCCTGCGCGCGGCCGGTGATGGCATGCAGGATGGCCATGCCGTAGAACGCGTAGTCCGCGTTGGGGTGGCCGTTGAGGATGCCCTCGAACTGCTCGCGCGCTTCCTCGTAGTAGCCCGTGTTGAGCTTGGAGATGGCGTAGTCGTAGTGCTCTTCGGGGGTGTGGAAGGTGAGCTTGCTGCTGCCGAGCTGACGCTGGCACGTGATGATATACACGCGGCAGCGGTCGACCAGCTCTAACGGAGCGGTGGGAAGCAGCTTCTCGAAAGCGGCCTGGGCTTTGTCGAACTTACCCTGCTGGAGCAACTGGAGCGCCGCCATGTACTGCTGAAACGCCGGTCCGGAATTGGAAGAAGAATGGCTGCCTGTTTTCTGGGACCCCTGTTCCTTTTTACGATCGTGCGCCACAGCTGGGCCTCTTGCCTTATGAATTTGTTTCCGAGCACTTTATTCCTTTGGCAACAAGTTTGAGTCGAACGGCGACTGCAAACGGGCGCAGGGAATAACGCGGCTCAGGCCATCTTTATACGCATAACCCCGCGGGACGTCAATGGGCGGGGGCGGAGGCCGGAGCGGGAGTTAGCTCGATTTCCCGGCGAGTTTCTGGTAGACGGCGGGGTTGAGAGAAGGATCGTTGTACATCTTCAACTGGTGGTAGAGCTTGAAGCGCCTTGTTCCGGCCAGTGTTTGCTGCCAGAGAGCATCGAGGCAGGCCGCCAGGTCGGTGCGCTGTTCTTCAAGGATCGCGAGGCGTTCGCGGTTGCGCTCTGCGTGGCCTTGAGGAGCGCGCGGGCGCTCGGTCTCGTCGCGGGTGTGGTAGATCTTGAGCGCGAGAATGGAAAGCCGGTCGATGATCAGTCCCGGGGACTCGGAGTGCAGCGGGGCGCCGCTTTGGGGCAGGCTGCGCGCGGTCAGCCATGCGAGCAGGGTGCGGTCGAGATCCTCGGCGAGGTCGTTACGGCGCTGGTTGGTTTCATCCACGCGGCGTTTCACGTTGGCGATCTGCGCGTCGGTGGCCTCGGGGACGCGGGCTTCATCTTCAATGTGCCAGAGTTCGAAGTTGGCGCGATGCTGCGCAGCGACCAGATGCGGCCATGCCTCGTGATTCGGCTCTTCCCATGCAGGGTCGGCGTGCCAGCGCTCGGTGCATTGGTCATGAAGCGCGACGATCTGGATTGCGGAGAGCATGCTGATTGCAGCGGTCCGGCGGAGTGTGCGCGGCGGCGCAGGGTCTATGGTAGAACATGGACGAGAGAACAGTGAGTCGTGATCAGTTAGTCAGGGATCAGGTTTCAGGGATCAGAGAACAGAGAACAGAGAACAGGGAATGCTCGGCTCTATCAGATCGGTGCGCTATTACGCGCGCGAGACGCACTGAACACTTAGCACGGATTCTCTGCCTCTACTAGTTGCCAGAGCACTGAATACTGGCACTGAACTGATCACCTGAACCTGATCACTGACCACTGAACTGCCCGGAGGGCACAATGATCGACGCTACCGAGCGCTTCCTCTGCATTGCCAGCTATGAAAAGGGTTTCGACTTTCTGCGGCAGTGCGCGGAGATGGGCGTGAAGCCGACGCTGCTGACCGTGGAGAAATTGCGCGATGCGCCGTGGCCGCGCGAGGCGGTGGAAGACATTGTCACCATGCCGCCGGATCTGACCGTCGAGCAGATTCTGAATACCGTCTCGTATATGGCGCGCGGGCGGCGCTTCGATCGCGTGGTGGCGCTGGACGAGTTCGACCTGGAACATGCGGCGCAGGTTCGCGAGCACATGCGCATCCGCGGCATGGGCGTGACCGCGTCGGCCTACTATCGCGACAAGCTGGCGATGCGCATGGGCGCGCAGGATTCCGGCGTGCTGGTTCCGCCAGTTTTGCCGGGTGCTGAACTATGACGAACTGCGCGCGTACATGGATCACGTGCCCGCGCCGTGGCTGCTGAAGCCGCGGTCGGAAGCGTCGGCGCTGGGCATTCGCAAGATTCAGGAGCCCGAACAACTGTGGCGCGCGCTGGATGAACTGGGCGACCGGCAGAGCCGTTTTCTGCTGGAGCAGTTTGTGCCCGGCGATATCTTCCATGTCGACTCGATCGTGAGCGAGGGCAAGGTGGTGTTCGCGGCGGCGCACCAGTACGGCAAGCCGCCGATGCAGGTGATGCACGAGGGCGGCGTGTTCACCACGCGCACTGTCGACCGCACGAGCAGCGACTGGAAGGATCTGACGAAGCTCAATGCGCATCTGGCGCCGGCGCTGGGCATGGCGCGCGGCGTGACGCATGGCGAGTACATCAAGGCGCATGCGGATGGGCGCTTCTACTTCCTCGAGATTGCGGCACGGGTGGGCGGAGCGTTTATCTCGGAGCTGGTTGAGGCTTCGACGGGCATCAACCTGTGGCGCGAGTGGGCGCGGATCGAAGTGGCCGGCCTGCGCAACGAGCCCTATGTGCTGCCGAAGGCGCAATCGAGCTACGCGGGCAGCGTTCTGTGCCTCGCGCAACAGGCCGAGCCGGATACTTCCGGGTTCGACGCGCCGGAGATTGTGCACCGCATGAAGAAGCATCACCATGCGGGGCTGATCGTGAAGTCGGAAGATCCGAAGAGGGTGCGGCAGTTGACCGAGGAGTATGCCGAGGAGTTTGCGCGGCGGTTTCTGGCTACGCTGCCTGCTCCGGAAAAGCCTACGGCGTAAGCACGCACCTGCGGTGCGGCCGACGCTCGGCACCTGCGGTGCGGCCAGACGCTCGCTTTTCGCTCGTAGCGGGTTCGTGCTTTCCCACCCTTCGCTGGAAAGACGCGAAGGATGGGGCACCCGGCAGACGCGGCAGACGCTCGCTGTTCGCTCGCAGGGGGTTCGTGCTTGCCCGGTCCCCAGATGGCGAGGGATCCTTCGACTTCGCTCAGGACAGGCTCTGGGGCACCCGGCCCACTTCGTTAGATTTGTGGCCGCCCACCCATGAATCAAAAAACGATTCATGGATGGGGCACAGCCGCCTGCCGGTGTTCGATTTTGAGACTCGGTTCTCAATTTCGGACAAGGTGTGCGGTGGGCGGGAAGGGAAGGCGGTTGTCTCGTCTGCGGGGTCGATGTTGCGAGGCGGACTCATTCAGCAATGAAACACCGCAATTCCTGGATGAACCGGACTGGCGCTGCTTGGCGTCGGCCGCGCGCGGGACGGCACTCAACGTGCTTTCGTTCCGCAGCAGGAGGCGCGTGTGTTCAATCGAATTTTCAAATTCCTGCCGGCGGTTTGTCTGGTGACCTGTGTGGCGTCCGTGGCACAGAGCCCTTTCCTCGGCGCGTGGAAGCTTGACTCGTCGCGGAGCCGCATGCCCGACGAGATGAAGGTGAAGAGTGTGGGCGACAACAAATATGCGTTCGATTTTGGCGGCGGAGTCGACGAGACGATTGTGGCCGATGGGACGTTCCAGCCGGGCCGCGGCGGGACGCAGCTTTCCGCGAAGGCCGAGGCGCCGGATACGTGGATTGTCTCGCGCCAGAAAGACGGCAAAGTGATGCTGCGGGCCACGTGGAAGCTCTCGGCCGACGGCAGCACGCTCACCGACTATTACCGCGAGTTCCCGGCGGACGGTCCCCTGATCAGCATGGATTACGTGTACCAGCGCACTGGCGGTGGATCGGGGTTTGCGGCCGACTGGCAGAGCATCAAGGAGACCATCAACACCGACTTCCTGATGGAGGTGAAGGCCTATGAGGGCGACGGCCTCACCTTCCTCACGCTCGACGACAAGCAGGCGAAGAACGTGAAGTTTGACGGCAAGGACTACCCCGTGGAGGGGCCGGGCGGTCCGGGCGGTTCCACCTCGGCGCAGCGCCTGGACGACCGCCGTCTGGCGATCGTCGATAAATGGAAAGACAAGGCGTACGGCACCGAGGATGTTGCGCTGTCGGCCGATGGGAAGACGCTGACGATGACGAAACACTTCAACGGCCGCGACAAGCCGAATGTAATGGTCTTCGCGCGCCAGTAAGCACCTGCGGTGCGGCAGACGCTCTCTGTTCGCTCGCAGGAGGTTCCTGCTTGCCCCGGTCCCCAGGTGCTAGGGATCCTTCGACTTCGCTCAGGACAGGCTCTGGCTCTGGGGCACCCAGCCTAACGTGCGTTCCCAGGTCTGAAAACCCAGACCTGGGGCACCCAGATAATTGCCGATCCTCCTGATCGCTAACGGAGGATGAGGTCGCCGGCGCCCACGTGGGCTGCGAGACGGTACTTGCCGCTTCCTGATCTTTCGAAGGAGCGGAAGAGGCCGTCGCGCTGCTCGCCGAAGGGGCTGGCTTTGAGATCGCCGGTGGTGACCGAAGCGGCCACGTGCGCATAGTCGGCCGGATTACCGACGTCGACTTTGAGGTCGCCGGCGCTGAGTTCGATGTCCTTGTCGCCCACGATGTCGGTGACGTTCACCTCGCCGGCGAAGACGCGGAGACGCAGGTTGGCGCGGCGCGGAATTTCGACAGTGATGCTGACGTTGCCGGAGGGACCGCCGACCACGCGGAGCGTTCCTTCATTGCCTGAGCTTTCAAAACGGCCGCGCACGTCGGTGGAGAATTCGCCGCGCGTGCCGCCGACATGCACGGTCACCTTGTTCGCATCGGTGCCGACGATGTGAATCTCGGCGGAGCGGATGTGGAGCGCGAGTTCGCCGCCGGAAGGGAAGTCCGCGACCAGAGGATGGTGGGCGAGGTCTTCGATCTCGACCTTGCTGAGTGCGTGGGCCGAGGCGGGAAGCAGAAGCAGTGCGGAGAGCAGGGCGAGGAAGAATCGCATGGGCGCACCTTTCGTTGAGGTAGGGTACGCGGGGGAGAGGCTACGAGTTCCTGCGACTGCAGGTTCGTGCTTTCCCACCCATCGCAAAGAACGCGATGGATGGGGCACCCGGCGGTCGTGAGGTGGAATTTTCCACAGATTGGAAGAAATTTTGCTTGACGGCGTACCGAATGCTCGGTATGCTTCGTACCAACTGGTTGGTATGGGAATAGCAACGACGATCGAAACACGGCATGAGTCGAAGACAAGGCTGCTGGAAGCGGCGCTGCAGGTGATTCGCGCCAAAGGGTATTCGGCCACGCGGGTGGAGGACATCTGCGAGGCCGCGGGGCTCACGAAGGGCAGTTTTTTTCATCATTTCAGCAGCAAGGAAGACCTGGCCCTGGCGGCGGCGGAGTTCTGGATTGAGGGAACCGGGGCGGTGTTTGCCAGCGCGCCCTATCAGCAATTGGCTGACCCGCTGGAACGGCTGCTGGCGTATGTTGACTTTCGCAAGGCGCTGCTGCGCGGCGAACTGCCCGACTACACCTGCCTGGTGGGCACGATGGTGCAGGAGGTTTACGACACGCATCCGGGGTTGCGGGAGGCATGCAATCGCAGCATCACGACCCACGCGGCTACGCTGACACCGATGATTGCCGAGGCGATGGCGCAGCGTGGGATGAAGGCGGACTGGACGGCCGAGAGCCTGGCGCTGTACATGCAGGGAGTGATCCAGGGCGCTTTCATTCTGGCGAAAGCGCGGCACGGAGTTGACGTGGCCGAGGACTGCCTTGACCACTTGCGGCGCTATGTGGAGTTGTTGTTTCCGAGACGGCTTGAGGCTGTGTAGGTTCACTTTCCCGCCCCAGCGGAGCTTGGACGGGGCAACCCGGATCGTGGCGGGCAGGAACATATTTTCCGCCCAAGCAGAGCTTGAACGGGCACCCTCGATCGCGGCGGGGTAGAAAACAGACCGGGAAACCAAATGGAGGAAGGATGAGGCCAACAATGACGAAAATGATGGTGTTTGCGGCTGCAATGCTGGGGTTGGGACAATGCGTGGCGGGCGCGGTCGAGTCAAAAGATGCTGCGGGGGCATACGCAGCGATGGCGCCTTTGAACGAATACCTGATGATGGATCGCGACGCGGAGATTGCGCTGGCGAAGAGCGCAGCGCCGCCCACGCTTGCGAAAGATGCGAGTGTGGTGGTGCTGACGAAGGAAGGGTATGTGTCGGCCGTGGAAGGAAAGAACGGCTTCACGTGCATTGTGGAGCGAGCGTGGATGTCGCCGACGGACAGCGACCAGTTCTGGAATCCAAAACTGCGCGGGCCGATCTGCTACAACGCGGCGGCGGTGCGTTCCATATTGCCGTACACGTTCGAGCGAACGAAGCTGATCCTGGGCGGCATGCCGAAGGCCGAGATGATCACGACGATCAAGGCCGAAGTGGCGTCAGGCAAACTGCCGCAGCCCGAGGCGGGCGCGATGTCGTACATGCTGTCGAAAGATGGATACCTGGGCGATGGCGTGGGGCATTGGCATCCGCACCTGATGTTCCATGTGCCCAGCACCGAGGCTGCGAGCTGGGGCGCGAACCTGGATGGATCGCCGGTGGTTCTTGATTCGGATCACGCACAAGGGCCGGAGCCGGAGACCATCTTCATGGTTCCAGTAAGCCACTGGTCGGATGGAACGGCGGCCGACGCGCATCCACATTGAGGTGGGCGACGAAGCGAGGCGCTGCGCGCGCGGTGTAGGATGGCTGCGCGCGCAGAACGAAGCAAGATCCCAGCAACTTTTCGAGGAGAATCATGAATCTGACTGAAGAGCCCGAGATCGTCGAGTTTCCGCCCATCCACTATGTGTTTCTGGAGAAGTCGGGGCCGTTCCAGAAGATTGCGCCGGAGGCATGGCAGACGGTGCATCAGCTTGCTCCGCTGCTTAAAGAGAACAACCAGATCAGTGGCGGCGTGAGCCTGTACCGCATGGATCCGCACACGTATCGCGCGGGGTTTTCGCTGGCCTCGGAGCCGGTGAAGCTGCCGCAGGGATTGACGTACGAAAAGTTTGCGGGCGGGCGGTACAGCAAGTTTGTGCTGACGGGACCTTACTCGGATTTGCCGGCCGCATCGGGGCGCGTGTGGGAGATTGTGGGCAGGAGTGGAACGATGGTGCGCAGCGACTGGACGATCGAGAACTACGTGACGGACCCGATGAGCACGCCGCCGGAGAAATGCGTGACGGAGATTTTGATCCCGACAGAATAAGGTACGCGCACGGAGAATTTCAAAAGCGATGGAGGTCGCCATGAATACGGCAGTTTCGATTGATGGGATGTTGCAACGTGCGGAGGAGCCGGTGTCGTCGTCGAAGGGAAGAGTCTGGACGGGACGGATCCTGAGCGGGCTTACCGTGCTGTTTATGTTGTTTGACGCAGTGGGCAAACTGGTCATGCCGATTCAGGTGGTGCAGGCGAGCGCGCGAATTGGTTTCCCCATGAGCCTGAGCCAAACGGTGGGAATCATCTTGCTGGTTGCGACCTTTCTCTATGCGCTGCCGCGGACGGCGGTGCTGGGTGCGGTTTTGCTGACCGGCTACCTGGGCGGCGCGGTGGCCATCCAGTTGCGTGCGGGGAGTCCGCTGTTTGAGAATCTTTTCCCTGTGATTTTTGGCGTGGTGGCCTGGGCGGGTGTGTACCTGCGCGACAGGCGCGTTGCCGAACTGATGCCTCTGGTGAGCAAACGCTAACCTGCGCCGAGGGGCGATGTTCTGCCGGAGGGTTTGCTGTGGCGACGAATACGATTCCCATTCAGATCTCGCTGCTGAAGGTGCTGGGCGCGCAGATTTACTTTGAGGTGCAGGGATCGGGTCCGACGCTGCTGTTGATTCCGGGTGGGCCGACGGATGCAGGCATTTTCTCGGGAATTGGCCCGCTGCTTGCGGATCGGTATCGGGTGGTGCGTTACGATCCGCGCGGGAACTCGCGGAGTCTTGTGGAAGGGGCTCCGCGAGACCAGGATATGGACGTGCACGGCGACGACGCAGCGGCGCTGCTGGCCGCTGTGGGAGACGAGCCGGCGTTTGTGCTGGGCAGCAGCGGCGGCGGGCAGATTGCGTTGAACCTGGTTTCGCGGTATCCGGGGCGCGTGCAGGTGCTGGTGGCGCACGAGCCGCCTTGCATGCGGCTGCTGCCGAGTGCCGGCAAGGACGAGGGGCTGCGCACTGTTGTGCAGGAAACCTATCGCACCGCGGGCGCAGGCGCGGCAATGCAGAAGTTTCTGGAACGGATCGGAGGGGGCGCACCGGCGGCGCGTAAGACGCCGCCGGCTCCGGAACTGGCATTGGCCTTCGCTCGCACGAAGGCCAATGCCGAGTTCTTCATCGTGCATGGCATGAAGCCGATTGGCGGGTATGTGCCGGATATCGAGGTGCTGCGAACCAGTGCTACGCGGGTGGTGGTGGGCGTGGGAACGACTTCCGGGGGAACGTTGCCGTATCGCACGGCCCTGGCGCTGGCGGAGGCCCTGGGGGTTGTGCCGGTGGTGTTCCCTGGGGGACACGGCGGATATAACGATGACCCCGAAGGGTTTGCCGCGAAGCTGGATGCGGTGCTCTCGGAAGGCACGTGAGCTAGCCAGCAGGTCAGCGAGTCAGCCAGTCAGCGAACATTGCAGCGGGGCAGAGCATGGTCCCGTCGAAGCTCGAGAGTTGAAAAACAAGCTACGAAGAACATCCGGAGGGATTTTATGCCGACAGCCATCATGAACGATCGCAGTTCAGCAACGACACAGGCGACGCTCAGGGACGAAGATGCAATTCTCACAGTGGTGGAAAGCATGAGCCGTGCGCACCGCGAGAAAGATGCGGATTTGTTTGCGGCGCAGTACGTTGAAGGGGCAGCCATCTTCAACCTGGCCCCACCGCTGATTCATCACGGAATCGATCTTGACGAGAAGAGGGCGTGGTTCGACTCGTGGTCGACGCCGGTAACGATTGTCGCGCGGGACATGAAGGTCAGCGTAAGCGGTGACATGGCGGTGTGCCACGGGTATCTGCAGATGAGCGGCACGAAGAAGGGTGCGGAGGCATCGGTGCGCTTCTGGATGCGCGAGACGCTGGTGCTGGAGCGGCGCGACGACGGCTGGAAGATTGTGCATGAGCACACGTCGGTGCCGTTCTACATGGATGCGACGTTGCGGCCCGCGTTCGATCTGCAGCCGGAGGTTTAGAGCCATGTCGGACCAGAGACCGAGTGCAGGCGGGAAGAAGGTTGCGCCGCCCTTTCCCAGGGGAGTTTCGCAGCCGGCGATCCGCGCGCTGGCTTCGGCCGGATACACGCATCTGGATCAATTGGCGGGAGCGAGCGAAACCGACCTGGCCAAGCTGCACGGCATGGGACCGAAGGCTCTGCGCATTCTGGCCGAGGCGCTCCGGGAGCAGGGCAAGAGCTTCCGCGCATGAGCAGATTCGTGCGCATCGTTAGGGGCGGGGCGCTCTCCGCATAAAATGGGTGCGGGAGCAAGCAAGCATGACAGGAAAGAGTGAGTCCCCGCATCGGCGTTGGAATCCGCTGCGGCAGACGTGGGTGTTGGTGTCGCCGCATCGCACGCAGCGGCCCTGGCAGGGCGAGGTTGCGCAGAAGACGACGCCCTCGGGCGTTGCCTACGATCCATCGTGTTATCTCTGCCCGGGAAATCAGAGGGCGGGTGGAGCGGAGAATCCGCAGTACGCAAGTGTGTTTGCGTTTGTAAACGATTACGCCGCGCTGCTTCCCGAAGCGACCGAGCCGATTGTGGCGGAGGCTCCGCTGTTGAAGGCCGAGCCGGCGCGGGGGCTGTGCAAGGTGCTCTGCTATCACCCCAACCACTCGCTGACGCTGGCGCGCATGACGCGCGAGGAGATTCGGCCGGTGGTCGACGCGTGGGCCGAGCAATATGAGGAACTGGGCCGCACCGACTGGATCGAGTACGTGCAGATCTTCGAGAACCGCGGCGCGATGATGGGGGCGAGCAATCCGCACCCGCACGGGCAGATTTGGGCGACGGGCTTTTTGCCCGACGAATCGGCTGCGGAAACGAAGGCGCAGCGCGAGCACCTTTCGCTCACGGGTTGTTGCCTGCTGTGCGAGTACCTGGCGACCGAGCAGGCCGCGGGCGCTGAGGCGGGGCGGATCGTGCTCGAGAACGAACACTTTGTTGTGCTGGTTCCGTGGTGGGCGGTGTGGCCGTTCGAGGTGCTGCTGTTGAGCAAGCGGCACGTGGGCGCGATGCCCGCATTCACGAGCGACGAGCGCGATGCGCTGGCCGATATGCTGAGGCGCCTGACTACGCGCTTCGACAACCTTTTCGAGACGAGCTTTCCCTACACCATGGGCTTCCACCAGGAGCCCACCGACAAGAAAGCGCATCCGGAGTGGCATTTTCACGCGCACTTCTATCCGCCTCTGCTGCGCTCGGCGACGGTGCGGAAGTTCATGGTCGGCTTTGAGATGCTGGGCATGCCGCAGCGCGACATCACGCCGGAGGCGGCAGCGGAGCGGCTGCGCGCGGCAAGCGAAGTGCACTTCTGGCCGCGCGAAGCCTGAGATGGGGCAGATGCTCGCTGATCGCTCGCAGCAGAATTGTGCTATCCCGACGCGGCAACCGACGGAGGCGCTACCTTCCGCGCGAGGAGCCCCACATCGTGATAGCCGTTCGGCTGCAAGGCGAGAAACTCGAAAGGGAGAGCATGGCGGGTCGCGAACTCATTCACGGCCCAGTAAACGCCGTACGGCTTGCACTCCAACTGCGACCAGACGGTGTAGTCGTTGCAGATAATCCTGCCCCCGGGCCGGGTCGCTCTGAGCGCGGCATCAAGGTCCTTGCTCACGGCTTCGTAGGAGTGGTCGGCGTCGATGTAGACCACGTCGAAGTAATCCTGCGGCATGGCGCCGAGCGTTTCCCACGAGAGCCCTTGATGCCACCGGGTTACGGCGGGAGTTAACTCGGCAAGATTCGATGGCGGCACGTTGCTGAAAGAGACGTCGAAAAGGTGCAACTCGTCCGGCTGCACGATGTCGATGATCTTCCGGGCGAAATCGCCACGGAACGTGCCAATTTCGGCAAACCGCCCGCCACGCGGCAGCCTGCGCAGAATGTCCATCCGCGATGCCACTACGCGGCATCCCTCCAGCAGTTGCGGAGACGGCATGGCGGGCCGGCCACTGAAGAGCGCCTCGGGCCAACTTCCGTTCAGGCTCTTGTAGCGGGAGCTGAGTTCCCGGGCTTTCCGCAGCAACGCGATGATTTCCTGGTTGAGCGCATCGGCGCTGGGTTCGTCCAAAGCGGTGACCTTTCCTACAGCGGGGCGCCGGGCCGCCCCGGCACGATGCGGGTCGATTCCCGCCGCCAATTCTATCCTGACGCGGACCGGGTGCCGACCGGGGCGATCAGTGTTCGCTGCGCACGAGCATGTAGCGGAGCTGAACCTGCGCACCGCCGGAAATGCGTTCGAGCCAGAACTCGAACTTGCCGACGCGGGTTGCGCGGGAGGTGGTGAGGAACGGGCTGTTTTTCCATCCGCCTGCCTCGGAGCAGCCTGCATAGCCCAGGCCTGCTTTCCAATGGTAAGTGGCCGCGTACTCGATCTTGGCGCGGTCGACGGCGAAGCCGGCTTTCTCGGCGCGATCGAGCGGGATGGTGGGGTAGGGAACAAACTCGCCGGTCAGCCGCGGGCGAAAGCGCACGTCGAAGACGGGCCAGATCCAGAGGGAGCGCTTGTTGGTGGACTCGGGCCCGGCCTCCTGGGCGAAGTAGATCTCCTGCTCCCAATCGAAGTGCTTGCTGCGGGTGAGGTCGGCGCCGGCGCCGGTGAACCAGAGCTGGTCTTTGCCGTAGCCAGTGTCGTAGTAGCCGAAGTCGGGGAGAATCCAGCGGCCGCGCTGCTGGGCCCATTCGGCCACGCGGTAGGTGACGATGTGCGGGGCCTGGATCTGTTCGCCGGTGCGGAGGATGTAGAAGTCGGTGACAGGGTGAGATTCTTCCGAGCCGGCGGTTGGCTGACCGGCAGCACCGCACGTGACGGCGAGGAAGATTAAGCACAAAAACCGCATACGGCAGAGCCCAGAGATCAACTCTGCCTCAAGTTACGCTGAATCTTCCCCTGCGCGCAGTGAGGTGCAGCACACAACCTGCGGTGCGCAGACGCTCGCTCCTCGCTCGCCTTCGGTGTCGCAGAGGCTATCCGCTCATGACTGCGAACTTGACGAGCGATCGTTCAATTGGCCGCGTCTTTGATCGTTATCATGACCTCGTTCAAACTGCTGGATCGTCTTGAGGGATGAGCCGTCAGACTCGCGTACGCCTGGTCCTGTTCAACCTTCATCTCGCCGGTGGACTGGTCGCGGGGGCGTTTCTTCTGATTGCGGGCGTGTCAGGGAGCGTGCTTGCGTTCTCCGACGAAATCGATGCTTTTCTTCATCCATCTTTATTCAAGGTAGCCGCGCACGCGCAGCCGCTTCCCTTGACACAGCTTGCAGCCAGCGCCGCTGCCGTGCTGCATCCCGAAGAAAGCATCGCGGTCTATGTCCCATCGGTCCGACCGGATCGCTCGTACTGGTTTACCGTCATCCCCGGCCACCACCGTGTGCCGCGACAGGTGTTCGTCAATCAATACACAGGTGAGGTGCTGGGAACCCTCAGCGCCGTGCGATTCACCGTGATCATGAAAACAGTTCACAATGGGGTGGCGTTTTCCTCGATCGTTCTTCTGTTTCTCGCGCCGAGTGGTTTGTACCTGTGGTGGCCGCTGAAACGAATTGGAATCAAATCTTCAGCTGGTTTTCGGCGCCTCTCCTTCGATCTGCACAATTCGCTTGGGTTCTTTTCCTCGCTCTTCCTGTTCGGATTTGCCGCCACAGGTGCGTATATGTTGCTTGAACGATGGACGGTGCCCGTGACCATTGCGGTGACTCAAAGCAAACAGGTGTGGCGAGCCGCCGCTTCCCACCCGAAGACCGGCGTTCAACCCATCTCCGCCGATCGCGCGTGTTCTGTTGCGCAGAACGCGTTACCTGGAGCGTCGATACTCTGGGTTTCCGTCCCTCGTGAGCCGCGAGAAGTTTACCTGGTAAAGATGCGCTTCCCGGAAGATCGCTCCGACAACGGCGGCAGCGTCGTTCTGATCGATCAATTTTCGGGCGATACTCTCGACATTGTGAGTACGCGCACGAATGCGGCCCAGCGAGTGTTGTCTCTGAATCGCGCCCTCCACACCGGCGCGATTGGCGGTGGCGCTGGACGACTCCTGGCGGCACTTGCTTCTCTGACGCTGCCCTTGCAGGCAATCACAGGCGGGTGGCTCTGGTGGACGAAACGCCGGAACAGAGGCGGCTCAACGATCGTGTAGCACCGGTTGTTAATCTGGGAGATTTGATTTCGGAAAAACTTCGGCCCTTCGTTGGCCGCCAAGGCGGACACAAGAAGGGCCGAAGGTTCGTGCCTACACTCACGCGGATGGCTGTTTCTCCATCTCGAGTGCATACGACTTGGATTGCCCGGCGCCGCGCTAGGGTGCGGTGTGGGCGGTGAAGGTGTAGTCGGTATAGACCTCGGTGGATCCGTAGATGGTGTACAGGCGACCGTAGACGGTGCTGCCATTGGTCGGCAGTTTCTTGGCTGTGGCTGAAGTCGTCGTGATGTGGCCCGAACTCCAGATATCGTTGGCACCCACACTGCTTCCCAGCCGCAGCGCGTACCCGGTAGCTCCGGCTGCTGTGGACCAGTTGAAGGTTTCGGTGGCGCCGGTGAGCACCGAGCCTCCGGTGGGCGAAGTGAGGGCAGCCCGCGTTGCCGCTGTGAAGGTGTAGTCGTTGAACTTCGTGGCGGACCCGAAGAGGGTGTAGAGGCGGGCAAAGACAGTCTCTCCGTTGGTTGGTAGTCCTTTGGCTATCGTGGAGGTCGTGGTGATGTGGCCGGAACTCCAGAGATCGTTGCCGCCCGCAGTGGTTCCCAACCGGAAACCGTATCCGCTGGCTCCGGCAGAAGTAGTCCAGCTAAACGTCACACTGGGACCGGCGAGCACGCTGCCGGGAGTGGGTGAAGTCAGCGTCGAGGCAGTTTCGCTGCTATTGACGTTGACGGTATCCAGGCCGAAGTCCGTACACAGGGAAGCGCATGCGGTAAGGCTGAAGACCACACTGCTGATGTTCGCTCCTGACTGATCAACCGCTCCCAGGTAAACCGGGTCGCCTGCCGAATCACTGGCAACCGTATACGTTGCGAGGAGGGTGTTTCCGTTATAGACCTGGATCTCCCCGGTGAACGCGCCGGGCAGATCGGCCTGGATCAACGCTCCGGCTCCTGAAACACTGTTTGAGAAATTGAGGGTTACCGGGCCGCTTCCGCCATTGCCCGCGTCCGAACTCCACAGCAGCGAATGTCCCGCGGTAAATCCCGTCCCGGTCCAACTGCAGGGGGTGGCGGAGCAGACCACGGAGATGATGCTGTTGGCCGCGCCCATATTCACGGTCACGGAATTCGCATTTGCGGTACTGGCCGAAAAACTTGCTCCCAATACCGTGCCATCGGCCCCTTTCTGGGACCAGGAAAGGCTGTCGTTGGCTTTCTGCGCGGAACTGGAGGTAACCTGCGCGAGCGTGTCGGCATGCGCTGCAAGCGCGCTTGCAAAGGTCAGCGCGGCAATACCGCCGAAGGTTATCAACATACGATGATTAAGCATTTCTGCCATCCTTTTCCAATTGAGGAACAAACATGATTGTCGAAGGCTTGCTGAAGTGGACATCAGTTTGTACCTCCTGGGGGACAAGGCTTGGCGTAGCCGCTGAAGGTGCCGTTGTCGGAGAACTTGCCGCCTGCGCCGAGCGACTGGTTCGAGCCCAGGAACCAGGAATAAAAGGCCAGTTCCTGCAGTGTGTAGGTAACGCCGGTATTGGTGTTGGTGATGGAATACGGGTTGGTGGGGGTGCCGAACCCGGGACTCAATGGATCACCGACTTCGAGGTTGTTCTGGCAGTTGCCGGCGGTGACCTGGCCCTCCGCGCCCCAGACAGGAACCGGATTCACGCCGTCAGGATCGTCCAGCCACTCGGCCAGTTCATGGCTCATCACGCTCGTATCCGTGGCGAAAGCTCCCGATGTGTCGTAATCATTCACCGAGTAAGTTTGGAAGATCCCCGTTGGTGAAGGAATCGTGATAACCCAGGATGCAGCAATTGTTGAGGTTCCCTTGATACATCGCGACACTGTCGAAGAGGAACTGGGGGAAGTTCGTGGGGGCGACGCCGTCGCTAGCCAACTCCGGAAAGATGACCGTCTGAACCTCGTTGTCCCACCAATCTATGCTCATCAGGCCCAGTGGGTGAGCATTCGCCACTGAAGGAGTAGGTGACGCCATCGGAGCTGGGAACGGTGATTCTAAGGGGGGAGAGCACGGTAGGGTTGGTGGTAAACGTCGTATGGTACGGAGTTCCACCCACCTTGGCCCAGAAATTGCCGCGCTGAAAGTCGTCGAGGTATTGTCCAGTGCCGACATCGACACCGTTCATCGTGAAGTCTCGAGGCTTAATCAGAGGAGAGTTTTGAACCAGCTGAATTATGTTCTCGTTGGCGGGCGCGCAGCCGTCGTACGTGGTCGGATCGAAGACGTGCCCGGTGTCCTGGAAAGTGAGAATCACCGGAACGAGGTAGGTGGTGAGGGTGGTGATGCGATGACCGTGAGCAAACGGGCTACGTCCGACCATCGTTCCTGTGTACGTCTTGCCGTCCTGCGCCGCCACGGTGGAGTAGTTCCACAAGGGGATGGTCTGGGAGGCCGCCGACTGAGACTTGATCAACTCCCGCTCCTCCGGAGTCCTCTGCGGCCGGGATGGATGAGAGTAGATCACTTTGTAGGGAAACTTCTTCGAAGTCGATTGATCCTTTGTTTGCTGCGCATGGCTGAGGGGCGAAGCAGCCAGCGCCGCGATGGCCAGAGCTAAGACTGAGGCGGTCGTGGATTTCACGTGTTCTCCTTCGTGGTTTGCAGCTGCACCGGTAGGTCCAGAACGACGGCCTGGATCCGGGATTTCCGAGGCGAAGCAAAGATCTTTTTTGGGGGGCCTGAATTGGGTCGAAAGCGATTCTTGTAATTTCGCCGGAGCCCGGCGAGGAGATTGAGTTTTACTTCGTTGGCCGCGCGACAGTCAAGAGAATTTACAAGGAATCGTGAAAGGCGGACGAGGCGGCGAAAGAACTCTACGCATTGAGGGCGTGAAGTTTGTCCGGTAGTTACATCGGAGCAAACAGGCGGCGCGGGAGTTAGTAACTTGAGTCATCCAAAGATTCGTACCGCCTAATTCACATTGATTTTGACAAGAATTGTGCCATGGAAACCCCGTCGGATCTTTATCCACTCGTGGATCAGTTTGCCGCGCGCATTGAGGCACTCAACCTTGGCGGGGACGCCCAGGAGGAGTACAGCACGTTTCTCCACCGGCTTGAAGACCAGGCCGATCGGCTGGAACCGAACTGGGACATTGTCGAGGAGTGCCTGGTCCACTTGAGACACTTCGAAGTGCGCGCTGCGTAGAGCGGGGAGGTGCCTTGGCGGGCTGGGGAGTGGTGAGCTCGCTGGGATTCGAACCCAGGACCCACGCCTTAAAAGGGCGTTGCTCTACCAGCTGAGCTACGAGCTCACATCTAGAACTTCCATCCGTTGTGCGGATCTCTTGGGGTGAGGAGACCGTTGGCTGGTATCGGCTCTCGTTCCGTCTCCCAGTTTACCTTATGCGTTGCGGCGCGGCCAGCGCGGTGGCGGCCATTCGTTTTGAGGGCATTATCGGCACGAGTGAACTCGTGCCCTTATTACAAAGCGTGCGTTCGAGTTTTCCGCTACCTAGGAAGCGAGGTAGCGGAGTTTCCCTGTACGGCCTGAGAGCCAGACCATCCATCGGACACGACGCACCTTTGCAATGAGCCACTTCGTGCGTTGTGCGTGGCTGCGCTACTCGCTGCGCAAGGCGGTGGTGGGGTCGACTTTGGTGGCGCGGCGGGCGGGGCCGTAGGTTGCGGCCAGAGCGACGAGGAGCGTCGCCGCTAAAACAGCCGGATAGACGGCCGGCGCGACAAACTCTATTCCTGGAAACATGGAGTCGAAGAGGCGGCCGAGCGGGAGCGCCAGCAGCAGGCCGCAAGCCGCGGCGATGGCGGTGATCTTCAAGCCTTCGCGCAGGATCATGCCGGCGATGTCGCTTTGCTTGGCGCCGAGAGCCAGGCGGATGCCGAACTCCTGGGTCCGCTGGCGCACAGAGTAAGCAATCAACCCGTAGATGCCGACGGCAGCCAGTCCGAGGGCCAGCACCGCGAAGGTGGAGAGAATCTTCACGAAGACGGGTTCGCCGTTGCGCTGGCCCTCGACCAGTTTTTCCATATTCATCACATTGACGAGAGGCAGATCGGGATCGAGAGAGGCAACCATGCGGCGGAGAACGGGGATCATGCTGTCGGGGTCCGCGGAGCTGCGCATCATCACGGAGATCAGCCCCGAGGGCCGCTGCGCGAACGCCTCATACACCATGGGGTCGACGCGTGTCTCCTGCGAGTAGCTCTTGACGTCGGCGGTCACGCCTACGATCTGTTCCCACACGGGAGTTTCGCCCTCGACATCGAGCTTCACCAGCCGGCCCACAGCGTCTTCGCCATTCAGGTAGCGCTCGGCGAACTTCTGATTCACGACCACGACACGGGGCGCGTTGGCATCGTCGCGATCGGTGAAGGTGCGGCCACGCATCACGGGAATGCCCGCGGCGGCAAAAAACTCGGGCGTCACGGTCACGTGCTCCGTGGTGCGTTGCTGGGTCGAAGGAGGATCTGGAATTGCCTGGATGTGCACCGGAAGATGCGGAGCGCCGGTGGAAGGAATGTCGGAGGTGACGGCTGCGGCTTCGACGCCGGCGATCTCATGGATCGGCGTCAGCAAATCGCGGACAAAGCGCAGCCGGGCGGCGTGCGTCGGGATATTTCTTCGTGTCCAGGACCATCCCGGCCGTGAGCAAGTGATCGGTCTGGATTCCCAAGCGCTGGTGGCTGAGGGCGTAGACTCCGCGAACCAGCAGGCCCACGCCGGCGAGAAGGAACAAGGCCATGGCAATCTCAACGCCGACGAGAACGGCGCGGAAGCGGTTGCGCCCACGGCCGGCGGTGGCGGAACGGCCCTCGTTTTTGAGATCGGTGCCGGGGTTGGCGCGGGAGGCTCTCCACGCCGGCGCCACGCTGGAAATGACCGCGGACAGGACGGTCAGGGTAACGGAAAACAACAGAACATTACGGTCGAGGCTGATGGGGACGGCGGCGATGCCTTCATTAAAGGTGAGCATCGAGCGCATGAGCCGGATGCCGGCCCAGGCGAACGCGATTCCTGCGGCGCCGCCTACGCCGGCGAGAGTGAGGCCCTCTATGAAGAGCTGACGCAGAATCCGGCCGCGGGTGGCGCCCAGCGATGCGCGGATGGCGAGTTCCTTTTGGCGGCCGGCGGCGCGCGTCAGCAGCAGCCCGGAGACATTGGTGCAGGCGATCAGCAAAACAAAGCCCACAGCGGTCATCATGACCAGAAGGGACGCTTCGATATCGAACGAGCGCACAAGATAGTCCGGCAAGGTATGCACCGCACCGCCCCAGCGCGCTTCGATCTCGGGGTAGTCGGCAGCGGCGCGATCGGCCAGACGCCGGGCTTCCGCAGCTGCCTGCGGCAATGAGATGCCTGGGCCGAGCTTCGCGAAGACGATGAGGTTACGGTTGCGGCGCGCCTGGGGCACAAGGTCCGCCGGCTTCAGGGCCAGCGGCGTCCAGAGCGCGGGCGTCAGCCACATGAGGCGGAAATCGGATCCCATGACACCGACGACGGTGTAGTCTTCGCGATTGAGGCGAATGGTTCGGCCGACGATGGCCGGATCGGAAGCGAATTTCCGGGCCCAGAGTCCGTGGCTGAGCACAACTACGTGGTCGCGTCCGGGCTGGTCTTCTCCGGGAAGAAAGCCGCGGCCCAGCTTCGGCTGACTCTCCAAAGATGCTGAAGTAGTTCGGGGTGATGCCGCCGCATACTGAATCGCTTCCGGCTGTGCGTTGTCGGCAGCGACGTTGCCCGGGATTCCATCCAGAAGGGCGGCGGGATCGGTAAAAACGCGCGCGTCGGTGCGGATTGCCTCAAAGGTCGTGGCCGAAACACTATGTACGTCGGCAACGTGGTTGCCGTCGGGGTTCACCGCGGAGACAACGACAACCTTCGCGGCGTCGCGCTCCGGCAAGTTCGGGCATCATCCAGGCGCTGACCAGGCTGAAGATGGTGCCGTTGACCGAGATTCCCAGGGCCAGGGTGAGAACCGCGGTGATGGTGAAGCCGGGGGATTTGCGCAACTGGCGGAAAGCATAGCGGAGGTCGCGCAGGGTGTTTTCGAGGAACGGCAGGCCTTCTTCGGCGATGAAAGTCTTCGCGGATGGCTTCTTTTCCGCCGAGTTGGATGTGGGCCTGGCGGCGGGCTTCGGCGGGCGGCATTCCGGCGCGGACATTCTCTTCGGTCAGAAGGGTGAGATGCTGCTCCATCTCCTCCTGGAGCCGGGCATCGCCGCGGCGGGAGGTGGTGAAGTTGCGAACGCGGGCGAGGAGGCGATTCAGGGCTCTCATGCGAGGTCCTCCGCTTTGACTTCAAAAAATCGGGCGATGATGGCGGTGTTCTGCTCCCAGTTCTGTTTTTCGGCTGCGAGGAGCTGTTGCCCGGCGCGGGTGAGGCGGTAGAAGCGGGCGCGGCGGTTATTCTCCGACGGGGCCCAGTCGGACTCGACCGCGCCTTCCTGTTCGAGGCGCAGGAGGACGGGATAGAGGGTTCCCTGGTTGACGAAGAAAATGTCGCCGCTGATCTGCTCGATGCGGCGGGCGATGCCGTAGCCGTGCAGCGGCCCGAGGACGTCGAGGGTCTTGAGGACCATGAGGGCGAGCGTGCCTTGCTGGACATCCTTTTTCTGTTTCATGCCGCTGGGCACCGTTCCAAGTTTATTGGGTTACCAACAGGAGAATGGCACAGTTCTATTGGGAAAGCAACAGGAAAAAGCCAGTGTTCAGTGATTAGTGGTCAGCAGCAACGAGCCGGAACAGAGCCAAGGATCTGGGACGACTGGAACACGTGACCCCTGATCTCTAGCTTTTCCGCTGCAAGCGGAAAAGCGGGGAGGTGGCAGGTAATGTATCAAGATGGTAAACGTGGAGGCGGATCGGAGGGATTCTGGGCGGAGCGGCGAAGTTTTTGACTGGTACGATGGGGACACGCCTATCCATCTGTATTCGCGGTGTATTCGCGCGTTTCCACTTTGCCTGCATCGCACGGAAAAGGAACGGCTTTTGACCCATTCCCATGACGGGAAAGTGGTATAGAGACGACATTTCAAGTGTTATTGTTCTGACAACAGCAAGCGGACTAGGATTCTGGACAAGAGGACTCCCATCCCGAGGTGTCTCGAAACCGCGCGCACGGTGAGCGGGCGGTGGCGAGAATCGGGGAAAATGGTGGGTGCTTTTGGTAGCGAAGAGGTTGAAAAAGTTCTCATGAGCGATCAGAATCCGCTGAGCGACCCGAATAGTCCGCCGGAAGATGTGGCGACACTTTATTCGTGGGCCAATCTGCATGGCGCCAAGTACCGGGACTTCTCGGCGGCGCGGGCGCAGACGCGGGAGATGGTGCGGTTACGGGCGGAGAAAGCTGCGGAAGAGCAGCGGCTTCGCGAGCAGGGAGAGCTGGGAGAGCCGCATGCGGGCGGTCCGACGCTGGTTCTGCCGGGAAATCCGGAGATTCTAAGCGCGGAGGTGCATGGGGAGTCCCACGCCGAGAGCGCAAGCGAACAAGTTGAAGAAGCGAAGGGGCCGACGGTTCTTGAAGGGGAGCGTGTGCATGCCCGCGAAGACTTCTGGGCGTCGAGGAATGTGCCGACAGCGGGCAAGCCTTCGATCACGCCGGGCGGGGCCGACGAGGAAGCGGCCGAGAAGGCTCACCTTGCCGCCGTGCAGGCAGCGGAAAACGAACGCGCGGAGGCGGAAGAGAGAGCGCGGATCGACGCCGAGGCAAGGGGCCAGGCCGAAGCCGAAAAGAAGGCGCAGGATGAGGCCGAAGAGAGAGCGCGCTTTGAAGCCGAAGTGCGGGCGCGCGTTGAGGCCGAACTGAAGGTGAAGGCGGAGGCCGAAGAGAGAGCACGGCTCGAAGCGGCGTTGGCGAAGGCCCAGGCCGATGAGAAGACACGGCGCGATGCACGGGAAGCTGCGGAGCGGGAAGCCCAGGCGGCCGCGGAACGTGCGCGCGAAGAAGAAGCACAACGTGCGGAACAACAAGCAGCCGAAGCGGCTGCAACTCTGGCTGCGGAGCAGGCAGCGGCGCGCGAGGCCGAGCAGGCAAAGCGGCAGGCGGCAAGCGCGCAAGTCCAACCACAACCGTTGCAGAGTGGAATTTCTAGAAGTTCATTTGCAACACATGCCGCGGCGCAAAGTTCGTCGCAACGCGGCAGAGAATACGCGAGCTATGGCCAGCCGGAGAAAGCCTCTCCGGATCAGCCACAGTCGCAATTGAGGCGAGAGGAGAATTCCATGCCCCCACACACACCATGGGCTGAGCCCGAGGCACCGGAGAACGGAAGCCGTCCCGCGTGGCTCTCGGATAAGGATGACGCCACCAAGCAGGCCAGTTCGGCTGGGTCGTCATCGCAAGCAACCGCAGCCAGTGCTTCCGGGACACCGGACGACACCTTGCAGGGCTCGCGCGATCGGCTGGCCTCGCGCTGGTTCGCGCTGCGCGGCCTGTTTGAGGGCACACCTGCGCCGATTGAGCCGGTTCCGCCGCCAGTGGTGGCGAAAGCGCCGGCGACGGCGATCTTCTCGCTGGCGGGCGGCGTAGGCAAGACGAGCCTGGTGGCGACACTGGGACGCGCGCTCTCCGCGCGGGGTGAGCGCGTGCTGCTGGTGGATACCGCGGCGTTTGGCCTGATGCCGTTCTTCTTCGGCGCCATGGATCAGCGTCCGGGCTCGCTGCGGACGTTCAACCCTCCGGGGCTGAGCAATGACGCGCCCATTCAGCTGGTCACCATCGATCCGGATGGATTGACGTCGGAGTCGGCCGGGCAGGAGAGCCTGGCGGAAGAGATCGGCAAGTTCTCGCGCGGCGTGAGCCGCGTGATCGTCGACCTGGCGACCGCGTCGGGAGCAACAACGCGCCGCATTCTGCGCATGTCGCCGCTGGTGCTGGTTCCGGCTGATCCCGGACATGAATTCGGTGGTCAGCGTGAGCTCGATCGATGCGTTCTTCGAGCACAACCGCAATCCGTCCGGCAAGCCGTCGATGCCTTACTACGTGCTGAACCAGTTCGACAGTTCGCTGCCGCTGCATCTGGATGTGCGCGAAGTTCTGCGCGAGCAGCTGGGCGACCGGCTGCTGCCGTTTGCGCTGCGCCGCGCGCCCGCGCTGAGCGAAGCGCTTGCCGAAGGGATGACGGTGATGGATTACGCGCCGGACTCCACGCTGGCAGAGGACTTTGGCACCCTGGCCGGATGGGTGAAGAGTCTGTCGGCGCCGGCCGACGACGAGCTATCGCGGAGTACGTTGGAGCGAGAGATGACCGTATTCGGATCTCTGGCAGGAGATAGGCGCCGGAGAGAACATCTTAACCAAGTTCCTGCGGCTTGCGTTCCTGGTCGCGGCAGCGGTGGCCTTCTATTTTCTGGCCGTGCTGCCGCTGACCTGGCCGCAGCAGGCGGTGTGCGGCCTGCTGACGCTGCTGATGGCGATGGCGCTGGGGCGCAGCTCCGACTCCTATCTCATCACCCTCTCGCTGATGGTGATGTCGATGTTCTGCACCTTCCGCTATGGCTACTGGCGGTTGACGCATGACGGTGCGGTTCTTTCAGGACCCGGCCAATCACTGGGGCGCGCTCGACGCGTTCTTCATCATGAGCCTGGTGGTGGCCGAGACCTACGCCTTCTTCATTCTTTTTCTGGGATACTTTCAGACCATCTGGCCGCTGCGCCGCGCGCCCGTGCCGCTGCCGGAGTCCGAGATGGAGTGGCCGCACGTCGATGTGCTGATTCCTACCTACAACGAGCCGCTCGATGTGGTGCGCTACACCGCGCTGGGCGCGCTGAATATCGATTGGCCCGCGGACAAGCTGCACGTCTACATTCTGGATGACGGGCGGCGCAAGGAGTTCGAGCAGTTCGCATTCGAGGCCGGTTGCGGCTACAAGATCCGCCACGACAACTTCCACGCCAAGGCCGGCAACATCAATACGGCGCTGAAGAGCATGGACTTCGCCGTTCGTGACGATCTTCGACTGCGATCACGTGCCGACGCGCAGCTTTTTGCAGATGACGATCGGCTGGATCCTGCGCGATCCGAAGCTGGCCATGCTGCAGACGCCGCACCATTTCTATTCGCCCGATCCGTTCGAGCGCAACCTGGGCCAGTTCCGCGTGATTCCCAACGAGGGCGAGCTGTTCTACGGCATTGTGCAGGACGGCAACGATTTCTGGAACGCGACGTTCTTCTGCGGCTCGTGCGCGGTGCTGCGGCGCACGGCGCTGGATGAGATCGGCGGCATCGCCGTGGAAACGGTTACCGAGGACGCGCACACCTCGCTGCGCATGCAGATGAACGGCTGGGACACGGCGTATATCAACATTCCGCAGGCGGCGGGCCTGGCGACGGAGCGGCTGTCGGCGCACGTCGGCCAGCGAATTCGCTGGGCGCGCGGCATGATCCAGATTCTGCGCACGGACAACCCCCTGTTTGCGCCGGGACTGAAGTTTGCCGCAGCGGCTTTGCTACTTCAACGCGATGAGCCACTTTCTCTACGCGGTGCCGCGGCTGATCTTCTTGTCGGCGCCGCTGATCTACCTGCTGCTGAACCACACCAACGTGCCGGGCTACTGGGCGGCGATTCTGGCCTACGCGCTGCCGCACCTGACGCTTTCGAACCTGACCAACTCGCGCATTCAGGGCGAGCACCGGCACTCGTTCTGGAACGAAATTTACGAGACGGTGCTGTCGCCCTACATTCTGCTGCCGACCATGATGGCGCTGATCAACCCCAAGCTGGGCAAGTTCAACGTGACGGCCAAGGGCGGCGTGGTGAAGCGCACCTTCTTCGACACGCGCATCGCGCAGCCGTTTCTGATCATGCTCTGCTTCAACATGATCGGGCTTCTGATTGCGATTCCGCGCTTCTTTATCTGGGACCGCGACCGGCCTGGCACCGTGATCATGAATGCGATCTGGTGCGTGTTCAACATCGTGGTTCTGGGCGTGTGCACCGCGGTGGCGCGCGAAATGAAACAGCTGCGCACCACGGTGCGTATTCGCATGACGACTCCGCTGGCGGTGAAGGCGCTGGATGGCAGGCTGATCGCGGCCGAGACGATCGATATGTCGTCGGGCGGCGCCAGCATTCGCTTCAGCGAGGCGCAGGATCTTGAACCGCAGGCGCCTTTGCAGCTCATCTTCCCGTTGCCGGGAGTGGAGACACCGCTGCCTGCAACCGTGGTGTCGTCGGAGGGCCCGGTGCTGCGGTTGCGCTTCCAGCCGCTTTCGATTGCCGAGCAGGAAGTGCTGACCATGGTGCTGTACTCGCGTGCCGATTCGTGGCTGGGATGGGGCGAGTCGCGCGAGTCGGACGATATCGGCAAGAGCATGTACCGCATCTTCACGATCTCGCTGCTGGGCCTGAAGCAGACCTTCCAGAGCCTGTTCGGCAGTGAGGGGCGCAAGAAGAAAAAGCCGAGAGCGCTCTCCGTTGCGCGGTCGACGCTGATCTTTGTGCTGGCCACGGCGCTGGCGGGATGGGGTTACGAGGCGAAGGCGCAAAGCGCGACCGGCATCAGCGGCGCCGTACCCGCCTCAGCGCAGCCAGCTCCCAAGGCGCCTGACGCCGAGAGCGTGACCCCCGCGGTTGCGGCGGCACGCAATGCGCCGGTGCCTCCGGGGCAGTATCGCGACACATTCACTCTGAACGATGCGGGATCGCCGCAGATCGAGCTGCACGGCATCGACAGCCGCCACGAGATTTACTTCACGCTGCCGCAGACGCACGTGGTGCGCACGGCGAAGATCCACGTCTACTATGCGTTTTCGCCCAGCCTGCTGCCGCAGCTGAGCCACATCAAGCTGCTGATGAACGGCACGCTGTTTGCGACCATTCAGCCCAACGCGGGACAACTGGGCGGCTCGGATCCGAAAGAGGCGGAGGCGGAGTTTTCGATTCCCGCCGATCTGCTGGTGCACAACAACAACCTGACCATGCAGTTCATCGGCCACTACACCATGGTGTGCGAAGACCCGGCCAACACCACGCTGTGGGCGCGCGTGCATCGCAATACCTATCTCGATATCCAGGGCGACCAGTTGCCGCTGGCCGACGATCTGAAGCAGCTACCCATGCCGTTTCTCGATCCCGCGGTGATTCAGCCCTTGAGCATTCCGATTGTGTTTGCCTCGGCGCCGAGCTTCAAGGCGATCCAGGCGGCGGGCGTGGTTTCGAGCTACTTCGGGTTGATCTCGGAGAACCGGCCGGTGCGTTTCCCGGTGAAGATCGGTCCGATTCCGCAGGGCAACGCAATTGTGATTTCGGATGCGTCGGGGAATTTGCCGGCGGGCTTAAACCTGCCGGAGGTGAGCGCGCCGACGGTGGCCATGCGCGCCAATCCCAACGACCCTTACAGCAAGGTTCTGGTGATCGCGGGTTCGAATGCGGACCAGACGCTGATTGCCGCGCAGGCCGTGGCGCTGCACAGCGACATGCTGAACGGGGCGCAATCGGCGATCGACAACTTCCGTCTGCCGGGCGCGCAGCAACCCGACCAGGCGCCGCGCTGGGCACGCACCGACCAGACGATTGCGCTGTGGGATTATGCGACCGCCGATCAGCTGCAGGGAGATGGCTCGGCTCCGCTGAACGTGTACTTCCGCATTCCGCCGGACATCTTCTACTCCGAGCGGCCGAACTCCACGCTGCGCCTGTCCTATCGCTACAACTCGATTCCCATCGGCCCGATCTCGAGCATGCAGGTGCGCATCAACAATGCGTTTCTCGGCTCGGTGCCGCTGATCCCGGGGCAGGAAGCTTCGCGCAAGATGGTTGTCGATGTGCCGGTTCCGGTGGTGAACCTGCGCCCGTTCTCCAACTCGCTCTCGTTCGACTTCACTTTCCAGTTGCTGAAGAAGGGCGGCTGCCAGGACACGACGCCGATCAACATGCAGGCGGCGATTCTGCGCGACACCTATCTCGATCTGCGCGGCTATCCGCACTACGCGCCGCTGCCGAACCTGGAGATGTTTGCCAACGCGGGCTTCCCGTTCACGCGGCTGGCGGACCTGGCAGAGACCACGGTGGTGTTGCCGAGCGTGCCGACGGAGCAGGAGATTGAGACGTTTGTCACGATGATGGGCCACTTCAGCCGGCAGACCGGTTTCCCGACCTTGCGCGTGACGGTGGCCGGATTCCGACGCACTGGTGGAAGGTGCGCGCACGGATTTCCTGATCATCGGGACCGGGGACGACCAGCCCGCGTTCGACAAGCTGAGCAATCATTTGCCGGTGGCGCTGCACAGCGGGCAGATTCAGATTCACGACACGCAAGGTTTCTTTGCTCCGCTGCACAAGGCATGGTGGAAGGCGCAGTCGAACGAACACACCGAGAGCGGCGACCTGACTGCCGGCGGCACGCCGGACACGGTCATCGAGGGCATCAAGTCGCCCTACGGACCGAGCGGCGACCGCAGCATTGTGGCCATCCACCTGAAAGATGCGGCGACCTTCGAGCCGTTCATGTCTACCTTCATCAACGTGCAGCAGTCGAGCGCAATCGGTGGCTCGGTGTCGGTGCTGCATGGGACGCAGTTCCAGTCGTTCCGCATCGGTGCGGATATCTACCACGTGGGCGTTCTGCCGTGGTGGACGCGGCTGACGCTGTGGTTCATGGAAGTGCCGTGGCTGGCCGCGGTGGTGGTGATGGTGCTGGCGTTCCTGCTGGCGGTCTGGACGCGGCAGTGGCTGCGCACCAAGGCGCGCGCGCGGCTGCGGATGATTGAAGACTGAGAAAGGCAGTGATCAGTGGTCAGTGGTCAGTGATCAGTGTGCTCGCGCCGGTTATCAATCAGTGACCGAGAGAACAGAGGCAGAGAATAGAGAACAACGAACTGCGTTCCGGGATCAGAGAACAGGGATAATGGAGACCAGTCATCTCGCTTTTCTGATGCCTGAGCTGACCACTGACCACTGACCACTACAACCACTGACCACTAGTTCATCCCACTGGAGCTTTTCGCATGGTCCTACGGACATTTCGGCCGGGCAAGCATTGGCTGCTGCTGTTGCTTTGCCTGGCGCTTTGCCCGGCGGGCGGATGCAAGCAAGGCGCGTGGACACTGTGGGACGCCTACGTTGCGCATTTCATCGACGCGCAGGGGCGGGTAATCGATCACTCGTCGGGCGACCGGACACTCTCCGAGGGCCAGGCCTATGCGATGTTCTTCGCACTGGCCGATAACGATCGGCCCACGTTCGATCGGGTGCTGCAGATGGACGCAGGCCAATCTCGCCAACAACGATTTAGGCAATCAACTTCCCGGATGGCTGTGGGGGCACGCGAGCGACGGATCGTGGAAACTGCTCGATCCGCATTCCGCGGCAGACGCCGATGTTTGGATCGCGTACACGCTGATTGAAGCCGGCCGGTTGTGGAACGTTCCGGCGTACGCGGACACGGGCCGGAAGATGATGGCGCAGATCGCCAAGGCTGAAGTGACCAACCTGCCTGGATTCGGGCCGGTGCTGATGCCGGGCCCGGTTGGATGGCAGCACGATCAGACCTGGACGCTGAATCCGTGTTACATGCCGGTGTTTGTGTTTCAGCGGCTGGGCAAGGTGGATCCGGCGGGGCCGTGGACGGCGATTGCGCAGGGAGTGCCGCGGCTGCTGGAAGCAAGTGCGCGGCATGGGTTCGCCATGGATTGGGTGAACTACATTCCTTCCGATGGGTTCTATCCGTCCCCCGGCATGGCCACCGGCAATGCGAACAGCAATACGCCGGGGGAAGCTACGATGCCATTCGCGTTTACCTGTGGGCAGGCATGATGGACTCGGGCGGCACGCTGCGCGCGCAAGTGCTGAGCGCGATTCCGGGAATGAGCGTGTACCTGACGGCGCACGATGCTCCGCCGGAGCGCGTGAGCGACCAGGGAGTGCCGGGCGCGCAGGATGGTCCCGTGGGATTTTCGGCAGCGGTATTGCCGTATCTGCAAAGCGTTTCCCGATCTGGCGCGTGCATCCGCTCAACAGACCGTGCGCATGACCAAAATGCGCGACTCCGCGACCGGTCTGTATGGCAAGGATTTGGCCTATTACGATCAGAATCTCGCCCTGTTTTCCACCGGCTATTTAGATGATAGATTTCGGTTTGGGCCAAGCGGGGAACTGACCGTACAATGGAAGCGCTAATGAGCGTGGAAAGCCGGGTGCTCGGTAAGGGAATGAAGGTAGCGGTGTGCCTGTTTTTGGCGCTCCCGCTTAGCCTCGCCCAAACTGCTGCGCGCAAGCCGGTGCAGTCCTCGGTGGAGAACACGCGCGCGATTCTTGTCGAAAAGGGGCATGCGCTCGAAGCGCGCGGCCGGCCGGACATGGCGATTCAGCTCTGGCAGCAGATTCTTCTCTCCGACCCCAACAATGCTGAAGCGCTGGCCGGCCTGGCCAGAGACCTCAAGCTGATCGGCTCAGACAAAGCACCTGCAGCACTCGACCGGCTGCGCAAAGCAAATCCGAACAGACCCGAACATTGCCAAGATCGAAGCGCTCGCGACCACGCGCGACGAGAACGCCAAGCTTCGCCAGGCCGGCGATCTGGCGCGGCAGGGCAAAGTCGACGACGCGATGCGCATCTACAAGCAGCTTTACGGCGATCATCCGCCGGATGGCGACATCGCGCTTGCCTACTATCAGACCCTCTACGGCACTTCCAATGGCAAGGAGGAAGCGATTGCGGGCATGCGCGCGCTCGCGGGGCGCAACCCCGGCGATCCGCGCTTTGTGGTGGGACTGGGCATCATGCTGACCTACGACCCGAAGACCCGCGCCGAGGGCATCCGCGTGCTGAAAGAGCACGAGAAGGATCCGGGCGCGCAGTCGGCGTTGCGGCAGGCGCTGGTGTGGGAAGCAGCGAATCCGACATCGGCCGGCAGAGTTGCGGGAGTATTTGAAGATCGCATCCGCAGGACACGGACCTTGCCGGCCGCCTGAAGGAAGACGAGCAGAAGCTTGCGCAGATGAACTCGGGCATCGCGCGGACGCCGGCGGAGCGCGCGGCCTTCGCGAGCGCTGAACGCGAAGCGGCTCGACGAAGCGGAGAAGCGTTTCACCGATCTGCTGAACGAGGATCCCAAGAATGGACGAGCCGCCGCGGGCATGGGTTTTCTGCGCATGCAGCAGAACAACTTTGCCGCGGCGATCAGCTTTCTGGCGCAGGCCGAGTCGAACGGATTCAAAGACCGCAGCGTGGAGAATGCGCTGGCCACATCGCGCTTCTGGTACGTGATGGGCGAGGCGTCGGAGGCCTTCGACGCGAACCAGCTCGATGTGGCGGCGGCGAAGTATCAGCAGGCGCTGACCATGCGTCCGCAATCGGCCGAGGCGCTGACCGGGCTGGCGGGCTTGCTGACCAAGCAGCAGCAATACACCGCGGCTGCGGGCTATTACGATCAGCTGGTCAAGGTGCAGCCGGGTGCGGCGGACGGCTGGCGCGGCTTGTTCCTGGCCTATGCGCGCGATCACCAGGAGCAGAAGGCGCTGGCGGTGGAGGCGCGGTTTCCGGCGAGCGTGAAGGCTTCGCTCGCGCGCGATCCCGAATATCTGCAGGCGCTGGCAACGCTCTACACGACCGAGAACCGCACCGCGGATGCGCAGCGGGTGCTGGCGCAGGCCATGGCGCTGCCGTTTCCGAACAACGGCGAGACGCTGAAGAACGACACCAAGCTGCAATACGGCGGATTGCTGATGGCGGCCAAGCGCTACGACCAGGCCATCACGCTCTACACGCAGATTCTTACCGACGATCCTGGAAACATTTCCGCGTGGATGGGCATTGTGAGCGCGCACCACGAGCAGGGCCAGGATGTGGAGGCGATCCAGGACGTGCAGAAGATGCCGCCTGCGACGTACGAGTCGGCGCTGGGCGATGCCGGCTTTCTGTCGATGCTGGGCGCGATGTATCAGCAGGCGAACCAGCTTGAAGTCGCGCAGGGATTGCTGGAGCGCTCGGCAAAGTTGCAGACCGCGGCAGGCGGGCAGCCGAGCGTGGGACTGCAATTGCAGCTTGCTTCGGTTTACCTGCAGCGCAACGAGACGGACCAGGCCTACGCGATGTATCGCCAGATATTGGCTGCGTATCCCGATCGCGTGGATGCATGGCGCGGATTGATTGCGGCGCTGCAGTCGACGCATCGCGACAATGAGGCGATCCAGGAGATCGCCGCGATTCCTCTCGCCGTGCGTAACAAGCTCGACACCGACATCGAATTCGAACAGACAGAGGCCAGCCTGTACGCGGCGGCGGGCGACTATCCGCACGCCATCGACTACATGAACCGGGTGCAGGCGCACTACGCGCGTCTGCATACCGCGGAGCCTGCGACGATCGAGATTCAAAACGCGTGGCTGCTGTTCAACACCCGCAACGACCGGCAACTTTATCCGGCGTTGATGCGGCTGGGATCGCGCACGGACCTTACCGTTGAGCAGCGCGAGATCATTGAGGACATCTGGGCGAACTGGAGCGTGCGGCGCGCTTCGGCGGCGATGGAGAACGGCTATGCGCAGCGCGCGATCGACATTCTCGACGCGGCGGCTCAGGCGTTTCCGCAGAACATGACGGTGCGCAAGGCCGTGGCCGGCGGCTACGCGCAAGTGGGGCGCGCGAAGGAATCGCTGCAACTGTACAAAGCGATCCCGATGCAGGACGCTTCCGCGGGCGACTTTCAGGGCGCGATCAATGCAGCGCTCGCCGCCAACGACAAGACGCTGGCCGAGCAGTGGTTGCGCCAGGCGCTGGAGCGGTATCCCCGCGATGCGTCGATTCTGACGCTGGCGGCGCGCTACGAGCAGGCGCGCGGCGACAACCAGCGCGCAGCGGATTTTTATCGCGCATCGCTGGCGGCCATGCCTTCCACCTCGCCGGCGGAGAAGCTGGCGCATGTGCTCGTGTATCCCGATCAGGACACGCGCACGCACCGCGCGGTGACGGCTGCGGATCTGCAACATCTGCTCGATCCCGATTACGAGCCGTTCCAGAAGACAACGAAGATGCCGCCGTTGCCGGCGTATGGGCCCGATCCTTACAACGGATCGGCGCCGGTGGTGCTTGCTCCCGGCAGACAGGCGGCACAGCCGCCTGCGCCGCAGCCGAATCCAACGGCTGCTCCGGATTTGCCGGAGCTGAGTCCGTCATCGACGACGCGGGCGCCGCAGCAATCGGCTCCGGTGTATGTGCCGCAGGCCTGGCACGGGGCGAGCCGAAGGGCCGCTCCGAAACTCGTCTATGCAACGTTGCAAGTGAACTGGCGAGCGCGGATGCATCCGTCCTTTTCGGACTACGAGTACGTTCAGGCGACACCGGCACTGGGGCAAGCCTCGGCGCCACAGGCTGCGCCGCAGAATCCACCGGCGGGCGGTCTCTCGATGGACGCGCCGCACTCCCAGGCTTCGGATGCGTGGAAGGGGCTGATCTTTTCGCTGATGGCCGGCAATCGCAATGCCGAAGCGATGCAGGAGCTCGAGAAGATTCCGCCGGACGTGCGCGCACAGCTCGAAGCGGACGTGGAGTTCGAGCAGGCCGAAGCGAATCTCTACATGGCCGTGGGGGACATGGCGCAGGCCAAGCAGTATCTCGACCGCGTGCAGAGTTTTTATCTGCTGCATCGCGTGGTGATGCCGGCGGGCACCGAAGTTCAGTACGCGTGGATGCTCTACAACGCGGGCGAAGATCCTTTGCTCTACCCGGTGCTGCAGCGGCTGGATGGGCGCGCAGATCTGACTTCCGCGCAGCGCGAGCAGGTGCAGACGATCTGGGCGAACTACGCGGTCCGCCGTG
Source organism: uncultured Acidobacteriaceae bacterium (assembly GCA_963846095.1). Classification (GTDB taxonomy): domain Bacteria; phylum Acidobacteriota; class Terriglobia; order Terriglobales; family Acidobacteriaceae; genus Telmatobacter. The sequence continues at coordinate 122,543 of CAWJUW010000029.1, forward strand.
CCGATGCACTGATTCAAGGCGGTTCGGTTGCGCGCGGTCTGCAGCTGCTGCAGGCGGCGTCGGAAAATTATCCGAACAACATGACCATTCGCAGCGCGGTTGCGGGAGCGTATGCGCGCACGGGCCGGGCGGAAGAGGCAATGGCCCTCTTCAAGACGATCCCGATGCAGAACGCGACGGTCGGCGATTTTCAGGGGGCGATCGGCGCCGCGCTGGCAGCGACCGAGATGGCACAGGCCGAGGCGTGGCTGCGGCTGGCGCTGGCGAAGTATAACGGCGATCCGCAGATTCTTGCGCTGGCGGCGCGGTTTGAACAGGCACGGGGCAATACGGCGCGCGCTGCGGATTTCTGGCGCGCATCGCTTGCGGCGCTCCCGCCGGGATCGTCTGCGGCCAAGCTCGATGCAGGCATCGTTCCTCCGGGTTCGTACACTGCGCCCGCGGCGAGCGATATGAAACGGCTGCTGGATCCGAAGATGGACGCTGCGGAGAAACCCACCTTGCCGCCGCTCCCCGCTTACGGGCCGAATCACTCAGTGAGCCACACCGGCGAGACGCTTGCGGTTCCTCCGGGGCTGGGGAAGTCGCAGGCCCAGCCGCAGCGCTGGACGCAGGCTCCTTCCACGCTGCCTTTGCCCTTGCCGGGCGAGCCGAATCCCGCCGCCGCGAGCGCGCAGGGATGTGCTCGGCCCCGCCCGCGAGCGCGAAGCCGGGGCAGCCGATCTACATTCCGCAGAGCTCTTCCGTGATAAAGCCGCCGAGCGAGCCAACCCTGGTGCAGCAAAGCGCGAAGCACGATGCGCAGATTCATCCTGCCATTACGCCATCGCAGCCCAACAAGGTTCATACCGGGAATGATGCAAAGACGGCGACTTCAGCAGGGAAGTCTTCTGCGAATCTTCCGCCGTATATGGGCCGCATGAATCTGCCGCCGTCGGAAGAGACGGTGGCCTCGACGGGCACGGTGGCAGCGAACGGCGCGCAGCAAATTCCTGCTCAGCAAACCACAGCGCCGCCGTCGTGGTCGAACAAGCCCGCATCGACGAACCCGAATCCGGCGCCGGGTTTGCGCATCACGTCGCAGCCCATGAATGCCGTTGCCGCGCAGGCGCAGGCGTTGTTTGCCGACCAGACCGACGGTCAGTTGACGCAAGGCTCAGCGGCCGCCATTCATGCTTTGCCCAACAGCCCCGTCGGCGCAGTGCCCGGCATTCGGTCCGAGCCAAAGCACCGTCAGCCAGCTCAATCCCACGCAGTACACGCCCAGCGCGCAGGAAGCGGCCACCGGTGCGTACTCCTCCCCGAAGCAGCAGCAGGCCGCACCCGCGCCCGCGCAGCAGCCGCCACCGCCGCAGCCGCAGCAGCCAGCCGTGACGGCGCCGCCAACCGCGCCGGCGACGCAAGAGTGCCTGAAGACGGTGCCATGCACGCCGAAGAAGCCCGCAGCGCACAAGAAACCCAAAGCGCAGCCGTCTTCCGGCGTTCCCGCAGGAGTGCCCACGCTGGACCAGGTGCCGCAGTCCCAAGACGCCACCGCCCTCGCAAGTGCCTGCCGACGTGCCTGCGCCGTCTCCCGCGCCGACCACAGACACAGGCCTGAGCGACCAGGAACTCGAGCAGCGCAATCTGCCGCCGCTGCGCGGCCCGTGGGTGCGGATGAAGCGCGACGCGAACCCGGTGAATCCGCGCGACGAAGCGGAGATGCAGTTGCGCTCCATCGAGTCGAGCTATAGCGGATGGATTGCGGGAACCGGGCTGATCAACTATCGAACCGGCAATCTTGGCTATGACCACCTGGCGGCGCTTGAATCGCCTTTCGAAGCCAGCATGCCGCTTGGCTACAACGCGCGGCTTTCCATCATTGCCAAGCCGGTCTTTCTCGATTCAGGGCAGGCCGACGGCACCAGCGTGATCACGGTGCAGGAGTCGACGACCGCCGGCTCATCGCTGGTGCAGATACCGCAGCCGATCGGCACGCTGACCAGCACAGCCACCACACCGCCCGCGCAGCAGAATGCGGTCGGCATCGGCGGAGAACTGCAACTCACGTTCCCGCACCTGGCACTCGCCGGCGGCTACTCGCCTGCGGGCTTCCTTGTCTCCACGTTCACGGGCCGCGCTTACTGGAAGCCGGGCAACGGGCCGGTGACGCTGAATTTCAGCCGCGACCCGGTGCACGATACGCAGCTTTCCTACGCGGGCCTGCGCGATCCCGCGGGCAACTCGCTGGGGCAGGAGGGGCAGATCTGGGGCGGCGTCGTCGCCAACCAGGGCCAGGTGCAGTATGCGCATGGCGACGTCGAATCGGGCTTCTATCTCGGCGCAGGCGGCCAATATCTCACCGGCTACACGGTGGAGACGAATACGCGCGTCGATGGCTCCGGCGGCGCGTACTGGCGGCTGAAGACCGTGCCCGAGTACGGCAATCTGAGCATCGGCATCAACTTCTTCGGCATGCACTACACGCACAACGAAGATGCGTTCACGCACGGCATGGGCGGATATTTCAGCCCGCAGTCGTACTTCCTGGCCAACGTTCCGTTCACATGGGTGGGCCACAATAACACGCGCTGGCACTACAACATTCTCGGCAGCCTGGGCGTGCAGGCCTTCCAGGAAGCGCTCACGCCACTGTGGCCGCTGGCCGCGGACAAGGCTCTGGAAACCACCATGAACAACGCCATGCTGCCGGCCAAGACCAGCGTCGGTCCCAACTACGACGTGCGCAGCAGCATCGCTTACCAGATCAGTCCGCACTGGTTTGCCGGCGGCTTTTTGACCGCGAATAACTCGCGCAATTACTCCGCGGTGTCGGCGGGTTTCTCGATTCACTACATGTTCCGCGCGCAGCCTTCCACGGCGACGACGCCGACCGGAATCTTCCCCACCGACGGACTGCGGCCCTTCGCGGTGCCATAACTCTGCGCTGTCGAAGTGGATGTTTCTCTATTCCACGGCAGACTTATCCTGCATAACATCCCGGGACAATTCAAGCTTTCGCAGGGCTGCGGAATGTACATTGCAGGCAGCAGATTGGTTACTGATTGTTACCAATGTGCTTCCCAAGGTGTATCTCATCTCACTTGCACTATCAAACCAGCGTCCGGTCTACTGATCCTCTACCCTGGAGGCTGGATTGCTCACGACGATAGATCGCATCCGCCACTGCTGCAACTTTGTTCTTCGCGCGGCATTGCCTTTCTTTGCCGCTTCGCTTCTGACCGTCCTTCCCGCACAAGGGATTGCATCGGGAGTTACAGTCGGCAGCCCCGCAAACGGGACGCATGTTGCTTCGCCGGTGCTGTTGCGCGCCTTTAATACAGGATGCAACGGACGCGAAGCCACTGCCTTCACTTACACCGTGGATGAATCGAGCAAGCTGGTTCCGGGCGAATCGGTACACGACATCGATGTGACCCGGCTACCGCTTGCCGAGGGCGAGCACACCATTCACTTCCGCTCGTGGACAAGCGAAGGGGAGTGCCCGGAAGAGACAACGAAATTCACTGTAGCTTCAGCGAAGGAACCGTCGACGCAGCCGGCAATTCCACCCAATGCTGTTTCTTCGGGCGATATGGATGGCTCGCCTAACTGGCAGGAAGATCATGACGGCGGCACGCCGGGAAAATCCAAAGGGTCGACGACCTACCCCGCGAAGACTCCGCTCTATAGAGACGCGCGCGAGTTTTACATGACCTACACCGACCAGGCGGGAGAACGCTGGAGCACGAAGGTTGCGCGCGATGCGAACGCGACGCACTTTGTTCTGGATCTCTACGTGTTGCTGCCGAATCCATCGCAGGCAAAAAACGTAGAGATGGATATCGACCAGGTGGTTGCGAGCGGAGCGACGGTGATCCTCTCCACGCAATGCTCGGGCGAGATTGGCCGCTGGGAGTTCGGCGACTCGGTGGGGCGGCATGATCACTGGAAGTCGACGCCGATCAAGTGCGATCCGGCCGACTGGTCGGCGAACACGTGGCATCACATCCAGATCGGCGAACACCATGCCGTGAACAGCGACATGGTGACGCATGACTGGATCACGATCGATGGAGTGTACACGCCCCTGGAAGACGCGACCCTGGAGTCCGGGCATTTTCTCGATTGGGGCGCGGGCGACACCAATACGCAATTCCAGATTGAGGGCGCCAGCACAGGCAAAGGCAGTGTGACGGCCTACGTGCACAAGCTGACTGTCTATCGCTGGTAATCGGAGCCGCGCGCGCGAATCAAGCGAGCCACCCCTGGACAATCCGCGCACTCCTGCGTCTGATAGAAGTAGAAGGCGCAGAGACTTTTCGCGGGGTGCGGATGAGATTTCTCTCCCGATGCTTCCTTTGCACGCTTACGTTTGCCGGCGCGTGTTCGGCACAGCAGAACAACCTGGTGTTCCCGATCAAGGATGCACCTTTCTCGACCACCGAGGAAGATTCATACATCGCGAATGATTCCTGGCAAACGTCGAAGGAAAACATTGCCAGGGCAAGCGACGGCAGCGTGTACGCGGCGACCTTTTATCGAGCCGGCGAGTTCGAAGGCAGCATCAATCGCACCACTCTTCGCGATGCGGCGAGCCACTGCAAAATCGAGATTCATCCTTTCCACTCGCACTTGACGACCGATGCTACGGGCCACCTGAGCGGCCCGACATCCGGATTGAGTATTGGCCTTGGCGAAGACATCCCTAAAGCTATGCCTCGCTCTCTAGAAGAGGTCCGCAACAGAAACCTGCAATTGCAGCAAAACCTGACCGAGAGTCCGCAAGACCTGAACCCCGATGCAAGGCAGCGCCAATCCTCCCTCGGTCAGAGAGCGGCCGACGGGATGACGCTTTTCGGCTATCGCCTGGAGCAACGCGTCGACGGACAGGTCGACCGCATCGAGGAGTATTGGGATTCATCGCTCGGATTTACTTTCTCCAAGAGCGCGACGCGTCCCGGGAGTGGTCAAGTTTCTACGGCTCAACTTACCAATCTGAAACTGGCCGAGCCGCCCGCGGAGTGGTTCACCGTGCAGGCAAAGTACTTTCCACCCACGGATATCTTCGCCAAAGCGCGCACGGCATTCGTTTCTCCTTTTAGCGGACATGAGGATCTGCAGAAGCAGTTGGAATCGATCCTGGCCGCATCCGGGCGTCTCACTGTCGTCCCCGATGCAAAGACCGCGGATCTCCTCGTTGAACTGGGCCCAGTTCCTTCGCCGCCGAATCACGGCACGGATCCGGATCGCCTTGTTCAACTGAAATTCCTGGCTCCGCCCGGCGCCAAGCTTGCGCCCTTCGGCGACAACCTGATGCGGGTTATGCTGCGATTCACTGACACCTCAGAGAAGTGGGCAACCGATCCGGTGGTGAACACCTGCTTTGCCAACCTGTGGGGCCAAATCGAACATCTGCCGTTGTCCCCTGGGAAGAGCGGGAGCTTCTGAGTGTGTCAAGTTCTCCTCGGCGTCAGAACTTTCACTCCAAGTTAATAACCCATGCGGTTTGGTAACGTTCGGGTTATTGAAGAGATATCCCTCTCGTGATCCGCGGCCTGTCCGCTCCCGCCTTCGTGCTATACCCCTTGCGGCGCACCGATGGTAGCGTCGGCGTAGGAGTGTCCTGTGAGCCTGATCAGCTTTCTGTCCAAGCAATTCATCAGCGTCATCGAGTGGAACGAGCCGCAAGACGGCATTCTGGCCTACCGCTACCCCATGCAGGATTTCGAGATCCAGAATGGCGGCCAGCTTACCGTGAGCGAGTCGCAGATGGCGGCATTTGTGAACGAAGGCCACATCGCGGACATCTTCGGGCCTGGATTGCATCGCCTGACGACGCGGAACCTGCCGATTCTCACGGACCTGATGAACTGGGACAAGGACTTTGAGTCGCCTTTCAAGTCGGAGGTGTACTTCTTCTCGACGCGGCTGCAGATCGACCAGAAGTGGGGAACGGCCACGCCGATCACGGTGCGCGACAAGGAGTTTGGCGCGGTGCGGCTGCGCTGCTTCGGCATCTACTCTTATCGCATCGCCGACCCGAAGCTCTTCTTCAACCAGGTGAGCGGCACGCGTGGATGCTACTTTGTCGCGGATGTCGAGGGCCAGCTGCGCGATACCATTGTTGCGCACATGGCGGGCGCGTTCGCCAATAGCGGGCTGCCGTTTCTGGATCTGGCGGCCAACCAGGGATTGCTGGGCCAGGAGATCGCGGAGCGGGTGAAGCCGATGTTTGCCGCGCTGGGCCTGGAGTTGAACCAGGTGGTGGTGGAGAATGTCTCGCTGCCCGACGAACTGGCCAAGGTGCTCGACCAGCGCATCGGCATGGGCATGGTGGGCGACGTGAAGCGGTATACGCAGTATGCCGCGGCGGAGTCGCTGGACCTGGCTGCTGCGAATACCGGCGGCGGCGCGGGCGTGGGCATGGGTCTTGGCGCGGGTGCGGCGGTTGCGCAGGTGCTGGCGTCGTCGCTGAAGGCTACGGAGAACGCGACGAATAACGGCTCCGGCATTGCTGTGGTTCCGGCACCGGCTGCGGAGACGAAGTTCTGCATCGAGTGCGGAACGCCGATCGCCACGCGGGCCCGCTTCTGCTCGGAGTGCGGCAAGCAGCAGTGAATTGCCCAGCGTGCGGCGCGCCGATTACGCTCAGGCCGGATACGGAGGGTTTCCGCTGCGAATATTGCCACGCTGTCTTCTATCCCGGCGAGGAAGACGATGGGGTGGTGGTCGCGGAAGCCGATGCCGGCCAGGCGGAAGCGGCGTCGGATTTGGCGTGCCCGGTGTGTGCGCAGGCGCTGGTTGACGCCACAATTACCAAAGTCCAGGTTCGATACTGTACCCAGTGCCACGGAATCCTGCTGCGCATGGGCGCGTTGCCGTCGTTGATTGAGGCGCGGCGCGCAGGTGTGCAGGCCGCTGTGCAGACGCCGCCCGATCGCGGCAGATCTGAAGCGCACGGTGCAGTGCCCCAACTGCCGCCGGCGCATGGACACCCATTCTATGCCGGCCCGGGCAACGTCATCGTCGACTCATGTGACGACTGCGCTCTGCTCTGGCTCGATCGCGGCGAAGTGACGCGCATGGCCCACGCGCCCGATGAGGGAACCGGCGAGGAACTGGACTGGTAGGGATAGTCCGTCTGTCATAGTGCCGAGAATTATATTTCCCAGCGCTATGATGGGGCATGCAAGACTTCAACGGCATCGCCAAGAAGCTTGAAAGGGCCGAAGAGAACATCTACAACCTCTATGCCGAGATGGAGAGGTTTTTTCAGTCTTGCGAATACCCCGTCCTCCCACAAGACGAACCGCAGACTCTCGCTAAGGCAATTGATTACCATAAAAATCTCTCAATCCCGCCACGTTTCAGCGTGCTAGCTGGCGAGGTCATTCACCATTTGCGATCCTGCTTCGATCACGTGGCCTGGCATTTCACGATCGGTCCCGTAAAAAACTTTAGAAAAATCGAATTTCCGGTTTTCGATGAAAAGCCCCTGAATCATGACGGGCGCCGGCTTTATGACAGAAAAATAGAGGGAATCACAGACCCCAAAGTCAGGGCGCTTATCGAAGATCTTCAGCCTTATAGAGCCTCCGATCCGCTTGACGATCCCTTGCACATCATCCACGACTTCGATATCTCCGATAAGCACAGAGAGCTTATTTTGTGTGTTGGAACTGGAGGCACCGTTCTTCCGCGCAGTATGCAAGGGGTCATTGAAGCTTACCAGCGGGAACATCCCGACGCGGATTCCGCCGAGGTTGCACGACACTTCAAGAGCTACGGTCCCACCCAGCCTTTCGTATCCTTCAGGAATTTTGGAAAGCGCGGGATTAAATCGGTCACTGAGGGGCTGGTGGAACTGTTCAATTACACGGTCCGAGAGATTGATAAGTTTAGACTCTTGTGAAGATCAAACGCTTCGCCGCATCCGCCAATTTTTGTGAAGAGGTTCTCGATGCGAGCCATTCATTCGAAAGCACTTGGAGAACTCCACAGTTGCGCGGGATTAATTCCCAAAAGCGCAAAATCAGCTTGCAGGGCATTCAATTGAGTAGACCGAGGGCGGGGTAGACCCCCTCCCCCCTCCCCCCCTCCCCCCCTCCCCTACCCCCCTGTTTGGGCGTAAAGCCACTCCCTGGAAGTCAACCCGATCCCAGAAGATCCGGAGAAAATGAAAAATATTAAATGTTAGTCTTGCAATTATTAAATTTTTTGATTATTGTCGTCTCATCGGTTGAGAAGACTTATGAGCTGTTGACCCCAAGACGACTTCAGAGTGGCAAGAATTCCTTCGCATCGCCCAGGGTGGGACGCTGGTGGTTGAGCGGGTGCGCATCCCGGAAAAGAACCTGGCCGTCGAGGGCGCGTTTACGCTGCCGGAACTGGCGCGGCTGAGCCTGGAGGACCAGGTCTTCATCGTGGCCTTTCTGCGCTCGCATGGATCGATCAAGGAGATGGAGCAAACGTTCGGCGTCAGCTATCCGACGATCAAGGCACGGCTCAATCGCATCTCCGGCCAACTGCAGTTTGTGGAGACCGATCCCGCGCCCGGGCGGAGCGAGGTGCTGGAGCGGCTGAAGAACGGGGAGATGAGCGCGGAAGACGCCATCCGCGCGCTGGAGGCACTGAAATGACACCCAACTTTGCAGTCATCGGTATTCAGACGCCGGAGTGGCATACGCCGCGCTTGTGGGTTCCGCTGTTTCTGCTGTGGATCCCGATCCTGTTGCTGTCGCCCATCATTTTCCTGGTCCTGGTGGCGTGGGCAATCGCCACGGAAACGAGCATCTGGCGCATTATCGCCACGTTCTGGAACATCGTGTGCGCTTTGCCCGGGACGCATGTTCACGTGCGGGCGGACGAGAACCCAGGTGCTGGTACGCATTCTGTAGAGGCTGCCATGAAGAGAGATCGCAAAACAATTCTGGGACTGGTCGCGCTGGGGCGGATTACGCCCTACCAGGCTGAACGGCTGCTGGTGGCCTGTGGCGAGAGCAGGGATGGCTGGTGGTTGGTAGCGGTTGTTGCGCTGGGGCTGTTGGCGCTGGCAAGTATGCATCCCGGACTGCCGGCGCTTGGTCACAGCCTGCATGCATGGTTGGCGGGTGGAGTATGGCATCGCGCACTGGCCCTGATGGCGCAGTGCAATGGAGGAAGGCAATGAACGAGAATCGACGTCAAATTCTGGAGATGCTGGCGGCCGGCAAGGTCACGGCCGACGAGGCGGAGCGGTTGCTTGCAGCACTGGAGTCGGGATCGGCAACCGTCGGCGAACACACAGGCACCGTGAACGCGGGCAATGGCGCCGCAGCCACGGTGAAGACCAAGGCGAAATATCTGCGCGTGCTGGTCGAGGCGGATCAGGACATGACTGGATTGAAGGGGCCGACGACGGTGAACGTGCGCGTGCCGATGCAGCTTTTGCGCGCGGGCGTGCGGCTGGCGAGCCTGATTCCGCAGCAGGCGCACAATCAACTGGATGAGGCGCTCAATCGCCACGGCGTGCCGCTGACGCTGTCGCAGATCAAGCCGGAGAACCTTGAAGAACTGATCGACCACCTCGAAGATCTGACGGTCGACGTCGACGGTTCGGACGGGAACAAGACCAAGGTGAAGGTGTTTTGCGAGTAAGGACGTTGATGAGCGGCGCGCCGTTGCTTTGAATGCGGCGCGCCCTTCCATGAGTTAGGGGCGGGACGGCCGTCCTGCCGGATCTTCGAAAGCAGCGAAGGAAAGTCAGGTTCCAACTGCGTTTCGCTACGCGGGCGGGAGAGCCTCGCGTTCAAAGCGCGGCGATGACAAAACATTCCAACTGAAACGGAGGAAACACCCATGACAACAATGGCAATGCGCAAGCCGCATGGCGACCGCGGGATCGAAGGGATGATGGCTACGTGGTACGCGGCCAACACCGGCGAAATGATGAAGGAGTACGTCGAACTGGCGCAACGCATGGCGGCGCAGTGGCCGGAGGGCAGCGCCGTGCTTGAAGTCGCGCCGGGGCCGGGATACTTCTGCATCGAATTGGCCAAACGCGGCGATTTCCATATCACCGGTCTCGACATCAGCCACTCGATGGTGAAGATCGCGACGAAGAAGGCTGCGGAGGCCGGCGTGCACGTGAATTTTCAGCAAGGCTCGGCGTCGAACATTCCTCTTCCGGCGGGGAGTTTCGATTTTCTGCTGTGTCGCGCGGCGTTCAAAAATTTCGCCAAGCCCGTCGAAGCCCTTCAGGAGATGCAGCGCGTGCTGCGGCCGGGTGGGCGCGCCGTGGTTATCGATCTGAAGAGGGAATGCGTCGCCTGAGGAGATCAGCAAGGGCATCGATGCGATGGGGCTGAGCTGGTTCAATCGCCTGCTGACCAAACTGGCTTTCAAGGGCATGCTGATCAAGAGCGCGTACACGAAGGCGGAGTTTGAGCAGATGATTGCGCAGGCCAACTTCAGTCACGTGTCCTTCGATGAGAACTACATGGGGTTTGAGATCACGATGACGAAGTAGTGGCGATAAAGCCCACGGGTCTTGGGCGGCTCTTGACGTACGGCCTGAAGGCCGTACCCTTCAAATCTTAGCGGGCTCAGGCTTTGCGTTGCTGTTTCTGCACGGGCACTACCTGCACGGTGACGTCGCGGACTTCGGAGAGGAAGCGATTGAGCACGGAGCCGCGCAGCAGAATGTCCCAGCGCGAGCGCACGGGCTGGCCGAAGACGACGTGGGAGATGCTCTCCTGCTGCGCAAAGCGGATGAGCGCATCGGAGACGTTGCGGTCGGTCGAGGTTGACCACCTGCGCGCCCAGGTCGCGGGCCATGCGCTGGTACTCTTCGAGGCGCTGGTGAGCCTCGGGATCGCCGTGGCCCTTGTCGTCGGGGCGCGTGACGTAGACGGCATACCAGTTGGTGGCGAGGCGGCCGGCGATGCGCGAGCCCACGCGCAGCAGGCGCTCGGTGCCGGGGCGCGTGCTGAGGCAGACCATCACCTTCTCGGGAATGGGCGCCTGCTCCAGGCCCTGAATGCGGCGGTATTCGGCGGCGCGATTGCCGACCTGCTCGGCGGTGGTGCGCAGGGCAAGCTCGCGCAGCATATTGAGATTGCCCTTGCGGAAGAAGTTGGCCAGCGACTGCTCGACTTTTTCCGGCGCGTAGATCTTGCCCTCGCGCAGGCGCGTGCGCAGCTCATCGACGGTGACGTCGACGTTGACGACTTCGTCGGCGCGCTTGAGAAAGCTGTCGGGAACGGTCTCGCGAATCACGGTGTTCGCGGAGCGGTTGACGGCGTCATTCAGCGTCTCAAGATGCTGAATGTTGACGGCGGTCATCACGTTGATGCCGGCGTCGAGCAGCTCGAGCACATCTTCGTAGCGCTTGCGGTTCTTGCTGCCGGGAACGTTGGTGTGGGCCAGCTCGTCGACGACGACGGTGTTGGGATGGCGCGCGAGGATCGCGTCGACGTCCATCTCTTTCAGGCTGACGCCGCGATAGGGAATCTCGCGCTGCGGAATCGATCTCGAGGTCGCGAATGCGCGCTTCGGTATCCTTGCGGCCGTGCGTTTCGACAAGGCCGATCACGATGTCGACGCCCTGCTGATGCTTCATCAGGTGCGCGTCGTTGAGCATGTGGTAGGTCTTGCCCACGCCGGGCGCCGCGCCGATGTAGATGCGAAGCTTGGCGGGCTCCTGTTGTTTTTCGAGAACGATCTCGGCCATCGCTTATCCCACCTCGACTGGATGCCGACCGGCGTCGACGGTGGCCACGGGCAGCGTGAAGCGGAAGCGTGGTGCCGTGGCCCAGGCGGCTTTCCACAGCGATCTGTCCGCCGAGCGATTCAACGAGACGGCGCACCAGGGCAAGGCCGAGCCCGGTGCCGCTTTCCGACATGGGATTGAATCGATCGAAGATGCCGCTCAGCCGCTCGGCTTCAATGCCGCGGCCGGTGTCGCGCACCGTGAACTGAACGGAGTCTTTGATCTCTTCGGCTGATAGCAGAATCTCGCCGTCTTCCGGCGTGTAGCGCAAGGCGTTGCCGAGCAAGTTGTCGAGAATGGAGCGCAGGGCGCGGCGGTCGGCCTTCACGCGGGCGAGGTCCGCAAACGCGTGCACATCCACGCGAATGCACTTGCGTCCCGCTTCGTCGACATGCCGGTCGCGCACATTCATCAACGCGTCGATGGGGCGAATGGGCTCGAGCTTCAACTCGCGCTTGCCGGAGTCGAGCTCGGCGACTTCAATCAGGTCGCCCATAATGTCGTCGAGCTTTTCCGATTCCTTGCCGGCCTCGTTCACAAGCTCGGATTGCAGCGGCCTGAGCTCGCCGCCAAAGCCCTGGCTCAAGCGCGTAGAGCCCGCGCCGCAACTGGAGCAGAGGGTCGCGCAGCTTGCGGCTGGCGACGTTCAGGAACTGCGTCTTGAAGCGATCGGTGTCCTGCAGGCTGGTCACGTCTTCAAGGGTGGTGACGGTGCCGAGCAACCGGCCTTCGGAATCGCGCATGGGCGTGGTGCGCAGGCGATAGCTGCGCTCCTGCTTGCCGATACGCATGGGCAGCATCGAGGCTTCGTCTTCCGTGGCGACGGCCTTCTGCATGGAGACGGCGTTTTTGATTGCGCTGAGAATCTTGTCGCCGCCCGGGGTATTGGCCAGCGCGAGGCGGTCGTGTGCCGAGTCGCCCAGCAGTTCCGATGCTGCCTGGTTGACTTTGAGGATATGCCCCTTGCCGTCGGTGACGATGATGGGCTCGAAGATGGACTGCAGCACCGCATCGGAGAGTTGATACTCCATCTGACGACGGCCTGCTTCGGAGTCGTGCAGGTCGCGCAGGCGCACGGCAAGGCGATTGAGCTCCGCGGCGAGAATGCCGAAAGAGTCGCGGCTGTTCCAAGCGGTGCGGTGTTCCAGATTTCCCTGGGCAATCTTCTGGGCGTCGCGCGCGACCCGGTGAATGGGCCCGAGAACAAAATAAACAGTTGCGATCTCGACGGTGAGAACGGCGCCGACCAGGATCCAGGCCAACCCGAGTTGTCCGGAAGCATGCAGGGCACGGTGGGCCATCGCGACCAGCCCGAGAGTCAGGCAAGCGAGGAGCGCGCAACCGAGAATGAGCCGCTGGGTCAGGTTCAGCAATCGACCGGCCTCCGTGCCGGGAATGGGATACGCCTTCGCGGGCGAGGTGCGCACTGCGAAGGGTATTGTTGCAATGATACTGACCCTACCCTAGTTGAAACGGTAGCCGGGAACAACCCGCCGCATGTGCCTGAGGTTCGACACCGAATCGGGTAACTGAGGTTGTCTGCAGTGCCGACGCGCGTGAGCGTACAAACGGGGAAGGCGGAATAAAGGCGCGGTGAAGAAGGTAACTCACCTTCAAAAAAGCGCGATGGTATACTGCCCGCGCGGATGCTACCCATCGAGACCAGTGCAGCCTACGAGTTCGGCGAGTTTCGGCTCGATTGCGGCCGTTTCGAACTCACCCACAAAGGACGTCCCCTACGGCTGGAGCGTAAGCCGATGGAGCTTCTGATCCTGCTGGTTTCGAGCAACGGCCGACTGGTGGCGCGGAATGAGATCGCCAAGAGGCTGTGGGACAGCGAGGTTTTTGTCGATACCGAGCACGGCATCAACACCGCCATTCGCAAGATTCGGCAAGCACTCGGAGATGAGCCGGAAGAGCCGCGTTTTGTGCATACGGTGACGGGCAGGGGCTACCGATTTGTTGCCGATGTGCGCGCGATTGCCGAGAGAGACGAAGTCGCGGCGCCCGCTGGAGCCACGCCGAGCACAGCAGATCTCGTTGCGGTGCCCGTTCTCGAAGAAGATTCTGCGCGGGGGGCGGGTACACGGAGGACGGGACTGCTGATGGCGGGCGCACTGGGGGTCGTCAGTGTACTCGGAGCAGGAAGTTACCTGATCGAGCGATTGCGACCGCATCCGGTCGAATACACACGCATCACGGATTTCACCGATTCGGCGGTGGCGCCGGCTTTATCGCCAGACGGGCGCATGCTCGCCTTCATTCGCGGCAACAATCGATTTCACTTCCGCAGATCCGATCTATGTGAAGCTGCTGCCCGACGCGGAACCGAAGCTGGTGACCGACGATTCGCGATCGAAGTACGGGCTCAGCTTCTCGCCGGACGGCTCGCAGATCGCTTACGCCGTCATGACGGGATCGGACTTCGATACTTACACCGTGCCGGTGCTCGGCGGGAAGCCGCAACTGCTGTTGCGCAATGCCGCGGTATTGACTGGCTCGACAAGAGCACTTTGCTGTACTCGCGTTTCATGCCTGGCGGTATACATATGGAGGCCGTGATCGGAGACGCGAGCGGCGCGATTGCTCGCGAAGTGTATGTTCCGCCTTTCGAACGGGCGATGGCGCACTATGCGATTGCCTTCTCCCGATCACCGCTCGGCGCTGATCGTTGAGATGAACGAGAACGGCGGATGGGGTCCGTGCAGGCTGGCTGCGATGAAGGGTGCGACCGCGGCGAAAAATGTCGGCCCGAATGGAGGCTGCACCGCAGCAGGCGTGGTCTCCCGATGGCAAATGGATGTACTTCACTGCCGACGTGGATGGACGGAGCCATCTATGGCGGCAACGTTTTCCTGATGGTAAGCCGGAGACGCTGACCTCGGGATCCGAGTGAAGAAACCGGCATTGCTATGGAGCCGGACGGCCGTTCGCTGATCACATCCGTTGGAACCCATCGAGAGTTCCATATGGATTCACGACGAGAGAGGGAACAGGCCGCTCTCTTCCGAGGGAGACGTCGTGATACGGGGCGATGACGGCTGCGTACAGTCCCGATGCGAAGGCTGTTTACTATCTGCTTCGCCGCGGACCAACCAATGCCGGGGCGGAACTGTGGCGGACGTGGCTCGATGCGGGCAATAGCGAGGCGGTCCTGCCTGGAATTTCGATGCTGTCTTTCAACCTCTCCGTTGACGGCAAACGAGTGGTCTACGCCAGCGTGGGGCAAGATGGAAAGCCGCACGTGTGGACGTCTGCGATGGACAAGAGCGCACCGCCTGCGAAAGTAGGGGAACTCATCGGATTGCTGCCGATGTTCGGTGCCCGATGGGCTCATCTACTTTCAAGTTACAGAAGGAAAGAGCAACTACCTTCAACAGGCCAATGAAGATGGTTCCGGCGTTTCCCGAGTCTTTCCGTATGCGGTCTCTGAGATTACCGGCGTCTCTCCTTCGCGGCGATGGATCATCGCCGATCTGCCCGCGCCTCCGTTTGGCGGTGGGCCCGCGGTGACCGCGATGCCCACGGACGGTGGCGCGCCGCGGCGGCTATGCAAGGGCTTTTGTATCCCAAGTTGGTCTTTGAGCGGCGATTATCTGTTCATCTCTCAGGATCAGTTTTCGCGCACCAGCCCCGGGGCGAAGCCTGGCCATCGCCGTTGGGCAGAAGGAGAGTCTCGACCATGATCCCGGCGCAGGGGATTGCACTGGATACGCGGCCGGATTCCGTGCCTGGATCGACAATCGTGGCTTGTTACAACCCTGTGCCGGGCGACGGATCCCGGCTCACTATGCGTACATCTACCAGTCCGTACAAAGGAACCTGTATCGCATTACGCTTCCGTGGTTCACGGAATGCGGCACACAGAGACGACGGCGTTGTGCCATCGGCAGTCGAGGCCGGCGGTCTGGTTTTCGGCGACCAGCGCCCAGTTCACGCCGTATTGCGCCTTGAGCCGCTCGAAATCTGACAACTGAAATTGCGGCCAGCCGGCGAGCGCGGCCTGCTGCTCAGCCCAGAGCGGCGCCAGGCTGGGAACCTCCATGGCCACGGCGGTGTCTTTGACTCCGTCAGAGAGTGCGCTGCGCTCGGCTAGTGCGCGAAAGTTGTGAACGCCTTCTCCGGGTGTGGCGAGGTATTGCGGATCCAGCGCAAAGTAAGCGTCGTTGGGCGTGTTCTGACGAACCCACGCAAAGGCCTGCAGCCACGGGTTGGTGACAGCAGAGAACGGCAGCTCAAGGTGCGTGCCTTGATCGATGGTTTCCCATTGCACGAGAAACATACTGCCATTGATGAGAAGCAGATAGATTGCCCATCGCCAGAGCTTTGCTCGCACGACGAAGCGGCCGAGCAAACCGCCGCCGACCAGCGCCATGGCAAGGTAAATGAGTTGCAGAAAGCGCATGGGCTGCAGGGTCATGAGCCGGGCCAGCGAAGAGGGCGCCTGCAGCAGCAGGGCCGCCGCCAACTGAAACGCGCCATAAAGGAAGACTGCGCGCGAAAAACGGGCCAGTGTTGCATCGGCAGAGTCTTCGTCAACGTGGGCACGCGTGCGCAGAGAACGGTCGAGCAGCGCGAACAGAACGATGGGCGCAATTGCACCCAGCCACTCATACCAATGCCAGCGATAGACCGAGTAGTAGGCGCGCGATGCCAAAGCCTGACGCCAGGCGGGCGTTTCAGGCGCGAAAAGCCAGCTCAATGGAGCTGCGGCAGCCACCTGGAGGGGCGCGCGGGTGCGCGGTGCGATCGGCTGTTTCAGGGCTACAGAAAGAAAGACGCAGAATGAAATGCCGAAGGCGCCCATGATGGGGTGAATGGCCAGGGCGAGGACAAGAAGCGGAGCAATGAGCCAGCGGATGCCTAGGCGATTCTGCGTCCTCGTATCCATGAGGATCGCCACTGCGCTGAGGACGAGAGCCGTTGCCAGGTTGCGTGGATGCAGGTGTTGGTCGGCGATATTCAAAGCCGTACCCGCCACCGGAAGAGTAAACATGGCGGCAACCATGGTAACGGCGGCCCATTGCGCGTATACCTCGCGAAAGAGATGACCGGCAATGCGCTTAGAGGCGAAGAGAATGAAAAAGAGAGCCGCGAACTGCCAGAGCAGCTCAGACCAAATCAGCGGGATCTGCGTCCAACGAACAGAGCCTGCGATCAGCCGATCGAAGATGGAGGCCTGCATCTGGAGGCGAAAGAAGGCGCCGTTTTGGGGATAGAGCGCAGGATGGAGCAGGGCTTTGATTGCCGCAAGATAGATGCCGTCATCCTCAAAGCCCGGATGGTATCCCATGACGACAAATCCGACGACGGCCAGAAGCAGAGAGAGAAGGATTTCCTGCGCAAGTTGTTTACGGGTCAAGCGTCTATCTCATTCCGGGCGAGTTTCGCGAGAGCGTTGCCGGTGACGCCCACACTCAATGATAGAGGCCCTCGGTACGGGCCTGGCGCAGGCCGTATTCGATGCTGTTTAGACCTGCGATCCTGGAGATATTGAGGGAGTTGCTGAATATCTTCTGCCGGGCCGATTTCGCTCGCGAAAGGCGGCGGCCGGGCGGGCAATCCATTTACACTGAGAAGGAATACTCCACGAAGCGATGATGCAGTCAACAGCCATCTCGGTCGACCGCAGGGTGGGCATTGAGTCCATTGCTTTCGCCACGTTTATCCGGCGCAAAGAGAAGCTGGGCCTGGTGATTCCCACGCTGTGCGAAGCGGAAAACATCGGTGGATTGATTCACCAGGTGCAGGAGGTTCTCGATCCTCTTGGCATTCGCTACGAAATTCTTGTGGTGGATGATGACAGCCCCGATGGCACTGGAGACGTGGTCCGACAACTGGCCCACGTGGATGCGCGCATTCGCCTGCTGGTGCGCAAAGGGAACCGCGGGCTCTCGGGCGCGATTTTGTATGGCTGGCAACACACCGACGCATCCATTCTGGGTGTAATGGACGCGGATCTGCAGCATCCGCCGGAACTGTTGCCCAAGCTGATCGAGGCGGTGCAGCATGGCGGCGACCTAGTGATCGGCAGCCGTTACACGGTGGGCGGCGACCTGGGCAAGTGGAGTCCGATGCGGAAGTTTTTATCGGCCGCCGCGGTGTGGGTGACGCTGCCGATTCAGCCGTCGCATATGCGGGCCAAGGACCCCATGTCGGGGTTCTTCATGGTGCGGCGCGATTGCCTGCCCCAATCCGCGTTGCAGAAGTCAGGCTTCAAGTTATTGCTGGAGATCCTGGTGCGCGGCCACTTTCGGTCGGTGATGGAAGTTCCATTCGCTTTTGGATTGCGCTACCGCGGCGCGAGCAAGGCAAACTTCAAGGTGGCCTGGGACTACGGCCGGTTGCTGGCGCGGCTTTATGCGGGGAAGTTAGGCCTCGGGGCCCGCTCCTGAAGCAGTTCTCGATTGACGCAAGCCGCCTACAAGCATAGGATGGCTTCGCTTCCCACCAAATCTCATGAAGCAGAAACTGGGGGTCCTGAACTATGCGGAATTTTCTTGTACGAGGAGCAGTCTGCGCTGTGATCGGTCTTGTGGCTGCGGCTTCAGCGCCGGCCGCAATCAAGCCGGCGAGCACGAGCACTACGCCGAAGATCGCGACGGTCAGTAAGATCACGGCTAAGAAACTGCAGACGATTACCATCAAGGGCACCGGCTTTGGAACCCACAAAGCCTTTAAAGGCACGACAAATATCAAGGTGGAAGATACGTCGACGCATCCGGTCTGGCAGGCGTCGTCATTGATCGTCAACAAGTGGACGAACACCGAGATTGTGCTTGGCGGCTTTGCGGGGAATTTGACCAAGTCGAACTTTCCGCTGGCCAAGGGCAATGGGATCAAGATCGAAGTCTGGAACGCGCAGACGGGCAAGGGACCCGCAACGTGGAAGGGCACGGTTCAATAGCCGGCAAAAATCAAATAGAAATAACTGTGGCGGGCATCGGGGATCTCTCGATGCCCGTAGTTTTTGCATTCGATTGCGCGGTCAGATGGCAGGAAGAAGCAGGCGCAGCAGAAGGAATCCGGCGACGCCGGCGAAGAAGACCAGCGCCATGCGAATGCCGGGCTCGCGATTGACTTCAGGTACGAGGTCGGTTGCGGCCACATAGAGCGCAACCCCTGCGGAGATCGGCAAGCCGTACGGGAGCCATGTCGGCACCAGCTCGATGACGAGCACGCCGGCGAGCGTTGCTGCCGCCAGTGCCACCGCGGAGTAAAGAGCCGTCTTGCGACTGCGGCCGCTGGCGAGCATCACCGAGGCCATCGTGAACCCCTCCGGGGCCTTATGCAACAAAATGGCGAGGAAGATCAAAATGCCCAGCACGTTCGAAACGACGAAGCCGGAGCCGATGGCTACGCCGTCGAAGAGCGCGTGCACGCCGAGTCCCACCATCACGGAGTTGCCGGTATGGTGCGAGACGAACTCGCCGTGATGCGTTTCTTCGCCGAAGTGAAAGTGGGCGTTGATGGTGTGCTCGAGAAAATGCACCGCGCAGTATCCCGCCATGATGAGAACAGGGCCGAGGCGCGGACTCAGGCGCAGGCTCTCCGGGGCCATTTCGAGGACCGCGGTGGCCATGAGGAATCCAGCGCCGAGCGCGACAAAGTAGCGCAGATAGCGCTCGACACCGCGCGCCCGCACCAGCACCAGGCCGCCTGCCACATCGGCCAATGCGGCGACCGCGCCGAGAAGAAGGGAGAGTTTCAGCATTGCCTGGTTATTGCAATCCTCAATGGATGAAGCCGCAGAAACAAGCTGAAAGCTGATGGCTGACAGCTGAGCGCTGCTTTAGCCGCTATGCCGGATGTGCATCACGTCGCCATCCTGCACCACGTATTCCTTGCCTTCGAGGCGCAAAGTGCCTTTGGCGCGCGCCGCAGCTTCAGAGCCGGCATCCAGCAGAGCATCCCAGCGAATGGTTTCGGCGCGAATGAAGTGATGTTCGAGATCGGAGTGAATCGCGCCCGCGCCCTGCGGAGCCTTCGAGCCGAGGGGAATGGTCCACGCCCGGCACTCGTCTTCGCCCGCGGTGAAGAAGCTGATGAGGCCGAGCAGTTCGTAGCTCTTGCGGATGAGGCGCACCAGGCCGCTTTCATGCAGGCCGTAGCTCGAGAGAAACTCGGCGGCTTCCTCGTCGTCCATCTCGGCCAGTTCGGCTTCGACTTTGCCGCAGATGGCGGTTGCGCCGGCGTTGGGACGCGCAGCCACTTCGTCGAGCTTGTATTTTGCGACGGCGGCATCGAGATCATCGCCGAGCGTCGTGCTTTCGCCGATGTTGACCACGTAGAGGATCGGTTTCTGCGAGAGAAACATGAAGCCGCGGATGAGCTTCTTCTCTTCGTTGGTCATCTCGAGTTCGCGCAGAGGCTGCTCTTTTTCGAGCGCCTCCTTGGAGCGCAGCAGGAGCGCCTGTTCGCGTTCGAGATCGCTGGTGCGGCCCTTCTTCAGATCTTTTTCGAGGCGCTCGAGACGCTTTTCCACCTGGGTGAGGTCGCTGATCATCAGGTCGAACTCAACGTTCTTGATGTCGCGCAGCGGATCGATGGGGCCGACGTGCGGAATGGCGTCGTTGTCGAAGGCGCGCAGCACGTGGATAAGCGCATCGACGTTGCGCAGGCTGGTGAGGAAGGCGGTTTCCTTGAGCGCTTCCTGGCCGATGGCGGCGACATCGACGTATTCCACGGTCGCGTACGTCGTCTTTTTCGGAGAATACAGCGCAGACAGTTTATCGAGGCGCTGGTCGGGCACTCGCGCTACGCCGATGTGCTCCTCGCGCGGATTCGAGTAGCCTTTCTCTTCGAGCTTGGCCTTGGTGAGAATTTTGAATAACGAAGTCTTGCCTACCTGGGGCAGGCCGATAATGCCGGTTTTCATATGCGTCCTGTAGGTGGCCCTGCACGGCGAAACGCGCGTGGAACAGGCCTCTTCGATGATACAGGAGCGGGAGGAGGGGCCAGGAAATGGGGAGTAGGGAATAGGGAATAGGGAATAGGGAACAGAGAACAGAGAACAGTGGTCAGGGATCAGTGGTCAGATCGATGCTTCAGGCCCCGGCAGAGCGTCTCGCTTGCTTGGACGCTTGCCGGGGCCTTGGTGGCGGATGAGGTGCTTGGGTTATTTCGGGACTACGATCAGGCCGTCGAGGCCATACACGTTCGAGATACTGTACGGCGATCCGGAAACTTCGCTGACGCTTGTGGACGTTGCGTTGAACACATGCAGGTTGTAGGAGGTTCCGCCGCTGGTGCCCAGCGCGTACATGTGATTGTTTTTGTCCCAGCTGATGTAGTAGACGGTCTCGGTTGGGAGCAGGATCGAGGTGTACTTGGTGATCGGCGAGCTTCCGTTGAAGTGAAAGAGCTGAATGCCCGAAGAGCCGGTCAGAGCGAGGAGCTTGCCTGAGATCGACATGCTCATGGTGCCGCAACAGTTGGCCAGTGTGGGTGTGGGCATGTTTTTGTAAGTGTTCGTCGAAGAAATGCCACCTGTGCTGGTGATGGTGAAGCTGGCGAGTTGCGGGGGCGGCGGATTGCTTGCGAAGAACTCGTACTCGAGAACCGCCAGGTGCCCGGAAGGATCGGCGGCGACGAGGAGAGGTTGGTAGCCGTTGTCGGGCCCGCTCGCCGTGGGAGCTTTTTCGGTGAAGTTATTCATATTCTCGAGTTCCCCGTTGGAGTTGACGGAGAACGTGGAGAAGTCCGTGGCGTAGACGTCATAGTAAGCGCCATATCCAAACTTGTCGTTGCTGCTGATGGTTTCCAGAGGGACGGCGTACGCATTGCCGTGATAACCGGCGGGGCTTTCCGCATCGCCGAGAAAAGTGAATTGCCCGCTGGAGTTTAGTTTGTAGGACTGCCATGCGGCGCATAGATAGTCTTGCTCACCGGAGGACTCATAGGTTGCGCCATAGAGCTGGACATAGAAATACTTGCCCGTGTGATCGAGTTTGGCCCCTTGCCCATCGGTGGTGCCACACTGTGCACCGCCGTAGCTCTGCGTATTGATCTCCGACGCCTGGGGGCCAACTGCGCCATTGGATTCGATCTTGTAGCTGTGGATGAGGTCCGTGCCCGTGCTGATGAGATAGCTTCCGTTGTTCCCTGCCATCTGTCCGGTTGTCCCGAAGGGCGAGCCGGAAATCTTGGTGAGTTTGCCGGCGGACGAAGCACTATAGGCAACGACGCCTTGATGGGTTTGAACGTACACGTAGGCAGCCGGTGTCGTGGTCGAAGCCGTTGAGGCTTCTTCTTGCGCAGCTAAGCCTAAAGAGAAACCAGGAATGCAGACCACGGAAAGAGCTACGGCCAACTGGCAACGATGGGCATGGATCATATACAACCTCAAGGGCAAAATTTTGCCGTGACGTTGGATGGCAGGACAGGACGTTCGGTTGTCTTCCGAAAGGCTTGCATTTCGCGTTGGGGGAACGCGCTTTTCTTGCCAGCCACGCGCGAATTGTATCGAGTTTGCTCGCCGTTGGCGGTGATATCCCGGTGAATTCTCGGTCATCTTCGACCCGATGAAGTGGGCATCCAGCGACAGAAAGTTTGTTGGCGTGGCTTCAACGGCGAACTGCTACCTCTCGAAGAGGGGTAAAGGCACCACCGATAGCAGCCTGAAGCTTCGAATTAGATCGCGGCGCGGATTTCGGCGAGAATCTGGAGGCGGCGCTCTTCTTCGAGCACCTGCTTGCGCAGGTTGTCGCGCTCGAGCTGCATCTGGCGCTGATGGAAGGCGAGCACATCTTCGCGATACTGCCAGTTGGCGAGCTCGATGTAGGACTTGGCATACTGCACGAGCTGCGTCGCGCTCTCATCGGAAGCGAGTCGCGCATTCATTGAGTCGCCGCTGAAGACGAAGGCGTCGGGCTGTACCCCGTTGTACGCGTTGGGCGCGCGCGGGCTGCGAAATGCGGTGATCCAGTTCGGCGTAGGGCTGGCGTTCAGCTTGAGATACACGGTGCCGTCGAGATAATCGCCACTCACAATCTTGATGGGATGGGTGAGAAAGGCGTCGCCGGCCTCGGTTTCGCGCATCACTTCAGTTTTGAGCGCGTTGAGCCGCTGCCTTGAGATGAACTCGTTGCCCCAGGCGATGAGGATCTTCTTCAGTTCGTCGATGGACGAGGGACGCTGGGTGCGATCGGGGTGGATCATGCGCGCAACCAGATCGTCGAGATAGGCAAATGCCGGCGCGACCGAGGTGATGGAGCGCATGGTCATCACCTCATGACCCTGCGGAAGCGTGCCGGTGAACATCTCACTCAGGATAAGGCCGAGCGCGAAGATATCGGCGCGATGATCGATGAGGCCGTTGGCGTCCCGCTGTTCGGGCGCCGCATATGGACAAACAATAGACGCAACGGCAGAATCTGGTGCTCCGGTCGACTGCGGTCGCACTTCGGCGAGAGCGGCCATGCCGAAGTCAGCAACCACTACGTGCTGATCCGCGCTGAGGAAGATATTTTCCGGCTTGAGATCGCCGTGAACGAGAGGGTTCAGGTGTGCGGCTTCAACGCCGTCGAGAATCTGCGCAAAAAGCTGAAGGACATTGGCGGGCTGAATGCCATCGGCGATGAGCTTGCGCAGGGATCGCGCGTAAAGCGGGGTTACAAAGAAGCCCGCGCCCTTCTTGGCGACGCCGAGGTCGTGAAGCGGCGCAACGTTCGCGTGGGTGGTGCGAAAACAGAATTGCAGGGCCTGCTTGTACGCCTGGGCGTGCTCGGGCGTGGTCTTTTGCGTGTCGAGAATCTTGGCGGCGAATTTCTGGCCGGACGTGTCGCGCACGGCATAGACTTCGCCGATTGCGCCGACGCCAAGGAGTTCCTCGATTGCATAGCTGTCGAAGGCGGTTTTGAGTTTTTCGCCCTTCTTGTATGCCACGGCGCAGCCCCAATTCTGCGAATTGGTCGAAGTATAACTGGTTGCCGCGTTCCCCAGTCGATTCAATGTCAGGCGGAATGTCTTCAGACAATAACGGCGATTGGGCGCGACTAGTGTTCGTGGCGGCCGGGGCGCAGCATCAGGTCGCGAATGGCTTCGCGCGGATTCTTGCCCTTGTTGAGGATCAGCTCCATCTGTTCGGTGATGGGCATTTCGATGCCGTGACGGCGGGCAAGTCCGAGCGCGGCATGGGTGGTGAGCACGCCCTCGGCCACTTTGCCGCCCAGGCTCTGGAGAATCTCGGGTAAGTTGCGGCCTTCGCCCAGGGCATGCCCGACGGTGCGGTTGCGGCTGAGCGAGCCGGTGCAGGTGAGGACGAGATCGCCAACGCCGCTGAGGCCGGCGAGGGTTTCGCGGCGGCCGCCGCAGGCGACGGCGAGGCGGGTAATCTCGGCGATGCCGCGCGTCATGAGGGCTGCTGCAGAGTTGTGTCCCAGGCCCATGCCCGCGGCCACGCCCGCAGCAATGGCGATGACATTTTTGAGCGCGCCACCCAGTTCGACGCCGACGATATCGGTGGAGGTGTAGAGGCGCAGGGTCTCGGAAGAAAACTCCTGCTGGATGCGCGCGGCGATGGCGGGATCGTCAAAGGCCACGGTGACCGCGGTGGGCTGGCCCTGCGCCACTTCAAGCGCAAAGCTGGGGCCGCTGAAGGCGCCGATGTGCAGCGCGGGGGAGGGAAGCTCCTGATCGGCCAGCGTGCGCGGCGCGGGCGCGATGCCGGAGGAACTGACCTCCGGAGCGCCGGCCTCGGTGAAGACTTCCATGTTCTCATCGGCGTTGGGCGGCGCGGTCGGGTTGCGGGGGTGCGCAGCCTTGGTGTCGGGTTGGCCGCCCTCTTCAAGAAGCACAGCCCGAATCACCTCGGTCATGCGCAGGAACGAGTTGTTTTCGACGCCTTTGGTGGCGCTGACGACGATCTGGCCGGGAGAAAAATGGGGCCGCAGGCGCCGCATCGTTGGACGCAGGAACTCCGAGGGAATGACGGAGACGAGGATCTCGGCCGGCGTGAGTACAGCCGGGTCCGCGGTCACGCGCATCTCGCGAGGAAGCGGGAATCCAGGGAGAAACAGGATGTTCTCGCCGGCATCGGCGATCTGCCGCGCCTCGTCCTCGGCGTGCGACCAGAGCGTGATGGTGTGGCCGCCGCGGCGATGCAGCGCAAGGGCGATGGCGGTACCCCACGCTCCTGCGCCCAGAACAACGATCTGGCTCATGCCTGCTCCCTCTTCTGTTTGGATGTGCTCCCGAACTTGGATTCGGTTCCGGTGAGCAGCCGGCGAATGTTCTGGTGGTGTTTGGCGATGATGAGCCCGGCGACGATGAACTGAACGGCGATGAAAAACGGCGGCCGGTCGCCTTTGACGAGAATCCACGCAAAGAAGGGAAAGCTCGCGGCGCCCAGAATCGACGCCAGCGAAACATAGCGCGTTAACAACAGGATCACCGTGAAGACGGAGATGGCCGCCAGGGCTGCGAAGGGTGCGGCCACAAGGAAGACGCCGAAGCCGGTGGCAACGCCTTTGCCCCCTTTGAAACGGAGCCATACGGTGAAGATGTGTCCCAGCACGGCGCACAGTGCGGCCAGCGCCTGGTAGTCGCGGATGGGCAGGCCTGGGTCGAGGGCGTGGCCGATGAGCGCGCCGAAATATACGGCGCTGCAGCCCTTCAGCATGTCGAGCAGAAACGTGGCGGCGCCGAGACCCTTGCCGCCGGAACGCAGCACATTGGTCGCGCCAATGTTGCCGCTGCCGATGGAACGGATGTCCTGCTTGCGGAACAGGCGCACCAGCACGTAACCCACCGGGATGGAGCCGAGGAGGTAGGCAAACACGCTGACCAGCAGGATGGCGAACACCATGACAGGTCAGAGTTTAGCACTACCTGCGGTGGGGCAGACGCTCGCGTGTCGCTCGCATGAGGATTGTGCTTGCCCCGGGCACCTGCGGTGCGGCAGCCGCTCGCTGTTCGCTCGCACCAGAGTTGTGCTTGCCCCCGTCCCCAAGTGCTAGGGACCGGGGGCACCTTTGGAGGCACCCTGGGGCGCACCCGGCCAGGTGTGGTCCGGAAATTGGGATTAGATGCCTTCGTCGGCTGACGGTCCGTAGAGCGAGGGGACCGTCGAGTCGACGAGGCGGAGGTACACGGTGAGTTGGCCGCGGTGATGGGCGAGGTGGCTGAAAACCGCGTCGGCAAGCATCACCACGCGCGGCTGCTCTCTGCAGCGTGCGGCCACCCATCTTGAAGGCCCACGGCTTGAGCAGGTGGGCGTCGGTGGTGGAGGAGAGGGAGCGGCGCGCCGCAGCGACCGCCGCATCGAGCATGGCGACCAGCTCGTTGCGGGTTTCCACGGGCCGGGTGCGCAGGCTGCCGTTCGAAGGATCGTCGAGATTGAGCTCGTCGCGTTCGACCATGAGCGGAATCCAGCCGAGGATTCCGGCGACGAGGGAGGCCAGGTAGCCGAGCTCCATCGACCGCTCATGCGGCCTGAATTCGTTTCGTCCTTCGGGCACGCGCTCGAGGGTCTTGCGGATGAGAACGGCTTCGCGGTCGACCTTGTCGAGGAAGAACTGGGTGAGGCTGAGAGTCTCGGCGGGGGCGGATTCAAGAGTTGCAGAAGCGAGAGACATGGGGTGAACCTCCTTGTGTTTTCGGGAACCTTCTTCCAACTTCTCCAAGGTAGGCCGGTATATATGACAAGCAATGTCATAATTGAAATGAGATCGTAAAAAAATGATGAACGCGCGAAGAAAGGCTCTGCGATGAAGTCGGACCGTTTGCTTTCGGCGCTGCTGTTGCTGCAGGCGCGCGGGCGCGTGACGGAACGCGAACTTGCGGAGCGGCTCGAGGTGTCGCAGCGTACAGTGCATCGCGACATGGAGGCGCTCTCCGCGGCGCGGATTCCGATCTCGGCGGTGCGTGGAGCGCAGGGCGGGTGGGAACTCGAAAAAGGATGGCGTACGCAGGTTCCCGGATTGAACGATGCGGAGTTGCGCGCATTGCTGATGGCGCAACCGCGAACGCTGGGCCACTCGCGCCTGGCCGCGGCCGCGGAGAGTGCGCTGAACAAATTGATGGCATCGCTTCCAGTGCCCATGCAGGCGCAGGCTGCGGCGATGCGCGAGCGTTTGCATGTGGACCCGAGCGGGTGGCGCGGCACGGGTGACGACTTATCGATGCTGAACGTGGTGCAGGAAGCGGTGGCGGAAGATCGGCGGCTGGCTTTCGATTACACGCGTGCGGACGGCCAGGCCGGGCCGCGCACGGTGGACCCGCTTGGACTGGTGGCCAAGGGCATGAGCTGGTACCTGGTGGCAAGAGCGAGCAACGGCATGCGGACTTATCGTGTTTCGCGCATGCAGAGGATTACGGTGCTGGCGGCCAAGTTCGAACGTCCGGCACAGTTCGATCTTGCCGAGTACTGGAAGAACTCGACGACGCAGTTTGCGGAGCAGCAGACGAAGTTCAAGGTTGTGCTGCGCGTGACCGCGGCGGCAGCGCAACGGCTGAAGGAGTGGGGGGTGCTGGAGAAATCCGAGACTGCGGGGCATGCGCAGGAAGGATGGATGCGGGTGACTGCATGCTTCGATGGCGAAGGCGAGGCGCGGTTTGTGGTGCTGGGGCTCGGGAGCCGGGCGCGCGTCGAGTCGCCGGAGAGTTTCCGGCAGATGTTGAAAGAGGAGGCTGCCGTGGTGGTTTCGGCGGTTTGAAGCTCGATCGAAGCAGTTTTACCTCGGGGGCTAAAGCCCTGGGATTTGGTGGGGCTGGCTGTACGGGCTGAAGCCCGTACCCTTCAACTGCGAGAAATTACTCGACCATGACTTCGCCGGGGAGGATGGGCCGCGTGCGGTAGAGCCGGCCTTGCGCGGAAAGCAGTCCCATGAAGAGCAGTGCGGCGACATAGGCTAGCAGCTTGATCCAGTCCGTGGTCGCGTTGCGCGGGAGCGTCTTCCAAAGCACCAGGAGCAGGGTTTGCGCGGCGGTGACGGCCCAGACGCTGCCGTAGAAGTAGCGGCGCTCTGTGCCTTCCGTCTTTGTGGATGGGCCTACGCGCGGAAGCTTGCCGAACGCGCCGAGGATGAGGATGAGCGCGCACAGAGGGAAATAGCCCCAGGTATAGATGGGCTTCATGTTCCAAACGCCGGTGATGACGGCGCCGATGAGACCGGCGAGGTTGAGGCTGGCGAAGGTGATGACGGCGCTCCACGCAAAGGTGTAGCAGACGCGCCGGTAGAGGGGGTTGGGGCGGTCTTCGTCGAAGCGCAGGATGTAGGGGCGCGATTCGGTGCCGGGCAGGGCCTCGCGCAGTCCGGCGATTCCGGTGCCGAGCAGCACGAGGGCGAGCCAGATGCCGTTGGCGAGGCTGAAGCCGTGGGCGAAGAGGGAGAAGGTCAGGGGGCCGGGGGCGAGGAAGAAAACCCAGATCCAGATCGGCCAGTGACAGAGACGGTAGACACGCGTATTGCGTTCGCGGATCGGGCGTTCGTGGGCAAACTCTACTTTTCCGCGATAAGCCATTTTTCCAAGTTTCTCAAGGCCGGGCGAAGACCGTCAATTGACCGGCTTGCGGCGCGGCGAAGAGAGGCGCTGGATCACGGCGGCGCGCGCCGTGCGCACTTCGGCAGCGAGAACCTGAAGAATTTTCAAGGCGAGCCTTGGCTGGGTCTGCATCATCAAAGCGAAGTCGTCGCGGGTGACGTAGCGCAACTCGACGCCGGCGTGGGCCACAGCGCTCAGCGAATACGGCTCGTCTCCGATGAGGCCGGGAAGACCAAGCAGGGAACCAACCTGTGCCTGAAAGGAGAGGATGTCTTTTCCGCCTGCCGCCTGCATGCTCAAGGTGACATTGCCCGATTTGAGGATGAAAAGGCCTACCGGAGCGTCCCCCTGGTGGAAGAGCACCCGATCCTCGTCGCAACGGATGGGCGTGGACTGCTCCTCGAGGGCCCGAATGAGTTCGGCGTCCGCAACAAACGCGGCGGGATCGAGAGTAGTCATGGACTGCCTCCGGGCAGGAGTGAAAGCAGGCGTCTCAGTGAAGTGGTACGAATCCATAGCAATCTCGAAACATCCTCGCACCCCGGCTCCGGTCTCAAAGTGATGGTGGTCACAACTCAGTGGTTAAGGTTTCGGCCATCCGGGTGCTTACGAGTAGAAATAAAGGGTTTATGGCACATTGAGGTGCGGATCGAATCTCCGTCGCGCTCTTGCGAATCACATCTTATGTGATGTATCCCACAGATAAAGGTTTTTCCGTCTCTGTTTTGGACCTGGTGGCGATGCGCCCCGGCGAGCCCGCCGGAAGCGCCATTGCCCGCACTGTCGAGTTGGCTCAAGCCGCTGAACAATGGGGCTATACGCGCTACTGGCTGGCCGAGCACCACTCCATTGCCGGGCTCGCCTGCTCGGCGACAGCGGTCCTGATCGGCCATGTGGCGGGGGCGACGGAGCGGATCCGGGTGGGCAGCGGCGGCGTGATGCTGCCCAACCATGCGCCGCTGGTGGTTGCCGAACAGTTCGGGACGCTGGAAGCGATGTATCCGGGCCGCATCGACCTTGGCCTGGGGCGCGCGCCAGGCGGCGATGCCTACACCATGCGCGCTTTGCGCCGCGATCTGCGCCAGTCGGGAGACGATTTTCCTGAGCTGCTCGAAGAGCTGCGCACGTATCTGGGCGACGGAAAGCCCGGCCAGATGGTGCATGCGTATCCCGGGCAGGGAAGTCACGTGCCCATTACGCTGCTCGGGTCGAGCCTCTACAGTGCGCAGTTGGCCGCGCGTCTGGGGTTGCCGTTCGCATTTGCGGCGCACTTTGCGCCCGACGATCTGCTCATGGCGGCGCACCTCTACCGCAGTGAATTTCAGCGCTCGGACGCGATGCGTGAGCCTCATCTGATGGTCGCCGTCCAGGTGATCGCGGCCGAAACCGATGCTGCGGCACGCACGGCTGTTCACCACGCCGCAACAGCGGTTCCTGCGCCTGATCCGCAACCAGCCGGTAGAACTGCTTCCGCCTGTGGATTCGATGGACGGCCTGTGGACCGCGGGCGAACGCGTGGCCGTGGAGAGCCGGCTGGGGGCGGCGGTAATCGGGTCGAATCAGACAGTACAGGAAGGGTTGGAGCGGCTGGTGCGGCAGACTGGAGCCAACGAGCTGATCGTGGTGACCGATACGTATGAGCCCGCGGACCGGCACGAGTCGTTTCGGCGGGTGGCGGAGATTGCCGCGGCGATGGAGACGGCGACGGAAGATCGCCAATCCCTGCGGGCTTGAGCACTAACGGGTCATGTAAACGAAGCCCGGGCTGCGGGCGGGGGCTGTGTACGGGTGTTTACACCGGCGCGGGTGGAGCGAAGCGGGGCATTCCTCAAGTCCTTTAGAACTCTGGACGATACTTCCTGAAGAGATTCGGACCGGCAATTGCAAGGAAGGTGGTACTCCGGAGTGTGTGGACACGAATTCCGGTGGAGGAAAGTCCAAGTGAACACTTTGCTTCTGAAACTGCATTTGAAGCTTGAGGAACTTGCCAGCCGCGAAGACGGCCAGGACTTGGTTGAGTATGCGCTTGTGGTGGCGGTCCTGGTGTTTGGCGCGACTGCGGCGATCAAGTTTCTTGCTGCGGGGTTGAGCGGCGCGTACGGAACCATCAGCACGAGTCTGGGCAGTTACGTCACGTAGGCGTTGGAACGGCTGGAAGGCCTTCTCTGCTCACGTTGTTGGACCCAGTTTCTTGTTGGCTGTCGATCGCTCTTGCATCCCACGCCGTAGCGGCTTGCGTGCAGCGCAGAGCCGCGTCTCCCCCTGAAAACTCATCACCATTCTCTGAGCCCGAACAGGGTCAGTCGGCGGCGCGCACGTCGTAGACGGCCTGGTAGCGCGGCGAAGTCGCCATCAGGTCTTCGATGGCAGCCACCGTTTGAATCCCTCCCCGCGCTCCGGAGGCCATGCAGTTGATGGCTGCGGCGGCGCAGGAGAAGTCGAGCTGGCGTTCGAGCGGCCATCCCTGGTGCAGGGCATAGATAAATCCAGCGTGGAAGATGTCGCCGGCGCCGGTGGTGTCGACCACAGGAACGCGGTAGGCAGGGCGGTGCAGAAAGGCAGAGCCATCCCAGGCCAGCACGCCCTCTTCGCCGAGTGTCGCAGCGGTCAGCGTGCAGCCGAAGCGCCTTTGCATGCGGCGCAGCGCGTCTTCAAGGCTCGAGCCTCCCATAAGACGGCGTGGAAAATCGCGGCTGACGATCAGGTAGTCGATGTTCTCGATCAGCTTGTCGACGTTGGGGTAGGCTTCATCGAGGTCGGCAATGACGGGGATGCCGGCTTCGCGGGCCCAGCGCGCAGCCTGAATCGCTGCCGCGGTTTCGTAACCATCCACATGCAGTGCGCGCGCGTTGACGACCCACTCGCGGCGCAGGTCTTCGGGCTTGAGCAGCAGGCGTTCATCGCGGCGGCAGAGCACGGTGCGTTCGCCGCCTTCGTCTACGAGGATGAGGGACTGCGGGCTGGCCGCGCCGGGAACCGCGGTGAGTTGCGCTTCGACGCCGGCCTGGGCAAAGGCAGCGCGATGCAGGCGGGCTGCGTCGTCTTCGCCCAGCTTGCCTACGTAGCGTGTCTTGAGTCCCCAGGTCTGGCAGGCAACGACAGTCGTGGCGGCCTGGCCGCCGGGGAGTACGGAAGCATGGCGGTATTCCACTTTGGAGCCGCGATTGGGATAGGTGGGGAGCGGAATCAGCGTGTCGGTGGCATTCAGCCCAACGCCCACCAGGTCCACGATGTTCGCTTCCGCCATCTTTTGATTGTAACGGCAGCGGGACAGCGAGTCGGCGGGTCGGCGAGTGCTGATCGCTCGCAGGGGGATTCGTGCTTTCCCACCCATCGCAAAGAACGCGATGGATGGGGCACCCGGCTGACTTGCTGATCACCGCAGGTGGCTACGAGAAGCGGGTGGCTTTCCACAATCCCCAGCCGCTGAGCAATGCGGACGCGACCAGGACGATGGCGAGAATGCCGAGCCAGGTGAAGTTCATGGCGAGCGCCGGCACGCGCGCGTTGACGCCGAGGTAGATGAAGACGCCGATGGCTGCGGCGACGATTGCGTAGTCCCACCACGCGCGTGGATGCGACGTGTCGGCGATCTCGTCTTTGCCGACGCCGGCATACGACTGCAGGACGCGGTCGTAGTCGAGGCCGTAGCGGCAACACTCGCGCAGCAGAGCTTCGTTGAGCGACTGGTGTTCGCGCGCGGTGGCCACGGCAGTGCTCACAGAGAGTGCGCCGAGAATCATGACAATCGAGCCAGTAATGACGAGAAGGCGGTGCTGCATGTCGGCCTGCGCGAGTTCTCCGAAGACGAGCGCGCCCCAGGCCAGTCCCCAAAGCTGGTTGGTGTTGGAGAGGGGAATGGCGCGGCCGATGCCGAGGAACTTGGTGGCGAACTGCTGGAACAAGTCGCCGATGACCCAGACGAACCCGCCGAGAAAAAGCCAGAAGATGAGGTGGCGGATCTCCGGGGAGTGAAACACGGCAGCTTTCGTTCCGCCATCGAGCGAGAGGACGAGCGCGAAGCAGGTGGCCAGTTCGCCGATGGTGAAGACGGTTACGAAGGAGAGCGGGTTCATGCCGCTGATGTAGGCCTTGCGGTAGGGCACGTACATGGTGCCCCAGAGAAGGCTTGCACCTGCGGCGGCGAGGATGCCGGCGCCGGCACGCGGCCCGTGCCCGCCACCCTGGATGGTGCTGAATCCGAGCATTACGGCGGCGATGATGATGGCGATTGCGCCGAACACGACTTTGGAGATGTTCTTTGCGCTGGCGCCTTTGAGCTCGCCAAAGAGCAGGCGTCCCCACAGGATGCCGACGAGGGAGTTGGTATTCCAGAGCGGAAAGGCGATGGTCAGGCCGACATCGCGAATGGCGAAGACGGTGAGGGTGTTGGCGACTGCCCAGAGCATGCCGGCCAGCACGGCGTTGGAGACGAGATGGCGATTGGTGGCGAGATCGGCGAAGACGTACCGCGTGCCCTTGAGCAGTGTGGGCACGGTCCAGCGCGCGGTGAAGACACCGGCGACCATGCACAGCGACACGGCATAGGGAGAGAGCCCGGAGTTGACGAGCTTGGTGGGAGCTTCTGCGCCGCCGAGCCAGACACCCGCGGCCAGCGCGCAAGCGACGCCGATTCCGTGGACAGAGCGAAAGGTTGTGTTGGCGCTGGCTCCGATTGGTTCCGGCAAGGCGAGTCCTCGATGAAGGCAACGATACGTTGATTTCAGTGAAGCGTGATGAGCAGCGCAAGCCCCACGAAGAAGACGGCCAGCGGGACCAGAAAGTGAGCGTCAGTAAGAATCGCTTTGACCTTTGGGGAAATCGTCATGGGTGTGCGTGAGCCCTGATTCGGAACGGAACCATCATAGAGGAGCCCGACGCTCTTTGGCACCTTCGGTGCGGCAGACGCTCGCTACTCGCTCGCACGAGGTTCATCAAGTCCCCGGTCCCCCAATACGAGAGACCGGGCACCTGCGGTGCGCGCAGACGCTCGCTCTTCGCTCGCAGTAGGTTCATCAAATCCCCGGTCCCCAAATGCGTGGGACCGGGGGCACCCGGCAGGACGTTGCTGCGTTGGGGTAGGCTCAAGAGAGGTTCTTCATCTGGATGGGACGCTTGACACCAAACCTCCAATCTTCTTCCCGGCCTTTTCATGTTTCGGGCGCACGGCATGCTCTGCACTGCGGCAAGGTTTCGCTTGAGACGCTGGCCCGGCGCTTCGACACTCCGCTCTTTGTTTACTCCGGCGATCAGATCGTCGCAGCGGCTGGGCTTGTTTCAGCAGGCGCTGACTTCGCGGGATCACCTGGTGTGTTACGCGGTGAAGGCGAACTCGGCGCTGGCGATTTTGAAACTGCTGGCGGAAAAGGGTTCGGGCTTCGACATTGTTTCCGGCGGCGAGTTGCAGCGCGTGCTGACGGCGGCGCCGGATGCAGCGGGGCGCGTGGTCTTTTCGGGCGTGGGCAAGACCGCAGCGGAGATCGACGCGGCTCTCGAAGCGGGCATTCTGCAGTTCAACGTGGAGAGTGAAGCGGAGCTTGCGCTGCTGGCGGCGCGGGCGCGCAAGCTGAAGCGACCGGCGCGGTTTGCGCTGCGCGTGAATCCGGATGTGTTTGCGGAGACGCATCCGTACATTTCCACCGGGCTGCGCGAGCACAAGTTCGGCATCGACATTCGCCAGGCGCGGCGCATTTATCGGGAAGCGGCGAAGAACCGCTGGCTCGAGGCGCATGGCGTGAGCGTGCACATCGGCTCGCAGATTCGTTCGGCGGCTCCATTTGGGGCGGCTATGGAGCGCGTGGTCAAGCTGGTGGAGCAGTTGCGCGGCGACGGCATTGCGCTCAAGGCGATCGATGCGGGCGGCGGGCTGGGCATCGACTACCACGGCGGCGAATTCGACGCTGCGGCGAAGGTGGCCGAATATACCGGGGCTCTGGATCGAGCGCTGGGCGGGTTTGAAGGCCGACTGCTGCTGGAGCCGGGCCGCTTTATCGTGGCGCAGGCCGGTGCGCTGGTGACGCGCGTTCTGCAAGTGAAGAAGAACGGCAAAAAGACCTTCGTGATTGCCGATGCGGCGATGAACGACCTGATTCGGCCGGCGCTCTACCAGGCGCACCACGAGATTGTTCCGGTGCGCAGGCGGTCGGGGCGTCCGCGTGTTGTGGACGTGGTTGGGCCGGTGTGCGAGACCGGCGACTTCTTTGCGCGCGACCGCAAGCTGGCGCCGGTTGAGCCGGGAGACCTGGTGGCGCTGCTCGACGCGGGGGCTTATGGCATGACCCAGAGCTCGAACTACAACACGCGTCCGCGCGCGGCCGAGGTGCTGGTGGAGGGCTCGCAGGCGAGGCTGATCCGGCGCAGGGAGACGATCAAGGACCTGCTCGGTCCCGAGGTTGTGTAGAGTTCTCGGAATCGGCACCGGATAAGCGTTAAAATTACCTACATGAGCGTCCAGAACGACAATCGGATCACGGTTGAGCCGGGAAAACGGTCGGGACAGCCCTGCATCCGCGGGCTGCGGATAACGGTTTGGGACGTTCTGGGCTGGCTCGCATCGGGCGCCAACGAAGCCGAGATTCTTGCAGACTACCCTGAACTCGAGCCGGAGGATTTTCGCGCCGTCTACGACTACGCAGTGCGGGTTGGCCGGCGCGTTGCGTTGTGAAACTCCTGCTCGATGAAAATCTAAGCTGGCGGCTCGTGGATCGAATCGCCGACTTGTTTCCTGGTTCGTCCCACGTCGGTACGGCAGGTTTGCTCCATGGGGCTGACAAGGCAATCTGGGAATATGCGCAGCTAAATGACTTCGTGATCTTGACTGCTGATGCCGACTTTCATGAACTGGCAACGGCCATGGGCCCGCCGCCCAAAGTGATCTGGCTGCGCAGCTGCGACTTTCCCACAGCGACAATCGAGCTGTTGATTCGTGGCCAGGCCGTTCGGATCATGGAGTTCCTCGATGATCCGGACCGTGCCATTCTCGTTCTTCCGCCTCCAAGATCTCTTCGCCTTGGTCATTGAGACTTCTGCACTCTTCCGCTCGTCCTGATAACGTATTCCGCGGAGGATTTTTGGTATGCAAGTGGGGCTGAAGTTGTTGTGTGCCCTGGCGGCTGCTGGCGTGCTGCTGGGTGGATCCATGGCTGTGCGGGCGGATGATTTGACGGTCAAGACCGAGCAAGGCAAGGTCAAGGGCAAGACCATCAACAATGGAAAGGTGAAGGCTTTTCTGGGCATGCCGTACGCGGAACCGCCGGTGGGCGATCTGCGCTGGAAGGCGCCCGTGCCTCCGGCGAAGTGGAAAGGCGATCGCGACGGCACGACCTTCGCGCCGCATTGCGCGCAGAACCACGTCTTCGACGACATGGTCTTTCAGGATTCCGGTCCGAAGGAAGATTGCCTGTATCTGAATGTCTATGCGCCGGCGGACTCGACCGACAAGAGCAAGCTTCCTGTCATGTTCTGGATTCACGGCGGCGGCTACTCGGGCGGCGGCAGTGATGAGCCGCGGCACAACGGCGATTTTCTTCCGCTGAAGGGCGTCGTTCTGGTCACCATCAACTATCGTCTGGGCGTCTTCGGGTTTCTGGCGACGAGCGATCTGGCCAAGGAGCAGGGTCGCACGGCAGGGAACTACGCCATGCTCGACATGCTTGCCGCTCTGGGGTGGGTGAAAGACAACATCAAGAAGTTTGGCGGCGACCCCGACAACGTGACGATTTTTGGCGAAAGCGCCGGCTCGTTTGCGGTGAGCACGCTGATGGCGTCGCCCATGGCGAAGGGGTTGTTCGCGAAGGGCATTGGTGAAAGCGGCGGCGCCTTCAGCGATGTGCTGAGCATGGACACGCTGAGCGCCAGCGAGAAGAAAGGCGACGATTTTGTCACCGGACTGGGCGCGACTTCGCTTGCCGATCTGCGCGCCATGCCCACCGACAAGATTCTTGCCGCGGTGCTGGCCAAGCATGCCGGGTTCTCGACCAATGTCGATGGGAAGTTTTTGACCGAGCCCGTTCCCGATACCTACGCGGCCGGAAAACAGGCGCACATTCCGCTGCTGGCGGGCTGGAATCGCGACGAGGGCAGCTTTCTTGGCAACGGCATGACCGCGGAGAAGTGGAAGGGCATGGCGGGGGGCATGTTCAAGGAGCGCGCGGCCGATTTTCTGAAGCTCTATCCCGGCGACACCGATGATCAGTCAGTCGACTCAGCCATCGGCTACGGCAGCGATGCGTTCATCGCCTTCAGTACGTGGAAGTGGATCGAGGCGCATTTGAAGACGGGCGATGCGCCGGTGTATCGCTATCACTTTGAGCTGCGGGCAACGCCGAGCAAGTTCCACCCCGGCACTTTCGCCTTCCACTCCGACGATATCGAGTATGTCTTCGGCACGCTCGATACGCGGCCGGGCTGGCAGGTGAGCGCGGATGACCGCAAGCTGAGCGACGAGATGATGTCGTACTGGACAAACTTCGCGAAGACGGGCGATCCCAATGGAGCGGGCTTGCCAACATGGCCGAAGTACACCGAGGCGGATGGTTATTCGCTCATTCACCTCGACAACACGATTACTTCGGGTCCAGACGCGACGCGCGGGCGGTATCAGTTCCTGCTGCAGGGCATGCCGCCGTTCCGGTTCCAATGAGGGGCGGTGCATAGTTACACAAGGGGCCGCCTCGTGCGGCCCTTTTGTTGGCAAATGCGAATCAGGCCAGGGTGCGGTCGGCAGCGTGATGCGGAGTCTGTCCTTTTGCGTGCGCGCGTGCTAGCTTGGGATCCTCTAGCGTAGCTTCAATGCTGCGCTTGCGAAACGTTCGCGCACAGGAGGTCCATGTGAAAAGAGAACGCCTGACACAGATCGTCCTGGGGATCGTGGGGCTTTTAAACCTTGCGATCCTTTATCCACTGTTTATGGACCTGTGGCATTCGAGCTGGCTGGAGCAAAAGAACGAGGTCGAGCCGATGTTTCTGAGCTTCTTTATTCCGATCGGGATCTCTCTTCTCGTGGCCGCGAGGAGACCCTCGGAATACCGCTCCATGATCGCTCTAGCTGCTGGGTGCCACATCTCCCATGGCACGGTGATGTCGATTCAAACCGTGCAAGCCTGGATGCACGGCGTCCACAGGGACTTTACCGACGTGATCGTGTTCCTTGTGGTCGGTGGAATCCTGTTGGCGCTTCTGCCGGCGAAGCGAAAGGTCGTCGAGCCAGTACTTGCTTGAATGAGCGCGGACTCCTCTATTCACTTCGTAGAGCTTGCATGGGTTCGCAACCGGCGGCGCGGCGCGCCGGAATCACCGAAGCGAAGAAAGATGCAAGAGTGAGAAGCAGCGCGGCCACGGCGAGCATTACTGGATCGTAGGGCTTCACTCCGTAGAGTTGATCGGTGATGGCGCGTCCTGCCGCGATCGCCGCGGGCACACCGATGGCGAGCCCGATCAGAACCTGCACAAACGCGCTGCGCAGGATCATGCCGAGAACCGTTTTGCGATTGGCGCCGAGTGCCATGCGAATGCCGATTTCATTGGTGCGCTGCTCGACGGTATACGCGGTCACGCCATAGAGCCCAACCGCCGCCAGGACCAGTGCGAGCGCTCCGAACAACATGGTCAGGTTGGCAATCAATTCCTGCTGGCCGAAGTCGAGCTTGATCTGGTCGTCGTACTTTTCAAAAGAGGTGAGCGCCAGGTTGGGGTCAACTTCCATGAGCGCGCGCCGCACCTGGGTTTCCGGGGAATCGGGATGGCCGGGGATCCAGATCACGAGGTTGTAGAAGTAGTGCGACCATTTTTCGCCCGCGGTATCGTTGGCCGTGGCGTAAACAACGTGCTGGCTCGAGGGAAGAAAGAACATGGGGCGAGCCGGGTCCTTGAGGTTGTAGGTGATGTAGCGCATATTGGCCGCGACACCAACGACCTCGAAGTCCCCGGCATGGCTGATTTCGTCGATGCCGAAGTGCTTGCCGATCGGGTTTTCGCCTTTGAAAAACTTTTGCGCAAAGGCTTCGTTGATCACCGCGATCTTCGGCGAGTTTGCCAGGTCCTGCTCGGTGATAGGCCGGCCCATCAAGATGGGATTATTCAGCGCGGCGAAGAAGCCGGGCATCACACGCGCCCAGGTCGCGCCAAAGTCGTCCTGTTCATGCGGCGCAGGCTTGCCTTGCACGTAGACACCCTCGTTCCAGCTGTCGCCGCTCATGGGGGCATAAGTCGCGGCGGTGACTGCCTTCACGCCGGGGATGCGCGCGACGCGGTCGAGAATTCGCTTGTAGAGCGGATCGAGCTGGTCGACCTGGTAGCCGGCCGAGCGAGGATTGATCGAAGCCATGTAGTGGTCTTGCGTTGCAAATCCGAAGCTCTGATGCTCGAGGTTGCGCAAGCTCTGCACCAGCATGGCGGCCGCACTGAGCAGCACCAGCGAGATTGCGGCCTGCCCGATGACCAGCGCTTTTTGCGGCCATTTTGCTTTTTGTCCCGCGGAGCGGTTGGCGCCGCGCAACGCTTCCACGGGTTGGGCGTGAGAGGTCATCCACGCGGGCGCAACGCCGAACAGAATCCCGGTGAGAAGCGAGAGGCCCAATGCGAAGAGCAGGACCGGGATCGAAGGCGCGGCATCGATTGGCACGTAGCTGTCCGGTCCGGTAAACGCGAGCTTCAGGATCAAGGTGGTTCCGGCAAAGGCTACGGCCAGGCCCGCCGCACCGCCGAGTAATCCCAGGACTAGACTCTCGATCAAAGCTTTGCGCACCAAACGCCCGCGCGATGCGCCCAAGGCCACGCGCACCGACGTCTGCTGGCGGTTCTTCAGTCCGCGCACAAGGAGCAGGTTGGCGAGGTTGGCGCATGCGATGAGCAGCACGCAGCCCGCTGCGGCCAACAGAAGTTCCAGACTGTCGGCGTAATACTCGCGCATGGCGGTCACGCCCGCACCGCCCGGCGACAGGTGAAACTGCTGCTTGGGTAAAAATTCCTTCTGCAGCGGAGTCATATCCGCGGAATGACTATCCTGCCACTGTCGCAACTCGGTTTTCAGTTGTGCTTCGAGCGCCTTGGGATTTGTTCCCGGGCGGGCGCGGCCGAGGATGTCGAGCCAATTTTCGTCAGGGACTTTGAGCCGAGCCGTCTCCCCTTCGAGTACGGGCTCCTGCGACAAGGGAAGCCAGAAATCCGGATTGCGCCCAGCGCCCAGGTTGGCGCCGAAGAAGCCCGGAGCCGCAACGCCGATCATGGTGAACGGCTTGTTGTTGATCTGGAATGCTGCCCCAATCACGGTGGGGTCCTTGGCGTATTTTGTGACCCAGGTGTGATAGCTCATCACCGCGACCGGCGGAGCGGCATCCCCGTCATCGCTGTCGGTGAAGACGCGGCCCACCCACGGGCCGACGCCAAAGGTGCGAAAGAAATTCCCGGAGACGAATTGGCCGTCGCGCGTATCCGCGGGCTGCGCACTGCCCATCGGCCGAACAGCGAGTTGCTCGCCTCCGCCTTGAAATGCCGCGAGGTCGGTGAACGCCGGCGTGTTGTCGCGGAACTTTTTGTAGAGCTCGTAGTTGAAGAGCGAGAACTCTTCATCCTGCGTGTAGCCGCCCCATCCGCAGCAATGTACTTTGGCGCCGAAGCGCCAGAGCTCTTCGGGTTTCGCCACCGGCAGCGACTTCAAGAGAACGGCATGCACCAGCGTAAAGATTGCGGTGGTCGCTCCAATCCCGAGGGCGAGTGTGCCGATGACCACGGCGGCGAATCCGGGCGCCTTCCTGGTCTGGCGAAGAGCCAACCGCACGTCGGCCAGTATCGAGGTCAGCAA
Organism: uncultured Acidobacteriaceae bacterium; assembly: GCA_963846095.1. GTDB lineage: Bacteria > Acidobacteriota > Terriglobia > Terriglobales > Acidobacteriaceae > Telmatobacter. Next base: position 162,559 of record CAWJUW010000029.1, read on the forward strand.
GGGAAACTGCCACACCTCGCGCCCCTGCTCTTGAATGCGCGTGACGTTGCCGAACTCCCGTCGCGCCTGAAACTCCGCATCGTCGCGCGATACGCCCTCACTCACAAGCGCCTCAACCCGCTCCGCGAGATGCTCGCGGATGGATTCGTTCAACTCGTCATAACGCCGCCGCTTTGAAAACAGGCTCATCTTCTTCCCTCGCTGGCTGGTGTGAAGTTTGTCATCGGAAATGGCTTGCAGACTCACGAGGCTTGGCAGGCCGCAGGATCCTGTTTCTACGCGGTGTCCAATACCCGAGTGATTCCGGCAAACATCCTCTCGAAACTCACCCGTTCCTCTTCCAGGCGCTTTTCGCCCGCTCGGGTCAGTTTGTAGATGCGCACGGGCCGGTTCTGCGCGGAGGTTCCCATCTCCGACTTCAGCCATCCCGTCTTCAACATCCGCTGCAGCGCGGGATAGAGGGAGCCTTCTTCGATTTCGAGCAACTCGTCGGAGATGGACTTGATGTGCTGGGCCAGCGCATAGCCGTGCATCGGCTTGCGCCGCAGGGTCTGCAGGATCATCAGTTCGAGCGCGCCGGGAAAAAGGTCGCGGGATTCGGATTTTTTGACCATGGGTTGATAGTACTCCCGAAAGACTATTGTGGGAATAGTCTATCGGAACCCATTTCACTTGAAGAACGAATCGCCTGCGGGGCGTCTGCGGCGATCGTTCGGACCTTTGAAAACAACCGCAGATGCTTCGCTGCGCTCAGCATGACAGTGTTTTGGGGTTGGGTTGATTTGCGCCGACAGGTCAGAAGGTTCGGGGCACCGAACCGTTCGGCAGACCCATGCGATGTCCTGGCGGAAGACATTCGCGCCTGAACGCAGTTGAGCGTGCATAGGTCCAGACAACAAAAGGTCCGCCCTGTTTGGAGCGGACCTTTTGCCTGGGGAGGGCTACTACTGGGGCGGCAGTGAGAGGTGCAGCCGGCTTGCCGCCTGAAAGCGAATCACTGATTGGCGTGGGAGGCTTGCGCAAACCCGCTGGCCTGTTCCGCCGGAATGGTGCTGGTGGGAGGCGGGGGTGCGAAGGTGGAATCCTTGGCGTTGATGGCGGTGGAGTAATCCGGGCCGAGGCCCAGCTTCTTCAGTGCGCGGGAATCGGGCGTCAATTTGGTCTGCCAGCCCTGATCGGACTGGTACTTCTGCATGGCCGCGGTCGTGGCGGCATCCCACTTGCCGTTGGGTTCCGCATTCAGATAGTGCTCGCGCACCAGCGCCTGCTGAATTTCGGTGACGCGGCTCGGCTCAATGGCCTGCTGCCCGTGCAGCCGGTGCGACTTGGGGATGGCCTTGTGCGCGGTGCGGGCGCGACCGCTGGTGACGGTTTTGTGCGTGCGCGTGGCGAATGCCGGGAGGGAGAGAACGGTAGCGGAAAGTGCAAAAACGATGCAGGTTCGGATTGTGGACACGCCGACTCTCCTTGATACGCGAGGTCGAGGGAAAGTACTGTCCATACTACCCCTAAATCGTGCATTGCGAGCAGAAATCTCAACTTTCCTCGCGAAAAAGATGAGATATCGCAGGAACGCCGGCAGCGAATCCCCCGCCGCCGGCGCCCGGGTCTTGCCTAATCTAACGTGCCGCCCAGCACCATGATGCCGGCTTCCGGATGACGCGGATCGATGACTTCGAAGACCACGTCATCGCCCGACTTCAGCTTGCTGACCACGGCGTCGTACTGCTCCTTGGTGCCCACGGGCTGCTTGTTGATCCGCGTAATCACCACGCCGGGCTCCAACCCCTGAAGATCGGCGTACGAGCCGGTGCGAACCGACTGCACCACCATGCCCGGAGTGTGAGTCTTGGCGAGGGTCGCTTCGGACTCAGGACGAACGACCAGGCCGAGCTTGGTTTCGCCGGCGTCGCCGCCGTTGTCCGGGCCGCTTTCCGCTTGCGCGTTGGCCTGCTCGGCGAAGATCTTGTCGAGATCGCCGATGGTCACCGTAGTGTCGACGTTCTTGCCGTCGCGCAGGTAGCCGAGGCGGATGGTCGAACCGGGGCGGCGGCTGGTGATCTCGTTGACCAGGTCGTCGCCGTCCTTGATGGCGCGGCCGTCGATGGTGGTGATGATGTCGCCCGCCTTCAGGCCGGCCTTATCCGCGGGCCCGCCGGGCGCAACCTGCTGCACGAGCACGCCGTTCTTGAATCCGTAGACGCGGTTGACGGCGCCGGAGAGCCCTTGGTTGAAGCGGATGCCGATGGAGCCGCGCGTGACCTTGTGGCTGGCGCCGATGAGGTCGTTGTAGACCTCGACCACGGTGTTCGACGGCATGGCGAAGCCGATGCCCTGGTAGCCCGCCGACTGCGTGTAGATGGCGGTGTTGACGCCGATGACTTCGCCGTTCATGTTCAGCAGCGGGCCGCCGGAGTTGCCGGGGTTGATGGCGGCGTCGGTCTGGATGAAGTGCTGGAACTGGCCGCTGGCGCCCGGCTCGAATGGTGCGGTTCTTGGCGGAGACGATGCCGGCGGTGACGGTCTGCGCGAGCGCAAAGGGGCTGCCGATGGCTTCAACCCAGTCGCCCACCTGCGTCTGGTCGGAGTTGCCGAGCTTCACGGTCGGCAGAGCCGAGCTGGTGTCGATCTTGATCACGGCGAGGTCGGTGGCCTTGTCGATGCCGATGACGCGCGCCGGGCGGCCGAGGTCCTGCGTGTCGGGATCGGTGGAGAGCTTGACGTAGATCTTGTCGGCCTTCTCGATGACGTGATTGTTGGTGATGATGTAGCCCTTGGGGTCGACGATGAAGCCGGAGCCGAGCGACTCGCGGACCTGGCTGTCGTCGCCGCCATCCTGATCGGGCACCTGGCCGCCGAAGAATCGGTTGAAGAAGTCCTGGAAGTTATTTTGACCCTGCTGGTCATCGTCGCCGCTGCCGTCATCGCCATTGGGAGTCTGCTGGTGCGGGTTGGGCAGGGCGGGCGCGGTGCGGCTGCGCGGCGCGGGCGGTTTGCCGACTGCTTGGGCAGCGTCTGCGTATTGATATTGACGACCGCCGGTCCCACTTCCTTGGCGATCTTCACAAATTCGTTGGGTGCGATCGAGGAGTTGATGACCTTCAACGGGGTGGCGTCGTTGCTGGCGTTCTGCTTCTCCTGTCCACGGACGCCGTGCGCAGCAAAGGAGCCGGCGACAATCGCAAGCGAAAGTGTGGCAAGCACGACGAACGTCGAAACCAGACGGCGCGTGCGAAGCCGTTCAAGGAGCAAGTTCATAGGCTCGTGTGACCTCGTTGAAGTACCAGCCTTGCGGCTGCGTTTTTGATTGCACCAACTACCAGTATAGCCATTTGCGGGAGAATCTGTCCGGGTGTGCGGTTCGGTCGGTTCGATGCACAGAGACTGCGGCGTGGCCGCTTCCGCTGCCGGGGAATCTTCGCAATGCTCGCGCTCTCGACGTGTCCTTTCAATCGTATAGACGTTTGTTGGAGGCAAAGTGTCGCACGCGCGCGCGTGTTACGATCCGGCATGGAAATTCCCCAATTGATGCTTCGTGCCGCTGTGGTTGCGGCGTTGTCTGCCGGCATTGGAACCCATTCTGCCCTGGCGCAGAGCGCCGCCTCCGGCGCGGTTCGCTTCATGGACCGGCTGAACGCGATGATCAACGGGCGGCAAGAGCGCCTGGACACCGGAGCAGCTGGAGACCATGGAGCGGCTGCGCGACGCCGCGGTTGCGGACCCCTATGCGTTGAACGAGCTTCGCCATCTGACCGACAACATTGGGCCGCGGCTGAGCGGCTCGCCGCAGGCGCAGCAGGCGGTGGAGTATGTGGCTGCGGAGATGCGCGCGCTGGGCGCCGAGGTGACGCTCGAGAAAGCGAAGGTTCCGCATTGGGTGCGCGGCGCAGGAGACCGCGGAAGTGGTGGCATGGCCGGGGCAGGCGCCGGGAACGACGCAGAAGGTGGTGCTGACCGCGCTGGGCGGGAGCGTGGCGACTCCGCCCGAAGGGCTGACCGCTGAAGTCGTGGTGGTGGACGACTGGCAGCAGCTCAGCGCGCTGCCCGCGGGTGCGGTGAAGGGCAAGATTCTGCTGTTCAATCACAAGTTCGATAAGGAGCTGGCGGCCGCAGGGCGATGGCTGGTATGGCGTACGGCGGCGGCGTGGTCTATCGCGGCGCGGGGCCGATTGCGGGTGCGGCTGCGGGCGCAGTTGCGGTGCTGGTGCGGTCGGTGGGCGGCGCGGATTACCGGCTGCCGCATACGGGGCTGACCGAGTACTCGCGACAAGGTGACGAAGATTCCAGCGGCGGCGGTGACGCGCGGAAGACGCGGAGCTGCTGAAGACGCTCACGGCCAGGGGCCCGTGAAGCTGCACCTGACGCTGACGCCGCAGACGCTGCCGGATGCGGAGAGTTACAACGTGATTGCCGACTGGAAGGGAACTGAGCATCCGGAGCAGGTGGTGGTTGTTTCAGGGCATCTGGATTCGTGGGATCTGGGCACGGGAGCGATCGACGACGGGGCGGGGGTTGTGGTCTCGATGCAGGCGATTCATCTGCTGAAGGAGCTGGGCATTCATCCGCGACGCACCGTGCGCTTTATTGCGTGGATGAGCGAAGAAGAAGGCTCGCAGGGAGCGGCGCAGTATATGGCGGACCACAAGGGCGAGGTCGCCAACCACATCGGGGCGATCGAGAGCGGACCTGGGCGCCGACCATCCGACGGGAATTTACTATGCGGGCAAACCTGCGCTGGGCGGGTGGCTGCGGCCGGTTGCGCAGGTGCTGGATGCGCATTGGCGCGGAGACGCTGGTTGTCGCGCCGGAGACCGGGCGAGGACATCGGCGGGCTGACGGAAGGCGGCGTGCCCAGCTTTGCGCCGATCCAGGACAGCCGCTTTTACTTCAACTACCACCACACGGCGGCGGACACATTTGACAAGGTGGATCCGCGCCATCTGGGTGAAAATGCGGCGGTCGATGACGGTGCTGGCGTATGCGCTGGCGGATTCACCGGAGCCTGCGGCGCGGTAGGAATTTTGGGGAAATCACAGCCGGATTGACTTCGTGAAGTAACGTCAAAACCGTTACCGTGGCGTTCCTGCAGTACAGCGTGCCTGTGCTACGCTTCAGCCACGACATCTGAGGCTTCCCGATATGAATTTCAATCGTTTCCGTTCGCCGCGGTGTGCTGCGAAGTCCAATGAACTCCGGTCTGCAGGGCGCGCCCGGAAAGCCGCGCCCGTGCTGGCAGCTCTCCTTGCTGCCGGCGCCTCCATGGCGTTTGGGCAGCATGCTCAAGTTTCGAGCGAATACGCCGAGCTGGCGGGACATGTGCCCGCGTGGGCGAATCCCGAAAGATCGCTCGGCGCCGTGCCGCCCGATCAGAAGATCAATGGCCTGACTTTCGTTCTGGTGCGGAGTGTGGAGAAGCAGGCGGCCTTCGACGCGTTTCTTGCCGAGCAGCAGGATCCGAATTCGCAGAACTATCACCATTGGCTGACGCCGGCAGAAGTGGGCGAGCGTTTTGGTGCAGAGGACAGCGACGTGCAGGCGATCAAGGACTGGCTCGAGTCGCAGAACCTGCATGTGGATTGGGTTGCGGAGAGCAAGGACCGCATCGGCGTGAGCGGCGCCGCCGCGGATGTGGGCGCAGCTCTGCAAACCGAACTCGACTACTACGAAGCGGGAACGACGCCGAAGATGGCTCCGCGCGAGACGCCGCTTTTGCCGGCGAACCTGGCGCCGAAGATCCAGTCGATTCGCGGGCTCTACACGATTCAGGACCGCCCGCTGGTCGCACGCAGAAACGGTGCGGTCTCGCCACGGCCCGCGATGTCGTTTGAGGGGCTACAATTTCCTGAGTCCTGCGGATTTCGCGACCATCTACGATGTGCCGACCAGCGTGACCGGCAAGGGTTACACGATTGGTGTCGTCGGCCGTGCGCGCGTTGATACCGCGGACCTCACGCAATTCCGCATGCTTACAAAGACGAACGTTCCCAAATCCCACAGAGGTGATCCCGACCAAGTACGGCGGGAATCGATCCCGGGCCGGCTTATACTAAACGCCCACAACAGTGCGGATATCGGTGACCAGCTCGAAGCCACACTGGATGTGTTCCGCACCGGCAGCACCGCGCCAGGCGCGAAGCTTTTGCTGGTGGTCACAACGTCGGCAGGCGGAGACATTGGCGCGGATGCGGAATACCTTGTCGAAACGACGCCGGTGCCGGCGCAGGTGATGAGCATCAGCTTCGGACTGTGCGAGTCGGAGGCAGGGCAGTCGGGCGTGAACTTCTGGGATTCCATCTTTGCGCAGGCGCAGGCGGAAGGCATCTCGGTCTTCGTGTCCTCGGGAGATTCCGGAGCGTCAGGTTGCGATGCCGACTTCACCACGCCGCCGTCGCATCCTGCGGCCAACAGCCCGAACTACATTTGTTCATCGAGCCACGTTACGTGCGTGGGCGGAACGGAGTTCAACGATACGGCGAATCCCGGCAAGTACTGGAGCTCCTCGAACAAACCGAACCTCGGATCGGCGCTCAGCTACATTCCGGAAGGCGGTTGGAACGAACCGCTGGACAGCGATGGAAATCCGGTGATCGCAGCCTCGGGCGGCGGCGTAAGCAAGTTCATCAAAACGCCGAGCTGGCAGACGGGCAAGGGCGTGCCTTCAGCGCGCGCAGGACGCTATACGCCGGATGTCGCCTTTAGCGCGTCTGGGCATGACGGCTACTTTGCGTGCATGGCCGCGGCGGGCGCCAGCTGCGTTCCCGATTCGAATGGGAACTACTATTTCGAAATCATGTATGGAACGTCGGCTGCGGCGCCAAGCATGGCCGGCATTACGGCGTTGCTGGATCAGAAGCTGGGGAAGAAGCAAGGCAATCTCAACGCCGAACTGTATACGCTGGCGTCGAAGTCGTCGTCGGCGCTGCATGACGTGACGGTCACGTCGAGCGGCGTGAAAAGCTGCTCGGTGAAGACGCCGAGCATGTGCAATAACAGCGCGCCCGAGTCCGACGAAGTTGACGGGCGGACAGGCAGGGTTCCTGGTGGGAACCGGCTTCGATGAAGTGACGGGACTTGGTTCACTGAACGTGAGCAAGTTCCTGAGCACTTACAAATAACTAGGGTAGTCGCCGCTTCGTCGTTTGTTGAAGAACGTGGTCTCCTAGTCTTCGCCGCAAAGCGGCGAGGCAGGAGGCCACAATTTTTTGCGAGGCAGGATGCCGTTTTCTATTCCCTATTCCCTATTCTCTGTTTTTTTGTTTTTCTCACGCTTCGTGAGCGGTGGGAACGTGCGGCTGCGGGACGAGTTCGGTGAGGGCGATGCCGCGACAGGATGAGCAGCGCTCCGCAAGCGGGACGCAGGCCGAGGCGTTCGCCCATAAAGAGGAAAGACGTGATCCACGCAAAGACCGGCTCCATGGTGAGTCAGCAGCGCCATGTGCGTGGGCGGCAGCACCGACTGCGCCCAGCTCTGAATGGAGAATGCGGCTGCGGTGGCCAGGACTGCGGCGATGGCGAGCGCGATGATCAGCCGTCGGCGTCCAGTTGAGATGTGGATGCTCGATCAGAGCGGAGGCTGGCGCCATGAAGACCGCGCAGAAGCCAACCTGGAGCAGAGCGAGCGGCTGAAACGCGATGCGCGGCGAGACGTGGCCCAGCGCGATGCAGTGCAGTGCAAAGCCGACTGCGCAGCCGAAACGTCAGCATGTCGCCGGTATTGATGGAGTGAAGATCGGGAAGCAGATTTGCGCAGGCGCTAGAGCGGCCGATCCCGGACTGTGCGGGGGCAGGAGCGGTGAGAAGCAGGATGCCGATGAAAGCGAGGACCGCGCCGAGGAAGGCGTTCCAGCGCGGCGCGCGCGCTCCGGGCGGACGCAGCGCGGGGATTGCGGAGAACAGGGAACAAGCACGACGACAAGTCCGGTAATGAACGCGGACTTCGAGGGCGTGGTGCGCGCTAGTCCCGTGGTTTGGAACTGGTAGCCCATCGGCCAGAAACAGGCCGACGAGTGCGCCTGCGCCGATCTGGCCAGGATGAATGCCGCGCCAGAAGCGGTGATACGCGACGGCGAGCACGACGAAGGCAAGCGTCATGCGCGCGAGATTGAAGGCGACCGGAGAGGCATCGGCAAGCGCGCTCTTGATGAGCACGAAGGTCGATCCCCACACAGCCACCACAAACAACATCAGCAGGTAAGCGCGAGCCTTCATCTAGGGCGCGCTCGCCGTTGGCGGTGTAGGCTTCGCGGCCGTCGACGTAGGTGGCCAGCACTTTGGTTTCGAGAATTGCGGGCGGCGTTCGACGGTGTAGAGATCGCGATCGACAAGAATGAAGTCGGCTTCGTAGCCGGGAATGAGCTTGCCCTTGCGTGCCTCCGCGAATTCCGCGTAGGCCGAGCCTTGCGTGTAGGCGTAGAGCGCCTGGCCGCGCGTCAACTTGTTTTCCGGGAAGTAGGTTTTCGTGCCTTTTTCATTCATGCGCGTGACCGCGGCATAGAGGCCGCGAAACGGCGTGATGGGTTCGACGGGATAGTCGGTGCCGAAGGCGAGGGGAACGCCCGCATTGAGGAATGCCTTCCACGCGTACGAGTACGCGGCGCGCTGCGGGCCGAGCCGCTCTTCGGCCCAGTTCATGTCGGTGAGCAGATGATTGGGCTGCATCGACGCGATCACGCCGAGTTGCTTGAAGCGCGGAATGTCGGCGGGATCGACGACCTGCGCGTGCTCGATGCGATTGCGCGCGGTGCGTGAAACGCCTGGCTGTGAGTAGGCGTCGAGCGCCATCGCGCTGGCCTTGTCGCCGATGGCGTGAAAGCCGAGCTGAAATCCCGCCTGCGCGCGCTCCAGCGTCATGGCGTTGAGCTGGTCCTGCTTGTATTGCGGCAGGCCGGTGTTGTTGGGATCGTCGGCGAACGGCGCCTTCATCGCGGCGGTGTGCGAGCCGAGCGAGCCATCCATGAAGCCCTTGAGAAAGCCTGTGTGCAGCAGCGGATCGTTGACGTCGTGGTGCGCGCGCTCTTGAATGAGTGTGGGAAGCGGATCTTTGAAGGTGAGCCACTCGGTGATGCGCAGGTTGAGCTTGCCTTGCTTCTCCAGATCTTCAAAGACGAGAAAGTCCTGCCAGTCGCTGAAGTCCTGCACGCTGGTGACGCCGTGCGCAAGCGCGTCGGCGATGGCGAGGTTGTCGCCGCGCTCGCGCTCTTCATGCGTGGGCGGCGGAATGATTTTGTTGATCAGCTCCTGCGCGGACTCGCGGAGAATGCCGGTGGGCTCGCCGTTGGCATCGAGGTCGATGGCGCCGCCTTGCGGAGGCACGGTTTTGCCGGTGATGCCCGCGGCGGCAAGCGCTGCCGAGTTGGCGATGGAGATGTGTCCATCGATGCGATCAAGAAACGTTGGATGACCTGCGGTTACCGCGTCGAGATCCTGGCGCTTGGGCAGATTCTTCTGCGGCCACATCGTGTGGTCCCAGTTGCCGCCGGTGAGCCAGTGGCCGGCAGGCTGCGTCTTGGCGAAGGCCTGGATCTGCGTAAGCATCGCGTCGAGCGAGGGCACGCCAGTGAGGTCGACGTTGATCTTGGTCTGGCCCGCGCCGGCCAGATGCGTATGCGCGTCGTTGAAGCCGGGAAAGACGAAGGCGCCGTTTCCGATGGTATGCAAATCGCAGCAGGATCGTTTGCGGACCGGCGAGGCTCTTGATGTCGTCGTTCGATCCGACAGCGATGACTTTGCCGTTGGCGATGGCCATGGCCTGCGCGGTGACCGGCTTGTCTTCACGAGGCCTTCGCCCGTGTAGATGACACCGTTGAAGAAGATCTTCTCGGGCGGTGTGCCCGTTCGCAACGCGCTTCGGTTCCTGCGGCAGTTGATGCTTGTTGGTGACTTCCTGCGCGGGCGCGGACACGACAAAGCGACGCCGCGACAAAAGCTGTTGCGAGAGTGAAAAGGGAAGCGCGCATGGGCGGAGTGTAGCAGAAACAGGCTACGCGCCCGCAGCCCACTCCATCATGGTCAGCGTCAACAGCAGCACGCGCTTGAGGCCTGCTTCGCGATTCTTGTCGGAGTACCACTCCTGCCGCGTGTGTGCGCCGCTGCCCTCGCCGCCTGCGCCCAGCGAAAGCGACGGAACGCCTTGTGCCATGGGGATATTTGCATCGGTAGAGCCGAGACGCAGATCGGTGCGAATGCCGAGATGGCGGTCGACGGCGCGCAGGGCTTCGAGCATCGGCGAGTCGATGGGCAAATTCGCTGCGGGGCGGTCGCCGATCTTTTCGATAGCAAACGACAGATGCCGATTCTGTGGAACCGCATTGCGCTTGGCTACATCGTTGGCTTGATCTACGGCGTCTTCGACGGCGCGATGCACGGCGACTTCGAGCCGGAGCAGTTGCTCGGGCGCTATCGAACGGCAGTCGATGGAGGCAGAAGCCGACTCGGGGATCGAGTTGACGCTGGTCCCGCCTTTCACTGTTCCGAGATTGAGCGTAGTGCGCGGCTCGGCAGGGAGTGGCGTTTGCGCGATCACCGCAAGGGCCGAGGCAAGGGCGGCGATGGGATTGGGTGTCCCAGCATCGGTGAAGCTGTGGCCGCCGGGGCCTTTAATGACGACTTGGTAGCGCTTGCTGCCGAGGGCCTGGGTTACCGCGGATTCGGCGCCTGCGCCATCGAGAACAACGTGCGCGGCGATGCGACCGGCAAGAGAGGGCTGGCTATAAAAATGGCGCACCCCGCGCAGATCGCCTTCACCCTCTTCGCCCACGTTGGCGAGCAACAAGAGCGATACCGGCAACTCAACTTTGGCCTGTACCAGCGCATGGGCAATGGCGAGCATGCCGATGACGCCGGCAGCATTGTCGCAGGCGCCGGGGGCTTCGAGGCGGTCGTCTTTCAGCACGGGGACTAACGGCGTGTCGGCGGGAAAGACGGTGTCGAGATGGGCCGAGAGCACGACGATGGGACCGGTGCTGTCGTGGCCAAGGTTGGTGTCGGGCAGGAAGGCCGAGACGTTGCCGATGTCGTCGGTGGAAATATTTTGCAGCCCAGCTTCGTTGAAGCGGTCGGCGATCCAGAGGGAGCGGGCCTGCTCGCCGAAGGGCGGGGCGGGAATCGCGACGAGCTCCTTCTGCCAATCCATCAGGCGCCTGGGGTTTCCATGCAGCCAGGCAAACGCGGCATGGATGGGACGCCGCGATGCGAGCGACGTGACCCGGGAGAATGCCGAACTGGGTGTAGACAGCGCCATGATGTGGTCTCAGGTTAGCAGGGAGACGTATCAGCTTTCAGCTATCAGCTTTCAGTTGTCGGCATCGGAAGGGGATAGCGACGGGACACGGGCCAAGCCGACGCATTGAGGAAGCTCACGAAGACGGGAATCGTCTTGCAAGCAATGTGGCCATGTCTTGCCGACCATCGGCGATTGCGGCTACAAATACAGTTTTGCTACGGATCCGATAGAAGATTCGATACGGTTTGAAGAAGATTTGGCGGTAGGCTCGACTGCCGCGCTTGAGCAGTTCCGGCGGATGAGTGCCGCGATTTGGGAAATCTCGCAGCGTGAGCGCCGCTTTGACGATCTCTCGCGCGACATAGCTCGCACTTTCCGGCGAGTCGCTCTTTGCGATGTATTCATGAATTGCGCGCAGATCCTTTCGCGCGCTAATCGTGAAGTAAACCGCGAAAGACATCAGCCTTTGCCGGCCTTCACGCCAAACTCTTTCATCACTTCTTCGATTGGAACCGTGTCGCCGGCTTCGATCTCCTTCTCAGCGTGGGCAAGAACTTTCAGGAGCGCCTGCGTATCATTCATGAGTTCATCGTAACTGGCTACATCGATCAATACCGCCCGAGCTTCACCGTTCTGGGTGATGATGATTGGCTCGCGTTCTTCGGTAATGCGGTCAAGCAGTTCTGCCGCGTGGGCCTTGACGTAGCTGATCGGCTTGATCTGTGTGGAATACCGCATGAAGAAGACCTCCAAGGACCTTTAATAGTCTGATTATAGTCTCGATGACGTATTGAATCCGATCTTTATTCAGTCCAAGGGGATCGATCTGATTCCTCGTATTCGACCGAATGCAGAAAGAGTCCTCGCGCGGGGGCGGTGGGCCCGGCGGCGGCGCGGGAACGGGCCGCAAGGATCTGCGGGATGGTTTCGAGGCGCAGGTGGCCGCGGCCTACATCGAGCATGGTCCCCACCAGGTTGCGCACCATGTGGTGCAGGAAGCCGTTGCCGCGCACGCGGTAGATGAGAAACTCGCCCTCGTCGGTGCGGCGCAGGGACCACCGGGACGAAAAGACGGTGCGGATGGCGCCCACGCGGAGGGAAACGGGCGCTACGCCGGGAAAATCATCGTCCTCTTCTGAAGCGACGGAGACCAGGCTTCTGGCCATCTTGTCGGGGTCGGTGGCAACGAAGCTGAGAAAGTCATGCTCGCCGATGAAATGCTCCGCTGCCTTCTGCAGGGCCTCAATATCCATGGGCCAGGCGCAGGCGTGCGCGAAGCGGGAAAGGGTCGGCGGGCAAAGCCGCTCGCGGAACACGCGGTACTCATAGGTCTTGGCGATGGCCGAATGGCGCGCGTGGAAGGATGCCGGTACGTGGTGCGCATCCACGATGCGGATGGCGCCGGGGAGAGTCCGGTTCAGCGCGTGCTGCAGGTTTTCTGGGGGAATGGCCGCCGCGAGCGCAAAGCTGGCGACCTGGCCGAGGGCGTGGACGCCCGCGTCGGTACGGCCTGACCCCTGCGGCAGCGGCGACTCGCCGAGGACCCGGTGCAGGGCAGCCTGCAGCTCCTCCTGGATGGTCGCCTCGCCGGGCTGAATCTGCCAGCCTCTGTAGTCGGTGCCGTCGTAGGCGATGGTCAGCTTCCAGTTTTGCGGCGAGGGCTCGGCTTGTGCTGGGTCGATCACGCTCATTCTCTGGTTAGGAAACAGGTTACCTGACACCGGCTCGAGGTATGGGTTCGATTTCCCGTGGGTTATACTCAGTCTTCTGCAAGAAATCGGTTCAGTGCTGCGGCAGACGGATTTTCATCCGCATGCCGGATTGCTGGAACGAACCGGACCACGCGCGCGTAGTACTGGTGAGTCAGTCAGATGTAGCTCGCAGGGAAAAGCGGTCCGCAGGTCATAAATTTGCGTCCGGAGGGGCACTCCGAACGTCTTGAAGAATGGCACCCCATATGCCTCAGCAGTAGCGGAGATAAAGCATGCATTTGTACGGGATACGTGTGTTTGAGCAGCGGGAGATGTCCGCTCGCAAGGTAAGTAAGCTGGCCGGCAGGCCCGGCTGCGGGCTGTTGCGGCAGTGATGCTTGACCTTGATCGGCTGGAGTGCCCTCTGGATTTGCGCAGCAGCAGCAAGGCGTGCAAGGCGCCGGAGCCAAGCATCCGGAAAAGCAGGCATCGGACCTTCCCGGCGAGCCGGCTCCGGTTCTGACCGAGCCGCTGAAGCTGCGTCCCACGGACCGCGATTTTTCCCGGCCGGCTGCCCGTCTCACCGGCAATCCGTTCAAGACGTTCAAGGGGACGACGATCCCGAAGGCCAGCTTCGCCAATTCGGTGCGCCTGACCGACCTGGTGAAGGACGGCAAGATCTACCTGAGCCTCTCGGACGCGCTGGCGCTGGCTCTTGAGAACAACTACGACATCGCCATCGCCCGCTACGATCTGGATATCGCCGACACCGACATCCTGCGCACGCGGACCGGCGCAGCGCCACTGGGCGCGCCCTCCGGGCTGATCACGAACACGCTGGGCGGCTCGTCTTCGACGCTGGGCGCCGGCGGCGGGCCCGGTGGATCGCAGATCGGTTCGGGTGGAGCGGGTTCCGGTACCGCCGGACTCTCCCTCACCACGGGTGGCGCGGGACCGACTCCCGAAGCGCTTGAGCCCTCGATCACCGGCAATCTCAACTTCGATCGCCAGAGCACGCCGTCCACCAACTTCTTCACCGGCGGCACAGCGACCACCGACACCTACAACGCGATTTACAACCAGGGGTTTGTGACCGGCACAGCTTTCCAGTTCACGTTCGATAACACCCGGGCGACAAACACCAACGCCTTCGCTACTTTCAGCCCACAGTTCAACTCGAGCTTCAGGGCTGAACTTACGCAGCACTTGTTGCAGGGTGCAGGTATCTGGGTCAACAAGCGCTTCATGTACCAGGCGCTCAATGATCGCCGCATCGCCGACTCCGGATTCCGGCAGCAGATCCTCTACACGGTCAACCAGGTGGAGACCATCTATTGGGGACTGGTACAGGCCTACGAAGATGTGCAGGCCAAGGAACGCGCGCTGGAGCAGAGCAACAAGGTTGGCGGCCGACAACCGGAAGCAACTCGAGATTGGAACCATGGCGCCGCTCGATGTGCTGAATGCCGATCAGTCCGTCGCGTCGGACAAGCAGGCGCTGATCTCCTCGCAAAGCAGCCTGAACTACCAGCAGCAGATCATCAAGCAGGCGATCGCACGCAATCTGAACGATCCTGCGCTGCTCGCCGCCTCCATTGTGCCCACGGACCGCGTCAGCATCGAAGAGATTCCTGAGGAAAAGGAGCCGATCGAAGACCTGGTCAAGGACGCCTTCCAGCAGCGGCCCGAACTTGAGCAGGCGGTGCTGACGCTGCGCAACGACGAGATCACGCTGAAGGGCGCCCGCAACGCATTGCTGCCGCAGGTCGACATTCTCGCTTACCTGGGCGGATCGGGTGTTGCCGGAACCTACAACCCGAACTGCGAGCCGGTCTTCGGAACCTGCCCTGCGGGCAGCACAGGCGCGTACGGGACGACTCTGCAAAACACATTCAATAACTCCTCGCCGGATAAGGGAGTTGGGTTCAACATCAACATCCCCATCGGCAACAAGTACGCCCAGTCGGTGCAGGCGCGCTCACTGATGGAGTATCGCCAGGCAGAACTGCATCTCGAGCAGCTCTACACGCAGATTCGCATGCAGGTGGTGAACCAGCAGTTCGCGCTTTCGAACGACCGGGCGCAGGTGCTGGCTTCGAAGTCGACTCGCGACTACGACGAGAAGGCTCTTGAAGACGAGCAGAAGAAGCTGAAGCTCGGCGCGTCCACCTCGGCGCTTGTCCTTGCACAGCAGCGCAGCCTGGCCATCGCCGAGAATACGCTGATCGCCGCGCAGGCCGCCTATGCCAAGGATCGCGCAACGCTTTATCAGATTCTTGCGTCGACCATGCACCACTACGGGATTAACCTGAACGAAGCGGTGACGGGCAACGTGCACTCCGCGCCGGTGATCCCGGGACTGGTGCCCGCCGCACCGGGCAAGGAGCCGACCACCGCTCCACCATCCACACCGCCGGCACAGACGGAGCCACCGGCGCAGCCGCAGTGAAAGCAGCTTTCAGCTCTCAGTTTCAGCAAGACCGGCGAGTGAAGATTTGAGGTCAACGAGAAAGGCCCAGCAAACTCAGCTGGGCCTTTCGCTTTTTCACTCGCTATGGGCAAGCCAAGACTGCAAGAGGTTGGCAGGAACGAGCTGACAGCTGACAGCTGAAAGCTGAGAGCTGAAAGGCTGCTTCTACCGCTCCGCCACCATATCCAGCAGGTCGAAGAACTCGGGGAAGCTGATCGCGGCGCACTCGGCTCCCTGGATCAAGGTCTCGCCCTCGGCGCGCAAGGCGGCGACGGCGAATGCCATGGCGATGCGATGGTCTCCGCCGGAGTCGATTGTGGCGCCGTGCAGGAACTGTCCGCCGGGCACGTCGAGGCCATCCTCAAACTCCTCGACCTGGGCACCCATGGCGCGCAGATTGCGAGCTACGAGCGCGATCCGGTCCGACTCTTTCACGCGCAGCTCCTTCGCGTCGCGAATGCGGATGCCTCCACGGGTAAAGGGTGCGATGGCTGCAAGCACGGGCAGCTCGTCAATGAGCTGAGCAGCGAGAGCGCCGCTAATCTCGGCAGATCCCAGGCCATCGATCGGAGCCGAGATCTGCACGGTGCCGATCAATTCCGCATTCTTCTCCTCGACATGCAGGACGGCGATTTTCGCGCGCAGGCCCGCCAGCACATCGAGCAGGGTGGCGCGCGTCGGGTTCAGCCCGAGCGAGTCGAAGAGCAGCGTAGAACCCGGAAAGAGCGCGGCAGCACAGAGGAAGAACGCGGCCGAAGAGATGTCCCCTGGGACGACGCCTTCGATGGCGTGCAGTGCTTGCGGGCCGGTGATGGAGACCGATTCGGCAGTGCGGCTCAGGTTGGCGCCAAAGGCACGCAGCGCCAGCTCGCTGTGATCGCGGGTGCGGACGGATTCATGCACCGTCGTCGTGCCGCTGGTTTGCAATCCGGCAAGCAGAACGCACGTCTTCACCTGCGCGCTGGGCACAGGCGTTGTGTACTGGATGGCGCGCAGCTTGCGGCCGGAGATGTCGATCGGCGCGTGCCCCTCGGTGAGGCGAATCTCGGCGCCCATTTCGGTGAGCGGATTGCGAATGCGCGCCATGGGGCGGCGGGAAAGCGAAGCATCGCCGATCAGGGTGAAATCGCCTTCCTGCGGCGCAAGCAGCCCGGAGATCATGCGTATGGTCGAGCCGGAGTTGCCGCAATCGAGCGGGTGGCCGGCGGGCGATACGTGGCCGCCGACGCCAGTAATCTCAACGGACCCGTCTTCGGGCCGGCTGACCTTCGCGCCCAGGGCCGTCATGCAGGCAAGGGTCGAGGCGCAGTCGGCGCCGGTGGAGAAGTTGGTAAAGCGCGACGTGCCCTCGGCAAAGGCGGCCAGCATTCCGTAGCGGTGGCTTATGGACTTATCGCCGGGCAGGCGCAGGCTGCCGTAGATGTTTTTGGCCGGGCGAACGATGCGCTCTTCCGTCGTGGTCACTCTCCATCCTCTCTTCATGAGTGTATCGGAGGGCCGCGGTTGCGAAACGGATCCCCGGCAGAGGTCTTCCGTTCTCGTACTGTGACCTAGATCACTGGAATGCCGACCAACTTGGTCCTAGATTAAATACGACTGATTCGGTCGTAGCCCCTGAACGGCGGTCCAGCGAACGAATCGGGTCAAACAGCGCGAGGTCTCTGGTTTGAAACGGTTCATCTTTCTTCTTCCTCTCTTCCTTCTCAGCGCGGTTTCCGCGGTTCTTGCTTCTTCGCCGTCGGTGGTTTCGGGAATCGTGCACGACCGCAGCGGCGCGTTGATTCCGCATGCGAAGATCACGGTGCATTCGACGGGCGATCCCAGGCCGCTTGCGGCGGCGGAAGCCGATGACCAGGGCGAGTTTCGGACGGAGGTGCCCGGGCCGGGCGTCTACCAGGTGGAAGTAGCCGCCGACGGCTTCGCCCCGCAGACGATCGAGGCGACTGTTGCGGCCGAAGCATCCACGAAGGTGGACGTGACTCTTGAGGTTGCCGCGAGTACGCAGACGGTGGAGGTGACCGCCGACGCGCTGGTTGCCGAAACCACCAGCACACAGCTCGGCGAGACGCTGGAAGCAAAGAAGATTGAGAGCGTGCCGCTGAATGGACGCAGCTTTACCGATTTGATGGCCGTGCAGCCCGGCATTGTGCCCGTGAACACGGCGCAGCCGGGAGCGGTGATCATGACGGGCGTGACCTCGACGCCGCCGAGCGGCGACGCCAATCCCGGCAATCTCTCCATCAGCGGGCAGCGCGAAGAGTCGAATGGGTTTCGCGTGAACGGAAGCGATGTGGAGGAAGACGTGAACATGGGCACGTCGATTGTGCCCAACCTCGACTCCATCGACAGCTTCCGCGTGCTGACGAGCAACTTCGATGCGGAGTACGGCAATTCGAGCGGCGGCCAGGTGCTGGTGACGACCAAGGCTGGGGAATCGCAATGGCATGGCAGCGCCTTCGAGTTCCTGCGCAACACGGATCTCGACGCGCGCAACTACTTCTCCGATCAGACGCGCGGCCTTCCGGCAGAATCAGTTTGGCGGCACCATCGGCGGCAATGCCGCTGCACAAGGGCGTGGCGCTCTTTGCGGATTACCAGGGCACGCGGCTCACCGAAGGCATCGACACCGGCGACATCGCTGTGCCCACCGCTGCAGAGCGCGGCGGCGACTTCAGCCAGGTTCCGCTGACGGGCAGCGTGAACGGGACCGCGTGGGCGGCGCTGCTCTCGAGCAAGCTTGGCTATGCGGTCACGGCGGGCGAGCCTTATGCGCAGGTGTTTCCCTCGGGCAGCGATTCCCGCGTCGGCGTGGTCGGCTCCGGCGAAGGCGCTGCTGTCGTATGTTCCGCAGCCCAACGCGGGAAGCAGATCTTCTTTGAGACTGCCGCGCAGGCTGCAAACGCTGCAGGACGACAAGGCCGGCCTTCGCGCCGACTGGACACACGGGAAGGGAACCCTTACCGGCTACTACTTCGTCGATGCAGTACTCGCTCGACAATCCCTATCCCACGGGCACGGGCGGCGCGAGCGTGCCGGGATTCGACGCCACCAGCAACGGCCGCGCGCAGCTTGTGAGTCTTGGCCACGTGCAGACTTTCGGCGATGCGGCGCTGAACGAGTTCCACCTGAGCTACATGCGCAACGGCAACTGCCGTCGGCCAGCCGCACGGCGGCGTTGGGCCGTCGCTCGCTTCGCAGGGATTCACGGGCATCGTTCCGCTGCAGCCGTCGACGCGAGGGCAGTTGCCAACGTCGCCTTCAACGACTTCACCATGGGCGTGGATACGACCGCGCTGGTGCAGGCGGAGAACATCTACGAAGTGAGCGATGCGTTCAGCCGCATCCTTGGCAAGCACGGACTGAAGGTCGGCGGCTGAGTTCCACACCAACCAGATCAATACGCATCCCGACGTCGTCTTCAACGGCAGCTTCTCGTTCAACGGGTCGGAGACGGGCGTCGACTTTGCCGACTTCCTGCTCGGCGTGACATCGAGCTACACGCAGGGCCAGGCGCAACAGCTTCTACAACCGCGACGCTGTACGCGTCCGCATTCGTGCAGGACAGTTGGAAGGCCACCAGTCACGCTGACGCTCAACTACGGTGTGCGCTGGGACCGCATCCGTCCTTGGAGCGAGAAGTACAACCAGCTGCAGACGCTGGTCAAGGGCGAGCAGTCGCAGGTATTTCCCGGCGCGCCGCAAGGGCTGGTCTTTCCCGGCGACGCCGGCGTGCCTCGCTCGCTGGCTGCCGGCGCGCAACAATTTTGCGCCGCGTCTGGGCGTGGCGTGGTCGCCTGATCTTCAAGTCGGGCTGGCTGCACAAGCTTGCCGGCGATGCGGGCCGGACCAGCATTCGCACTGGCTACGGCATGTTCTATACGGCGTACGAAGGGCTCTCGGCGGGCATCATGAGCGCGAATCCGCCCTACGGCTACACCTACACGTCGGCCGCGCCGCCGCTGTTTGATACGCCATTCACCGTGGCAGCGACGGGCGCCAATGCGGGGCAGCGATTTCCCTGCAGAAGGTCGCGTTCGGCGCCAGCCGCGCGCAATCCCAACGCGAGCGTCGACTGGACGCAGTTTGAGCCGCTGGTCGGCATTCCCGCGGTGGATCCGAACGACGTCACCCCGTATGCGCAACACTGGATGGCCAGCGTGGAGCGGCAACTGGGCGCAGGCGCGCTGGCGTCGCGTCAGCTATGTGGGCACATCGTCGCATCATCTGCTGGTGCTTGAAGAAGCCAATCCCGCCGATCCGGCGCTGTGCCTCGCGCTTGGCAGCTACGCTCTGCGGGCCCTTCAACGAGCAGGCGGCGCGCACGCAGTTTGGGCCGGCCTTCGGCAGCGTGGAGTTGCAGCGCACCATTGCCAACGCCGGCTACAACGCCCTTGAGGCTTCGATGAAGCAAGCACGCACGGCCTCGACTTGCTGGCCAGCTACACCTACTCGAAGTCGATCGATCAATCGACGGGCTTGCCGGAGCCTGTGAATCCCGTCGAATCCTTCGCTGAGCCGCGCGCTGTCTGCCTTCGATCTGCGCCACAATCTGGTCACAAGCTTTCACTACGCGCCGCCGAGCCTGCAAAGTGGCGCACGCATGGGAGAGCTGACGGATGGCTGGGCCGTGTCGGGAATCGCGCGCTTCACCACCGGCCTGCCGGTCACGCTGCTCAACAACAACGACACCTCGCTGCTCGGCACCATTCCCAACGGCATCAACAACAATGGAGTGGACACGCCCCAGTGGAGCGGCCAGTCGCTCTCCCTCCACACCAATCCGCGCGGCGGGCAGGCCGTCTTCGATGCTTCGCAATTGAGCTTGCCGGCTCTCGGCACCATGGGCAACGCGCGGCGCCGCTTCTTCTCCGGGCCTGGGCTGGAAGACGTGGACGCCACGCTCTCGAAGACAACCCATCTCGGCGACAGACCAGACGCTCGAGTTCCGCGCCGAAGCCTTCAACCTGTTCAATCACGCCCAGTTCTTCGGCGCCGGCCGCGGTCGAAGGAAACATCTCCAGCAGCACGTTCGGCAATGCGGTGAGCGCCATGGCCCCCCGGCTCATGCAGTTAGCCCTGGCGCTACCGCTTTTGAGCCGAATTATGCTTCCGTTACCATGGAAATGAGCGTCTAAGACTGGGAGCGGGAGTCGCCCGGAGCACGAGGTCGGTGCCTCGAGATGGTGTTCTCTGCAGCGGAGGTTCGTTTCTATCGGCATCTCACCCAATTCCCCCCTTGGGCAAGTCGGCAGACTAGTTCGTGCACTGGCGTGCACAGGGTTGGCGTTGTGCGCGCCTGGTTTGGCGCACGCGCAGGAGGGAAGTGGATTTCGCGCGGGCAGCGCGGACCCGGCGATCTCCGCCAACTTACAAGCTCCCTTAATAGATGCGCCCCAACCGCAAACACAGGACAACTCCGCTGCAACCGGCAGCATTCACGGCGTGGTCACGGAGAAAGACGGGACCGTCTGCGAGGGCGCGCACGTGACGCTCATGCGGAAGCCGTCCACTGCCGCCGCGGGCGACGATTCCGTGTTTCCTCCGCGCGAGACGATCTCCGACAACAATGGGCGCTTCACGTTCGCCGATGTGCCTGCCGGCCCCTTCCAGCTGACGGTTAGCTCCGTGGGATTCACGTCGGAGGTTCGATCGGCGACGCTGCTGCCCGGCCAAGCGTACGACGCAGAGGCAATCATCCTGACGATGCAGTCGACCAGCAGCGAGGTCGAGGTGACGGCATCGCAAGAGCAAATCGCGGCGGCGCAGCTCAAGGTGGAGGAGAAGCAGCGCGTGCTGGGTGTGCTGCCGAACTTCTACGTGGTCTATGCGCCCCATGCAGCACCGCTGACCGCGCGCCAGAAATACAACCTGGCGTGGCATTCGGTTTTCGATCCGGCAACGCTGGTGATCGTCGGCATGTTTGCGGGCATCGAGCAGGGCAACGACACCTTCAGCGGTTATGGGCCGGGCTGGGAAGGGTATGCCAAGCGCTATGGCGCCGGCTTTACGGATCAGTTCACCGGCACGCTGATCGGTCAGGGACTGCTGGCTTCGTGGTGGAAACAGGATCCGCGCTACTTTTACAAGGGAACCGGCTCGGTGCGCTCACGCATCGGTTACGCCATCTCGCGCGCCGTGATCTGCAACGGCGACAACGGCCACCGCCAGGTGAATTTTTCCGGCATCGTTGGCGGGCTCGCGTCGGGTGGCATTTCGAATCTGTACTACCCTCCGAGCGATCGCGACAGCGTGGCGCTGACATTTGAGAACTCGCTGATCGGAACAGGCGAAGCCGCCATCGGCAATCTCTTTCAGGAGTTCGTGGTGCGCAAACTCACGCCGCATGTGCCCAACTACGGCACGGGCAAACAATAGCAGATCATTTTTGTGGCGCGCGCCTTTTGCGGCTTGAGTCGACGCCCAGCCGCCTGTCGCGCCTCTGCGCAAGAGCGGCAAGGTCGAGCGCGACCGATTCAAATTCCGTGTGCGTTTGCGAGATGTACAGCCACTTGCCGAGAACGGGGTGTTGCACCAGCTGCGGAAACTGATGCAGCAGTGCGGCGTGATGCTCGCGCGCCGTGCACACCAGCATGCCGTTCCACGGCTCCTTTCCCGGAGCTACGGCGAGATAGAGACGTCCGTCAAGATAAGCGGCGTCGAAGTTGAAGAGCTTGCGCGGAATGTAGCGCGGGTCTTCTTCGAGACAGTCGAAGACCCAGAGCAGCGGATTCTTCGTTTTGGGTTTGGTCTTCACGTCTTTGCAGACCTCTCAGCGCACGCGCAGAACAATGATGGTCTCATCGTCGAAGCGGTCGTGCCCGGCCTGAAAACTGGTTACGTCATCGAGGATGATGTCTGCGATTTGTTGCGCGGCCATTTCGCGGCTCGCGCAGAGAATGCCGGAGAGACGTTCGTCGCCGTACATTTCGCCCTGCGCATTTTCCGCATCGAGAATCCCGTCCGACACGAAGACGATGGCGTCGCCCGGTTGTGTGGCGACGGCGATCTCGTCATAGGTGACGTCGGGAAACAGCCCCAGCGGAAAACCCTCCGCCTTGACGGTGAGGGATTCGCCTCCCCGGCAGACAACCGGCTGCACGGCGCCGGAATTGGAGACACGCAATGTGCGGTCGTCGTCGTTCCATAGGGCAAAGAGCAGCGACACGTATTGCGAATCGAGCTTGCGTTCCTGCATGGCGTCGTTGAGCGAAGCCAGCATCGCCGCGGGGTCGGGTGTTTGCGAGGCCGCTGAGCGCATGATCCCGCTCACGAGCGCCGCAAACAGGGCGGCGGGCGCGGCTTTCCCGCTTACATCGCCGAGCACGATCGCCGTGCGTCCCGGCCCGTAGTCGAGAAAGTCGTAGAGATCGCCGCCGATGGTGCGCGCAGGCAAAAAGCGCACGGCCATCTCGGCATGCGGATGCTCCGGGGCGCTGGGCGGCAGCAGGCGAAGCTGCACTTCGCGCGCCATGGCAATGTCGCGCTCCAGCTGGCGTTCCTGACGGCGAACCGCCTGATAGAGCCGCGCGTTTTCAATCGCGATGGCGACCTGCGAAGCCAGGGTCGTCAAGATTCGCTCGTGATCCTCGTTGAAGAAGTTGGGCCGCGTGTGTTCCAGGTCGAGCACGCCGATCACGCGGCCTTTGTAGAACAGCGGCACAATCAGCTCGGAGCGCGTCTCGGCATTCATCTCGAGGTAGCGCATGTCTTTCTTCACATCGGGCACGTTGATCAGGCGCCACTCGCGCACTGCAGCGCCCACAATGCCGCTGTTGACGGAGATGCGGCGCAGCGGCGCATGCGCATGGCCAAAGCGCCAGGCATAGCGCGTGATCAGCACCTCGCCTTTTTCATCGAGCAGCATGATGGTGAACATCTGGTAATCGATGAGCCGGCGCAGCAGCTGGCCGACCTTTTCCAGCAGCGGATCGAGATCGAGGATCGATGTCAACTCGACGGCTACTTCGTTCAGCACCGAGAGCGATTGGGCCTGACGCGAAACCCGCGTGTAGAGGCGCGCATTTTCGATTGCCTGCGCGATGCGCGAGGCCGTGAGCGTGAGCAGGTGCAGATGCTCCTCGCGAAAATAGTTGGCGTGTTCGCTCTCGATATCCATGACGCCGATGAGCCGGTTCTTGGCGATGAGCGGGACGGCGAGCTCGGAGCATACGTCGGGATTCGCGGCAACGTAGATATCGGAGGCGGTTACGTTGTTCAGCAGGATCGACTGGCGTGTCAACGCGACCTGGCCCACGACGCCGCGGCCCAGCGGCACGCGGGTGCGCTGCGTTTGTTCCGTATGGCCAATCTGGAAGCGCATGCGCAGATCGTGGGTGCGGTCGTTGAGGAGAAAGATGGCAAAGATGCGGTAGGGAAGGAAGGCCTTGACGAGCTCGGCGGTGCGATTCAGCAGAGTTTCGAGGTCGAGGGTGGTGTTGAGGGCATCGGCCAGCCGGACCAGGTAGTTCAGGTCCGTCGTCTCCACCCGCACGTTCACCGGGTCGAGATGAGCCGATGGGTTCGCCGCATCGCGCGGTCGATAATCGCCTTCAAATTCGAGTTCCTGATCGGGAGTTGGTGGGGTTGTGGACATGAACCGGCAATAGGAATCATAGCGCAAGCGTGCCAACGCTTTTCCGCATGGCAAAGCTACCCGAGCGGGACCGATGCGCGTGTGTTCGAAGCGGGTTCAGGCTGGAAAAACGGCCAGTTGAGTCAATCCGCTCCAAGCTCGCGCACAATTGCGACCGAGGCAGAAGCACCAATGCGATTGGCTCCCGCATCGAGCATGGCGCGCACGTCGGCAAGGGTGCGGATGCCGCCCGACGCCTTGACGCCGCAACGCGCCGCCGGCCACACCACGGAGAAGCGCGACATCGACGGCCGTGGCGCCGCCGGTCGAAAAGCCGGTGGACGTCTTGAGAAAATCGGCTCCGGCATGAATAGCGATCTCCGCGGCACGCAACTTCTCTTCCACAGAGAGGAGGCAGGTTTCGAGAATCACCTTGAGCAGCGCGCCATGATGGTGCGCGACGGTGGCCGCCGCATGGATGGTGTGCTCCACGGCGTGGTGGTTGCCGCTCTTGAGCTGGCCGACGGGGATGACCATGTCCAACTCGCGCACTCCCAGGCGGAGGAGCGCCGCCGCCTCTTGCCGCAAGGTCGAGGTTAACGAAGCTCCCAGCGGAAACCCGATGACGACGCCAACAGGAACGCCCGAGCCCGACAGCAATCCGACCGCAGTCGACGCCCATACCGGGTTCACCATGGCACAGGCAAATCCGTAGCGAAGGGCCTCGTCGCAGAGATTCTCAACCTGCTCGCGCGTCGCTTCGGGCTTAAGAAGGGTATGGTCGATGATGGCGGCCAGCGTGTGCCAGCTGGAAAGAGTGTTCGCTGCAAAGGCCGAAGCGTCGAAGCTGCCGTTGTCGAATTCGAGATCGCTGCTGCTGATGGGTGTGATGGAAGCCATGAGTCGTACTCCTTCCGGTCCGGACCCTGCAGCTCGCGGGGGTCAAACGAACCGTTCCGGTAGACGAGTATATTGCTTGACTCGACTTCGGGCCAAGGGAATGGACGTTAAATTCGTACCCTGGGTTGCATTACCTTTTGGTGCACTAACCGCGCCGTTCCGCACGCTGCAGATGCCGACCGAGCCAGCCTGGCAGCAGATGATAGACTGACCCCATTTTGACGAGAAAAGAGGCGCAATGAAGACCTGTTTCGCCGTGTGTGCGGTCCTGCTCACCGGGGCTGCATCTGGGGCGCTGGCCCAGCGTATTGAAGTGACGGTGCCCGCTACCGAGCCGCTGCACGGGCACCTGGTGCTGGTTTTCGCCAAGAACGACAAAGAAGAGCCGCGCATGCAGCTCACAGAAGACTATCTTTCGGCGCAGGGCTTTGGAGTAGATGCCGACGGCGTAGCGGCCGGCGCAGCCGCTGGTGATCGATGCGAAGACGATTGGCTATCCACGGCGCTCTCTCAGCGATCTGGACGCGGGAGACTACTCGGTGCAGGCGGTTTTCAACGTGTACGAGGAGTTTCATTTGGCGTCGGGGAAGACGGTCTGGCTGCCGCCCGATAAAGGGGAAGGGCAGCATTGGAACCGGAAGCCCGGCAATCCCTACAACAAGCCGATGAAGGTTCACTTCGATCCGAAAATCGCCGACGGTTCTGAAAGATGAAGCTCGACCAGGTGATTCCGCCGATCGAAGGCACGGACCAGGATCCGGTGGTGATGGCTGCCAAAGACCCCGGCGCAAAGTGGCTGAAGTACATGCGCTTCAAGAGCGAAAAGCTGAGCCAGTTCTGGGGGCGCGACACGTGGCTGGGCGCCTGGATCCTGCTTCCCGGACGGATTTGACGAGCATCCCGACGCGCACTATCCGCTCGTGGTCTATCAGGATCACTACCACGCGGGGATTGGTCCGGTGCCATTCGTTACCACCGCGCCGGATGCCAAGGCGCCCGGCTTTCGCAGGCTTGAAAATGGCTATCGCTTCTTTCAGGACTGGACCAACGGCCGGCTGCCGCGCGTGATCCTGATCTACGTGCAGAATGCGAATCCTTATTACGACGATTCTTACGATGTCGACTCGGCGAATGTCGGCCCCTATGGATCGGCCATCAATGAGGAGCTGATTCCCGCGATCGAGAAGAAGTATCGCGGCATTGGCCAGGGCTGGGCGCGTGCCACCTTCGGCGGCTCGACGGGCGGCTGGGAAGCGCTGGCCACGCAGGTTTTCTATCCCGACATGTACAACGGGACATGGGCGGCCTGTCCCGACCCGATCGACTTTCACGCCTACCAGAACATCAATCTCTACGAGGACGCGAACGCCTTCGTGCGCAAAGGCGACTTTGGCGAGGTTCCCATTGCCGCCGATCGCAAGCCCGATGGCACCATTACTGCGACCGCGGGCGGCGAGTTCACGTTTGAGTATGTGCTGGGCACGCATGGGCGCTCGACCGAGCAGTGGGATATATGGCAGGCCGTGTTCTCGCCTGCGGGGCCGGATGGATATCCCGCCGACATCATCAATCCGCTCACCGGCGCAATCGACAAGACGGTGCTGAAGTACTGGAATGAGCACTACGATCTGACCGCGATTCTCAAGCGCGACTGGCCCACGCTCGGGCCTAAGCTCGAGGGCAAGATCCACCTTGCTGTCGGCGACGGAGACACTTACTTTCTGAACAACGCCGTGCACCTTCTGCAGACGCAGCTCGAAGCAACCAGGAATCCGCACTCCGATGCGACCTTCCAGTACGGCCCCGGAATGCCGCACTGCTACACGGGCGGCCCACCTGAGTACACGATGCAGAAGAACAATGCAGAGTGGATACAGCGGGTGCTCCCGCTCATGATGGAACACATGCTGGCGACAGCGCCGGAGGGCGCAGATACCAAGTCCTGGCGATATTGAGCGGCTCGAGGCCGGGGATCAGAAGAGATTTCCGGCGACTTGCTCGGCAGCGAGAGAAATTTTGCTGACCAGCATCATGCGCGTGAGGTGAATATCGCCTTTCAGCGTGGTTGCAATGGTAATGGTGAAGACCTGGTCGCGCACGCGGCCTACGACGCGCTCTCCCAACGCACCTTTGCGATCATCGGCGGTGCAGAGAACGGCCTCGTTGCCGATGGCGCGTAGGGTCTCGGCATCTGTACCGCATGCATGCGACGTGTCCTGGTAGACTTTCGCAAAATCCGGAGTGACCTGCACATGAATGCGCAGAGTGCGTACGGCGGTGGCATCCTTCTGCGTGAAGACGCACTCCGAGGGTTGATCTCCGGTGCCGGCCGTGAACTCCCCTACCGAATCGCCATCGAGGAAACCGGATGCCGTGGCTTCATTGAGCCACGGACAGGTGTTCTCTGCACGACAGAGGGTGGTCGTTGAGACGAGTGCGAAAATGATGGCCGCCCAACGAAGCCGGCGAGCAACGAGCACCCTACTTGCCATTCTGCGTGCCTGTCTTCGTCTCAGTTAAAGGATCCGAATGAACATGCCAGGGGATGCTTTCCGTGGCGATTTCGGGATGGACGCGCAGGAAGTTGAGCGAGTAAGTCGGTGCGCCGGGATCGACCTTCTTGTCGACAAACATGGCCTGTTGCTCTTCGGCCTTCTCCGGCTCACCCATGCGGCGATAGAGAATCGACAGGTTGTAGTGAGCGGTCAGGTCGTCGGGATCGATTTGTTGCAGGGCCTCGAATTGCTCCAGAGCGCTCTCGTTGTCGTGCTGTTGATAGTAGGTGATTCCCAGTTCGCGCCGCGCATCGCGTGACTGCGGAAACATTTCGACTACCTTGCGGAAATCGGCAATCTCTTTTTCGGTGTTTCCGGCGCGCCGTTGCAGCAGGCCATCGTAGTAGGTGGCGCGAGCGCTGGCCGGATCGAGAGCAAGTGCGCGATTGATGGCGCTGCGCGCCGAGCCGTATTTCTCCCAGACAATTTCAGTCAGGCCGATGTTGGTGTAGCCGTCGGCATAGGTGGGCCGCAGCTTCACAACCTCGTTGAAGGCCGCACCGATTCCTGATATTGGAATTGGTCGAGCAGCGCGATGCCGAGGTTGTTCCAACGCATCCAGTCAGGATTGTCTGCGGGCATCGGCGGGCTCCGGCTTGTTCTCGCCGACTTTGAGAACGCGCGTCCGCGAAGCAATTTCGACGACAGGATAGGCCGGATGATCCTTGCCGAAGATGTTGTTCAGATAACTCTGCCGCAGATGGCGATAGTTGACTTTGGCAGTTACACTGACGGCGCCGGCAATATCGTCCGGCATGCGGAACTGGTAGCGGACAAGAACCGAGCGCCCCGCCGGCACGGTGTTGTCATAGGCCACCGAGTGAATCGTCCACACCTTGTGGTTATCGACGAAGTTCGCCTTCATCGGTGACAGGCCGGTTGGTGAAGCTATGCGCGCGAGGATCAAGCATGCCGTCGGGCTTGAGGAAGCCGCTGTGGTAGATCTCTTTGCCGCGCGGAGTCGGTGACGGTGAATTCAACCCAGGCTTCGTAAAGGTCGCGCACCTCGGGAATCAGCGAGTGGCCGATGTTCTTGTTCTGGACAACAACATAGGCTTCGACCATGTCTTTTGGCGCGAGGTTGTAAGCGATGCGGCCCAGCGGAGCGATCAGGTCGTTGCTGCCTGCCTTCCTGAGGGCGAAGATATCGACGTTCAGATAGTTGCCGGATCGCAGAAAATCGATGGTCTTGTTCAGTTGTTCGTCGAAGCCATAGTAGAAGGGAACTGCGGTGTTGCCGGCCAGCCAGCGATGCGAAACGAGGGTGCCGTTTTTGGCGCCGTAATCGGGGTGGGTGATGGGGTTGCGCTTCATGTGGCAACCCTGGCAGGTGGTGAAATCAGCCGTGTAGAAGGTGAGCGGGTTGCGCTGCGAGAACTTGGATTGCTGCCACTCGTCGTAACGCGGTGAACGCGCGAATGAATTTGTAGTCGTTGAGCGACGCGGGCAGATTGGCCTTGTGGCAGGCGGCGCAAAACTCGGGCTTGTGCAGGAAGTCGTGCATCACCGCCTTCGAATGCCGCTCCGGGTGGCGCAGGATCATATCGAAGGGAACTTCGCCCGGAATGCGCTCGCCATTTTCGTCGACGATGACCGCGGGCACGCCCATCTTGACGCTGGAGTTGCCGTTGGTGGAATCGTAGCTGAGGACGGAGTGGCAGGTCGTGCAGGTAAGGCCGTCGGAATCGAATTTGGCGCGATCGACCTTTGAGTCTTCAGTTAGAGCCGCACCTAAGACGCCGATCGGATTGTGGCAACTGTCGCAGTGGCGAGCGAATGCGATGCCGCGGGTCTTGTCGCGGATAAGAAGGTTCACACTGGTGCGGTAGAACGGAGTGCGAAAGGCGTTGGAGTGCAGCGCCTGACGCCATTGGCTGTAGGCCTCCTGGTGGCAGGTTCCGCAATATTCGGCGCTGGGATAGGCCCCGGGCTGAAGAAAGCCCTCACCCTGCACCTGTACGTTGCCCGGAGTAAATGGGTTCTTGGGACCGTAATGGAAGTTATACGTGGGAGTAACTGTCGCGTTGTAATCCTTGCGGGCAGTTTCGGTAGCCTGCTCGGCCTTTGCCTTCCAGCGGGCGATCGCTTCGCGCTGCGCCGGCGTGTCTTCGACAGGAGGAGCATCTTTGGCGCGCGGGGTGTACGCGGGATGGTGGCCGCAGCGCACTCTGGTCCTGTGCGGAATTGATCGCAGGGCTCTGCGCCTGGTTCTGCTGAGCACGTGCAGATCTCAGGGACTTGCCGTCGAAAATCACGATCGCAATCCAAAGTGTGAGACAGACAATCCGGCGTGCGACCACGCATACCCGATGATGCCAAGGATGGTATTGCGAGAGCGTTTTGTTCTCTTGGCGTTCTTGCATCTACTTACCCTTCTGCATAGCGGCAGACTTACCCTTCGTGTGCTCCGAGGCGATGGAATCGTAGACACTGGGAACCAGGCCCTTGCCTTCCTCAACGGCAAAGTAGCGGTCCACATCCGGAAGGTTTACAGTCTCTTTGACTCCGTCAGGCCAGCGAATCTCCACCTTGTCTACTTTCTTCGCTTCTCCGAGTCCAAAGTGAAGGCGCATATCATTCGACGACTCGAAGCTGCCGCCACTCATCACATCGCCGCGCTGGCGCATGCCGCCCGCCGTCACGTAAACAGTGGACCCGATCGCGTCGCGCGGGCTCTTCGGTCCGCCAATCAGCAGCAAGCCGACCCAATGATTGTGGTCGTCATTCACATTGCGCAATAGGACAGGCGTGTGGTCGATGCAGTTGATCACCACGTCGATCTTGCCGTCGTTGAAGAGGTCGCCAAACGCCGCGCCACGCGCGGGGATCACGTCGGCCAGGCCGGTGCCCTCGACCGGCGGCATGATCTCGAATTTCTTGCCGTGGTCGAGGTTGTGGAAGAGCAGACGGCCGCTCGGCCCAGCGACGTTCCCCAATCGTGCTGATCGACTTGCGGATACACATGGCCGCTGACAAACATCAGGTCTTTCCAGCCGTCGTTGTCGTAGTCGAAGAACTCAGTGCCCCAGCTCAGGAAGGGATAGGTGCCCTCGGCGATGCCCATCTGCGGGGTGATGTCGACAAAGTTGCCTTCGCCGTCGTTGCGATAGAGGGTCTTGTAGTCGTCAGAGAAGGTGGTGGTGTAGAGATCGACGCGGCCGTTGTTGGCGTAGTCGCCGACGGCAAGGCCCATCGACGCTGTTTCGCGCGCATCCTGATTCAGCGCAAACCCGGAGTAGAAGCTCGCGTCCTGAAATGTTCCGTCGCCCTTGTTCAGGTACAGGTAGTTTGGCGAGGAATCGTCGGCGACGAGCAGGTCAACCTTGCCGTCGTTGTCGACATCGACAAAGGTGGAGGAGAAGCCGTAGTAGCGCCGCTTGTCGTCTACCTTGGCTTTTACACTTACGTCGGTAAAGGTGCCGTCGCCGTTGTTGTGGAATAGGTGGTCGGGCTCGCCCTGCAATCCGCGCGGTCCGCACAGGGTTTGCGCGCCGCGGTAGGAGCAGTTTGCAAAGCCGACGGTCTTGGATCCCGGCGATGGGAAGGTTATCCATATCCCAGTGAACGTAGCCCGGCACAAACAGGTCGAGACGCCCATCGCCGTCGTAGTCGCCAAAGCTCGGGCCCGTGGACCAGTTGCCCAGCGTCACCCCGGCGGTTTCGGCCATGTCGGTAAAAGTGCCGTCGTGATTGTTGTGGTAAAGGCGGTTCTTGCCGTAATTGCCGACGTATAAGTCGGGCCAGCCGTCGTTGTCGAAGTCGCCCACAGCCACGCCGAATCCCCAGCGATCGTTGGTGACGCCGGCCTTGGCGGCCACGTTGGTGAAGGTTCCGTCGTGGTTGTTGTGGAAGAGCGCGGCATGGGGCGGCTCGACCTTTCCGTCGAGGGCGTCGAAGGTGGATCCGTTCACGATGTAGATATCGAGCCAGCCGTCGTTGTCGTAATCGAGCAGCGCGACGCCGGAGCCGATGGTTTCCAGGATGTAATTCTTCTGCGGAGTGCCCATCTTGTGCTGCCAGGTGGTGAGGCCGGCCTTTTGCGAGATGTCCTGAAAGACGATGGGGCCGGTCTTCACAAAGCCGCCGGCAGTGATGGGGCGATTCTCCGAATCGAGAACAGGCGCAAACACGCCCGCGGTGGCGGCGCCGCCCTGTTGCGGAGGCTGCTGGCTCGCTGCGTTCCCGCCATAAAGCGGCGGCTGCGATGGAGTCGTGTTTTGGGAGGATGCCGAAATGGCGCAGAAGGAAAGACAGATGCCAAGAAAACTGGGTCGAAAGCGCGATCGCGCCAACGTGCAAGACTGCTGAATCAACGGATGACCTCGGAGGCGGGGAGTGTCCCGATCACGAATTTTCGTGGTTTCCTGACACTATGTCTACCTCCGAACGCGGGACGTCGACCTCCATCGGAAGATGGATGGAACCGTGCGCGCAACCCGCGTGTATTAAGGAAACCGAGCCCGATGGAAACGTAGCGCAAAGGCCGATTCGTCAATCCGCGCTGGGGTTAAACCATCCGCCATCGTGCGCGATCAGCGCATCGGCGGCCTTTGGGCCCCATGTTCCCTGCTTGTAAGGGCGCGCGCGCGGATGATGTTTAAGCACCGGATCCACAACGGCCCAGGCAGCCTCGACCGCGTCTTCGCGGGTAAACAACGCCCCATCCCCTGCCATGGCGTTGCCGAGCAGGCGCTCGTACGGAGTCTCTTCGCCGGTCTGCTCTTCCGATAAGTAGAGTTCGCGCTGCTCTCCGGTAAAGCCCTCGCCGGCAAGCTTTACGCGGGCTGCAAGGGCGAGCGCGGCATTCGGTGAGAGCCGAAAGCGCAGGTAATTGGGCGATGCGTTCTTTCGCACCGCGTCGTCGAACAGTTCCTGCGGCGGCGATTTCAGTTTTACCAGCACCTCAGTGGCCGTAACGGGCAGGCACTTGCCCGCGCGTAAATACCACGGCACGCCCTCCCAACGCCACGAGGCGATGCACAAGCGCAGCGCACAATAGGTTTCCACGTCCGATCGCGGGTTCGACATCGGCCTCGCGGCGATAGCCCGCGTATTGGCCACGCACCATATCTTCTGAGCGCAGGGGGCGGATCGCTTTGAAGACCTTTGCCTTTTCCGTCTGCACTGCACCGAAGTCCTGACCCGAGGGCGGCTCCATCGCAAGCAACGCCGCTACCTGGAAGAGGTGGTTCTCGACAACATCGCGCAGGCACCCGGCAGACTCGTAGAACGCGCCGCGCCCCACGATGCCAAAGTTCTCCGCAAGCGTGATCTGCACGCTCGAAATGTAATTGCGATTCCAGATCGGTTCCAGAAACGAATTGGCAAAACGGAAGTACAAGAATGTTCATGATCGCTTCCTTGCCCAGGAAGTGATCGATGCGGAAGATCGAGTCTTCGGGAAACACCGACTGCGCAACGCTATTCAGTTGGCGCGCGGACGCCAGGTCGCGTCCGAAGGGCTTCTCGACAATGACGCGCGCCCCCTTGGCCAGACCGCTCTCGCCCAGTTTCTTGATCACGGTTTCGAAGAGCGAGGGGGAATCGCCAGGTAGAAAGCGGGGCGCTTCGCTTTGCCAAGCGCTTCGCGAATCGCGGTGAAGGTCGAGTCCTGTTGATAGTCGCCGCTCACGTAGCGCAGCAGGGAAAGAAGATCCCGGAAGGCGCGTTTGTTATCGATGCCGCCGCCAAAGCGCTTGATGCTGTCGGCCGCGCGTCGATGAAGCCGATCGATGCTCCACTTGGGCAAGGCCACGCCGATGACAGGAGCTTTGAGCGTTCCGCGTTTTACCATGGCGTAGAGCGCGGGGAAGATCATCTTGTGCGCAAGGTCGCCGGTGACTCCAAACACGACCAGTGCATCGGACTGCGGATTAGGCCATAAAACTCCTTGGCGTGTGAGGGTGGGCGTGTCCGCCATGCAGGCGGGTTTCTTCCCTGTATCCCTTCACCAGCTTTTCTTGATGAGTGTATCGAATCCGAATCCGCCATTGGGATCGCGCGTCGCGCTGACCGACACGCGCGGCGATACGCGGTATTGCCCCTGGATCGTCTGGCTCTGCGTGGACGCCACGTTAGTTGAAAAGTTGACGAATAGATTTCCGGTTACTCGTTGCTGAATGGTGATGACGGCTCCCGGCGGTCCCTGGCTGCTGCTGCCCGCAAGCACCGGGCTGATGGAAAGCTGCGAGATGCCGGCGATCTTCGAGATACGGCTCGTGACCTGGCTTGAGACTTGCGACGCCACCAGGGACTCGGCCTGCTGGTTGGTGGTCGTGCTCGCCGAAGCCGTTGCACTTGCTTCTGTCGTCTGCCCGAACGCCAGCAGGTTGATAATGTCCGCCGCCGGCAGCGAGGGGTCTGAACTGTATTGCGTTTGCAATTGATCGACCGGGCCATTAAAGCGCAGATCGATGCTGTACTGCTGAATGTTGGTGTTCAGGGAAAGGTTCACAACGGGCTGGGTCTCGGCGGGATTGATGAATTGAATCGTGCCTCCATTGAGCACGAAACGAGTGCCGTTGAGAATGATGTCGCCGTCGGTGAGATTCACGCGGCCCAGAATCACCGGTTCTGCCGCGGTGCCTCGGACCTGGAGATTTGCCGAACCGCCAATGCTCAGAGTGCGGCTTACAAGACTCACATTGTTGGTGGAGTGCAACGAGAGATTCAGTTGCAGATTGTTGGCCAATCCCTGCGAGGGAGGTGTGGGCGCGCTTCCGGAGAACTGCGCAATGAAACTATCCAGATCGAAGGCCGGCGTGAACGAAACATCGGAAAGATTGACGGTTCCGCTCAGCCGCGAAAAATCCGGGCGTGCCGGCCAGCCGCACATTTGCGTCGACGCTCTCGCGCATTCCCTGCGGATAGAGCAGGCGAGCGCCCTTGGCGGCGAGCCCCATGTCGAATTGCAGCGCGGGCCGATAAGCGATGCCGCCTTGCGCCGTAAGAGTGCCACCGCCGATAGTCGCCTGGAAGCTGGCGATGTTGATGCGATTTTTCGTGACCTTCAGAACGCCATTGCCGTGCTGCACGCCGACAGGCAGGTCATTTGAAGCGAAGTTCGCGTCGACGATGTTGATTTCGCCGCCGATGTCGGTGTCGCTGGTGGTGCCGTGCGAGTCGATGTTGAAGCGGACTTCGCCGGAGGTGCGAATGTCGGGATCGAAGAGCTGCGCGATTGCAGATTGATCGAGCCGAGCAGCAGCAGAGACATGGGTCCATTGCCTGTGGTCGGAATGCTGCCCTGAAATTGCAGATCGGTGTCGGTGCCGCGGAGCGCCGAGCGCTGCACATCCACGACTCCATTCTTGTAGTCGGCGCGGATGGGCCCGGCGGCGGCCAGCTGCACGGTCTTCTGGTAGGCCACATTGAAGCACGGGGATGGTGACATGCGCCTCGACCTGCTCCTTCTTCTTGAGTGGTCCATGCAGCGTTGCGTGCAGTTCCGTTTGGCCCGTCACGTCTGCGGCATTATCAGGGGCATAGAGCGCGAGCAGCGGTTGCAGCGGGATGGACTGCGTGTCGATCGAGGCGTCGGCAAGGTAGTCGCCGGTCAATTCCACGCGCGCCTTGCCTTGATATTGGTGTTCATTGCGGAGGAAGCGAGGGTCGCATTCGCCACATGATTGGCCAGGTCGAGGTGCAGATTCAGTCCCGTGATCGTCTGGGACTGCGCAACAAGCTTGGGAATCTCGATGGATGCATCGGCGCCGGGATTATCAAAGGTGCCCTGGCCTTTTGCGCTGAGCTTCACGTCGCCGGTAATGGCAAGGTTGCGAGTCTTCAGCGCTTCCAGTTTGTCCAGTTCAATTCCGGCCGTTTCGAGCGTTGCGGTGTAGGTCTTCTCATTCGGTTGCACCGTGGCGTTGCCGGAGAGATCGCCCGCGGGCGTACGCACGACAGGTTTCCCTGCACCTGCTGGCCGTCGCCATTGAAGGTCAGATTCAACGATGAAACAGGCTGCTGATAGGCGACAAGGTTCGTCAGCGATACGTTCCCATTGCCAACCGGGTTCAACTCGGTTCCATGCAGAGTGAGCCCCGCATTCAGCGTGCCGGTGACCGGGGCCTGCTGCCTGGCGATTTTCATCAGTTCCGCGATATCCAATTGCGACGCGTTGATCCTGGCTTGAATCTGGCTGGTATTGGTAAACGACCATTGCGATAGAGCAGTGCTGGCGCTCAGCGTGATGTGTCCCCGCGACGCCGGCTCGATCTCCGCATTCTGCAGGCTTGCGAACGACGGGCTCACGTCGACGTTGGTGCGGATCGATTTTACGTTCGCTCCTTCGACGGCGAGGTTGGTGGCCGTAAGCTGCCCGGTCAGATGCGGGACCTTCATCGAGCCTTGCACGACGCCGTGGAAGGTTGCAGCGCCTGCCAATCCGAGCTGCGTTGCAGGCTGGCCGGGCTTCTGCGGCGTAAACAGATCGGCGATTGTTTCCACTTCGCGCAGGTCTTGGGCCTGCAACTGAAGAGCCAGTTGCGAGCGTTGACTGACCGTGCCGTTCAGCGTCAGGTTGGTTTGCGGGGTGCGCAGGTAGCTGTTTTCGACGGTGATCTGCGCGTTCTTTGCCGTGTAGGTTACGTGAAGGGCACTGTTGAGGGGCACAGTTTGCGGCCCGCTCGCTGCGGGCGCTGGATTGGCATTCGCGGCCGTAACCGGCGCAGCGCCGCGGCTGGCCACGTCGCTGTCGATGGTGGCATCCGCATGCGCAACCAGATTGTCGAGGGTTTTGCCCCACGCCGCCGTGGTTTCGGCATTCAATCGTCCCGTGATCGCGACATTGAGTTGCTGCGCGGATGCACCCGCGGTTCGAACCACCTCAGCCAGCGACACACCATGCACCGTTGCTTTGACGCTGGTATGAGAATCCCCAGCGATATTCATCATCGTTCCTTGCGCGGCAACGCTGCCGCCAAGCAGATCCGCGCGCAAATCGCTCAGAGTCGCATTGCCTCCGGAGAGGACGTAGTGGCCCGCGACATTTTGAATGCGTCCCCGCGCCGAAGGCATATTCACGTCGAGGGTGCGGCTGCCAATTTCGCCGTGAACTTCGAGGCAATTTAATAGCGCCTTATTCGGCAGTTGCTGATAGCTTGCAGTTCCCGAAGTCTCGATGATTCCCGACGGCAAAGCGGACTGGTGTAGAGTCTTCGCAAGCTCCGCGCCATCGAGGCTTAGCGCGTACTGCGCCTGCACGACCGGGCTGCTGTAGTTGTTGAGGGATGCGGCAAGGTTCACATGCGAGGAGCCGACGGACAGTTGGCTTTTCGTGAGTTGGAACGTGGTAGGGGTAGCCTCGAACTCAGCTGTGAAGTTGTGCGCCAGAGGACTGAACGCTCCGTAAACAAACTGCCCGTCAGAGTAACTCAATTGGCCGGAGTACTTTTTCTCGGATTCGCTGAAGACGGAGTGAAAGTCAAGGTTGTGCAGATCGGCAGAGAGCGCGCTGGGGCGATCGTTGTAGTAGACCTCGCCCTGATCCAGCAGCGCATGTCGAATGCCCAGGTCAAAGACGCTGGTATTGCTGTTGCTGTTACTGCTCTTGATGGTGGGAAGATTGGAGCGGCCGTGTTCGTCGACAAAGATATGGACGATGGGCCGATGGACACTGATGTCCTGGAGATACCATGCACGGCGCAGAACGGACACGATGCGCACAGACGCCTCGGCGTGATCGACCTGGAGAAGCGGCGGCGTTGTATAGGGCGCGGCGCCATCGACGGTGACGCCGTAGAGATCGACGCTCAGCGCGTGAAAATTCAGAGCGAAATTTTGTAGATGGACGCCGGTCCCCAGACTCTCGCTCGCCTTGTGATTCGACCTGCTGAATCAGGTAGCTGTGGAAGCGCGCATTGTTGAGAAGAACCACGACGGCAAGGGCTCCGATCAACCCCAGCGCCGTGCTGCCGATCCATATCCACGCGAGAACGCGCATCCAGCGAGGTTTGGGCTGCTGCCGTGACTTTTCGATTCGCTCGCGCCAGTCGGGAGGTAGGAAGGATGGCGTCATATGGAAGTCCTCAACTCAAAAAGCCTGACCGATGGTGATGAAATACTGCGTGGACTTGACTCCGGAGATTGGATTCAGGTTTTGCCCCACATCGAAGCGGACAGGGCCAACCGGCGTCGCATAACGAAGGCCGAGGCCTACGTTGTTGCTGTAAAGCGAAGTGAAGTCGTGGAAGCCGACGTTGGGAAAGACGTTGCCGCCATCGTAGAACACGGCCAGCCCAAGCCCTTTCTTGATCTTCAGCGGAATGCGGGCTTCGGAGTTGAGCAGCAGCAGTTCGTTGCCACCGTCGGGAACCTGAATGGAGCATGGGTTAGGAGAGCAGCCGTTGCCAACGATCTGGACCTGGCGCTGTGGGCCCGCACCATCCAGGGGGAATCCGCGCAGCGTGTTGCCGCCGCCCGTGAAGAAGGACTCACTCAGCGGGACAAAGCTGTTCGAAAAGGGCTGTGCGAGACCAATGCGAATACTGTTTGCGAAGACGATGTTCTTGAAGCCCGGCTTGTACCATGCGGCCTGGCCCGTGAACTTGGCAAAGTCCACGCTCGAGCCGAGCTTGGTTGAGTTGAAGTCGAACTCCAGGGATTGCAGCACGCCCTTGTGCTCGTCGAGCGCATTGTCGCGCGTGTCGCGCGTGACGTTGGCGGCGAGCGTGGAAAGGCGAACATCGCGGTCTTTATCGGGCACCAAAGCGTCGATCAGAACCCGCGTGATGTTCGTTTGGCTGAAGCTGTAGCGGAGGAAGAACGTATCCGTGTTGGCCCGGTCGAGGCTGCGTTGAACCTGGGTGCTGGCGAGTTCTTCCTGCGCGGAGAAGATGGGGTTCTCTTCGTTGCGCTCGGCAGAGATTGAGGTTGTGGCCTTCCAGCTGGACCAACGGAAATGAGGGGCAATGTAGTACGCCGCGAAGCGCTGATCGAGCCGGCCGGCAAAGCCTGTGAACGAGAGCGAATCGCCTTTGCCGCCAATGTTGTTGCGCGTGTATTGGATGGTGCCGCGCGGGCCGTAGAACGTTGTCTCGCTGGTTTTGAAGGTCGACGGCAAACCGACCGGCGGAAGGTTGGGCAACGCGACCGTGCCGCTGGGGATGCTGCCGCCGCGATTAATCACTTCGAAGCCGAAGCCGTAAGTCAGCTCATTGCGGCTGGCCTCGTGCACCTTGATGAGCACGTCGTCGTGATCCTGGGTGGTGACTTGTTCCTTGGGATCAACTTCTGCCCAGTCGAAGACGCCGGGATGATCGTAGAGCTTGCTGCCGGCGACCAGGAGCTCTGACTCGGTGAGGGGGTGCTCGGGGACGATGCCATTTACGTCCTCATTGATCAAACGTTGTTGCGTGTGTCTGCGGCCCAATGTGATCAGCTGATCGGCCTCGACCTTGGGCCCTTCATGAATGTGGTACACAGCGCGAATGTGGTGTGGATCGTTCTTCGCCACCTGCGACGAAGTCTCGCGAAAGCTTGCATTCAGGTAGCCGGCCTGCAGGTAGTTGGCAATGATTGTGGCGCGATCGTCGGCGATATGGGCCTGCGAGTACGGCTGGCCTGCCGCCAGCTTCAGGCCCTTCGGCGCAAACTGTGCCTGCGGAAACGTGTCTGCGCCTTCAATCGAGATGGACTCCACGATATCGCGCGGGCCTTCTTCCACGCGGAATGCAACCTGAACATCTCCGCCGTCCCTCGTGACCCTGGGACTGATCTGCGCTTTGCTGAAGCCCTCGGATTGATACACAGCCTGCAGTTTGTTCGCGGTGCTGCGCACCAGCTTTTCGCTGAAGTCGCCGGGCGAAAACAGGTGCGATTTTTGAACCGTCAATTGCGGTGTCAGTTCCGACGAGGGCAGTTGCGTGTTGCCCGTGACCGTGACGGACTTGACCTTGTGCTTTTTCTCCTTCGTGATTTTATAGACGATTCCCTTGCCGTTCTTCTCGTCGCTCAGTTTGGCGTCGACGTTCACGTCGAAGAAGCCCTTGTCTTGAAAGTAGGAAAGCAGCGCCTGCCGGCCCTCTTCCACAGATTCGTCATCCACGCCCACTCCCTGGTATACAGGCAGAAGCGACTTGCGCGTCCATGGCCAGAGATGGGCTCCCTGAATCGCAACCGCCGTCTTTGGGCCCTCCTCAATAGTGAAGTGAATGTCGGCGCGATTCGTCTCCTGGTGGTACTCCGCGCCATTCAGTTTCACCTGCGCGCCCAGCCGGCCCTGTTTTTCGAGATGCGCCTGCATCAGTTGTGTCGCCTTGGTCAAATTCGAGTAGTAGTACGGATGACCGGGGCGGATCGCGCCGCCGCGTGCGACAGTGATCCACGTTCTCAGGCTGTGCGTCAGCTCGGCAGTCGATTCCGGCGTGGTGTCGGCAATGTCGATTTCGCCGAACTTCGCCCTCTTGCCGAGTTTCGT
The DNA here is from genome assembly GCA_963846095.1 of uncultured Acidobacteriaceae bacterium. Taxonomy (GTDB): domain Bacteria; phylum Acidobacteriota; class Terriglobia; order Terriglobales; family Acidobacteriaceae; genus Telmatobacter. Next base: position 202,386 of record CAWJUW010000029.1, read on the forward strand.
CTCGAAAACAACATTGGCCAAATTGTGCGTGGCATCGACATCGACTTTGGCCTCAACCTGTGCCTGAAAGTATCCCTGCTGCTGGAAGAAGGCGAGCAGCGCCTGGCGATCGCTCTCTACGTCCTCCGCCGCAAAGGGAGTTTGCGTTGGGTAGTTCGACACCTGGACCAGGCGCGAGTAGGGAAATCGCTGGGCGCCGGGGAACTCAAAGATCCCGAAGGAGACGGACGGCTGCAGAATGTAGACGATGCGCACGCCTTCAGCCTCCGCGCCGACGTGAATGCGCACGTTGCGGCACTGGGCTTTGGCCTTGATCGCCGCGGCAGTCGCCTGCACATTGGTTTGAGAAAACGGCTGGCCAACCCCCTGTTGAAACAGGAAAGCGAAGGAAGCGGAGGGCAAATCGGGCCGCCCCGCGACCTCAATCGCGGTCACATTCTGGCCTTCGTACGACGACAGCAGCGACGCAGTGGAACCTGGGACCTGCCCCGTGTTGGGTTCAGCCGGTTTTCCGGTTGCTTTGCTCTGCGCGGCTTCGGACGGCGGCTCCTCCTTTGCCGGCGGTGCGGCCGGAGGCGCCGAGCTGCCCGGTGGGGTGGCCTGAGCCGCCGATTGCGGGAGAAACGAGGAAAAAACGCACAGGACAAGGACAGTTCCGAGAGCAAAGATTCGCCCGCGGCGTCCGCAAGATAAAGGCTCCTGGGATAAAGTCTTCCGAGTCAAGCAGTCCAATGAGTCCCATTCCACTTTCGGTTTTCTGATGCGACCCACAATTGATTGGTTTGATGATGCCACGGAGAGTTGCGCTCGGATGCAATCAGAACCACGAATTGCGCATCTAGTGGTGAGGGAAGTCGATTGCGGAAGCGAGGAAGCCAGTGGCAGCCGGAAACCAGCAGATCAGCGCTCATCCCGCGATGGGTCCCGAGTTCGATCGATACGAGAAGCGCGCGATCGCCTTGGTTGCTTATTGGCCGAAATCGCTGTGGGGTCTATATGGCGCGTCGATACGCGGTGTGGCGATGCGTACCTGGCGCGCAACGGTTGCCGACCGCATTTTTGGTCACGCTGCTGAGCTGGGCTTCTACTTTCTCTTCGCATTATTCCCCACGTTGTTCAGTGCCAGTTCGATTCTGGGTCTTGCGGCACGGTCCGCACCGCTCATCTACGACCGGCTCCTCGATTACCTCTCGCTCCTGATTCCCACCGCAGCCCTGGGCACGGTTCTGCACACATTCAACGAGACGACGGCCGCCTCCACGTCGGGCAAACTGACCTTCGGCCTTATCGCGGCTATCTGGTCCGCTTCGGTGGGCATCTCAGCGGTTCAAGATACCTTGAACGCTGTCTACCGGATCGACGAGTCGCGGTCGTACTTCAAGGCGCGCCTCTATGCCATTGGACTCACGATTCTGCTGACGGTGATCGTCACGCTGGGCCTGGTCGCGCTCTTTGGCGGCGACCTCAGTGCACGGATCGTTGCCCACACATTTCACGACGGTTTCGTTCAAACCGTGATCGTTGCGGTTTGCCGGCTGCTGGCATGGGGTGTTGCAACGGCGCTGCTGGCGCTCACGTTTGCCATCATGTACAACTGGGCTCCCGATCTTCGCCGCCGCGATTGGCGATGGGTCACACCGGGCGCTGTCATTGGGGTTGCCGGGTGGTTGCTGGCGTCCCTGGGCTTCCGGGTCTATCTCCACTTCTTCAACAATTTCTCCGTAACCTACGGCTCCCTTGGTGCGGTCATTATTCTTCTCACCTGGTTTTACCTTACCGGTCTGATGCTTCTACTGGGCGCGGAAATCAACAGCGAGCTTGGATCCTCCGCTGTGCTGGCCCGGTCGGCGAGTGGGCCGGGTGCAGATCTGCCCTCCCAGGAAGAGGCTTCCTAGCCCCCGCAGGATTTCCCCTAGCCCCGAAAGAAAGAGCTCGCAGGAGCGCTCCGCCTTTTTGGGGAGAGCACCCCGTTTGCGACAAAAGAAGGGGCTTCACGCAATCCAGCCGCTGGATTTAGAATGGTGCTGCCACCACCCAATGGACCCACATGCACGACTGAAATGAATCATCTTCCTGGCTTAGATTTCAGAAGAAAAGCCATGAAGAGCCGGTGTTGGGTTCCGAAGTGTTGACCGCGGGGCCGTCTTTCGAAGTTCGTCTGGAAACGGTCCTTCGGCCGGGGACAGACTGTTTTTATTGAGCGGAGACGACGGTACCATGACGAAAATGCGCGGGTGGATTTCCAGAGCGGCAATAGCCTTGGCCGCCTGCGGCGCAATGGCCTTGCTGAACAGCTGCTCGCAATCTCTTCCCAACGGCGCCATCGGGAATCCTGGCATCTACAATTACTCGCCCTCCATCATTCAGCAGGGAAATCTACGCAAATTCTGGTGGTGCAGCCAGGGCATCAATCCCGCCGATTCAAAGCAGGACACCGACTCCATCTGGTACGCCTCGATCGACATGGTCACCGGGAAGACCGTGGGGCCAAGGCTGGTGCTGGCGGAGACTCCAGGCGCGTGGGACTCTGCCTACACATGCAACCCGAAGGTGATCGAAGGTCAGTTCGTTAACCCAATGGGAGACGGGCTCACCTACACGTACGCGCTGTATTACGTGGCGACGAACGCACTGTCCGGGCTCGCCAACAGCATCGGCGTTGCCTTTTCGAACGATGGGCTGCACTTCACGAAGTATCCGAACCCAGTGTTGCCCACGCCAACCGTTGATTTCTACGGAGAAGCTCAACCCTCGGTCTACAACGCCGACGGCAAGTCTGCGATCACGATGATTTTCGAGGAGGCGAATCCGAATACCGTTCACAAAGTCGCGACCTCAACCGATGGGGTCCATTTCACGGTGCAAGGGCTTCTGACGACGAATGGCCTTGATCCGGATTTCCCCGCCGCAAGCTGGGGCGATATGGCGTATGACAAGAGCGCCGGCGAGTGGTATGCCGTGTACTGCCGCCCTTATCGGCCATCTACGACGACAGGAGGGGTGCAGGAGTTGGGCCAGTATGGGGTGGAGCTCTACAAGATCGACAAAGACTCGCTGGTCTCGGGGGCCAAGCCGTGGCACCAGCTTTCGATCATCGACACAAACTCGACCGGCTACGAATCGAATTTCATCGCCGGGATCGTGCACGATGAGTTTGGCAATGTGAACGTTTCGTCGTATCCCACGATCGAGATGTACGTCTCCACATCCTGGCCGCAGCCGGCCTGGAACGCGACGCCTGCCGAAGCAGGCCACTCGGCGCGGCTTGGTTCGTGGATCCTGATGCCGATCAAGTGGCAGCCCAGTTCCGATCCGCTCCTCCCATTTGTTCGCTACTACAACGGAGAGGTGCACGAGGTGACCACCGGGTGGGTGGCGGACGAGGCGAAGATGAAGGTGCAGCAAACTCTTGGTCACCTGTACGCCAATGCTGAGCATGGCGCGACCGTACCCATTTATGGCTGCAAACAGAGCGACAAAGATTACTTTGTGTCGCTGGATCGCGCGTGCGAAGGTCAGCATGTCATGGGAACAAACGGGTATGCGTTTGCCAAACCTCAATCGGGCCGGATCCCGCTCTACCGATGCCATACCAGTGTCGACCACTTTGTAAGCCAGGATCCCAAGTGCGAAGGCGGGGTCACGGAGAAGCTGCTCGGCTACGCTGAGCCATAGTTTCTCGGGAACGGAACCGAGGCCAACGATTCGGCCGGGCGGCGAGAAGCCATTTCTCAACAGGCTTTCGCCGCCAGCCTCAGCTCGATCTCGCACAGGACGATCAAGCCTGCGCATTCTCTCGGGGCCCTTCGCGGATCGTACCTATGCGGGTCTTATCCAGGAACTCCGTCCTTAGACCGGTGCAAGCAATCCTGCGCTCGTCGCGTATGATGTTTGCGAATTCAATTCACGGATCGTATGCAAGATTCGCCCACACGCGCCGGGTTCAGCTAAGTGACACCAATGTGGTCTGGCTTCTCGGCCTCGGCTTCACCGTGGTGCATCTTGTCGCGGGCGCGCGCTACGGGTTCCATCGCGACGAACTGCTGACCTACTCCAACGCGCGCGACCCCGAGTGGGGATACATCGTTTATCCGCCGGTGACGGCTTTCCTGGCGCGCATCGAACTCGCGCTCTTCGGCACATCGCTTATGGGCTTTCGTGTTTTCGCCGCGATCGCCTGCGGGCTCACCACTGTGTTCACCGGGCTGATGGCGCGGGTCATGAGCGGCGGCCGGCAGGCAATGCTTGTCTCGGCGTTTGCCGTGAGCATTGCTGGCGAAATCTTCTTTACCGGCTCGTTTCTGTCGTATATGACATTCGACCTGCTGTGGTGGGTTGTGATGGCGTGGTGTGTGGTGCACCTGCTCGCGAGCAACGATGCGCGCTGGTGGCTGGCCATAGGCGCCGTGATCGGCCTTGGATTGATGACCAAGTACACGATGGCGTTCTTCGTCGTCGCGCTGCTCGGCGCTCTGCTCTTGACTCCCAACCGACGCTACTTCCTCAATCTCTGGTTCTGGTGCGGCGTAGCGCTGGCGCTGGTGATTTTCGCACCCAATCTCTGGTGGCAGTATCAGCATCACTTCGTCAGCCTTGCGTGGATGAAGAGCATTCACGCCCGCGATATGCGCATGGGCCGTACCGACTACTTTCTGCTGAGCCAGTTTTGGCAGACCACGAATATTGTCGCGGTGCCCATCTGGCTTGCCGGGCTATGGTTCGTGTTTGCGCGGCCGGAAGGGAAGCGGTGGCGCATGCTCGGCTGGATGTACGTAATCACGCTTGTCCTCCTGATGATTGCGCGTGGGCGCGATTACTACCTTGCCCCCGCCTACCCCATGCTGCTGGCCGCGGGCGCTGTCTTTGGGGAACGTTGGGTTCGTACGCTCCCTGCGCACCAACAGGCTCGAGCGCTGCGGTTAACATGGCGGCCGCTCATCGTCAGCGGGTTGATCATCGGCGCACTCATGCTCCCCCTCTTTCCCGTTGCTTCGAAAGGCTGGCGGGTGCAGGACGGCGTAGTTCATCAACTCAACATGGAGAACGGCTGGCCTGAGCTTGTGGCGACAGTGGCTCACGTGCGCGACTCCCTCCCGGCTGCCGATCGCACTGCTTACGGGGTGCTGGCCGGCGATGACGGAGAAGTTGGCGCTGTGAACCTTTATGGGCCCGCCTACGGCTTGCCTCGCGCGATCAGCGGTATGAACTCCAACTGGCTTCGCGGATACCCCGATCCTCCTCCACAAACCGTAATTGCGGTGGGCTTCGGTCTTGACGATCTGAAGCCAATCTTCGCTTCCTGCGAGGTTGCCGCTCAGCTTCCGCACCCCTATGGCGTGATCAATGAATCCATCGGCCACGATGACCATGTCTACGTCTGCCGCGACATTCGCTCCCCATGGCCTGATTTCTGGAAGACATTCCAGTATTACGGGTAAGCTCAGCGAGCGCCTTGCGCCGTTGCGTTTGGTTCCAGCGCCGCGTCGCTGCACTCCCTGGCCGCTGTGACGGGATTGCACCGAGCCGCCACGCTGTTGGGGAGGCCGACGGAATAGCCGGTCCAGCGCGCCGGCTCGAAAAGCGGGTAGTCCGTGCTCACAATCTGCGCGCCGCTCTGCAGCGCCACTTCTCGCCGCCGCGTATCGTTCGTGCGGCCCTGCACCGTATCGGCATCGGCGCGCGTGCGCACCAGGTAGCCCTTGCGGACCAGCGCCGCGATCTCTTCGGCGCTGCCGTCGTTCTCTTCCACAAACGCCGCGTCCGCATTGCCGGGCGTTGCATTCGTAAAGAGCACGCGCCCGCGCAATCCCGCATGCCCTTCGAGATACACCGGGCCCACAGATTTCTGATCCATAAGAAAGATCACCTTGCCGCGCGCCTTCTCGAGCGTGGGCCAAGCGCCGTGCAACACTGCGTCTTCCAGCGTGCGATGCCGGCCGCGCACGTCATCGGGCACAATCATCTCGTCGCGCGGAAACACGGAGCGAATCTCCGCATCGAGTGCGTCGAAGGTCTTCGAGGAAAAGAGCTCCGGCGCAGTCCACGGAAACTTCTCTTCGGGCGTGTCCTGCTTCGTCTCCACAAGAATGAAGAGGGGCACATGCCCCGGGTGCGCCTGCGACCACGCGCGCACAATCTGCAGGCATGCGATGAACGGCTGGCAGTTGCTCGCGTAGTCCAGGTCCTGCACGTGCATCACTTTGAATCCCGGCTTGCTCATCACGCCTTGTGGATACGGATCGGGGTCTTTCGGCATTCCGGCTTCCGTGAGCACAGCCTGGCCCGATGGATGCGCGTAGCGGCCGCCTGCTGTATCCGCGAAGATATCGAGTTCGATCTGGCGAATGCCGTGGTCCAGCTGCTCGGCCAGGCCCGCGTGTCGATAGTCAAGACTCTTGAAGGCCTCGGGGTTCGATTGCTCGAGCATCTTCGCAATTCCCGGCAGCAGCCCGGCGTGATAGCTGTTGTGCGTCCCAATCACCTGGATCTGGTTGATGCGCAGCGAATCTTTTGTGGCTTGTGCGGACGCGACGACCGCGACGGAGACGAAGGTTGCCAGAAGTAAGGCGTGCACGCCGACGAAGCAACAGCAAAAAGAACGTTTCATAGGTTTCAATGCAGCGATCAACTTCTTATCGCCGCTGTTTGAATCCTAGCGCTTGAACCTCAATCGCAAATGTGAACGTTCGGTCACTGTTCGCGGATTGCTGCCACTGGGTCCGTCCGAATCGCCCGGCGCGCCGGCACAAAGCATGCCAGCAGCGACATCGCCGCAAGGGCCGCCACGACCGCGCCGACCGTGAGCGGATCGTTGGCCCCGACTCCGTAGAGTTGTGCGGCTACAAACCGCGTCAGCCCCAGCGTCAGCGCCAGCCCGGCAACGATCCCCAGCACCGTCAGCCACAATCCCTGCATGAGCACAAGCCGCAGCACGCTGCCCGCGGAGGCACCCAGCGCTACGCGAATACCGATCTCATGCGTGCGCAGCGCGGTGCGATAGGCCACCACGCCGTAGATGCCCGTTGCCGCCAGAAACAGCGCGATCGCTGCGAACATGCCTGCGAAGGTGCTCTCCATTACCGCGAAGATGCCGGCCATCTGCGTGTTCTCGCGCATGGTGCGCACATCGAATACCGGAACCTGCCCATCGATCTCGTGAATGGCGCGCTCGACCGCCTGCTCCATGTCTGCGGGGTTGCCGCGCGTCTTCACCTGCACGATCGACTCACTGTCCGCGTCCTGAAAAAAGTCCAGGTAAATCATCGGTTCCAGGGCCTCGTTCATGAACTGGTGCCTGGTGTTCTTTACCACGCCGACGACCGTGAAGGGGCGTCCGTGCACCATCAGGGTTCTTCCCAGTGGATCCTGCCCAGGCCAGTAGCGCGCGGCTGCGGTCTGGTCCACGATCGCAACCTCGGGAGTTTTCTCGTTATCGTCTTTCGTGAAGTCGCGGCCCTCGAGCAAGGGGATACCCATCTGTTCGAAGTAGTGCGCCGTCACCTCAGCCCGCCGCACCTCCAGCGATTCCTGTACCCGCGGCGTATATCCCTGCGGGTAAACCTGCGCCGTCTTGCGCGTGAATTGCATGGGAACCCAGTCTGTGAGCGTGGCGAGGCTCACGGCCGGCAGTGCCGACACGCGGTCGAGGACCTTGTGCCGAATGGCCCGCGCCTCGACATCGCTATACCCGGCGATATTCAAGCCCACCGACGCGGTCAGAAGATGATCCTGCTTGAATCCCGGGTCTGCGGTTGAGATATTGCGCAGGGTGCGCAGAAAGAGCGAGGAGATCACGAGCAGTGCAAGAGACAAGGCGATCTGCGTCACCACCAGTCCGCTCAGCAGGCGCCGGTTGTGCGAGCCGCCGGCAACGTTCGCGGACTCCTCCTTCAGGGCTTCAACCGCGGGCACCTGCGCCGAGCGCCATGCCGGCAACGCTCCGCACAACACGCTTGCCAGCAGCGCCAGCGCCATCACGCCAAGCGCAACTTTCAAGTCCAGCGAGCCATCGAGCGCGATCGGATTCGCATTCGCGGGAATGAACAGGGCGAAGGTATGCGCCGTCCACGCAGTGAGCAGCAGGGCCAGCAGGCCGGCGCTCAGCGCGATCGCGGCCCCCTCCATCACCATCTGCCGCATCAGACGCACCCGTCCCGCGCCCAGCGACTGGCGAATTGCAATCTCGCGACGCCGCGAGACAAAGCGCACCAGCGTCAACGTGGCCACATTCACACACGTAAGCAACAGCACTGCACCTGCAATCGCCAGCAGCACCGGCAGCGACAGCGCCATGTAGCCGTTGGAGCCGAAGGGAGAGCGCCACATCGGATCCAGCGTGATCCTGTTGCTGCCGACGTGCTCGTTCGGATACGCCGCAACAATGCGCTGCATGATGGTGTCCAGGTCTTTCGTCGCAAGCTCCCTGGTCACGCCCGGACGCAGCCGCGCCAGCACGTTGTAGTGCCATGCGCCGCGATGCGTCATCTGGTACGAAGCTGTTCCAATCGGATTCAGCGTCAGCCACGCGTCTTCCCGAATGCCCGGCATGGCCCCAATGAACCCCTCAGGCGCGACGCCAATCACCGTCACCGGGTGCCGCGCTATCTCAATGGATTTGCCGACGATCTGCCGGATCGGCCGCAAAACGCGTCTGCCACAACGAACAACTCAGCACAACGTAGGGAACCGCATCCGGCCGCGTCTCTTCTTCCGGCAGAAAGAAGCGCCCCAGCCACAGGCTTCACACCCAGCAGGTCGAAAAAGTTCGCCGAAACGTTCGCGATGTAGATGCGGTCCGGCTCCGCGCCGGCGTGCGTCAACGTAATCCAGTCGTGGTTGTAGGCGAGCATCCCCACCAGCGTGCGGTTTTGCTCACGCATATCGCGGTAATCGAGATACGAGAGCGGCGGCGAGGGCGACGTGTTTCGCTCGCCGCGCATCACGCTCACCAGCTCGCCGGTGGCGCGCGCCCCGGGAATCGGGTGCAGCATGATGCCGTTGATCCAACTGAACACTGTGCTGTTGGCGCAGATGGCCACAGCCAGCATCGCGATCGCCGTTAGCGTGAATCCGGGATTCTTGCGCAGTTGCCGAAAAGCAAAGCGTACATCCTGGAGCAGTCCTGCCATGACCGCCTCCTATGGAACTTCGCTCTTGGGGAATGAGAGTATTGCTTTCTATAGGTGCATGCAGTGCGCCAAAACACGGAGGTAAGTAGCGCGCTATAAATCAGTGAGATAGAGAAGAAATGCGAAGAGAGTGAGCTTGTCGACTGGTCCGGAATCGCATTGCCCTGTCCGTTTTTGAACAACCGCCTTTCATGTGCACGCTTGAGATCGGCTTAGAGGTGAATGGATGGGTTCCACTAGTTTCTTGCCAGTTAATGGGATTGTGCTGCTTGTCGCAATCAGGGATAATCCTCGACAGCTTTAATTGGACGCATTTGATACCGACGCTGGGGGCTCTTTCCTTGTCGAACCGTTTTGTTCCTTCCTATCTCTCTTCGATTGCGATTGCCCTTCCACTCTCCATCATCGCCGCATGCGGCGGAGGCGGCGGAAACAACGGAGGAGGCTCTCCCAACAATCCCGTACCTGCCATTACGTCTCTCGCGCCCACTTCCTGCTTGGTTGGAGCCTCGCCGGCAACCCTTAACGTTGCGGGTTCCGGTTTTATCGCCTCGTCGACGGTCCGATGGAATGGAACTTCGCTTGGAACGACCTTCGTTTCGGCAACTCAGCTTACGGCCGCGGTTCCTTCCGCCAGCCTTGCCTCTGCTGGAACGGGCAGCATTACCGTATCGAATCCATCGCCTGGCGGCGGGATTTCGAACGTTGTAAGTTTCAGTGTCACAAATCCCCTTCCTGTGCTTACCTCGATCGCGCCCAATACCGCGATTCAAGGGAGCGCTTCTCTCAACTTGTCCGTCGCCGGAAGCGGTTTCAACTCCGCATCTGTTGTGCAGTGGGGGAGCGCCGCGCTTGTCACAACGTACGTCTCCGCCACTTCTCTCACCGCAATTGTGCCCGCTGCAGACTTGGCAATGGCGACCGCCGCAAGCGTGACAATCGTGAATGCCGCACCGGATGGGGGCACCTCCAGTTCGCTCACGTTTACCGTGGAGGCTCCCGAGAATCACCTTGCTGAGATTGATGCCCCGGTAAATCACATTGCGTGGGATGCCACGCACGGTACTTTCTACGCAACGTTACCCCCGACCGGTTCCGGAAGCAACTCCATTGTTGCCATCAATCCGATCACAGCAACCATGGGAGCACCTGTAGCGGCGGGGAATGCTCCGACTTACTCGCTGCCTCGAAGGATGGCAGCTTCCTCTATGTTGTGCTGGATGGTGCGCCGTCGATCGTTCGATTCAGTCTCCCGACACTGACACTTGACTCGAGCTTTAACATCGCGATCCCACCCACCACCACCTTCGGTTCTCCGTCGCCGCAAACGGCAATCTCGATCGAAACTGCCCCAGGCGCACCTCACACCATTGCCACGATCTTCGGTCAACCGACAACGGCGCCACCAGACACGGGCGGCACGTTTATCTACGACGACAACGTGGCACGCTCCTCAAATTTGCCCTCCGACACTCCGACCATCAGTGGCCTCACCTGGGGAACCGATTCCTCCGTGCTTTATGGAACGGATGCGAATGAATCACCGGGAGACTTTTTCGTCGGTGCGGTGAACTCGAGTGGGGTCACACTCGCGAAGACGTACGGCGGTCTGATGTACAACGAAAACGGCACTATCCATTTCGATCCAAGCACTGGTCATGTCTACGCCGACGACGGGCGCGTGGTGGACCCTGCAACAGGCTATCTCCTCGGCACGTTCAATCTCAGCGCACTGCAGGGACCTACCCGCTGCATCCCGGATGGTGCCGGCATACTCGCGTTCTGCGCGGGCGAAACTCCGGCACAGTTCGGGGGTGGCTCAGGCGTCACCATCTTCGCCTTCGATGCGAAGACCTACCAGCTTGTCAACACAATGTCGATCAATGGTATCTCGGGGTATCCGGTTGACTTCATTCGGTGGGGCAACGCCGGCCTGGCGTTCACGATGTTGCCTACCTGGTGGAATCAGCCAACCCAGGCCGGCCCCATTTACCTGCTGGATGGAAGCTTTGTGTCCACGACTGCCACTCCGGACTTCACCAGCGGTACCAGCGTGAACCCATTGCCATCGCTCTCTTCCATCAACCCGCAAACGGCTGTCGCTGGTTCTCCCGCTGTGACCGTGAGCGTCGCTGGAAGCAATTTTAGAGTCCGGCTCCTCGGTTGTCTTGAATGGCGTGGCGCTGGAGACGACCTTCACCAACAGCACGGCGCTGCAGGCAACGATCCCCGCTTCGGCACTCACGACAGCCGGCACGTCTCTTCTCACCGTGTCGAACGCCGTCGGCAATTCGAGCACTGGCTCTCTTGCATTCACAATTACGCCGGCCGCATCTGGAACGATGAACCTCATGGCAGTCAACCTGGCCGCCCTCGATCTTGCGTGGGATCCCTCGGGGCAGTTGATTGCACCGGCGTGGAGCGCCGACACGCAGTACGCCAACTCAATCGTTGCCATCAATCCCGCCACCGGTGCGATCACGGCTGCGGCTCCTGTGGCAACTGACCCAAGAATGGCACGGGTTAATTCTGACGGAAGCCTGGTATACATCGGCTTCAACGCAGTCAATCAAGTCACTCAACTCGCGTTACCCAAGCTGGACACCCCGACATCCTTCTCTCTTCCGCTCGACCGTGTTGCTGGACCCTGGTACGCGCTCCGATCTGCAGCCCGCTCCTGGCGCGCCATCCACGATCGCAGTCACACTCGGGACGAACGACGAAACCCCTGACGATGGACCGCTTGCCATTTATGACAACGGCGTCAAGCGTCCGACTCAGTTGAATGGCTTCGACGGAACGCCGACCGATGGCAATTCCTACGATAGTTTGCAGTGGGGCGCGGACACCTCAACCCTTTTTGCCGCAGACGATTCTGACACCGGCCTCGACTTTTACACGCTGGCCGTGAATTCGTCTGGAGTGACACTGACGGCCAAAGAAGATGACCCATCGGCGCGATTGGAGCCAGGATCCATTTGATGCCGCCACCGGCTACATCTACGATGACGACGGGCAAGTCATCAATCCCGCAACGGCTGCCCAGGTTGGCAAGTTCAACGCATCGGGGCTTCTGGTTGCTGACCATACTCTCCAGCGCGTTTTCATCCTCGGCAAACCACGGCGCAGACGGGGACCGCCAGACTACACTATCGACTCCTTCAATCAAAAGAGGTTCGCGCCGGTAAGCTCGATCACAATTGCTGGAGTTGTGGGCACGCCCGTCGCATTCACGCGATGGGGAGCCCATGGGCTTGCATTCGTTACCTACAACAAGGGTGCGAGTCCAACCACTGGGCCCGCCGGTATGCTCTACATCGTCTCAGACACAGGATTTGTCAGTGCGCAGTTCCAGCACGCCGGTCCTTCGTTCGCCCCGGTGCATGCTGTCGTGTCGGATCGGCAGTCTGAGCTTCGGAGGTGATGCCGTCTCTAGAAAGCGAGGCTGTCCGTCCTCAAAGAGTGATGCGCCTAAAGTTCGGGCCGCCGTTCGATGCTGCCTCCTACGAGCAGCCTATCTGATCGATTTCGCGCTTGATGGCCATGCCTTCCAGCGTCGCCAAGGGCAGGGAGAGAAACAGCCCGATCCTGCGGTCGAGAATGGTGAAGGCCTCTCGAAAGGCACGGGCAATCTCTTCGGAACTGCCCTCGACCGCCGCGGGATCGGCGATGCCCCAGTGGGCCGTCATCGGCTGGCCCGGCCAGTAAGGACATGGCTCATTCGCCGCGTTGTCGCACACCGTGAACACGAAGTCGAGCTCCGGCGCGCCCGGTTGCGCAAACTCATCCCACGACTTGCTGCGCAGCCCGCCCGTCGAGATCCCCGCCGATTCGATCTGCTGCAAAGCTTCGGGCCGCGGCTGCCCGCTCGGATGACTGCCCGCGCTGTATGCCGTGATCTTGCCTTTGCCTTTATGGTTCAGGATGGCCTCGGCCATAATCGAGCGCGCCGAGTTGCCGGTGCAGAGAAAGAGAACGTTATAGTGCTTCGGCCATTGCCTATGCCTTTGCACCGATGGCAACGGTTGTGCAGCAATCCTGGCCGCAGCAGGCCTCCAGCTTGCGCGCGCGGACAAAGGCGCTGAAGAACTTTCCGTTCACTTGCGGAGCGATGGCGTCCACATCGATGCCGGCATCGGTAAGAAAGTGGCGCGCATCTTCGACGCTGTAGACCCGCGTCGGTTCGATCGAGACCTCCTCGAAGCCGGCGTTCTTGAGCTTCGCGATGTACTCGCTCTCTTCCAGAGCGCCGGCAATGCAGCCAACCCAGAGCAGCATGCTTTTGCGCACCGCGTCGGGAACGCTGCCGCGCACGACCACATCGGAGACCGCGAAGCGTCCGCCCGGCTTGAGCACGCGGAAGGCCTCGCGCAGAACGCGGTCCTTGTCGGCAGAGAGATTGATGACGCAGTTCGAAATGATGACGTCGACGGAGTTGTCGGGCGAGCGGGATGTTCTCGATCTCGCCTTTCAGGAACTCGACATTGTTGACGCCCGCCTTGCTTCTGGTTTTCGCGCGCCAGCGCCAGCATGTCGTCGGTCATGTCGAGGCCGTAGGCTTTGCCGGTGGGCCCCACGCGCTGCGCCGAAAGCAGGACGTCGATGCCGCCGCCCGAGCCAAGATCGAGAACGATCTCGCCGGGGCGCAGGTCGATCAGCGCGGTTGGATTGCCGCAGCCGAGAGAGGCCCTCACCGCGTTTTCAGGAAGAGCGCCGGTCTGATCGTCGCTGTAAAGGTTGGTCGTGATGGGATCGCAGCAGCGAAGGCCGGGATCGCAACATGCCTGCACGCTGCCCGATTCTGCCACTGCGCGCGCTGCGTTTCCGTACTTCTCCTGCACTTCTTCCTTCACACCGATCGTCGATTCCATGATTGCATCTCCTCGTATACGCCAAAGCGAATATATGATGCAGTAGGCATATCTGTCAAGACGCATATAATAACGGTGTGAGCCAACCTGCAAAGCACACTGACCTGGCCCTGCTGTTTGCCGCCCTGGCCGACCGCACGCGGCTGCGCCTGCTGAACCTGATGGACGGTAGCGAGGTCTGCGTCTGTTATTTCGTTGAGATCCTCGGGCAGAGCCAGCCCAAGATCTCGCGCCACCTGGCGTACCTTCGCCGCGCCGGCATTGTTGCCGCGCGCAGAGAAGGGAAGTGGATGCACTACAAGATTGTTCTGCCCAGGGACCCCGGGGCGGCACGGATCCTGATCGATACGCTGGCGGTGCTCAAGGAAGAACGAGCGATGCAAGCCGATCAGACGCGGCTGGCAAAGGCTTGTTGTGCCCTGAATCCACGCCCCGCGCTCGAGGGAGCGCCTCTGCCGCGCACCGTGGAAGCTGTTCCTGCTCGCAGTGCTGAGGGCATGGCGTTGTAGCGCGGATCAGATCTAGCCATTCCCGGCTGTCGAATTTCCGCGCAGCGCCGGGGTGAACGTGACGGCCACCAGCAGGCCCTCCGGCGATAAGAAGCGGCTCACGGTTTGCCCCCATGGCTCGGTTCTGCTTCTGACCAACATGCGATAACCCTGTCCCTCAAGCTGAGCCGTCGCTTGCTCAACGTCGTCGACCTCAAACTCCAGCCAGGCTTGCGGGACGGGAATGTCGGCCGGCCAGGAGTCTACTCCGAAGCAGGACTGCGCCGCCTGGCCGAGAGGCCACAACGCAAAATGCTTTGCACCCTGCAAAGCTCCGGTGTAGAGGTAGCCGCCTGCGTCCTCTTTGAAGGAGATGCCGAGGCTCTCGGCATACAAGGCGCGGCTCGCGGCAACGTCCCGATCGATCGGCCCAAACCCGGCAATGAACAGCACGTTTACGCTCATGTCTGCCATAGTATCTCGCTGCCCAAGTCCCGCTCGGCGCAAACTACGCGAGGAACGGGCCACAGCCGCGGTGCTCGCGTCAGACGGTTTCTTCGTCGTCCGTGATTTTTGAGGTCCAATGCTCTTTGTTGGAGAGTTTCTGGCGCGCTTGCTCTTTCCACCAAGCCTCCAGCCCCGGCATCTCTGTCATCGTGCGGGCAAAGTCGGCATCGAAGTCGAGATACATGCATCGGTTGATCGCCGATATCGAACCCGTTGCATTCAGGCGTTCCTGGAGTAACCACTCGTCGCCCTGAGCGAGCATGCCCGGCTCGAGCACGCGCAGATAGAACCCGGTACGATTTTCCTGGATCGTCAACCGGATCCAATCGCGCCGACCGATGCGCCGTGCCTGGTTTGCGCAGGGCACCCGCGGCGCGCTCAACTGCAGAAGAGCCGTTCCCAGCCTCACCGTATCGCCGACGCATACCTGGTCTTCAGTCAGGTTGCTGACTGTCAGGTTTTCCCCAACGCCGCCCGGCTTCAGATCCATGCCGAGATGCGCGTTCCAGAAGAGGTAATGGTCGAGTCCATGCACGCAGACCGCTGCTCCGGGTCCGCCGTGGTACGGCTGCGTGGCCTTGTCTCCAACCAGACCATGCGTGGAAACCGAGACCGGCGCGAACACGCGGTCACGAAAGATGGATGAGGTCCAGGTCCCGCCTTCATCCTGAATGGTTTTCGGTTGTCCGACAAAGACGGCTTCTATGCGGGGCGGCATGCTTTTAATTCTAGCGGCGTATCCAGAGGGGTTCCGCCGCTTTTCTACGCGCCGGAACGCTTCCAGGCGTTCACAAGCTGATCGCTGAGTTGGCTGATCGTCTGCGCAAAGTCCCTGTCTGTATTGGCCGACGGAAACCCTGCGGCCGCAGCATCTCTCCGGATCGCCTCACCAAAGCAAGAGATCATCTGCGCGATGCGCAGAAAGCTCTTCTCATCGCGGGTGTTCTTCAGAACCCAGTCGTTGTGCGGGTCATTGGCCTTGAGGCCCGCAACAATCGCCTCGACGTCGCTCTTGTAGAGGTACCGCGTCTGCACCTTGCTTCCATCGCTTGTTGTAGGGAGCTCGGCAAGAAAGCGCGGCAGAATCTGCCAACCCTCGAGGACGAGATCGTGCTCATCTTCAATTGCGTAGTTGATGAAGTTACGGATTCCCGGCCAGCAGGTTGCGGCCTGCTGTTCGTACACGGCGACGATCTCGTCCGGCGAGTACACCGCGTAGAATCGGTCGTTATCGTTTTCCAGCTTTTGGCGCAGGGACCGCAACGGAAAACGTTCATCCTGCCGATCAGGCGCGATGTAGGGCGGAATCACGGATGCGATGTGATCGATGGAGAACCAGGGAATGTGCAGCCGGGTCGCCAGCGCTCTGCTCAGCGTCGTTTTTCCGCATCGAGGTGGCCCGCCGATCAGATAGAGCATGGCGATTCCATTCCGGCGCATTGGATGGCGCAAAGCGGCGCAGACCTCGGTGAGTCCATGCGAACGCCCTTCATTGCTCCACCCCCGGCGTCCTCGACTCCTTCACGAGCTGAAAGATGTCGCCGATCCTCTCGTCGAGAACATTCAGCTTGTGTGCCAGTCCCTGGATCTCCGATTCGGCGCGGCGATTGACGTCGAAGTCCAGCTCGCTGCGCACCCGGTCTTTTGAATCCTGCCGGTTCTGGCTCATCATGATCACCGGCGCCTGCAGCGCGGCGAGCATCGACAAAAACAGGTTCAGCAGGATGAACGGATAAGGATCCCACGCTCTCTTATCGAGGAACACGTTGATCGCCGTGTAAATGACGAGAAGGATGCAGAACGTAATGATGAATGTCCACGATCCGCCAAAGCCCGCGACGCTGTCGGCAATGCGCTCGCCAAAGGTCTCCTGCTTCTCGATAATCTCGTTGGCATTGCGGGTTGCGCGCAGGCGCACCAGGCTCTGCGCGGCATGCAACTGATGCCCGAGCGTGGTCAGCAGATCCATGCCCGCGTGCGGCTTCCGCTCAATCAGCACCTGGATGTCGTCGCGGGAAACCTCGATGCACACGCTGTCTTCGAGAGCGACCGAGCTGGTTTGACGCGGAGTTCCTTCAAGCATCGATGCAAAGCCGAAGAACTCGCCCTCGCCGGGCTCATCGAAGACCACCTCCTGCTGGTCGTCGTCGATGGTCGTTACCTGCACTCTGCCGGAGACCACGACGTAAGCATTTGTGCCCGGATCTCCGGTTTTGTAAATGCGCTGGCGTGCGTTGAAGCGCCTCACATCCACCTGCGCCGCAAGCACCGCAGTTTCGTCCTCGTCGAGCAGTGAGAAGAGAGGGACACTTTTCAGCATTTCCGGTGAGCAACTCATGGGTTCTCCAGGGTTGGGGATGGGTGTGCCGGTTGCCGGCTGGCACCAGTGTCGCTCACGAGACCCGGTACGCACGACCCTTCGTTCGCCCACCTGCGCTACATCTTCGGCGCAAATCGGCTTCCCGCCTTGAACGCCGGCCGCTCGGGCGCATCCGCGACCGTTTCCGTCAGCTTGTAAAAGAACTGGTCGAACTGAGCGGCGGCGTCAAAGTCGACCGGCTGGGTCACGTCGTCCTGCGGCCGGTGATAGCGCACCCTGTACCACTCGCGATAGCGCCGTTCCGCATCTGTTCCGGGATCGTATCCGAAGATAAAACCAATTGCCGGGACGCCGATGCGCAGGAAGGGGTAATGGTCTGCCCGCTGCAACAGCGCCCGCTCCGGCTCCCGATCGGCTCGCAACTCAATGCCCATGCTCGCGCCCACCGCGCGGGCCGTTTCTCCCAGGGTGGTGTCGTCGATGGCCAGCGCGGTCAGCAGCTTCAACGGGAACAGCGGCCGCAGCTGGTCGAGGTTGATGTCGGCAACAAGCCTGGCCGCTGGCACCGTCGGATGGTCCACGAAATAGTTCGAGCCCAGCAGCCCTTTCTCTTCGCCCGTAAACGCGCAGAACAGCACGGACCGCTTCAAGGAGCGATGATCCCGTTTCAGGTTTTCAGCGAATTGGATCAGCAACGCAACGTACGCCGCATCATCCAGCGCGCCGTTGTATAAGTTGTCGCCATTCACGGGCGTGCCATATCCATATCCATCCAGGTGCGCAGCAATCACCACGAATTGATCCTTCAACTGCGCGTCGCTGCCCGGCAGCATCGCCAGCACATTGGGCGAGCTGTAGGCTCGCTGCGTGACGTGCAGGCGCACGCGAAGCTTTGCCGGAATCTCAAACGACGCAAGAGATTCTTTGCGGCCGCCCGCAGCCAGAATCGCTGCGGCGTCTTTTCCCGAGCCGTCGATCAGCGCAGCCAGCGAGTCGGCTTGCAGCCGCATCATGAGCAAGGGCTTGTTCGACTTGCGCTCCACGCTGTCCAGGGTCACGGTTCGCGCATAGGCCACCGGCCACCGCGGCGGTTCCATTGCGAAGGAGGGATCATCGACGGCGATCACGCCGACAGCGCCGCCGGCCCGGGCATTGGCAGCCCGCTCCCCAGGGGACGGCATGCCCTTTCCGCGCGCGTCGAAGCAAACGACGATCTTGCCCTCGATGGACTTCATCGCCTCTTCCGCGCAATACCCTCGAAACGTGAGCGGCGCTTCAGCTTCTGCCGGCATGTCGGCTGCTGGTGAAATCGAGATCTCCTGCAGAAACTTGAGCGGCAGTTCGCCGCCCACCGCGCGCACCACGGTGAAGCTGGTTCCGTCGCCCACCACCGCAATTTCGTGCATCGCGACCGATTGGAAGTACGTGCCGCCGTCGCCCGCAGGCTGCAAACCCGCAGCACGGAACCGCGCCGCCACATACTCCGCCGCACGCTGGTACGCAGCCGAGCCGGTGTCGCGGCCCTCCATGTCGTCGCCCGACAACGCTTCGGTCGTGTGCCACCACGCCAGCGTATCGGTATCGTGAATTTCTTTGTCGCGCGGATGCTGCTGTGCCAGGGCAGTCGCAGCGAGGAGGAAGAGCACTGTGGCTTTGCGCATCGTGTCCGCCAGTATAGCAATCACCGCGCAGGACCGGAGCGCATGCAGGTGCGTCCCCGGGTATCTTCAACTCGACGGGCTTAACGCGGACGCGAGCTTTTTCATTGCCGCATTTTCCCGCGTCACTTCACCAAGGTCGCTCCCGTGCAAGGCAATCTCTGCCGCAAGGGAACGGCCGAGCACTTGCTGGTCGATATTGCCGAACGGCCCGGGCACAAGCTTTCCCAACCACGCGGTCCAAGCCGGCGTATGCGCGTTGCCGACGATAATGCCGGGACGAAAGATGGCGAGCCGCGCAAAGCCGACGCCGCGCACGGTATCTTCCTTGATGCCCATCACGCGTGCGTAGCGGATGCGGCTGCGCGCCGAGCTGCCGACCGCAGAGAGAAGGCAAAACTGCGCGATGCCCGCATCGTGGCATCCCCGTGCAAAGGCGCCCACCACACCAACTTCAAGCGCCTTCAGTTCTGCCTCGCTCCAGCGCGCCGACCCCGATCCAACGCCGACACAGCTCACTGCACTGGTGGACCCCTGGCTCAACACTTCGCTGGCGATGGTAGCAATGTGCGTGGCAAAGTCCCCGGCGCCGGTGTCGAGGACGACATTGCGCGCCCGTTGTTGCGCCGTAATGGGCTTTCGGGTGACCATTACCACTTCGCGGCACTGCGGAAGGGCGAGCAACTCCGTGACCGTCGCACCGCCCACCTGCCCGGTGCCGCCGAGGATGATTACAGCGAAACTTTGTTCCATCAATGTGCCCCTTCTTGAGCCTTCGTGACTGGATGGGAAAGTGCGCGTTAATCCCATTCCATTGCAACCGCGACTCGGTGGAATCGGCTGATCGGCCTGTGCCCCGTTCATCGCGTTGTATGCGATGAGCGGGATTTCGCTTCGTGCATGAGGTTAACTTACCGGCCGCCGCGAAACTGGATAATCCGTCGCCGGTCCCGCTTCGACGGGCGCCGCTCGGGCAGCGGCGCAAACTCGCGCATGGCTTTGCGTTCGGCCTCGGCCTTTAGACGCGCTTCTTTGCTTGTGTCCGTCTCGCGGTAGAGTGTCTGCGCCACGGCGGCTGGCCCGCGCATCTCGCCCAACGCCACCACCTCAACCTCGAACTCTCCGCCCTCGTTCTTGATGCGCAGCATATCGCCCGCGTGCACATCGCGTGCAGGCTTGGCTTGAATGCTGTTGGAAAAGATGCGCCCCAGCTCGCAGGCCTTCTGCGCCTGGGCGCGGGTCTTGAAAAACCGCGCCGCCCACAGCCATTTGTCGATCCGCACCGACGTCATGCATCCATTCTCATACAATCCGCCAGCCGGCGGAGAAATCGGCCTAACCGCAGCCGAGGCCAGGCTGTCCTATGACGAGAAAGCGCGCGTTCCCTTGAGGAGAACCCATGATGCACTTCAGAATGTTGGTTCCGCTGGCCGCCCTGGCATGCCTGCCCGCTCCCCTCTGCCTGGCGCAACAGGCAGCTCCGTCGCCCGAGCCCACCCTCCCACCCCACCGGTCTTTCCTCTTCGCAGGCGTCGATACGCCCGCCCCGGCGTGCCCGCGCTTCGACAATCGCGAGCGTCCGGTGACCACCACGATTCAAGCGCGTGTGACGGAATTGATGGATTCCTCGCACCTGAAGCCGGGCGACGAAGTGTTCGCCAAGGTTATCTACCCCATCCGATACCCGGGATGCGACCTTGATCGCGAAGCGATTCTCTACGGGCATGTCACGGCCGCGTCGGCATCGGGCAGCCCCAGGTCGTCGCAACTGGGCCTGCTGTTCGATCACGCCGACTGTGCTGGGAGAACGAAGCAGGATCTGCACATGCGCCTGGTGGGACTAGTCGCGCCGCCGGATCACACCACGATGGAGCACGATGTGCTGCCGTCCGAGGTGCGTGGCGGCGTTCAGCCTTTGCCGTCGACAGTCCACGACGGGATCGACGACAACCTGAACCCGGAAAAATACCCGCAAACACTGCGTCCGGGGCTCGTGGTGCGCATGAACAAGGTCAAGCTCGATCCCGAAGGCGCGCCGGAATGCAGCGCGAGGATCAGCACGACGGCGAGAGACCTGCGCGTTGCGCCGGGCGCCGAGCTGATGTTTACCGTGGAGCGGGTCACGCAACCGTCGAAGCCCTGAACCGAAAGGTCGAGCGTGGAACGCTAGTTGGAGAGAACCGCCCGGTAGCGCACCTTGTTCTTCTTGACCTTCTCGATGGCTTCGTTCGCCTTGGCCATGGGGAAGGACTCGATCTGCGCTTTCACGCCGTGCCGCGCGGCCACATCGAGCATCTCGCGCATGCGGTGCGGGCTTCCGGTGGGGTTGCCGCTGATGGAGCGCATGCCCGCGATCAGCGGGAACGCGTGTACGGCGACTGCCGACGGCGGAACGCCGACGAAGCACAGCGTTCCGGTGGGCCGCAGCGCCTGGATGTAAACGCCCCAGTCCTGATCGGCATTGACGGTGCTGATGATCAAATCCTGCGTGCCCGCCACTTCTTTCAGCGCCTTCGATTCGCGGCTGTTCACAAAATGATGCGCGCCCAGCGCGCGCGCTTCCTGCTTCCTTGGCGGCGGAGGTGGAGAAGGCCGTGACCTCCGCGCCGAAGGTCTCGCGCAAATTGGATAGCCATGTGTCCCAGTCCGCCGATGCCGATGACGCCCACGCGCGAGGAAGGATTGACGCCGTGCGTGCGCAGCGGGTTGTAGACGGTGATGCCGCCGCACAGCAGAGGCGCAGCGTGCTCGCTCTTCAGCGCCTCGGGAATGGGAATGACAAAGCGGGCATTGGCGCGCACGCGCTCGGCGTAGCCGCCGTTGCGATGCACGCAGGTGCCTTCCGACGACGGGCAGAGATTCTCCATGCCGCGCGTGCACCACTCGCATTCGCCGCAGGAGTTCGATTGCCATCCCAGGCCAACGCGCTGCCCCACCTGCAGAGATCGCACATCGGAGCCCACTGCCGCGACCGTGCCCACAATTTCATGGCCCGGAATGAACGGATAATGGCTGATGCCCCAGTCGTTGCAGATCAGGTGCAGATCGCTGTGGCAGATGCCGCAGTGCGTGATGGCGATCTCTACTTCCTGCGCGCCCAGCTTGCCGGGGTCGTATCGGTAGGGCAGTAGCTCTGCTCCCGCTGCGTGTGCCGCCAATCCTTGAATTTGAGCCATGACCGTTCAGAGTCCTCGTGAGGGTGAAAGCAGACCGGGATGCACGTTCCTGAAGAACACCGGCATTTTGGGCCTGGGTTGCGACGTTGCTTTCTAGTTTAATCTGCCTCCCGGCTCTATGCGGATATTCAGAATCTGGAATCCGTTCAGCACCCCGCCCGCCGGCGCCTCGGCCGGCTACCTGCGCCGACTCGCCATTCAGGTTCACATCCTGCGCGGCGCGCATCGGCTCCAGTGTATTGGCCACCGACAGAGGCAGGCCGGTGAGCGCATGCCCGCTGACCGAAGCCTGCGCGTCCGGGACCAGCAAGCTGACGTAGATCTGATCGCCCGCGTGTTTGAGCTTCGCCTGCGCCAGCACCGATTCCAGATTCACCGGCTTGCCGGTCAACCGCGGTTGATCCAGAGTGCGGTCCAGCGTACCCGCGTCGGAAACCAGAATGCGCAGAGTTTCCTTCGTCGAGCCGCGCCGGAAGCTTGACGGGGATGCGCACATTGCGGCTCGGCTGCTGCCACGGGCGAAGGGTGGCTTCGATCATCGACGGTGTCGCCCGCATGCACCATGTCGCCCGAGACCAGCCGCGCCGCCTCGAGTTCAACCGCGATGCGCCGCGGAATCTCATCCACGTGCAGATCGATGCTGCGGATCGCGCCGCGCCGCGCCGAGTTCGAGTAGATGCGCGCGAAGTGCGAACCCGCCTGCAAAGCCAGTGTCGAGCGGCGCCGAGCCCGAATCGCCGGCCGAAGCCCACTCGTTCAGCGGGGAAGTGCTGACGCCCGGCAATGTCGATGTTGCCGGTGAGGTGGTAGCTGGTGTCGCGCTGCGCTCTCGTTGGTCTGCAGTCAGGACCTCGTACAGCGAAACCAGCATCGCCTGCGGGGTGAGCGAGGGCAGGTCGAGAATTTCGACATTCAGCTTGCGGTCCTTCAGCGGCGAGTGAACCGTGATGTGCACAGGAATCATGTGCGGCATCGTCGCCGAAGCACGCCGCGAATCGCCGAGTCGCGGTCTTCGGTAAAGCTCCCGATCAGCTCGCCGGTGTTGACGATCTTGAACGCGTTGAGTGGCGAGGCCAGGGTGGCGACCACTTCGGTCGTGGTCATGGGCAGCGAGACGGTGCCCGGCCTGCAGGAGCGGATGCCCGCAGGCCAGCAGTTGTTTGGGATCGACATAGGTCACGGTGCAGGTGGCCGCAATCTCCACGTCGCCGCGCACCAGTTGCGCGCTCACCGCCGAACCTGGCACGATCGAATTGCCGCGCGGCCGCGATCGGAAGGTCTTCGGATCCACGAGCGCTGGACAGAGCCGCCGATGCCGCCGGCGGCGACTGTATCGAGGCCCGGTGCCCGCCATCTGCTGTTGCCAGAGCTTGATCGCCTCAGGCCGGAATCCGCTCATGACGAGCGGCGTTTCCATGGCCTGAAAGTTCATTGCGCCGGTGGGTGCTGGAGGCCGCGCCGCGGCGATCTCCGATCCAGCAGCAGCATTGTCTTCGATGGGAAGGTCGTGCACCTGCAGCATCTGTTCGATCGGCGTGATGCCCGCAATCGGATCCTTGCTGAATTGGCCGATGCGATAGGAGAGCGATCCAAGAAGCCGATTGCCGACGTAGACGGGGCTGCCGCTCATGCCCGCGACCACGCCGGTGTATTCGGGCTTGTTGCCGTGCAGTTGGGCGAGGATCATATCCTGGCCCGGCCCGCGCGCCCCGCGCAGCACACCGAGAATCTCCACGTCCATCGGTTCCGGTTTTGTCTCCCGTGAAGACCGTCCACGCGGTGGCGCATCAGCCCCTTCGACCTCGCTCAGTGGGAAGAAGCCGCCAGTCAAGGGAGGTGGAAGTCAGTGCAAGGGCTCTGTTTCGTGCCTGCAGCGACACCACGCCTGCGCAAGGCCAGACGAGCCGCGCAAACGGTTGCAACGGCTCCGGCTGCAGTGCGAGCGCTCGCACAATTGACTTCGAATCCGAATGTCACGTCTATAAGAGTACAGTGCTGCAGCCGCAGGCTTCCAATGGGCGGCTGCCCGTTGATGCAGACACCATGCGGACGTTGCGCCGCTGCTGGAGCACGGCTATCGACCTTGCGGAATCTGCCGGAGGTTGCGTTCGCAGCGCCGGAATCCCGTATGCTGGTCAGCTAAGAGGTTGTCATGTCTGTCGTCGTGTTCGTCGCTTCGCGTGCCTCGCCGGTTCCTGCGAATTGCCTTGATGCGTTTCCTGTCTGGCCCTGAGCGGCTACGGCCTTTTTGTCCGCTCAAAATACGCCGCGCCCACCCCGCCGCCACCCGCTCAGATCCCGACCAGACCGCGCCCGATGCCGGCGGCCCAACAGGCGATTCCGGCGCCATCGCCCTCCCCAAGAAGAAGGAAACACCGGCCGACACACCACCTCCGGCTCCCGCCGCGCCCAAGGTCAAAAATCCCGAAGGATGCCGCAATTTCTCTCTGCGGGTCGAGGTTCCGGAAGTGACGGTGGACGTGGGCGTGCTGCTCGAAAAGACGCACCAGTTCGTGCCCGGCCTCAAGCCCAACAACTTCAAGGTGTATGAAGATGGCGTGGAGCAGAAGGTCTCCGGCTTCAAGCGCGTCGAAGCGCCGATCACGGCCCTGATGATCTGCGAGTTCGCAGCCAACAGCTACTACTTTATTTACGACATGCGCAACGCGGCTTTCTCGTTCGCGCAGCAGTTGCGGCCGCAGGATTACGTCGCGCTGATGACCTACGACATGCGCACCCAGATCCAGCTCGACTTTACCCAGGACAAGACGCAGTTCATGCAGGCGATCAACTCGCTGCGGATTCCCGGGATTCAGCGAAACCAATCTCTTCGACGCTCTCTATGAAGGGCTGGATCGGCTGGAGCGGATCGAGGGCCAGAAGTACATCATCCTCATTTCGACCGGGCGTCGACACCTTCTCCAAGCTCACGCTCGACAAGATTCTGAAGAAGGTCAAAGCCGCGCAGGACATCACGATCTACACGGTGTCGACGGGTGGATTTGCGCGCGCCGATGAGCCGGCGCGGCGACAGCCTTGACCTACCTCCAGGGCGACAACCAGATGAAGACCTTCGCCAGCCTGACGGGCGGCGCGAGCTACTTCCCGCGCTTCGCCGGCGAGATGCCGGACATCTTCCGCGAGATCAACGCCAACATCCGCTCCAAGTACGAGCTCGTCTATCGGCCCTTGAACGCCAAGCAGGACGGCACCTATCGCAAGCTGCGCGTGGAACTGGTCGACGACGAAGGCCAGCCGCTGCGCATCCAGGATGAAAAGCACAAGCCGCTGAAGTACGACATCATGGCGCGCGACGGCTATCGGGCCAAGCAGGAAGTCGAGTAAGCACCTGCGGCGCGGCAGCACCTGCGGTGTGGCAGACGCTCGCTTCCCGCTCGCATGAGCTTTCTGGTTTTTGCCGAAAAACTCCCGTCGGATCTTGTTCTTGAAGGGTACGGGCTTCAGAGGCTGCTGAAGAACTCGACTTCACGATTTGTAATAAGGGCACGACTTTGGTCGGGCCGATAAAGACCCCAAAAGGAAGGGGCTTTAGCCCCTGAGGGATGATTTTGCGCGTTCTCGCGAAAACTTTTCAGCCAGCTGTTTAAGCGAGGATCCACCCGGAAAGCACAAAACGGCTGCCGGCCTGTGCTACCAGGCCCTCAGCCGTTTCGCTTCAAATCGGCCCAGCCCGCGGGTTACTTGAACTGGTTGATGATGTCTACGATGTAGTACCCGACCACGAACACGGTGGCAGCCAAGGCAAGCCACAGAGCTGCGGTGCGGATAGGCTTGAGCTGGTTTACCTTGGCCGTGATGGCCGCCTGCTCCGTCTGCATGTGATCGAACGCATCGTCGAGGAAGATCTGATCGTCCTCGTTCTGGCTAAGTCTGCCTGTGTACACCTTGAGAGCCAGCGTGAAGACGACGAGCAAACCCCAAACCGCCCACATAACTGGCACAAATCCCATATTCCCACCTCCATGACTTTCTGGTCCCAGATACCGGCGGGTCCGTGGAGGAATCGCGGTCTCGTGAGTAGAGGGGCCTTACGGTTTCCCATGATAGCCGCGGAAACGATTCGTTGCTCGTGATCAGAATCACAGGCATTTTGTGGGTACCCTGAGACTTCCGGCGGCGGCCGATCTGGTCCGCAAATGGCTCGGGTGGCAGGTTTTACACCGGGACAGGCGGAACTTTGCGACCAGTTCCTTTGGTGTGCATCGAAGGTATAGGTGCTGGAGTACGCTACTTGTTTCTGCGCCCCGGTGCAGTTAAAGTGGAAGAAGCTCCAGAAAGCCGAGAGGGAATCTATGGCCACAGCTACCGTCGCACCCGCGCAGGAAACCGAAAAGAAGGCGCCTCTGAACCTGACCCCCCAGGCCATCGCCAAGGTGCGCGAAATCATGGCCACCCAGGATCCGCTGCCCGCCGGTCTGCGCATCGGCGTGGTCGGCGGCGGCTGCTCCGGCTTCCAGTACTCCATGGCCTTCGAGAACCAGAGCGGCATGATGGACAAGGTCTTCAGTTTCGACGACCTGAAGGTCTTCGTCGACGCCACGTCGCTGATGTACCTGAATGGCTGCATCGTCGACTACGTCGAGACCCTCGAAGCCGCCGGCTTCAAGTTCGAGAACCCGCAGGTCAAGAGCACCTGCGGCTGCGGATCATCCTTCAGCGTCTAAGAAAGTTTCGGTGGCTTTCGGCCCTGGCCGAATCGACCAATCTCAGGGTCAGGCGCCCGATTTCGGGCGCCTTTTCTATTGGGGCGGCGGAGTCGTTGTCGGCGCGGTTGGGTCGCTCGGCGAACCGGTGCCGTTTCCAATCGTGGAGCCTGGTCCGTTGCCGATGGTGGATCCCCCGCCGATGGTTGAGCCGCTGCCGGTGGTATTGTTCTGGCCGCCGATCGGCGTGCCGATGGTCCCCATATTGCCGCCGCCCATCATGGTGTCGGCAAGTGGCTCGTAGATGAACTCCCATTCGTTGTAGTGCTTCTTCTTTCGCCACACGCGGATCGACTCTTTGGGGCTGCCGGGCGTGTATCCCATAATGCCCATGCCGCCGCCGAAGGTCTGGCCCTGCTGCGCTCCAAATGCCGAACTCGATGGGTTGCTTCCAGCGGTTCCGGTCGTCCCCGTGCCGTTGCTGCTGCTGTCGCCACCCGTCGTCGCGCCGCTGCTGCTGCTGTCCGTCGAACCGATGGTGCTGGTGCTCCCAATGGTACTGGCGCCTCCGATGGTGCTCGAGCCGAAAGAGTTGGAGCCAATACTGCTGGATCCGCCAATCCCGGAAGACCCAATGCTGCTTCCGCCGATGCCCGAGGACCCGATGGTCGAGCCGCCGATTCCGGTGGCTCCTGCCGTTCCGTTTGCGCCGGCCATGCCGGCGCCCATGCCGCCGGTCGCGCCCAGCGGCTGCCCAAAGAAGCCGGTGGGCTGCGTCTTCTGCATGCCATACTGCACGGGCTTCCAATCGTCCTTGCCGGTCATGGGGTCGAGGTAGCGCTTGCGCAGGAAGCGGATCTCGTTGGTCTTGACCAGCGCATCGATATTGGGCGGGTACGAGCCGAACTGCTTGTAGTACAGCTTGACGGCGCGGATGTACTGCTTGCCCCGGTGGATCGTCTCATTCTCCCTGTCGCGCTGGATCGACTTCGCAATCTTGGGGGCGGCCACCGTCAGGGCGATCATGATGATCACGAGCATGAAAATGACCGAAGCGAGGACGTAGCCCTCCTCGGAGGGTTTGCGTGTCCGGGTTGGCGTGAGCAGGGTCATGGATGGACGAGCTGGCAGTTTTCAGCTATCAGCCTTCAGCTATCAGCTATGAGCTTTCAGCTTCCAGCTATTAGCTTACAGCGTGCAGAATTCTGCTGCGGCCGTCGAATAAACGACGTAGCAGACCCGTAATCTGCTTGCGAATCAATGAGGGCGGCGCATTTCTCGAACCCAGGTCCCTATATCGATTAAAGTTAGGCATTTAGAATGAAAACTTGAAGTTAAACATGGAATCTGGGTGCCCCCAGGTGCCTAGCATTTGGGCACCTGGGAGAGCACTACTTTCCCCAATGCACTGCTTCCCATACATCCCGAAAGCTGCGGAGAACGGGCACAGCAGAGAGCTGAGAGCTGAAAGCTGACGGCTGACAGCTGCTTTTTCAATTCGCCAGCAGTGGAAGGGTTTGCGTGTTGTTGTAGCTCAGGTCGGTGATCTGGGCGCTGCCGGGCTTGATGTCGACGACTTTGTAGCGGTGGTCGACGATCTCGCCGCTCCTGGCCATGAAGACATCGTCGCCGCGGGAGAAGAAGGCCTTGATCGACTTGTCGTGATCCTGCGTGTAGCCGAAGTACTTCAGGTCGATGGCGGGCGGCCGCGGAGCCTGCGGGACCTCGACCGGCGGCGGCGCATCGACGCGCGCGGTGGCAAGGGGCTTCTCGATTTCCACCGGCCCCGAGTCAGCGGAGAAGATGTTGCGCCCCGTGCCGCGGTATTCGATCTGCTCGCTCTGCGCAAGTTTTTCGAAGTGCAGGGTCGGGTCGATGCCGGCGTTGCTCAGCTTCTCGGCCGCGGACCCGGGTGTGCTCGAACCCGCCGAGGTGGTTTGCGTGGGCGCAACCTCGCGGCCTCGTGAGGACGCTACAGCCGACGCCGGGATCGGGGTTGGTGTCGATGGAGTGCTGAAGTAGCCCCACATCTCATAGCCGCCCACGAGCACGATGACGAGGAAGAGGGCGATGACCAGATAAACCTGGCGCTTGTTTTCCGTTCCAAGGGCTAGTGCCATGTCACTCTCCCTCCTTGCCGGTCGCGGCGGGTGGGGGCGCGTTGGCGGGCTCGGCTGTTTCTGGAGCAAGCCCGGGCGTTGTGGAAGGCAGGCCGCTGGGCACGTCGGCAGGACGCAGCCAGGTGGTAACGCGCAGGCGCAGGTTCACCTGGCCACCCTGCTGGCCGGCAAACTGCGTGGCGCGGATGACAAAGAAGGTCTGGGTTGCGCTCGATGCTGTTGATGAAGCGCATGATATCGGGATACGAACCGCTGATCCCCGCGTCCAGCGAGATCTCGGTCAAGCCTTCTTCCTGCGGGCCCTGGGAGTAGATCAGCCGCGAAAGGCGAGCGCCCGACTTCACGGAGAGAGTGCCGATCTGCTCGGAGATGGAAGAGTAGTTGGGTGGAATGCGCTTGGCGTAAAAGTCCTCGATCTGCTGGCGCGACAAGGCCACGCGCTGATCGAGCCCACGCAGCGGCGCGGTCTGCAGGTCCATGGCGCGCAGCTCGACCTGCTTGCCGGCGAGCTCGTTGGTGGAGTGGCCGTTGGTCGCGATCCAATCGAGCGTGAGTCGCGTAGCCAGCGTAATTGTCAAAACCAGCAGGATCGCAAAGCCCACGTAGTGCCAGGTGAGTGGAGATCGCAGCCGTTCTCCCCAGGTGGCGGTCGCTCGTTCGCTCATTGCTGCGGACCTCCTGTGGCGGGATTGGGCTTGTAGGCCGGGCGGCTGTGGGCGGCGGGCAACGCGGGAGGGCCGATGAACTGTCGGGTTCCCTGCGTCGTTGCCTGATTCGTCTTTTGCCTTCGACCTGGAATTGTCTTTGCGCTCCTCAGGGCCGGCGGGATTGTAGTCGGCAAGCAGATCGAAGTTCACGCGATCCTGGGCGCTCACCGGTTGGACTTCCTGCCCCGGGCCGCCCGTGGCTTCGGCGTTTTCGCTGACGATGCGCGGCAGCAGGAATCGCTTGGAGTGCTCGAGGTTGTGGACCAGGTCGACGGCGCGATTGCGCGGACCGAGCACACGCAGCCGCACCGTGATATGCCCGTCCTTCTCGCGCGTCGGTTCGAGCGTGGTGACCTGCACGCCGCCGGGAAGAACTGTCTCCAGGTCCTCCATGGCGAGGGTCCACGAGAATGCCTTCTCATCGATGAGCTTGTTGAGCGTGGCCGACTGCTGCAGCAACCGCGCGTTGGCCGGCTGGCGCATCATCGCCTGGTAGCCTTCGCGCTCGTGCGTAATGGTGGCGATCTGGCCGTCGAGCGAGTGGTCGCGCGCGCGTGCCGCTTCAGCCTGGCGGTGGATTGCGTGGAGGCCAAGGAAGAACCCGAGCGAAAGCAGCGCCAGCACGCCCATGGCGATGCGCAGCCGCTTGATGGCCGGGCCTTCATCGGCGAAGGGACGCGAGGCGAGATTGAGCGTGATCCGCATGGCTAACGCACCCCCGCCAGAGCGCCGGTGACGCCCGCGATGCTGGCATTGCCCAATGCGGAGACGGCGCCGGTGGACGGTGCAGGCGCCAGGTCGACGACGCTCATCTCCGGGTCCGCGATCCACCATGCAAACGCCTGCGGATGGGTTGTTGCCGGCGCGATCGCTGGCGCGGAAGCTGCCGGCAAAATGCAGCCGCGGCGGCTTGGCGCCGAGCTTGTCTTCGTAGAAGGCGGCGGCCACGGCAACGCCGCGGCGAACTTCGTCCTGGCGCAGCGCCGAGTCTTCGGGCAGATCGAGAGTGCGGTACAAAAGCAGGTTCTGCCCCGTGGCGATGAGCGTGGTGAGCGCGCTCGTGCTGAGGTTGGCGATGAGCGTGGCTTCGAGCGAGTCCACGGTTTCAAGGGCCGCGAGGCTCGAGGGAAGAACGGCGCCGGGCTCGTAGCCCGCGGCGCGAACGGCATTCTCGTACTCGGCGAGAACCGGACCCGGCAGCACCGCGGCGAGCACTTTCGTCTCTTTCTTTCCGTCGAGGAGAAGCACCTGGTAGCTGACCCCGGCATGTTCCACATCGAAGGGCACCATCTTGCGCAGGCGGAAGCGCAGCACCGGATAGACGTCCGCGGCCTTGGGCGGCAGGGAATCGAAGTCGAGAACAAAGACGCGCACGGCCGTGTCGGGAATGATCACCGTAACAAAGCGGCTGCGCGGCGATACCTGTTCGAGCGCCTCGCGTATGGCGGCACTCACAACTTCAGGTGCGCGCACGTTGGCTTCCGCAATACCCGGGAGCACAGCACCCTCCGGCAGCGGCTGGAAGGCGTAGACAGGCGATTTTCCCGAGCCCGGCAGCGCCGCCGCCAGCACGCCCTCGGGAGAGATTTCTACCGCAGCCGGTGGTCTTGCGCCCGTTTGCGGCGCCGCGTTGTTCAAGATCGACTTCACAAGTTCCTCAAAAGCAGCTTTCAGCTGCATCAGCTATCAGCTTTTTCTTGCTGCTGCATGCAGGTTTTGTCTACTCGACTTCCGGTGCGTGTAGCTGTTTCGATCATTTCAAATGCCTCGAAGTTTGTGTCGCCAATTACCAAGCTGAGAGCTGAAAGCTGACAGCTGGCAGCTCGTCTCTACCTCGACGCCTCAATGAACGTCACCTTGTTGATCTCTTTCAATGTGGTCAGGCCGCGGCGCACGCGATCGAGCGCCGACTCGCGCAGAAAGTTCATGCCTTCCTGGCGGGCAAGTTTGCGAATTTCCGAGGTCGGTTTCTTTTCGAGAATCAGTTCGCGAATGGGATCGGTCAGATCGAGCAGTTCATGAATCGCGGTTCGGCCGCGATAGCCGGTGCCGCCGCACTCGATGCAGCCCTGGCCTTCGCGGAAAGGAAAGCCGCGCCACTCCGCCGGGTCCATGCCGCAGGCGATCAGCACATCGTCGCCGTAGCGCACGGTGCGCGCGCAGTGTTCGCAGATGGTGCGGACCAGCCGCTGCGCCAGGATGCAGTTGAGCGCGGACACAAAGTTGTAGACCTCGACGCCCATGTTGACGAAGCGGCCCAGCACATCGACGACGTTGTTGGCGTGGACCGTGGTGAAGACGAGGTGGCCGGTCAGCGCGGAGTTGATGGCGATCTGCGCGGTCTCGTTGTCGCGGATTTCGCCGACGAGAATCTTGTCCGGGTCGTGGCGCAGAATCGAACGCAGTCCGCGGGCGAAGGTCAGTCCCTTTTTCTCGTTGACGGGAATCTGGGTGATGCCGCGAATCTGGTATTCGACCGGGTCTTCGATGGTGATGATCTTGTCTTCGTCGCTCTTGATCTCATTGAGAGCCGCGTAAAGCGTGGTCGTCTTGCCGGATCCGGTAGGGCCCGTGACCAGCACCATGCCGTAGGGCTCGCGAATATAGCGGCGGAAGCGCTTCAAATCTTCTTCAGCAAAGCCGACCACGTCGAGCGTGAGGTTGTGGAACTTCTCGCTCATCGATTCTTTATCGAGCACGCGGAGCACGGCGTTTTCGCCATGCACGGTGGGCATGATCGAAACGCGGAAGTCGATGAGCCGGCCCTTGTAGCGCACGCGGAAGCGGCCGTCCTGCGGCACGCGGCGCTCGGCGATATCGAGCTCGCTCATGATCTTGATACGGGAAAGAATGGTGGAGTGGTGCTCGCGCGCAATCGGCGCCATGGCCATCTGCAGCACGCCGTCAATACGATACTTCACGACCACGGAGTCATCGGCCGTCTCAATGTGAATATCCGAAGCGCGCCGCTCGAGGGCGGTAAAGATCGTGGTGTCGACCAGGCGAATGATGGGGCTGATGTCTTCTTCGCTGGTGAGCTTCTCGATCGAGATGTTCTCGTCGGAGTTCTCATCGCCCGTGAGCATCTCGAAGGTGAGGCCTTCGCTGGCTTCGTCGAGCACGCGCTGCGACTGCTCGGTCTTCTTCAGCAGGTCGGTGATCTGCGAAAGCGTGGCGACGCGGGGAATGATGCGGTGGCCGAGCAGCCCCGAAATCTCGTCGAGCACCATCAGGCGCGAAGGATCGCTGACGGCGATCACCAGCGCGTCGTGCTGCTGCTCGATCGGCACAAAGTTGTAGCGGAACATCAGTTCCACCGGTACCGTGCGCAGCAGGTCGTGCTGAATCTTGAAGTTCTTCAGGTCGACGAATTCGGCGTGATAGCGGCGCGCCAGCGCCTCGGCCTGGGCGCGCTCGTCCGTTCCGGTCGGTAGAGGAACTGCCAGTACGGTTGCATCGGCCATGACTTACCCTCCTACCGAGCTGCCGCCGGTCATGCCCAGCGAGAAGATGGGCAGGTACAGCGAGATGAGAATGAAGACCACAACAACGCCCATGATGATGAGGATGGCGGGCTCGATCAGCGCCAGAGAAGCGGTGAGCGCGGTAGCCACATCCTCTTCAAAAAACTCGGCGACCGAGTTCAGCATCTGCGGCAGCGCGCCCGTCTGCTCGCCAACGGTGATCATCTCCGCTGCCAGATCGGGAAACACATTCGTGCTCACCAGCGCTTCGGCCAGGCTCTTGCCCTCGCGCACCGTGGTGATCGAGGCGACCACTGCCTTGGAGACACGCCGCGAAGAAATTGACCGCGCCGCGGTTTCCAGCGACGGCACCAGCGGCAAGCCGCCTGTGAGCAGCGTCGACAGCGTGCGCGCAAACAGGGCCACCTGGTACTTGAGCCAGATGTTGCCGAAGATGGGCAGCCGCACACGCACGCCATCGATAACGTCCTTGCCTTTTTCTGTTGCCGAGAACCGGTAGCCCACAAGCCCGCCTATTACAACAACGAGCAGGATCCAAATCAGATTGTGGTTGAGCCATCGGCTGAAGTTCAGCAGGTAGATCGTCATCTGCGGCAGCTTGGAGCCGAGCTGGTCATAAAGCGTCGCGAACTGCGGCACCACGTAAGCAAACATGAAGATCACCAGCGCGGTGACCAGGGCCATGAGCACCGTGGGATAGATCAGCGAAGTGATGAGCTTTTTGCGGAAGGCAAGCGAGACGCGCTGGAAGTTGACGTAGCGCTCCAGCACCTCCTGCAGATTGCCCGAGCGCTCGCCGGCCAGCAGGGTGGTGGTGTACATGACCGGGATGCCGGTCTGGGCTTCGAATGCCGAGGACAGCGCCTCGCCGGTCTTGACGCGGGTCGAAACATCATCGAGCTGCGCCGCGAAGTGCGCGTTCTTCTGGCCCTTGGCCAGCATTTGCAGCGAGCCGAGAATGGGCAGACCCGGCGCGGATCAGGGTCAGGAACTGCTGGTTGAAGATGAGGAATGGCTCGAGCTTGACCTTGCGCCGCTTGAGCCCGGCAAACCCCGACCGCGCCTTGACGGAGAACACGTGGTAGCCCGCATGGGTAAAGCGGGCCCGCAGCTCATCGGCTGTGGCGGCGGTCTGCGTCTGTTCCATGACGCGCCCGCGCTCATCGGCTAGCTTGATGACGAACTCTGCCATAACGTTATGTACCGGGGAGGGAAGTCCCGGCCTTCCCGGCCCAGCGCCCGACCATTCCTAAGGTTACCAGTTTTAGTTACCTGTGCACGTAGGAGATAGACGCGGATCAGGTTAAGAACGCTCGGGGTGGGCTAAAATTCCGGACTTTCCAGTCGACGGCCCTCAAATTGGATGCCAGAGTTCGTGATGGCGGGGATTCACCGAGTCAGCAGGGAGACGCCGGCAGCTCGTGCTGCCGCCTCCAGCTTTCCATCGAGCGTTGCCAGGGGTAGGCGTTCGCGTGCACTGAGAGCCAGGTATGCGGCGTCGTACACGGTAAGGCGGTATTGCCGCGCCAACTCCATGATTCGGGCTTCATCGCCAGGTTCCTCAATAGAGATCCTCAGTCGTCGCAGATCGCGAAGGATTTCTTCAGATAGATCTGGCGTGTTTCGTCCCCGTCTCTCGTTCATGATCAAGATATTCCTGACTTCATACCACCAGATCGAGGGAACAAGCGCGGAGCCGAACTGCAGTTCCTGGAACACGAGTTCCGCAAGCGGATGGTCTTCATCGTGGAGGGACCAGGCCAAGGTTATGGAAGCGTCCAGGACGAAGCGCACGACTATTTGCGCCCTGCGTCTCGCATCGCCAGAATCTCCTCGATTGAGGACGACTTGATGTGCTTGCGGATAGCGCGAAGATTCGCGAGCGCCTGATCAATACCTTCCTGATTCATCACTGCTTCGGGGATAATGCGCGCCACCGGCCTGCCATGACGTGTCACGATCACACTTGCGCCGCGCTCGACTTCGTCGAGAATGCTGAGGAACTTCGTTTTAGCTTCCGATGCCTGGATGCTCTGCATAGATTGACCAGTCTTTTTGACCAGTCATATCCTATCACGAAAATGCATCAATATCCAGCCGCAACCAGCCAGGCCTCGGTCAGCTCGGTCTCCGGCTTCTTCGCCGCCAGCATCTGCTGGTGGGCCAGCTTGATCAGCACATCGGCCTCAATGTTGACCGGAGCCCCGGCGGCCAGCGTGTGCAGGTTCGTCCGCCAGTAGGTCAGCGGCAGAATGGCGATGGTGATGACCTCGCCGTCAAAGTCGGCGATGGTGAGACTGATGCCTTCGACGGCGACTGAACCCTTGTGAATCATCCAGGATCGAACGTTTTCTGGAACCTCTACTTTCAGAGTCCAGTCCGTAGTTTTGATGTCGAAGGAAGGATTTTTCCTGTCCACAACCGGCTCCAGCGAAACCAGCGTACCGCAGCCGTCGACATGGCCCTGGACGATATGGCCACCGAGGGGGCTGCCGGCAGCGGTCGGCAGTTCCAGGTTCACCCTCGAACCAACCGCCAACAATCCCAGAGAAGTCCGGTCGAGCGTCTCCTGGGCCAGGTCGGCGTGGAAGTAGGTGTCGTTGACATCCAGCGCCGTAAGGCAGACCCCGGAGACACCCAGCGAGTCGCCCTCGCGCAGCCGCCCGGCCAGCCCCGGCGCCTCAACCGTAATGCGACGGGCGCCGCCGGTTTCCTTCAGCCCGATCAGCGTGCCCGTCTGCTCGATAATCCCAGTGAACATAGGCTCAGTTTACAGGGCAGAGAACAGAGAAGAGAGAACAGAGATCAGAGAACGGAGAATAGAGGTTAGAGAACAGGGAATTGCCCCCGCTTCATCTCGAATGCCATCTGGCATGATTTCTTTGACAGTTTGGCAGGAAGGATCTAGGATGAAGCCATGGCCTCTCCGGCAAAACTCGCATTCAAGCCCTCCCACGAGGCGCGGCCTGCGCGGCTGCGGATCCAGAAGATCATCGGGATCGAGGCGGGAGATACCTCCAGCCTGATCCGCGAGGTACAGAACGGGTTCCCCTACCAGGCGCTCGCAACCTTTGAGTCGGCCACCGGACTGGGCCTCGCGGAGACCGCCGACCTGATTGGCATTCCCACGCGTACCCTGGCGCGCCGCAAGTCGATTGGAAAACTCTCGCCGGAGGAGTCCGAGCGCCTCTTGCGCCTCTGCCGGCTCTTCGAGAAGGCGGTGGATCTTTTTGAGGGGGACACGACCGCCGCAGTGAAGTGGATGTCGACGCCGCGGGCTGCTCTCGATGCGCAGACCCCGCTCGAATACAGCCGGACCGAAGTCGGCGCGCGCGAAGTGGAAGATCTGATCGGCCGCCTCGAGCACGGCGTGTTCTCTTGATCTCGGCCTGGCGCATCGTCAAGAAGAAGCATCTCAAAACCGCGCTGACCGGCGAGGGCGCCCGGCTCTACGGGGGCCGTTGGAACTCGAAGGGCAAGTCCGTCATTTACACGGCCGAATCGCGCGCCCTTGCCGTAACGGAGATGCTGGTGCACCTTGACTCCTCGTCGCCGCTGGCGAAATGCGTCGTCATCGAAACGCAATTCGACGAGGCGCTCGTTCGGGAGATCGACGCGGCCGGGCTGCCCAGGAACTGGCGCGATGAGCCCGCGCCGAAGCGTCTTCAAGCCATCGGCGATGCATGGATTGATGCCGGCGCGTCCCTGGTTCTGCGCGTTCCCAGCGCGGTGATTCAGGGCGAGTTCAACTACCTCTTGAATCCCGCTCACCCCGATTTCGGGAAGCTGAAGTTCGCGAACCCCGAAAGCTTCAGAGTCGATAAGCGGCTGCGCTCTTAAGTCCGGGCCGCCCGTTTTCTGTCCGGCGCGTTGGCGTGGCGTTCTGCTTCAACCTGGGCACGCTTGAAGCGTCAGTGCGGTTCGGGTGGATCCGGCGCGGGCTCAGCCAGGATGCGCGCATCGACGTGTGTCTTCTGGAAGTCCCGATTCTGCGCGCTGACGATGATCTGCCGCCGGAAGAGGAAGAGCACCTCCAGCTGGAACTCGGTTCCGAAGGAAACCGGAAACCAGACGCCGTCCTGCTGCGGCGCATAGGTGATGTTGAATCCCGCACCGGGAAAATCTGTTCCCAGCAAAGTGCGATGGACGAAAGGCACTTTGCGGGCCATGCCGGTGGAGACCATGACCGGTTGAAACTCTTCCGTGTCGATGAAGGCGTCGCCTTTCCAGCCAAAGTCGTTCTTGTCTTTCGGTTCAAACACGACATGAAAGACATTGCGCCCGTTGAGCCGCTCGCGGCCCTGGAGTTGAAATACGTAGTCCGGCTGTGCTTTCGAATTCAGGGGAAACAGCCGCTTATCCACTCCGTCTTTCGACTTGTTGTGAAGCAGGCCGGCGCGCATCTGCTCCACCATGTTGCGATCCCCTTCGTCGGAGATGTCGGCGGCCACGTAATCGGAGTCCGGCGGAACCTGTTCCCCCTCCTTCACCGGAGGGAGCGCTGTGTAATACACATACTTCCGACTCTGCATCATGCGCCCATCGAGCTTGAGCAGTTCGTCTTCGAAGCCATCGGCGGTGGGCGTGATCCGGTAGTCGGTAATCTCTTCGCACATCACGGTGCTGCCTTTACGTGAAGAGACCTTCGCGTGCTGCGTGTAGATGTAGTGACGCCGCGCCTCGAGGGCCTCGTCCTGATGAACGCCCACACGCACCATGATTTCGTCGATGGGGAGCTCTTGCAAGCCCCGCGCAACGGCAAGTCGACTGCAAAAAAGCAGCAGCCCACCGAGCAGGACGCGACGGGGAAGGATCATCGGGTCAGTTTACAGGGACGAGGGAACAGGGAATAGGGAATAGGGAGTAGGGAAACAGGAAGTAGGGAATAGGGAACAGGGAATAGAAGGCATCCTTGCTGCGCACGAGGGATCACTGACCACTAATCACTAACCACTAATCACTACTCCCTGTTCATCAGTAGCCGCTTCTGAGCGGCCAGGGGTCTTTCAGCAGCGACGAGAGGCCGAGGTCGTTGTCGTAGCGCTCAACTTCGACGGCGGCCATGCGGATGGCGCTGGCCATTCCGCGAAAGGCCGGCACCGCATCGGAGCCCATGATCTGCGGCGAAACAAACAGATGCACGCGGTCAACGAGCCCGCCCGCGAGCAAGGCTGTATTCAAACGCGTCCCGGTTTCCGTAAGCAGGGTCAGGATGCCTTCTTCTCCCAGCTTGTCGAGCACCTTGGGAATCGGCACCCGCCCCGCCTCGGCTGGCAATACCTCAACACGCACGCCGCGCGTTTCGAGCTCGCGAATGCGGGCTTCATCCTTGGAGACCGTGAAGATGACCACATCGCCCTGCGCCGAGTTCACCATCTTGCAATCGAGCGGCATGCGCAGAGCAGAATCGAGCACCACGCGCAGCAGGGGACGCCGTCGGCGCAATCCGCTGCGGTCGGTCAGCTTGGGGTCGTCGGCGAGCACGGTGTCGACGCCGGTTAGCGCGGCGTCGGCCTGCCAGCGCAACGGTTGAATCGCCGCACGGGCCGCTTCGCTCGTGATCCAGAACGGCTCGCGCGCGGTGTGCTGGCCGACGGGAGGCGCAATGCGGCCATCGAGGGTCATCGCCACCTTCATCAGCACAAAGGGACGCTTGTGCTGGCTCCAACGCGCAAAACCCTCGTTCAGGCGGCGCGCCTCGGCCTCGCAGACACCGAGCGTCATATCCATCCCGGCACAACGGATCTTTTCTGCGCCGTGGCCTGCTACCGCCGGATTGGGGTCGATGGTCGCGGCGACCACGCGCTTTAATCCCGAGGCGATCAGCGCTTCGGTGCAGGGTCCCGTGCGCCCGGTGTGGTTACAGGGCTCGAGCGTGACGTAGGCAGTGCCGCCTTTCAGCCGCTCGCCCGCATGCTGTGCCGCGACTTTGAGCGCGACCACCTCGGCGTGATCGACGAGGTCGTACTCGTGCCAGCCTTCGCCCGAAACCTGGCCGGCGCGATCGAGGATCACGCAACCAACCGCGGGGTTCGGAGACGATACAGCAATGCCACGCTTCGCGAGCTCCAGCGCGCGCTTCATCCAATACTGGTCTTGTTCTACGTTCCGTTGCACGTCGTTACCCCTACCCCAGAAGCGAGTCCACAAAGGCTTCCGGCGAAAACTCGAGCAGGTCGTTCATCTTCTCGCCCACGCCCACAAAGCGCACAGGCAGGTTGAGCTCCTGCGCAATGGCCACGGCGATGCCGCCTTTCGCCGTTCCATCCAGCTTGGTCAGGATAATTCCCGTAACCCCCGCCGCCTCGGTGAAAAGCCGCGCCTGTTGCAGGCCGTTCTGCCCGGTGGTTGCGTCCATCACCAGCAGCACTTCATGCGGCGCGCCGGGGATGAGTTTTGCCGCAGTCCGCCGCATCTTTTCCAACTCGTCCATCAAGCCGGTCTTGGTGTGCAGACGGCCGGCGGTATCGACGATCAGCTCGCCCACGTTGTGCGCCTTTGACTTGGCCGCCGCGTCGTAGAGCACCGCCGCGGGATCGCCACCCTGCCGCGTCTTGATCATCTCGACGCCCGAACGCGAGGCCCAAACTTCCAACTGCTCAATGGCCGCGGCACGAAACGTATCTGCCGCGCACAGGAGCACCGTGCGTTGCCGCTCGCGATACCATGCGGCCAGTTTGCCCGCGGAGGTCGTCTTGCCGGTTCCGTTGACGCCCACGAGAAACGTGACCGCCGGCCCGGTGGATGGCTTGGCGGCGGCCGGGTTTTGCGCGATGGGCGCTTTGAGAATGGCGAGCAACTCCTGCTTGAGCAGGCTGCGCAGTTCTTCGCCGCCCTCAATCGCCTGGCGGCGCGCCCGGTCGCGGAGTGCCTCGAGAATGCGGTTGGTCGTCCCCACACCCAGGTCGCTGGTGAGCAGCGCGGTCTCCAGGTCCTCGAAGGCCGACTCGTCGACGGTGCGCGTGAGCGCGACAATCCCTTCGATCCGCGTCGACAGCGACTCGCGGGTGCGCGAGACGGCCTGCTTCATCCTGTCGAAGAAGCCCGACTTCGGAGTTTCTTCCTCGGGTTCTTCCTGCTTGTTTCCGAATAAACTGATGAATTCCATGTCCGTTTCGAGTTTAGAACAGAGATCAGGGATCAGGGGGTCAGGTGTCAGGCTTCAGCGAGGATGCGGCTCTTTCGCTGCTTGGCCATTGCTCTAATAGATCTGGACTATTCCCTATTCCCTATTCCCTATTCCCTGTTCTCTGATTACAGGTGTCAGCGCTGTGGGCGGCGATGTATCGTGTGCACATGCTTTTCCTCTTCCGTTCCATCCATCGATGTCTGTCGGTTCCAACAGGCACGGCATTGCTTGCGCTGACTGTTCTTGCGGCTCAAACATCTCATGCGCAGAAGGATCAAGCGATGAGCGGCATGCCGGGCATGGCGGATATGCAGGCCGTGCCTCCGCCGGAGCAGCTGCCGACGCCCATCAAAATGACCGGCATCGGCAACAGCCACATCGCCATCAAGAGCACTCCAGAGGTACAGGCGTGGTTCGATCAGGGCCTGAGCCTGCTGAACGACTTCTGGGACTACGAATCGGCCAAGGCCTTTGAGCAGGCGATTCGACTCGATCCGCAGTGCGCCATGTGCAATTGGGGCTTAGCCGCGGCGTTGGATATGCGCGGCAATAACGGGAATCCTTACAGCAAGAAGGCGCTCGCCAGGGCCGTTGCCCTGGAAGGCCACGCAGGCGCGGCAGGCAAGCTCTATATTGAAGCGGCGCGCGCCGGATCGGAAGCAAAGGACGGCGACCACGGCGCAGAGGTCGCCATCCTGCGCAAGCTGGTGAAGAAAGAACCGCACGACATCGAGGCGCGCATCTTTCTCGCGGGAGCCGTTGGCGACGGGTTCGACGACAAAGGCGAGCCCAAGCCGGGCCAGAAAGAATGCATCGCGCTGCTCGAAGGAGTGATGAAAGAAGCGCCCAACGACTCGGCCGCGCATCACTACTGGATTCACGCCATGGAGCCCAGCAACCATCCCGACCAGGCGTTGAAGAGTGCGGCGCTGCTGGCGAGTCTCGCGCCCACCTCGGGGCACATGGTGCACATGCCGGGGCACATTTTCTATCGCGTCGGCAACTACGCCGAGGCGGAGCACTGGTTTGCCGCGTCGACCGAAGCGGATGAACGCTACCTGCGCGAGCAGCACGAGTCGGCGGACAACGACTGGAACTACGTGCACAACATGATGTATGCGATCGCCAACCTGATGGAGCAGGGCAAGATCACCGAAGCCAACGCGCTGAGCGATCACTTGTCTGCCGCGCGCGGCAAGCTTTCGGCCACGCTCTACATCTGGTCGGCACGCGATCAGATATCGCGCATCAGCCGCCGCCTGCCGGTTGCGTTGCGCTTAGGGCGATTGGGACGGTGTGCAGGCCATGCTGGCGCAGGCCAATCAGGATCAGAACGCGCACAGCGAGGACGACAAGACCGCCAACCTGCGATTCCTCGCAGCCGAATTGAGCGACTACGCGAAGGGCATGAAGGCGCTCGAAGCTGGCGACCTTGCTGCGGCTCAGGCCGCGAGTGCTGCGATGGACGCGGGCTTGTGGCGCGGCCAGCAGGATCAGTCGGCGAAAGACGAAGCCAAAAAGGACGAGGAGAAAAAGAAGGCTGGCGGAGCGGATGCGAAGAAGGATGAGGCCAAACAGGACAAGCCCGTCACGGAGCCGATTCTTCCCGACGCAAACCCGGAACCTCTGATGAAGTGCCTCGGCATCGCCTCGATGGAGTTGCGCGCAGGCATCGAAGTGGCGCAGGGCAAGAGCGAGGACGCGAAGAAGCTGTATGCCGCGGCGATTGCGCAAGACAAGAAAGCCGGCTACCACGAGCCGCCGTTCTACATTCGCCCGGTGGGCGAGAACGAAGCCGAAGCGTTATTGCGCGTCAAGGATTATGCCGGCGCGAAGACGGCCTATGAATCGGCGCTGGACGAGCGCCCCAACTCAGGCTTTGCTCTCTACGGGCTTGCGCACGTGAAGGAATTGCAGGGCGATGCGGCGGGCGCGCGTGAGGCCTATGCAGCGTTCCTCAAGGCGTGGCCCGCAGCTAATGCCGATCTGCCGCAGTTAGCGCACGCGAAAGAAATGACCGGAGGATCGCAAGTCAGCACAAGGTGACTATTCACTAACCACTAACCACTACTTCACCGACTCCGCCCGCGCCACCAGCACCACGGTCACCAGGCCCAGAAGCATCAGCGCGCCTTCAACGTTTTCGCTGCGATGGTGCAGTTTGTTGAAGTCGATGGTGTTCGCATTGGTGGTGTCGAGTGTATTGATGGCGCCGCCCGCGGC
The DNA here is from genome assembly GCA_963846095.1 of uncultured Acidobacteriaceae bacterium. Lineage (GTDB taxonomy): Bacteria > Acidobacteriota > Terriglobia > Terriglobales > Acidobacteriaceae > Telmatobacter. The sequence goes on from CAWJUW010000029.1 coordinate 244,862, forward strand.
GATGCGGTCGCGCTCCATGGCGGGCGTAATCCCGTACTGCGAATACACCGTGCACCCCACCATCAGCAGCACCAGGGCCATCGGCGCCAGCGCAGACTTGGGCTTGTAGATGCCGAATGCGGGAACCAGCGCCAGCAGCGCCAGAACAACCATTCCCGACACCAGGCCGATGCCATGCAAAATGCGCAGCAACTCGCCGACGATGGAGCCGGCTATGTGCGTGTTCGGTTGCAGGGTCTGGAAGGTGACTGCGGCGACGATGGGAAAGAAAATTTCCGCGCCCAGCCAGACGACAAGCGCGAGATAAAGCAGCGAGCGAAGAAGGGTCTTCATAAGACAGAGCTCAGGGATCAGACGAGTGATCGGCACTCATTGATCAATGGTCCAAGGACGACAACCGTGAGAAACAGAATAAGCAAAATGCTAGCAGACTGATCCCTGATCCCTGACACTGACACTACTTCCTGCTCAGCGCGCGTGCCAGCACAACTTCGAGCGCGCCCTTGACCTTCGCGTAGTCGTCTGCGTTGATGGTGCCGTGAATCTTCTCGCTCTCCACGTTGAAAAGCTCATCCTTTAACACGGTCAGCAGCTGGCTTTGCTTCGCCGCGGGGGAAGGGATGGACGGATAGGGAACCGCTCCCGGCTCCGGCGCCGCGCCGGCCACCGCAGGCACGCCCGCAGGCTTACGCAACAGGAAGGCCGCTGCAGCCGCGAGCAGAAGACCGAGTCCACCGAGAATCCACCACTTGTACTTCGAGAGGGGGTCGGGTGTGTCGATGGGGTTGCCGATGCCGCCGCCCGGCTTGCCGTTGGCAGCGTTGTCCTGTCCTGCGGACGCGTCCTGACCGCCCATCCCCGCGCCTGCCTGCGCGCCGGGCTGGCCTTGCTGCTCACGCGGAATCGAACCTGTTCCGGCGATCGTGAATTCAAGCACCTTGTTCGGGGTCGCGCTCTTCAGCACGTAGGTCTGCACGTTCGGGTCTTGCGGGACGCTCTTGAAGGCTTCGTCCGACGGCGCATTGAATGTCATGCTCTTGGGCAGCAGGACAGCGAAATTATCTGCGGGCAGCGTGACCTGCGCATGGAACGGCAGCTTGCCGTTGTAGGGAATGTGGTAGGCGAGTTGGAACAGCGTGTCCTTGTCGCCGTCATCGGGCTGAATGGGGAAGTTGAAAGCGAAGTGTCCCTTCGGCCCATCGGGATCGATCTTGATGCTCGTGGGAATGCCGTTGGGGCGCTGCCCGCCAACGCCGTCCACGATCGCATCGGCCGGCAAAACGACCTCAAACGACTTCGGGCTCCATTGCGTGGTGGGCGGATTGCTGGTGTTGTGGACGAAGTAGCGCTCGGTGACTTTCAGTTGGCCGTTCTCTGTCTCGATCTCGAGCACGTCCGCTTCAATGTAGACGCCCTGCACTTTGGCTGCCACGTCGTACACGGTGATGTTGGCGGGCGCCGCGCCTTCCGGGGCCGCGACAAAATAGCCCGCGCCCTGGTGGGTAACGCGCACCAGATACGGATTGGTGCCGGGTTCGGTGAGCGAGTAGCGCCCGTTGGCATCGGTGGTGGCGTGGGCCACTTCGCCCATGCCTGCCTGCACGTCCACAAGCACCACGGCGTCGCCGGCGGCGGGCTTGCCGGTGGTCTTGTTGGTCACGGTACCGGTGACGGTTGCTGCCTGAGCCAGGCCGGTGGTCAGTGCGATCGCCGCAGCGAACGCGCAAAATCGAAGTGCAAATCGGGTCGAAGTCATGTTCGTAAGGGGATCCTGATTCTCAAGCTTGTTGCAGATGTTCGATCTCGGCCAGCAACACGGCCGCTTCGCGTTCCAGTTGCGTGCGCTGCGCGAGGAAATCTTCTTCGGGATATTTGCCGGCGCGATATTCAAAGTTCAAGTCGCGCAGGTTTTCATAAAGCTGTTCCTTGCGCTCGAGCAGAAAATCAAGGCGCGTCTTCTCGCGCTGGCTCGCGAAGACATTCTCCGGCCAGAAGGTGTAGATGAAGAGCGCAACCAACAGTGCGCAACCGGCCAGCATCTCCCTGCAAAGTCGTCATGGCTTAGAAACCTCCATTCGGCGGTGTCGCGGCGAACCTGGTCCAGACCGCTCCAGATCTTCGGGGTTCAACCCGGCAGCATCTGGTCCAGCCGTTGCCGTCGTTTTGCCGATCGACCAGCGCCGCACCAGCAGAATGGTGCCCAGCAGTGCCGCGCCGAACACCGCGAAGGGCGCGATCCACGCGACTACATCGAAGCCGTGGCCAGTGGGCGCGGCCAGCACCACCGCGCCGTACTTGGCGACAAACGAATCCAGAATCTGTTGATCGGTCTGGTTGTCGGCGATGCCGGTGCGCAGCTCAGCCAGTTCGCCGGCCGAGTTGGGGCAGCCTACGTGGTTGCACTCGCCGAGAATCTCGGCGCAGCCGCATGTGCACATCAGCCGGTGATTCAGGTTGGTGTAGCGCGAGCCGGCATCGCTCGCGCCCAGCGAGAAGCAAACGGCAACCGCGACCAGCGCCACTTGCATGGTGCTAATCCAGAACGAAAGTGGTTCGAAACGTTTCACAGCTGGCCGCCCTTCAAAGCCGGCTCGGTGGGTGCGGTGCGTGCGGGCACGCGCAGCGACGCAGTCGATGGGGTGAGGCTGGGAACCAGCGCGAGCAGCGTGCCAAACACGAGGACCACCAGGCCCGCCCAGATCCAGCCGACAAGCGGATTGAGAATGGCCTTGATGATCGGCTGGCCGGTGTCGGGATTCGTGCCTTCATACACGACGTAAAGATCCCAGCTCGAGCGTCGAGTGAATCGCCACCATGGTCTGCGGCTGGCCGGTGATCAGGTAAACGCGCTTCTCCGGCGTCATCTGGAATTGCTTCTTGCCATTCTTTGAGACATCCAGCAGCGCGTACTCCGAGTTGTAGTTCAGGTTCGAATCCTGCGTGAAGCCGACGCACTCCAGCGTGTAGGGCCCGATCGTCATCTTGTCGTGCAGTGCCAGTTCGCTTTCGGTGTTGCGATTGAAGGCAGCGCCGGCGAGCCCGATCACCACAATAACCACGCCGATGTGGACAATGTATCCGCCGTAGCGGCGGGTGTTGCGGCGGGTGAGCAAGCCACGTGGCCGCGAAGATGTTCTTGCCGGTCTGCTTTGAGATCACGCGCAGCGCCGCGCCAGAACTCGCCGAAGATGGCGATCGAGCACGGCCAGCGACACCGAGAAGGTAATCAGCGCATAGAAGTTGCCGGCGATCAAGAGAGCCGTCCTGCCAAGGACGAACGCCGGCGGCCAGGCAGACAATAGCCGTGACCCAGAAAGCAATGACGGGAAGAATAAAGTTGCGACGGATGCTGCGCAACGACGCCGCGCGCCACGGCAGCAGCGGGCCAACGCCGGTGAGGAGCACGCAGAAAGATGCCGATGGGCACGGCTACGCGGTTATAGAACGGCGCGCCCACCGTGACCTTGTTGCCGACCACATATTCGCTGATGACCGGGAACAGCGTGCCCCACAGAATCACGAAGCACGCGGTCAGCAGCACAAGATTGTTGAACAGGAAGCTCGACTCGCGGCTCACCAGCGACTCAAGCTGGTGCTCGCTGCTGCAGGTGGCTGCGCTGCAGAATGTAGGTGAAGATGCAAACCGCCAGCACGATGCCCATGAAGACCACGAACCATGTGCCGATGGACGATTGCGCAAAGGCGTGCACCGAACTGACCAGGCCGGCGCGCGTGAGCAGCGTGCCGAGCAGCGTGAGCAGGAAGGTGGAGAAGATGAGCCACACGTTCCAGCTCTTCATCATGCCTTTCTTCTCCTGCATCATCACCGAGTGCAGAAAGGCCGTGCCGGTGAGCCAGGGCATGAAGCTTGCGTTCTCCACCGGATCCCATCCCCAGTAGCCGCCCCAGCCCAGCACCGCGTAGGCCCAGTGCATGCCGAGGAAGATGCCGACGGTGAGAAACAGCCAGGTCACCATCGTCCAGACGCGCGTGATCTTGATCCACTTTTCACCCGGGTAGCGCATCATCAGCGCGCCCAGCGCAAAGCAGAAGGGCACCGAGAAGCCGACATAGCCCAGGTAAAGCATCGGCGGATGGATCACCATCTCCGGATACTGCAGCAGCGGATTCAGGCCGTTGCCGTCGTCGGGAATCGCGCCGCGGTAGAGCGAAAACGGCGGCGCCGCGAAGCACAGCACCGCGAGGAAGAAGACCTGCACGCCGGCCAGGATCGTCCCGGCATAGGCGTAGAGCTTGACATCGGTCTTGTGCGTGAGCCGCAGCACAAAGCCATAGGTGGCCAGCAGCCACGCCCACAGCAGCAGCGAGCCTTCCTGGCCGCTCCAAAGCGCCGCAAACTTGTACGCGCCAGGGAGTGCGCGGTTGGAGTGCTCAAGGATGTAGGTGATCGAGAAGTCGTTGGCGAACACCGACCAGACCAGCGCAAAAGCCGCCGCGGAAACCGCGAAGAACCCGGCGATGCCCGCGCGGCGGGCGGTGTCCGCCAGCCGCTCAGGGGAAATCCGGCGCGGCCTGGCCCGTTGCGATCAGACGCAGCGCCAGGGCTCCGGCCACCAGGTTGTAGGCGGCCAGCGCCAAAGCGATGAGAAGCGCGAAACTACCAAACGCTGCCATGAAGGATGACTCCGTGAGAATTCTCGCGCGCAGGCGGGGAAGAACAGTCTCACTACGAGGCTATTCTCTGTCCATCATAGGCCTTTGGCATGTGATTTGGGTCACACCAAAGGATGTGGCTTCTGCGAGGGAAATCAACGGAGTACGGCAGGTTTGGGGGAGGGAGCGTTGTTGAAGATCAGTGCGCTGCGAGCATTTCTTCCGCGGTTTGGAGAATGTGCTCGCTGGCCCTGGGGCGCGAGAGATAGCGCAGCCATTTGCCGGCATCGCCGCTTTTCGCTTCGGCAGCGGTTCCTAAAACCAAAACAGGCACATGGGGAAGGCGCTCATGCAGTTCGGCCACGAATGCAGGACTGTCGATGCAATCCATCTCCTGGCCACTGACGACCAGTCCAAGACGGCCTGCAAAGTGAGGCTGCTCTACCAGGCAAAAAGCCTCGGCAGCATCGCTCACCCGCTGCACGTCAGGGTACTTGCGCTGAAGGATGGATTTGAAGAGGAACGCGTGTAGCGGGTCCCGGTCCACAAGAAGAATCGTTGCCATATACGGTCGAATACCCCTGCGGCGGACTGAGCCCCCGAACTACGCCTGTCCATGGATGAGATGGGGTCAATCGATTTAGGGTTGTCCCGAAGGTTCATCCTTTTACGCTCAAGTTCGGCTCAGCACGGCCCGCTCAACCGATAAGAAACTCCTTTTCTTTTAGCTCCTTGATGGAATCGCGCAGCTTTGCTGCCTTCTCAAACTCAAAATGTTTGGCCGCCTCGCGCATCTCGGTCTCCATTTTCGCGAGGAAGGCGTCGAGCTCCGCCTGGGTGTTGAAC
>CAWJUW010000030.1:0-54145 GCA_963846095.1 uncultured Acidobacteriaceae bacterium
TAAGCGGGCGTTGCCCAGACTCCGTGTGCAGTGCCCCAACCGACTTGCTGGTAAATGTTGTGATTGTCCGCGCTCGATGCATTGAACTTCCCCATGCTGTCGCGGTCGGCGACGTAGATCGATTCATCCTTGCCTGCTCCGACGATCAAATGCCGCGTAGCTCCGCTCGCGTCCGTCATGTCCGGCAGCAGTATCTCTCCACCCGAGCCCAACTCCTGGTCCGTGGCGTTCTGTGCCTGCGTATTGTAGGGTGCGAAGAAATCGGTAATCGTCAGTTTGCCCCCGATGACGCTCATCTTGATCATCGAGTTTCCAAAGTCTCCGCTCGCCGGATATCCATTAGCGTCAAAGGTCGTGTCGAACGTGCCATTGCCGTCGAGAAAATAAATGTTCCCCGCACTGTCGGCGGCTAACCCGTCTCCACTCATCCAGATCCCACCCTGGGTTCCGTTGGGAGTTATATTCAACACCTGCGTCTGTTGCAGCGTGGACTCGCTGTAGCCCATGATCCAGCCGCCGTACGGCAGCTGATCCTGGTGCGAAGTCCATCCAAAATAGATCGTGCCGTTCACCAGCAGCAGCGCGGTCCGCACAGCATATTGAGCGGGATCGAAGGTGTTCACGCCATTCGAGCTGTAAGGGCCTGCTCCGGGAAATGTTGCCCCGATCTCCGTCGGGCTATTGGCCGCTTCCCCGCCGGTGACCAGATCCAGCGCATGCAGCCGCTGGTGATAACTGCCGCTTGCATCCTTCGACATCGCAACTAGAAAAATCTCCCCGTTCGGGCCTTGCGACCGGTCGATCACGGGGGTCGCCGTGATCCCGATGATCGGCGAAATGCCTCCCGCGTTGTGTGCATCGCTCGGCGCTTCACCCGCTCCCAGCACCGTCTGCTGCCAGAGGATCTTGCCCGTGTCGCCATCGATCGCGTACACGCTGTCATTCTCGGTTACCGCATAGACCACGTTGTAGACAGAATCCCCGATCGACAGCTTCGACACCGTCAGCGGCTCCGCATCCACACCGCCATCGAGAGGCACAAACGCGATCTTGCCGAAGGTGATGTAGTTGACATTGGTCAGCGTTAACTGGGTCTCCTGCGCATTCAACCCATCCCGCGCATTGTCGTAGTGGTATGTCGTTACATCGATCCCCGTATGCGAAATCGCCGCACTTGTCTTTACCCCGCTTCCGCACACACTCATTCCCATCGCCATGGCGCACAGCAAGAGTGCATAGAGAACGGCACTTCGAATCTGCATTCTGGCCCCTCAGTTTTTCAGTTGATAATTCCAGCAGAGTTGCGAGCAAGCTCCGAGGCGCGCGTCCGCACGCGCTGAACATGCACCCAAGACTAAAGTGATCCCATGACCCGGCCCCTCTTCTGGGGAAGTGCGTGACCGGAGTCCGTCTGTTGACGTCGATTTAACCGGATTGTAACGCCTCATTCGCGATTTGCAACGCGAAACATCGTGCATCTCTATGCTTTGGTTCAAGGGGGTGCCTACAGTTGCTACAAGACAGGACTGCTGATTGAAACGAAAGGTTTACAGCGATCCCGTAGAGAAAGAAAAACGATGCTGGTCAGCTTTGCTGCGGGTGGCCTATACTTCCCCAAATTCTTCTTTTCAACATGCGAACGAAATGATGCGTAAAGACATTCTGCTCGGCGTCTTCTTCGCGCTCAGCATCTGCCCGCTCCTTGCACAGCAGGTGACGCAACCCGCAGTCAATCTCAGCCTCGGCTTCTCCAGTGCCGCACTCGATGCGACCAAAGCCATCCGCCAGTGCCGCGGCACCATGTTTCTCACGAGGGTGGGGTTGCCGTTCCGCCCGACACGCAGAAGACCATCGACCGCGCCGAAAACGCAGCCAGGACCGCACCGGAACACGCGGTTGTCGGTGTTTTAAGGGCACTCTTTCAGGCCAAACTGAATACAAATATGAGCCGTGCGATTGCTCCATGTACGGATCCTCGACCGACTGCCGCGACCAGCTTACCCGCCAGGCCGAGGTCGACCAGGCAGTCTCCGCCTCTGAGTCGGAGCAACGGCAGTGCCGCGTTGCCCTTCGCTTCATTTTGCGCCGCCGGCTGTTTCTAGGAACACCTGCAGAATGCCGCAATATCCCGCCCTGGGATGAAAACGCGGCCGGGCAAGGGAAGTAGTAAGATCGAGCGGGAAAGCACGGCCCCGGCTTTCTCCCAATCGTATTCGAGGAGATCGAGGGTGCCCCATCCAACGCGCTTTTGCGTTGGGTGGGAAAGCACAGACCTCACCGCGAGCGCATTCCCACAGCAGCGGTCGTCGAAAGCAGCAGCACGAACCTACGTCGTTGCGGCCGCAGCCTTCAACTGTGCAAAGTGCCACCGCTGATGGGCCAGGTAGTCCTCAATCAGGAACCGCAGAGTCACCGGGGGATCATCCCCCACCACGCACTCCGCTGCCAGCTTCTCCTCGGGAATGCGATCCACCACCGATGCCAGAATCTCGTGCTCGGTCTGCCACCAGCGCACCAGCGTCTCCCAACCCTGCTCCCCATACCCGTGCGCCTTCACCCAGGCATCCTGCAGGTACTTCGGCCCGTTGTACCATCCATCGGCGGCGGCGCGTACAAAGCGCTGGCGGTTGTTGGCAGCCGAGTCGAGCAGATGGCCTACGATTTCTTTCCCCGTCCAGCCGCCATCGCGCCAGGGCTTCTCGGCCCGCCCAGGGTCCAGGCCGAGCAGGATCGCCTGCAGAACTCCCAGCTCCCTGCGAAATTCTCTTGCCACCTCTGTAGGCAAAAAAGATCTCCTATGCGGGAAAATGGTCGAATCACGTTCTCAATCTGGGTGCCCCAGAGCCCTTAACTTGCAGGGATCGCGGCCAGGACTTCACCCGAATGCACCTTGGGATCGACCTTCGTCCAGACCTTCGCGATTTTGCCTGTGGGATCGATGAGGAACGTATTGCGGTTGGCAATCGTCATCGGGCCAAAGTGTCCCAGCGAACCGTACTCGTCCACCACTTTGTGTTCCGGATCGGCGAGGAGACGGAAGGTCAGTCCTTCCTTCGTGCAGAACTGCTTATGGCTATCGGGATTATCGACGCTTACGCCCACGATCACCGCGTTCTTGGCTTCAAACTGCGCCAGGTCGCGCTGGAAATTGTGCGCCTCGATCGTGCAGCCCGGCGTCATGTCCTTGGGGTAGAAGTAAAGCACCACCCATTTGCCCTTGAAGCTGTCGAGCGCGATCTGCGATCCATCCTGCGACGGCAGCGTAAACGTCGGCGCCGCCTGCCCCACGCTGGGCATCGGCTCGTCGGCCGCATGGACGGTGACATAAGCGACCGCCAGCACAAGGGAAGCGGCCAGAACAAAGAACAGGGGTTTTCTCACGGGGACCTCCTGGGGATTGGACGGTAAACCGCGCGCAAAGAGCGCATTTTTTGCGCTCAATCTACGCACCCGATTATCCCCGCGCCGACCCCACAATGGCAATGCCCGTCGCATTGGCGCGCTCAATGAGCGTTTCGCGATCGAAGAGCAGCGTCCGGCCCGTCTCCACGGACAGGCACGTAGCCCCCGCCTGCACCATCGTCTCAATCGTCTGCGTCCCAATCACGGGCACGTCGAAGCGCATGTCCTGGTTGGGTTTGGCCACTTTCACCACCGTCAGCTTGCGCGCCAGCGTCGAGCGCTCCGTGGCATCTTCCACGCTTTCCCGCAGGCTGTTCATCAGCGCGGCGGCACGCTCAACGGCCGCATCGGTCCCTTCCATCGCTTCCACGGCGACGCAGGCCTGCGCCGCAACCACCACGGTCTGTCCGATGTCGAAGGCCGCCACCGCCCGCGCCACACCCAGCCCATACTCGATGTTCTTGCGCTCCTCTTCATCCGGAGCACGCTCGGTGAGCACACCCTGGGTTGCCAGCAGTGGTTCCAGAAACGAAGTCGAGCTGATCAGTTCGATGCCTTCGTCGCCCAGAACCTTCGCCACCGCTCCCAGCAGCATGTCTGTGTTGCGCGTGCGCAGATTGAGCAGAAGCTTGGCCAGCCGCCAGTCCGGTCGAATCGACGAGAAGATCTGCTTGTGCTTTACCTGCCCGGCCATCACGGCCTTCTGTACGCCCTCTTTGTGGAACGTCTCAATGAGACGCGACAACTCGCCCAGCGAAAGCCAGTGCACCGACAGGTGCGGATCCGCCGCAGCCCGCGCATCGATCTCCGGATCGGTTTCCTCGCGGATAGCCGCCACCGCGACAGCAAGCCCCTGCGCCCGCGCCGCCTCCAAAATCAAAAACGGAAACCGCCCATTGCCGGCGATCAATCCAAACTTCATATCTCCGTTTAATAATCTCTCCTGTCTACTTGATCACTCCGCGCTCGCTCTTCTCAATGAAGCTCACGAGCATCGCCACATCCTCGCCTTCGAGCTCGCGCATCTTCTCCAGCGCCTGGGTTGTATTCAACTTCGAAACCAGCAACAGCCGGAACGCCTTCTGCAATGCGCGGATCCGCTCCGCACTGAACCCGCGGCGCTCGAGGCCAATGCTGTTTACGCCGAAGGCCTTGTTCTCCCGCCGCGACGACGTCTTCGAAAACGGCAGAACATCCTGCGTCACAATGGTGCCGCCGCCAATGAACGCGTACTGGCCCACCGTGCAATTCTGGTGCACCGGGCTGAACGCGCCTACCGTCGCATAATCCTCGATATGCACGTGCCCTGCGAGCGTCGCCGCATTGGCAAGAATGCAATGGTTCCCCACATGGCTGTCGTGGCCAATGTGGACGCAGGTCATGAGCAGATTTCCGGAGCCGATCGACGTGACGCCACCGCCGCCCGTCGTTCCGCGGCTGATCGTCACGCTCTCGCGAATGGTGTTGTCATCGCCGAGAATCGTTTCCGTCGGTTCGCCGCGATACTTCAAATCCTGCGGCGAAACCCCAACCGCGCAGAAGGGATGAAACACATTGCGTGCGCCGATGCGCGTGCGCCCGTCCAGCACCACGTGAGAAATCAGTACGCAGCTCTCGCCGAGAACGACTTCAGAACCCACCGTCGAGAACGGCCCAACTGTGCAGGATTCGGGAATCACAGCGCCTGCAGCTATCACTGCGCTGGGATGGATGCTCATTCCGGCGCCCCAACCTCGACGGCGGCAGCTGCCGCAGGTTGTTCCGCTTCGCTAGCGGCGGCTCGCGCCTCACGCACCCGGGGGACTACCTGGCAAGTCAGGGTGGCTTCGCAGGCGACTTTTCCATCCACGAGCGCGCGCCCCTGAATGCGCCCCGCCCGCGTCCGGAACGACAGCACGTCTACTTCGATTCTCAGCTGATCGCCCGGTGTCACCGGACGGCGAAACTTGGCGCGCTCGATTCCAGTGAAGACGACCAGCTTCTTTTCCCGGTCGGGAATCTCGGCCATCATGATCATGCCGCCGGCCTGAGCCATCGCTTCCACAACCAGAACGCCGGGCATGATCGGGTATCCCGGAAAATGTCCCTGGAAAAAGGGCTCGTTGATCGTGACATTCTTGATGGCGACCAATCGCTTGGTGGGCTCAAACTCCACCACCCGATCGATCAGGAGAAATGGATAACGGTGCGGCAGGAAATCCAGGATCTCCTGAATGTTAAAGGTCATTCTTCGCTCCAGACGGCAGCGGCCACCCCGCTGCATATTCGTCTGGATTATAAACAAGCCACTCGTTCGAAGTTGCCCGGCGCCGCCGTACCGGATGTGCGGCCCGCTCCGGGCTCCACTGCATGCGCCCCTTCGCGAAACCGAACGCAACCTTGCGCTGCGGCCAGTCGCGCAGGAACTCCTCAAACGCCTCGGGCGTCACGGGGCGCTGGAACAGATAACCCTGCCCGGCGTCGCAGCCGATCTCCCGCATCACTTCCAGTTCACCCTGTTCTTCGATCCCTTCGGCAACGGTATGCAGCTTCAACTGCCGCGCCATCGCCACAATCGTCTGGCAAAGCGCGCGCATGCCTGGCGACCGGTCGATGCCGCGGATGAAGCACTGGTCGATCTTCATCGTGTCCAGGGGAATGTGCTTCAGCACATTGAACCCCGTATAGCGCGTTCCAAAGTCATCGATCGCGATACGCACGCCGATGGCTTTTAACTGGCGCATCCGCGACGTGAAGAGTTCTTCGTCCTCAAAGGCCAGCGACTCTGTCATCTCCAGTTCCAACTCGGTGGAACCGATGGGAAGCTGCCCCAGGACTGACTGCACCGATTGCGCAAACATGTCGGAGCGCACGTTTGCCGCCGAGGCATTCACCGCGATCGCCGGCAGCTCGATCCCTCGCGCGCGCCAGCATTGCATTTGCTCCAGCGCCGCATGCAGGCCGAAGTCGAAGATGCGATGAATCAGTTCTGACCGCTCGGCAATAGGAATAAACTCGCCTGGCGTAACATTGCCCAGCTCCGGATGCCTCCAGCGAATCAGCGCTTCGGCGCCGAGAACCTCACCCGTACCCAGATCGATCTTCGGCTGATACACCAGGTGAAACTGGCGCTGGTCGATGCCCTTGCGCATCTCCATTTCCAGCGCGTGATCGCGCAAAACCAGGGCATTCATCCCGGAATTGAAGGTTACGACGCTTTGGCCTTTGGATTGGCCCGCGCGGCTAGCTGCAAGGCTTGCGAACCGGGTCAGATCATCCGGCGACTCGGTGTCCGTGGGAGCAAAGGCGACGCCCGCGGCGATCTGGGGCCGGGTCTCCATGGTCCGGCCACGCACCGATGCCAGTGCGTCAACGATATCCTGGATTTGCTTTTGGGCGCCCTTGTCCGTCGCCGATGTTTCCATCGCAACGAGAAAACTGCGGCCACCTACGCGGCCCAGTAACGCGCCTTCCTCCACGACCGATCGCAAGGTGACGGCCACACGCCGTGCCAATGCCTCCGCCCCCGTCCATCCCCAAAGCGAGAATTCGCGGCGAAGGTTGACCAGGTCGATCCAGAGAAGCGCGACTTCGCCGCTCGACGCACGGTTGCGGAGCAACGCGGCCAGATCATCCTGGAACGCTTGGTGGTTCAGCAGTCCTGTTTGAATGTCAAAGCGCTGGCTGTAGGAGAGGATCTCCCGGCCGAGATCGTTTTCAACTGCGTAGTCCAAGGCACCACTCCAATCCCTCTGCGGAACTCCCGTCCTCCGTTGCGCCTGTTCCTGTCAATCCGGCAGGTCGCTTCTGGAGGATTTCAACGCCGTTCCGAAGAGTCCCCAATCGTCACATCGGTTCGGCGCCAGGTAACCTCTCCATCGAATGGGAGGTGGGGGAGGGCGCCTTCTGCGACGTTGACGTTCAGGAAAAATTACCGCCAATCGCTTCGCCTAATTGGCGAATATGTCTATTCTTTTACTGCCATTTCGGGAGAGAAGCAAGCGAATAGAGGCATTTGAATCTGCCACTTATGTGGTACCAGGTCCCCGTTTGTAATCATTCGCCGCAGGGCTCTGTTGATTAAGTGATAAACGGCCCCTGAGGGAAAATCGCCTACGGCGCCTACTTCTTGATCCGGTGCTCGGCGGCGTCCACGCTCCAGAAATCCGCGGGCAAATCCTGGTTATATTTCGCGTGCAGAAGGTAGTACTGGCGGATCTCGTCGTCGTTCTTGTAGCGCGAGATGGTGAACGGAGTAGGGAAGCCATCGATCACGTGATAGTCGTCGTATTCCTCAGCGTCGGTGTTCTTGTCTTTGTACACCGGGTCGCGCCATTGAAATGTCCGCCGCAGCGGCAGATGCGTCTGTGAGTCCATCTGGATCGTCACGGACTCGTTCGCCGACGAGATCAGTGTCACTTGATCCGCCAGGTGCCTCTCCGCCAACCGTTGTCCTTCGTAGATCAGAATCGTCTGCGGGTCTTTGAGCCACGTCTTCACAACCGTTTCGATTGAGTGATCGCGTCGGCGCAGCAAATCATCCACCTGGTCTTGCGGCAACGGAGCTTTGCCGCGATAGGTGACCTCTTCTCCCGTACGGCCCAGATAAAACTGCACCACATCGCGATGCTTGGTGAACTCGATGCGATCATGATCGGGCCACTCATGAAACTCGAAGTACATCGTCGTGCCCAGGTCAGGTTTTCCATGAAAGAACGCCGCAACCTGGCCCTCGCGCTCCATGTTTTTCATGTTGAGCCACGCATCGCCGCCTAATGCCTTCACCATCGCGTCCAGCGCAGCGCGCGCCTGCCTGGCGTTTTTCGCGGCTTCATCTTCCACCGTCTGCGCGCGCATTCCATGAGGCCACGCCAGAACAAACATCAGCAGCCCCAAAGTCAAGGCTCTACGCATTCGCTGTTTCTCCCTCATCCAACCAGCACCGCGCCCCCGTTGACGTTCAGTATCTCGCCGGAGATGAACCCCGCCAGCGGCGTACACAGAAACAACACCGGCCCCGCAATCTCGCGTGCGCTGGCGGCGCGGCCAATCGGAATCTGCCGCAGGATCTTCTGGCCCAGCTCAGCATCTCCCAGCGCCGCGGCCGACATGTCCGTCAGCACCCAGCCCGGCGCCACGCAGTTCACCCGAATGCCCTTCGGCGCTAACTCGCTCGAAAGGCTTTTCGTAAGACTGATCACGCCGCCTTTTGTCACGGCGTAGTCGGCATGGTTTGCCTCACCGCGCTGCCCGGCCGTAGAACTGATGAGCACGATGTGGCCGCCCGGCTCGCGCGTGTCGTTGTTCTGCCGCTCCATCTGCGCCGCCGCAGCCTGCACCAGCCCAAACACCGAATCCAGATTCACGCCGAGCGTCCGATGCCACTGCGTTTCCGACATCTCCGCAATGGGCGCATCGGCCGGCTCCCAGATCCCGTGATTGGCAACAAGAATATCGAGCCTGCCAAAGGTCCGCACCGCCACTGCCACCAGCGCGCGCCCATCCGCGGGGGATGTCAGTTCCTGCTCAATCGCCACGCACCGATCCCGGCCCCCGCACTCCGCCGCAAGCTTCTCCGCCTGCTCGCGGGCGCTGCGGTAACTGAACGCAACACGCGCTCCCGCTTCACAGAAGAGCCGCACCGTCTCCGCCCCAATGCCGCGCGATCCTCCACTGATCAGTGCAACCTTGCCGCTCAGCCCCAGTTCCACGCCTGCCATAGGGCCCACGCTACCGCACCAGCCCCAACCATCGCAACAACCGCGTCAGTGCTAGGTCCCCAGAGCCTGTCCTGAGCGAAGTCGAAGGATCCCTCGCCTTTGGGACCGGGCGTGCTACACCGCCTTGAGCAGCCGCGCCGGCAAGAAAATAATCGCGCTCACAAGCTCGAGCACGCCGCCTACAGCGATCCCGACCACCCGGAAGGGCAGAAGAAGCAGCCACACAATCGGATAGAGGATCAGCGCCAGCAGCGCAAGGGGCCAGCACAACACAAACAGAATGCACCAGAGCAGTAGTTTGATCATGACTCACCAACGCAACCGCGATCGTCGCTCACTCCCAGAATACGGAGTTGCCGCCAATTCAGTTCCTCTTTCCCCTGGATTCCTTCGTAACCTGCTTCTTTGCTGCCCGAAGCCTGCCCTTTCTTTCCTGAAGGATTTTTGCCCTCTCCTGTGCCGGCAACTCCAGAATGGCCTTTGTGCGCGCGCCAAGCTTCGCATAAATCAGCGCATGCGACCGCGTCAACTCGTCTTCGATCTCCCTCGGCCGCAGAGCGTCCCAGCGCTCCAGAGTGACCCAGAAGTAGCGCGCGGAATAAGGTGCAGGCCGGATACCTTCGCGCTCGAGCAGTTCATGGAATCGCTCCTCGCCACAGTGGAACGTCAGCACGCCCTCACCACTGCCATCCAGGTCAGTCAGCGCAAACATCTTGCCGCCCAGATCGCGGTCGCCCACCCAATACACCGCATGATGCCCCCACGCAAACGTCTCCGCCACGTGCGGTAGTCCCATACAGAACTCGCGAATGCGCTCATTATCCATTGCGCCGGCCCCTCCTGCTGCTGCCATCTTGGCCACCCACTGCGGGTGCCCCAGGTCTCGCTTCTGAGACCTGGGAAAGCACGGACCTTTACTCCTGCTACTTGCTCACCACGCTCAGCGTGATGCTCGACGGGTACTGTGCCGAATGATGCACCTCGTTGTGCGCCACAACCCCCTGCGACTCGCTTACGTTATCGCCGCCCGTGTTCAGGTTCCGATCGAAGCGCGGGAAATTACTGCTGCTCACCTCGATGCGCAGTTCATGCCCGGGCGCAAAGTAATTGCTGGTCACCATCGGCTGAAAACTCAGCTTGTAGACCTTGTCCTTCTCCATCCACACCGGCGGCTTGTCGTACCCCTCGCGATAACGCGCGCGCTGAATGTTCTCATCGATGTTGTACGCCGTCCCGTCCGGCAGCACATCGATCAACCGGATCGTGAAGTCCGTGTCCTTGGCGTCGCTCGAAACATACAGCGTCACATCGACCGGCCCCGTCACCTCCAAGCCGTCCTTCAGCGGAGGCGTGCTGTACACCAGCACGTCTTCGCGCGTTTCCTCGCCACGCTGATCGAGTGCGCCAGGGTGATAGTCCGCGCCCATGCAGCAGAATCCGCCGCCATGCGTCAGCACAGGATTCATCGGGTCATAGGTAAACTTGTCCGCCGCATCCTTCGCGCCGGCCGCGCTCACCAGAGTGCCGTCTCCATTCAGCGAGTTGGCATGCCCCTCGCTCGCCAGGTAAAACGAAACCGGCTTTGCATTGGCTGGTGGCCAAACGTCCGACGATTGCCACTTGTTCAGCCCCATGGTGTAGTACTGCACCTTGGGCGTCTTGGTCAACACACCGTTGTCTTCGCCCTTGAGAAAGTGATCGAACCACGCGTAGGTCAGCGCGTCATAATCGAGCCGCGCATCGCCCAGGTCGCGATCCCCCACAATCGAATGCTCTGCAGCGCGCTTATATCCGCAATGCGGCATCGGCGCAATGATCGCGTACTGCTCATTTGCTATCGCCGCATCCGCCGTCTTGCGCACGTGGTTGTACGCGGCCAGGTTCGGTCCCGTGCTCACGTCGTACCACGTCATCATCCACAGCCCGGGAATGTTGATGCGCTCGCTATCGTTCCACAGCCCGCCCTCGTACCAGGAGGGGTCATTGGGTGTGCGCAGAATCATGCCCGGCGCTCCCGACGGCGTGGTGTCCGCGAAGATGCCGTGCTCACCGCCCACCGCGGCCAGAATGTCTTTCTCCGGCAAGTGCCACAGCGCCTTGCCCCAGTCCACCGGCGGCGAATGCGCTGACAGGTCATACGACTTCGCCGCCGTCACCAGCGCCTGCTGCGACATGCCCGCCGGAAAATTCGGCTTGCCGTCATTCGTCTGCAATCCTGATTCGTAAACCCATGGGATGAACAGCATCTGCACCGCGCCGCCGCGAAACCAGTTGCCCTGCTCGTAGTAAGGAGCCACGCGGCCCACACCCGCGCCGAAGCTCTCGGGGATAAAGGTCGTCAGCGCCTTGTCGCCGCGCGACGCCACGCTCAACTGCCACTCCGCTGTCGAAGAACACCCGATCAGCCCCACCTTATCTGCCGACCACGGCAACCCGCCCATCCATTCAAGCTCGTCATCCGCATCCGTAAGTGGAACCCCAAGAATGTCGTAGTCGCCCTCAGAGAAGTAGCGGCCACGCTCGTTCATCTCGATGTACGCGTAGCCGTGCTTCACCGCCTCCAGCGCCGTCGTCATATCGCGCGGCGCGCCCAGCTCCACATCCCAGTAGTTAAAGTTGTAGGGCGTACGCGAAAAAATGACCGGATACTTCTTCGACTCGTCTTTGGGGCGATAGATGTCGGCCTGCATACGCTTCCCATCGCGCATCGGCACCATCACCTTGCGCTCGATAATCGCAACCGACTCCAGTTCCTTCTCCGTAGCATTTCGCCGCGCAATCAGCGCCGCATCCGCCTGCGCCCGCTGCTGCGCCGTCGCAACCTGAATCGTTGCGCTCCCCACCAGCCCGCAGCCGATACAGAGAAACAGAACCCCGACAAATCTACGCATATTCGCCTCACCCCGGAAATGACTCATCCAGCTTACGACGCACACCCTCCAGAGGGCTTGTCATCCTGAGCGAAAGGGGCCCCAGACGTATCTCAGTCTGGGGGTGGTGAGTCGAAGGACCTGCTTGGCCCCATTCGAAATCAGCTACGCCCTCAAGCGCCGCCCCGGGCCATCTCCCAAGGTGCGAGAATGTGTACGCGGGAAACTCCGCTCAGGAGATCGCATGAAGGCGCTTCTGCTCTCAGCCTACAACCACCTCGAAATCGCCGACATGCCGCAGCCCGCGCCGGGCGACGACGACCTGCTCATTCGTGTCCACGCCTGCGGCATCTGCGGAAGCGATGTGCACGGCTATGATGGCAGCACCGGCCGTCGCGTTCCTCCGCTCGTCATGGGCCACGAAGCCGCCGGCGTCGTCGAAGCGGTCGGCCGCAGCGTCACCAACTTTCGTCCCGGCGATCGCGTCACATTCGACTCCACCGTCTATTGCGGCAAATGCTTCTACTGCAAGCGCGGCCAGGTCAACCTCTGCGACCACCGCGAAGTCGTCGGCGTCTCTACCCCCATGTTCAAGCGCATGGGCGCTTTTGCCGAGTACGTCAGCGTGCCCGCCCGCATTGCCTACCTGCTGCCCGACGCCATGCCTTTCGCGCAGGCAGCCCTCATTGAGGCAGTTTCCGTTGCCGTTCACGCCGTCTCTCTCACGCCCATCGCGCTTGAAGACACGGTTGTCGTTGTCGGCGCAGGCATGATCGGCCTGCTCACTCTGCAAGCCGCGCGGCAGGCGGGTGCAGGCCGCATCTTCGTTCTAGATCTCGATGAGTCGCGCCTTGAAATGGCCCGCAACCTCGGCGCCACCGCGACCTTCAATGCCGGCGACGAATCGACGATCCCGCACATCCTCGACCTCACCGAAGGCCGCGGCGCCGATGCCGCTCTGGAATGCGTAGGCGCGACAGCCCCTGTCAAACTCGCCATGGAATGCGTGCGCAAGGGCGCGACCGTTACGCTGGTCGGCAACGTCACGCCCAGCATCGAGATCGGCCTGCAGTCCGCAGTCACGCGCCAGATTCGCTTGCAGGGTTCGTGCGCCTCGTCGGGAGAATATCCCGCCTGCATCTCGCTCATGGCCCGCGGCGCCATTCAGGTCGCGCCTTTGCTCACCGCGGTCGCCCCGCTCGAGGATGGCCCCTTCTGGTTCGACCGTCTTCATCGCCGCGAGCCCGGCCTTCTCAAAGTCGTTCTGAAACCTTAAGGAATCGAAATGTCCGACTCGCTCTTCGATCTTGCTGGAAACATCGCGCTCGTCACCGGCACCAGCCGCGGCCTCGGCCAGTACTTCGCGCGAGCCCTGGCGCGCGCCGGGGCCGATCTCGCCATCACCAGCCGCGATCCCGCAACCCTCGCAGACTTCCAGCGCGAAATCGAATCCCTCGGCCGCAAAGTCTTCGCGGTCGCCCTCGACGTGCGCGATCAGTCCAGCATCCAGCAAGCCGTCGCCGCCATCGAAGCCCACTACGGCAAAATCGACATCCTCGTCAACAACGCCGGCTGCAACATCCGCAAGCCTGCCCTCGACGTCAGCTGGGAAGACTGGAACACCATCCTCGACACCAACCTCCGCGGCTCGTTCTTCGTTGCGCAAGCGGTTGCCCGCGGCATGGTCCAACGCGGCTATGGCCGCATCATCAACATCGGCAGTGTCACAAGCGTCGCAGGTTACGCGGGCCTCGGCCCCTATGGCGCAAGCCGCGGCGGCATCCGCCAGCTCACCATGAGCCTCGCCGACGACTGGGGCAAACACGGCGTCACCGTGAACTGCCTCGCCCCCGGCTGGTTCAAAACGCAGCAGAATCGCGTCCTCTACGAGAATCCCGCCTGGGTTGAGTATCTTTGCGAACGCATCCCGCTCAAGCGCCCCGGCCGCCCCGACGATCTCGACGGCGCCATCGTCTTCCTAGCCTCCGAATCCAGCCGCTACATCACCGGACAAACACTGCTCGTCGACGGCGGCATCTCCACCGGCGCCACCAAAGCCACGTTGTGAGCATTTGCTAACCCTACCAGCTGCGGGTCCCACGGGCTGTGGGTGCCCCAGGTCCCTCGCATTTGGGGACCTGGGAAAGCACGAAGCGGCTGCGAGCGAATAGCGAGCGTCTGCCCCACCGCAGGTGGCTAGGAGCGAGTAGCGAGTGTCTGCCCCACCGCAGGGGTTTCGTACAACGCCTTCGCCCGTTCCAGCGCCGCCTGAATATTCGGCATCATATTCTCGCGTCCCACCCGATCCATAAACCGCTGTCCCTGCAGAAGCCGCGAAGGCTGCTCCATCGCGCCGCACAACAGCAGCGTCCGTCCCGAATCATGCAGCCGCTTCGCGAACGTCTCCAGCGCATGAATACCGGTTCCGTCAATCGCGGTCATATTGCGCAGCCGCACAATCACCACCGGTGCAAACGCCTCGATATTGACGGTAGCCTCGACGAGTTTCTCCGTAGTTCCAAAGAGAAACGGCCCATGAATGCGGAGCAGTGTGACGTACGGCGGCACGATGCGCCCCTGCAGCACATGCGGCAATCCGTCGCGAATATACTCGTCGGTCACCGGAGCAACCGTCGTTGTCTCCGCGATGCGGTAGATATAGAGCAACGCTGCCAGCGCAAGTCCCACCCCTACCGCCACCGTCAGATCGGCGAAGACCGTAAGCGCGAAGGTCACCAGCCACACCGAGATCGCCGCAAGGTCCATCTGGAAGATTGCGCCAATCTCCTTCCACTCGCCCATGTTGTAGGCCACCACAAACAGAATGGCGGCGAGCGTTGAGAGCGGGATGTAGCTCGCCAGCGGCGCCGCGACAAGCAGTATGCCCAGCAGCGTGAGCGCGTGAATCATGCCCGCCACCGGCGTGCGCGCGCCTGCTCGGATGTTGGTCGCCGTGCGCGCGATGGCCCCCGTCGCGGGAATCCCGCCAAACATCGGCGAAATCAAATTCGCCACACCTTGCCCGATCAGTTCCATGTTTGGATTGTGCCTGTCGCCCGTCATCCCATCGGCGACCACCGCGGAGAGCATGCTCTCGAGCGCCGCCAGCATCGCCACCGTGAACGCCGACGGAATCAGTGGAAGAATGTGCTCCGCATGAAAATTCGGAATCGCAAAGGGCGGAAGCCCCCGCGGAATTCCGCCAAACTTGCTGCCGATCGTCTCAACATGCAGATGAAAGAATGCCGCCACCGCCGTGCAGATCAGCAGCGCGAAAATCGATGCAGGAATGCGCTTCGAAAACCGCGGCAGAATCAGCACAATCGCCAGCGTGCCCAGGCCCAGGCCCATCGCCGACAGATTCAAAGAAGAAAAGTGCGCCACCAGCAGCCGGATGCGCGGCAAAAACTCGCTCGGCACCGCGCCAGTCGTAAGTCCGAAGAAGTCTTTGATCTGCGTGGAAGCGATCAGGACCGCGATTCCGTTGGTGAACCCGATGATCACCATGCGCGGAATGAATTGAACCGCAGCGCCCAGTCCGGTGAATCCCATCACCAGCAGCAGAACGCCCGCCATCGCTGTCACCATCGCGAGTCCGGGAATTCCGAACCGCGCAATAATTCCTGCGACAATCACGACGAATGCGCCCGTCGGGCCGCCGATCTGCGTGCGCGAACCGCCCAGTGCGGAGATCAGAAAGCCCGCCACCACAGCCGTATATAAACCAGCCTGTGGCGTAACTCCTGAGGCAATTCCAAAGGCCATCGCCAACGGAAGTGCGACGAGCCCCACCGTAACTCCGGCCACGAGGTCGTGGACAAACAGCCCGGCCGAGTAGGCCCTGAGCGCGAGGACCGACTTGGGGATATTGGGATTGCTGATGGACATGAAGTCTGCTTCTATTCTACGCGCGAAGTGTTTTCAAAGGCGCGACCAGATCGTTCATGCGCATCCCACGCTCGGGGCAGACCATCGACGTTGTTGATCGCAGGAGCGGACAATGCATCCCCAGGCTCGCCGCGATCTTCTTCTGCGGCTTCGGCCAGCCTTTCTTCGCCGGCAGGCTTTTGCCCGCGCAAACAACCGCAGGCGCTCGCGGCGACCTGCTGCTTCAGTGCTCGCCGCGCCTTGGTTCGCGACTTGCCGCGCTTCCCCTGTGCCGGCGCTCGCTCTGCCAGTGGCAATGCGGCCAAATAATATCCCGCGTCGTTCTTCACTGCGCCGATCTTCGTAAACAATTCGTCGTACGCGCGTTTGAACAAAGCCTCATCTTCCAGGTCGTAGCAGAGATGCCGCTCCGCGCTCACGCCCGCCATGGTCCTGATGCCGAAAGCCTCGCTCACACCCTGCAGGGCCGTGATCAACAACATCTCCGGTGGGATTCCGTGCATGCTCCTCGACACCTGCGAGATCTGCGCGTAGACATTCAGACTGCCTTGAACGCGCGTGATCACCAGGACTTCGGCCGCTTCAGCATCCACAACCCATCCCGGGACGATGGTGAACGACAGCACGTA
The DNA here is from genome assembly GCA_963846095.1 of uncultured Acidobacteriaceae bacterium. GTDB lineage: Bacteria > Acidobacteriota > Terriglobia > Terriglobales > Acidobacteriaceae > Telmatobacter. The sequence continues at coordinate 16,489 of CAWJUW010000030.1, forward strand.
CACCAGCGCGTCGTCGACCACCAGGTTCAGGTTCAATTCGCCCTCATGAGCGACCTGGCGCGTTCCCTTCACATCGCGCGCGCGGCCCAGCGAGATTCCGAAACGGTGTTCCTCTGTGCATATCCGGTAGAGGACGATATCTTCTTCCAGTACCCGCTCAAAAAGCCTCTCGGAGAGAAGCATGTGCAGTCGTCTGTAGTGGTGGACGAAACACGCCGTCCTTGTTCGCGCCGGGATATCGCGGAGCAGATACTTGGGAGGCAGATGCTTGAAGAGGAATTTCGGGTTCGCGTAAACGAAGCGGGCGAGAGGGCGAATTCGCAGCAGCTGGAAGGCGCCAACCAGAGACGGGCCAATCTTGACGATGCGCCAGGCTACTCGGAAAAGCCGCACGGGCGAGCCGGCGATCTCCCGCAGGAAATACGCCAGCATGCTGAACCATGCACTGCCCGCGGTCGCAGTTTCCCGTTCGTTGCAGGTTTCGGCATAACCTGCGTGCGTACTCATCTTGCTCGCACTCTTTCTTGCGCCGGTTAAAAATGCCTATGAAAATGAGCCCGATTCGTGAATCCGCCGCGCAGGGAATCCCCGCGCGAGCGATGCATCTCTGTAACATTCTGCTCTTCCATGAGTCAGGGCAATCCCCCTTGCGGATCACGGACTCACTCCGAGGTATCGAGATTTTGAATCTTAGGTAACGGTCCGGCGGCAGGTGAGCCGTACAATCCCGCTATGCGCTCACGTCCCGCCAACGCGATCACTCACGTTTCGAGTCTTTGCCTTGCAGCCATTGGCCTCTTGGCTTTCGCCGCTCCGTGTCTCGCCGCCCAATCGCCTCAGCCCACTGCTCCGCTGTCCCCGCTCGAACAGAAGATGGCCGCAGTGATCGACGCGCACGTTGCCGAGGACACTCAACTCCTCGAGCAGATCGTCAACATCAACAGCGGCACCATGCACCTGGCCGGGGTCGAAGCCGTGAAAGACGTACTTCAGCCTAGATTCGAAGCTCTCGGCTTCAAGGTCCGCTGGGTTCCCATGCAGTCCACAACGGGGCGCGCCGGCGATCTGGTTGCCGAACACCCATGCCTGCAGGGCGCGGTCCTTGCGGCAAGCGCCTGCTTCTCATCGGGCACATGGACACCGTCTTCGAGCCCGACAGCCCCTTCCAGAAGTATTCCGTCGTATCCGCGCACCGACGGCAAAGTCGCCACCGGCCCCGGCATCGCCGACATGAAAGGCGGTCTCGTCATCATGCTCGCCGCCTTGCGCGCCATGAAAGAGACCGGCGCTCTCGACCACGCCGCCATCCGCATCGTCCTCAGCGGCGACGAAGAGCGCTTCGGCGACCCCGGTCGAACTCGCGCGCCGCGACATGATCGACGCGGCGAAGCAAAGCGATGTGGCTCTTGAATTCGAACCCAGCGGCCGCATCAATGGCCAGGACACGATCAGCGTCGGTCGCCGCAGCTCCACAACCTGGCACCTCGAAACCACCGGCCTCAGCGGCCACTCCTCGCAGATCTTCGGCACCCGCCTCGGCTATGGCGCCATCTACGAGATGGCGCGCATCCTCGATGCCTTTCGCCGCGAGCTTCCTGAAGAGGGCCTCACCTTCAGCCCCGGCCTTGTTCTCGGCGGCGCAACCGCGCAAGCCAACAGCGATGCCACTGGCGGATCAGCAACCGGCAAGTCCAACGTGATCGCCGCCTCTACGCTCGCTACCGGCGACATCCGCACCCTCAACAACGAACAGACCCAGCGCGCCGAAGACAGGATGCGCAAGATCGTTGCAGACCATCTGCCGCAAACCAATGCAACCATCACCTTCGACGAAGGCTATCCGGCCATGGCCGCAACCGATGCCGGCCGCGACCTTATGCGCCAGTGGAGCGATGCCAGCGTAGCGCTTGGCTTAGGCCCGGTCGCAGAAGGCGGAGTTATGACGCGCGGCGCCGGCGATATCGCCTTCGCAGCGCCCTATCTGGCGGGCCTTGTTGGCGTGGGCATGTTAGGCGAGGGCTATCACGCCGAGGGCGAAAAGGGCTACCTCGATTCCCTAGGGCCCCAAGCCAAGCGCAGCGCAGTACTAATGGAACGCCTCGACCGCAGCCCAGCAATAACCTGTCCCCACTCATCAACCCTGTGCCCCATCCATCCGCAGCTTCATCGCGGATGGGTGGGAAGGCACGAACCCATTTGCGAGCGAATAGCGAGCGCCTGCCCCACCGCAGGTGGCGAGCGGCCGCCCCACCACAGGTGGCGCAGGTGGTCAGAAGGTAATCTTTCCTCCCAGCTGCACCTGCCGCGGCTGGTTCGACGTGTAACTGATCACGCCGAAGTTCGGGTCATCCACCGACGTATCCGGCGTTCCGAAGACCGGATGATTCAGCGCATTTTCCGCCTCGAGCCGCACTTCAAAGCTCATGCCTTCGCGCAGCTTTGCCAGCGAAAAGTCTTTCTCCACCGACAGGTTTGTGTTGAAGGCCGTCGGCGTGCGAACCATGCCCGTGGCGCGGGGTGCGCTGCCGAACGCGTACACCGGCGGCAGCGAGAACACCTGCGGGTTGGCGAAGTATTGATTGATCCACACGGAATCCGGCCCTTTCGTGCGCACCGGTCTCCCCGTAATGTTCGGCCGTTGCCCGCCATACGTCGGCAGCGATACGCCGTCATATGTAAAGAAGGGCAGCGGCCGCCCATACGAAATCCGCCACACGCCATTCGTCTTCCACCCGCCCAGAAGCGTATCCAGCACCGCCGGCATATTCGAGAACAACGCTTTGCCGTGTCCCACCGGCAGATCGTACGTGTAACTGAACTGATACACGTAGGGAATATCGAAGGTCGAAAGACTGCGTTCCAGCCACGGCTTGTTGGGATCGACAAGGCTCGAAAAGCTGCCCAGCCACGTCGTGTTGTCGTCCGGAGCCGAAGCATCGTCAATCGACTTCGACCACACAAAGCTCGCCAGAAACTGCAGCCCGTTCGAGTAACGTTTCTCCGCGGTCAACTGCATCGCGTGATACTCCGAATTCGCAATGGGCGGCGGCTCGATGGTCACTCCGCCGGGAAACTGCGGATAGGGAATCTGCAGCGTGAATTGCTGAACCTGCGGGGCCGACAGGCCGCTGTTGGGATCTGTATTGATCCCGTAGAACGGGTTGTTGACATAGGTGGTCAGGTTGTTCAGCTGCGTCGCGTTGTAGCCTTCCACCTCGGGTCCAAGGTGATTGATGTAGTTATCGCCCGAGTAGTAGAGGTGTGTGCCTTTCTTCCCGACGTACATCATGTTGACCAGAATCTGCGCCGGCAGCTGCATCTCGATGCCGAAACTCCAGCTCTGCTCGTACGGCGTACTGGTCACATTGCGCAGCGGCCCGTTGGCCCCGTATCCGTAGTCGTTCAGCAGCCCAAGAGAGTTGCCCGGCGGCTGGATCAGCCCATTCGGAAAAGGATTGTTCAAATGCAAATAGGGTGTCGCCCCATCGCTGTTATACGTGGTGATCGCCCCGGTGTATTGGTTGAATCCCTGCGATCCATACGGCGCTACACCGGTTGCGCCCGACCTCGGCTGCGAATAGTAGATGCCGTAGCCGCCGCGAACCACCGTCCTCGGATCGAGAAGATAGGCAAAGCCGAAGCGCGGTTGAATATCCTTCCAATCGTCGTTCACAATCCTGCGCTCATTCGCACTCGCGAACACTTCGCCGCCCATCAGCGTCAGCCCCGGAACGCTAACCGGGAACGGTGCGCTCAGGTCGAGCCAGTTTTGCCGGTTGAAGCGATCCGTCCTCGGCATCGAGACTTCATAGCGCAGTCCCAGATTCAGCGTGAGCTTCGGCGTCGCCTTCCAGTTGTCCTGCGCATACCAGGCGTACTGCCGATCTTCTGTGGCCGGCCGATCCTGGATCTCGTAGTACGCGCCCGCATCGAAGTAGCCCATCATAAAGGCCGCCATGCCGTCGCCGCCGCAATCCGCAAAGTCATTGGGACATTGCGAGGTGCCGCCGTGATCGAAGCTGAATATCCCATTCGGTGCGTTGGTCTGGATGTAGTTCATCTGGTGCTGGCGGCCTTCAAATCCAAACTTGAGCTCGTGGTTGCCAAGCACCTTGTTCATCGCAACTGTCAGCTGCCCCGTGTCCTGCCCTTGCCGGTAGTTTCCGTAGGGGTCGCCGCCCACGCTCGTGTAGCCCGCTGAATAATAAGTTCCCTGGTCGATAAACATTGCGGGTACGCCCTGGAATCCATTCGAATTCAGGTACGAGGGAAATCCCAGCTTGTCCACCGGGTTCGTGACCCCGCCGGCTCCGTTGTACGCGAGAATCTGCTCCGCTCCGCGCGTGAAGCCCAGCGTAGCCGTCAGCAACAGCGTCTTCGAGAAAGTGTGTTCGTCGTTCAGCGTGAATAAGTGCGCCGTCGTCTTGTTGGGCCCGCCGGCGCACGGATCCGCAAAATTGCCGAAGCAGTTGAAGGGTGTTGCGCTGTTCCACTGCTGCGAATACTTCGCGCTCATCAGGTTCTTTTCGTTGAAGCGGTGATCGATCTTGATATCGAACTGATCGTTGGGATACTTGCTCGCTCCCGACTCAATCCAATTGTCGTAAATCGTCGGATTCGCCATGTTCGGCGTAGGCTCCGGGAACATGTTCATCAGAGTCTTGGCAATCGGATCGATCAGGTCGCCGGCGCCTCCCGAGAGCTGATAGGGCGTACCCGCAAGATTCGGATTGCCCGGGCTCGCATACGTGCCGACATTGTTATAGGGAATAAATGTGGCGCGATACGCGCCGGCTGCTTGCGTACCATCGGGACTCGACGGTTGATACACACCGGAGTACGGATCCCAGATCTGCCCTGAGGCCACGCTGCACAAGCCCGTGTCATCGAACGTTCCGCCCTGTGCCGTGCACACCTCGCCAAAGTCGCCGTTCTGCCGCTCCGCATCGGTGGGCACACCCGCCTGGTAGGTGCCCATTACGCTCTGCCGCGTTGCATCGTAATCGAAAAAGAAAAATGTCTTGTTCCTGAGAATCGGCCCGCTCACCGTGCCGCCAAAGTTATGCCGGTGCACCGGCGGAATCGGGATGCCGTTCAGGTTGTTAAACCAGTTGTTCGCATCGGTAATCGTGTTACGGATAAAGTCGTACCCGCTGCCGTGAAACTTGTTCGATCCCGAGCGCGTGATCATGTTCACCACCGACGCGCCCGAGAATCCGTACTCCGCGCTGAAGTTCGATTGCTCCACGCGAAACTCATCCACGGCTTCCGGCGAAGGCGTGTACGTCACCTGCGTCACGCCGCCGTTGGGCTCGAAATTGGTGATCGTGGCTCCATCCATCAGCACGTCCGCTGTCGAGTTGCGGCTGCCGTTCGACACAAAGTTCGTTCCCGTGCAGCCCGTCGAACACTGATCGTCCGCCTCCGTCACGCCAGGCGTCAGCGAGGTCAGATCCATCACGTAGCGATCGATGAGCGGCAGGTCGTTGATGAACTTGCGATCCACCACAAGCCCCGTCGTCGCATCCTGCGCGTCGAGTCCTTGCGTCTGGCTCTTCACTTCCACGGTCTGCGACGAACTCGAAATCTTCAGGCGCAGGTTGACCGTCACGTTCTGGTTCACATCCACGTGGATGCCGATGCGCTCTTCCTTTTCGAAACCCGGCACCTCCGCGGTGACGGAGTAAACCCCGGGCGGAATCGACCGGAAGAGATATCGTCCCGACGCGTCTGTCTGCTCGTTGAACTTGTATCCCTTGTTCTGATCCGTGAGGGTAACTCGCGCTTCGGCGAGCACAGCGCCGCTCGGGTCGCTCAGCAAACCAGTTACGGTTCCGAAATAACCCTGCCCACCCCCCCGCATCGGCAGGATCAGCAGAATGAGCAGCCCTAAAATCCCAGCTAACAAGTGCGCGCGCTTCTGTTCAACACTGAGGACAAACATGGCGTTCATACCTCCTCCAGATTTAGGAAACGGTTGCAGCGAGCCGTTAACTTCGCTTTTTGGCCCCATAACTCCGCAAGTGAAAAGCGTGTGAAAATCATAAGCTTGACGGGCTGAAATAAACTCGGAAAATGTTGATTGCGCCTTCCTGTCTCCTTAAAATCAATAAGAAGCCCAGGTGACCGCGGTCACAGGTATTTGGGGTACCTGCGGGTTTCCATCGAGGCAAAGAAATAAATCTAGGCTGCATCCCACTCTCGAGGTCTCATTTCACATGCCTGTATTCAATGCTTCCTGGGCTCTTTTTCTGCTTTGGTCACGAATAAGCCTTTCAAAACGAAGCTTCCCTGTCTCCTGCGGCCTGATTGCGGGCCTGCTGTTTCTCCCGTCGTTCACCGCCCTGCGCGCTCAGACGCCCACAGCCGTCCCTGTCCCGTCCTGGCGCTACGACATAACCGAGGCGGGCCAGAATACCAGTGAGACCGTGTTGACGCCTTCCAACGTCAACGTCAATTCTTTTGGCAAATTGTTTTCGGTCACGGTGGACAGCACTGTCTATGCGCAGCCGCTCTATCTCCCCGGCCTGGTCATGAACGACGGGTTATCGCACAACGTTTTCTTCGTGGCCACCGAGAATGACTCGCTCTACGCCTTCGACGCGGACAAGAGCGCCGCGCCCCTCTGGCATGTCACCCTGCTCGATTCCGCACATGGCGCGGGTACGGGCGCTGAGGCCATCCGATCGGCGGGCACGGCCATCGCGATCCAGGGCGACATCGGCCCCACCATCGGCATCACCGGAACCCCGGTCATCAATCCCGCGACCAACACCATGTATGTGGTCAGCAATACCGAAGAGAGCGGCGTCTACTACTCGCGCCTGCATGCCATCAACATCATCACCGGGGCCGAGCAGACATCTCCCACCGTCCAGCAGAGCCCTGTGCAGATCACGGCGAGCGTCCCGGGTACGGGCGACGCGAGTTCCGGCGGGATGGTGTCCTTCGATCCCCTCATGAACAATCAGCGTCCCGCGCTCGTCTATTACAACGGCTACGTCTACATCGGCTATTCCTCGCACGGCGATATCTCCCCCTGGCACGGTTGGCTCTTTGCCTACGACGCCACCGCGATGACGCAGTCCGCCGTTCTCTGCCTCTCGCCCAACGGCTACGGAGCCAGTCTCTGGTCTTCGGGCGCCGGTTTCCCGATCGATACCGACGCAGCCGGTGGGCGAATGTTCTTGGTCACGGGCAACGGGAGCTTCAGTACAAAGTACCCGCCGTTCCCGCAGACCCTGAACCTGAGCGAGAGCATTCTGCGCTTTAATTTGGCGGGCGGCAATCTCACCCTTGAGGACGCGTTCACCTCCTTCAATGCCCAGACCCTGAACAATGGCGACTACGATCAGGGGGCAGGAGGCATCCTGATGTTCCCCGATCAGGAAGGATCGAACCCGCACATTCTGCTGCAGGAGGGTAAAGAAGGCCGCGTCCTCGTGCTCAATCGCGACAGCCTTGGCGGCTTCGCTTCCGGCGCCTCTTCCAATACCAACATCCTGCAGGATCTCCCCGGCGAGACTAAGGGAACCTGGAGCACCCCGGCCTACTGGAACGGTCGCGTCTACATCTGGGGCAGTGGCGACAACGGCGGCTCCAGCGACACGCCCAAGATGTTCTCCATGATCAACGGCGTTCTAAGTTCCGAACCAACCAGCGTCGGAACCATCGACTCTGCGTTTCCAGGCGCTTCCTTCACCATCTCGTCGAACGGCGCGGAACAGGGCATCGCCTGGGCCGTGCGCACCGATCAGTACAACACCGGTGGCCCCTCTATTCTGTATGCATGGGACGCGACCGACCTCACCAAAATCCTGTACGAGAGTGATACCAACGCCTCCCGTGACAGCGCCGGCAACGCTGCCCGGTTTGCGCTTGCCACGGTGACCAACGGCAAAGTCTACGTGGCCGGAAAAGGGCATATAACGGTCTACGGCCTCTTGAACGGAGAGCCCACCACCGCCGCGCCGACGATCTCTCCCAATGGCGGCCAAATAGCCCCAACCCAGACCATCGCGCTCGCCACCACCACGAAGTATGCGCAAATCTTCTACACGCTCGATGGCTCGACCCCCACCACGTCATCCACGCTGTACAGCGCTCCCTTCACGATCACCGCTGCCACTACCGTGAACGCCATCGCCGTGGCCGCCGGCGACAAGCCGAGCTCCGAAACTACCGCCCAGTTCACCCTGGAGCCGCAAACCCCCGCCGTCACCTTTGCGCCGCCTGCTGGAACATTCACCTCCACGCAGCAGATCACGCTTTCCGATAGTGCCGCTGGCTCCACCATCTACTACACAACCGATGGCAGCACTCCAAGCTCCTCCTCCAGCCAGTACGCAAGCCCCCTCTCGGTCACGCAGAACGAAACCATCAACGCCATCGCCGTCGCTCCCTCGATGACCACGAGCACAGTCGCGTCCGCCGCCTACGTGATCAACATTCCTCCGCGGACGCCCACGTTGTCGCTCAGCGCCACCACGCCCGCCGCAATCGCGCCGGGGAACTCCGCCACTTCCACCGTGACCATCACGCCCGGCGGCGGATTTACGGGAACGGTCGCGGTTGCCTGCGCCATCACCTCCAGTCCTGCCGGAGCCGTCGATCCGCCCGCCTGTTCGGCATCGCAGCCAACCGCCATCACCGGCAACTCTGCCGTTACCTCCACGCTCACCGTCACCACCACCGGTGCATCCACTTCCGCTCTTCAGCCATTGCGCATCTTCGGTCTCGGCAGTGGCAGCATGCTGGCGGGTTTGGCTCTCTTCTTCTTGCCGAGACGCTGGAGAAAGGCGGGGGCGCTCTTCGCGCTACCGATTCTCGCTGCCGTCGTCGGTGCAGTTGGATGCGGCGGGTCCAGCACGAAAATTAGCCAGAACCCCGGCACGACCGCGGGCGCCTACACCGTCACCGTGACCGCGACCAGCGGAACGCTCAAGACAACCACCACCGTCTCTATCACCGTGCAATGATCCGTTGGTGCGCCCATGCGGCCGAGCCCATGGGCGCACCAACGCGCCAACCCGCCATGTCCGCGCAACGGACGCCAACCCGCCATGTCCGGGCGGGTCGACGCGAACCCGCCATTTCGAGAAGATTGTTTGTAGACTCAGCGCTCCCTGTGCGCAGCATCCAGCGCCGCTTCAGTCACCCTCGCCATTCCCCATAAAGCCGCAGTTAATCAGCAACTGCCGGAAGCGTGGATGCTCGCGCAAAGGGTCCCATTTGCTGTCGATGGTCAGGAAGGCCAGATGGACGTCGCGCTGCTCGTAACAAAGGGCGAGCGCGTCCAGTGCTGCCTCCTCATCCCCCAGCCCGCAGTGAATCAGAGCCGCTGCGTACGGTGGCATGTAGCGCTCGCGGGTCGCGGACTCAAGCGTCGCTAACAGCGCTTTCGCTTCTGATACCTTGCCTTGCACCGCAAACAGCCAGCCACGCAGGCTGAGCGTTTTTGAGTTGGTGTTGCTGAAGCGGTTCGCCTGATTCAGCGCCTCGAATGCGGCGCTGTCCTCGCGGCGGGCGGCCAGCGCTTGCGCAAGCTGGAAGTGTCCAATCCAGAACTCCGGGTCCAGCGTGATCGCTTCCCGGGCGTGCCTCTCGGCCGCATTCAGGTCTCGCGCCGCGAACGCGACTTGCGAAGAGAGCGCGTGGTTCATCGCATTCAACAGATCAAGCTCGCGCGCGCGCCGAATCGAAGCCACTGCTTCGTCATGACGGCGCGCATGCGATAAGACAATCCCCAGCATGCGGTGCGCAAACGCGTATCCCGGGTCCGCGGCAATCGCCGATTCGTAGGCCGCAATCGAAGCCGCCCAGTTCCATCCGAACCAGAACTGATAGAAGCCCATCGAGGTCTGCGACTCGGCAAGGGTGGGATCCGATCGCACGGCGTTCTCCGCCGCCTCGCGAGCCCTGGGCAGGATGGCTAACGCTGGCGAGTCCCCGCTCACGGGGCTGGAAATCAGCGCATCGGCTAAACCTGACCACGCCAGCGCATAGTTGGGGTCAATCTCCGTAGCCCGGGCGAAAAACTCGGTCGCCCGGCGCGTGGCGTGCGGCGCAAACTGATTCCAGTGATAGCGGCCGCGAAGATACAAGTCGTAAGCGGCAGGATTCTGCGTCTGTCGGTGCGCCAGCGAGTCAATCCGCTCGGGTGCGAGTCGAAGCAACACCTGCTTCGCGAGTGTAATGCTGAGTTCTCTCTGCAAGGCCAGCAGGCTGGTGAGCTCGCGGTCGTAGGTTGCCGACCAGATCTGCGACTGATCCTCCACGCGAATCAGCCGCGACGTAACGCGAAGAAGGTTGTTCTCCCCACGCAGCGAGCTCTCGATAAGATAGGCCGCTCCGAGATCCCGGCCAATCTCGGCCAGAGAATTGCCCGATCGCTTGGCGACGATCGCCGTAGTGCGTCCGATCACGCTGAGGCGGTTCGGGTCCAGCTGCCCCAGCGTAGCGATGGTCTCTTCCATCAGACCGCCCGCCAGGTAGTCGCGTTCCGTAGATCCGATGAGGTTATCGAAAGGCAGAACGCAGATGGTAATCGTCCGCGATCTTTCTTCGGAGCCCGTGAGTGTATTGACCTTGGCGGTAAAACAGTACCCGCGTCCGGGCACGGTCGCGATAAAGCGGTTCTCGCCCCGTGCGTCGCCAAGAACCCGGCGCAGCAGCGAGATGTTCTGGTTCAGGTTGTTTTCCTCGACAGCCGTGTCCGGCCAGACCGCGGACATCAAGTCAGCCTTTTCCACGACCGTTCCGCAGTGCTTAAGCAGGTAGACCAGTGTGTCGAACGCTTTCGAAGGGAGCGGAACGCGGTTTGCCCCGCAACTCAGCGTTCGTTTTCCGGCGTCGAGAACGAAATCGTCGAACTGATAGGAAGAACGGTCGCTCACGGGTTTCGTCCGTCGATTCAGGCTTCAGAGTATCTCACAACTCTTCAGGTGAGCCTAAGTACTTTTCAGCACGCGCCCACCGATGATGGCCTCACGTCGGGCGCTAAGACCGGCGAAAAATGGGAGGTCATGATGAGAGCGACTGGATTTGGGAAAGCGGCTGTAATCCTCGCAATGATGGGTACGTTGGCAATGGGCGCGAAGCTGAGCCCAAAAGCAAAGGCTCAGACGCAAGCGGAAAGCAACGGAAGTTCTTTGGTGGGTACCTGGCTCTTCCAGATAACCCTCGAAAGCTGCGCAACCAAGGCTCCTGTAGGGGAGCCGTTCTACTCGTTATTGACCTTCGACGCCGGTGGGGCAATGACCGAAACCACGTCGAACGCGATGTTCTATCCGGATGAGCGTGGGCCGGCGCATGGGGTCTGGAGCCACGTGGGCTCAAGCACCTACAAAGCAACGCAGTTGGCCTTCATCACCCAGGACGGAGTCTTGCAAAAGCTGCAGACGGTCGAGCAAACCATCAAATTGAAAGACAACAATGCTCTCAAGACGACCTCGGCGAACGTCGTCTTCACCGCGCCCGACGGCACCGTACTGATGCAAGGATGTGCATCTGCCACCGGACAGCGCTTGGGGCTGAGCGGCTTGAAGTAGGCCGCGAAGCGGATCGTTCCTTTCCTGGACGAGGTCTTGCATGAGCGCGTGAGAAGAGGGCAAAAGCGAAGTCGCAGACATTCTGAGTGTCTGCGGCTTCGTTGCAGACGTCGGCTCGATTCACTTCTCCCTTTTGAGCCTTTCCCTCCACCCGAGCGACGGTTGCAACTTTTTCAGGATTCTTCCGTCTTCTTAGGCAAGTGAAGCCTCTGCGAATACGCTGGCAGAGGCCGATTCGCTGTCTTCTCCTTTTACTAGTCTGCATCGCAATCCTGGTGAGTTCGTTCGCTGGATTGCGGACCGCGCGGGCAGGTGCTCGTCTCGGCGAAACAGAGTCGGCTTCGACGACCGCGAAAAAGTCGGGTACTACGAGTGTCTCCTCTTCAGGAGACGGATATGTTGGTTCTGCAGCCTGCGCACATTGCCATCGCGAGATCTACACAAGCTTTTCGCGCACCCGCATGGGACGCTCGCTGACGCCCGTTACCCCAACCGTCCTGAAGAATCTGGCGCTACCGGCGGAGGTCTCCAGCCCCACGCTCAATCGCCGCTTCGCGATCTTCGCCAAAGACGGGCAGCTCTTTCAAAGCGAATATCAGACCGGCGCCGATGGTAAGGATGTCTTTCGCAATACCCATCGCGTCGAGTGGATCATTGGGGCGGGCGCCAATGGATTCGGCGGGCTGACCCGGCGCGGATCTTTCATCGTCGAAGACCCGCTCTCGTTCTATGCGCGCACGCAGAAGTGGGAACTCTCGCCGGGATACGAGTCCCAGGATAACGGTTTCAATCGTCCCGTGCTCGCGGGATGCATCTCGTGCCACAGCGGCAGGCCCCAGCCTGCGTCTGAAACCACCGGCAAGTTTGCGCCCGTTCCCTTCACGCAGGCAGCTGTTGGCTGCGAAAACTGTCACGGACCTGGAGCTGCGCATATGCGCGCCATGAACGGTCAGCCGTCTGTGCATGGCGGACCGCACATCGTGAATCCCGCTCAATTGGGCGCCGACCTTGAGAACGATATCTGCATGAGTTGTCATGAGGCGGGAGACGCACGCGTTCTCAAACCCGGAAAAACCTATCAGGATTTTCGCCCGGGAACACCGCTGGATGATACCTGGTCGGTATTACTGATTCCGCGGAAGAAAAGCGACCCGGACGACAGCGATCACGTGCAGCACTACTACGAGATGTCGATGAGCAAGTGCTTTCGCGCCACTGCCGGACAACTGCGCTGCGCAACCTGCCATGACCCCCACGTGGAACCAACGAAGGAAGAGGCGCCCGCGTACTTCAATCAGAGATGCATGCAATGTCACGCCAGCCGCACCTGCACATTGCCGCTGGAGATGCGCCGCAAGACCGAGCCCGCGGACAATTGCATCGGCTGCCACATGCCTGAGCGCGCGATTCCGCAGACCGCGCACTCCAGCCTCACAAATCACCGCATCATCGCGCGTCCCGGGGAGCCCTGGCCCGACGAGGCCTACACGCAAGCCATGCCGGCCTTTCCCGATCTCATCCACGTCAACAGGGTGCCCGGCCGGCAAGACGAGATTCCGGGCCCAAGCCTGCTGGAGGCGTATCGCGAGATCGCCGAACGACGCCCCGACTATCAGAACTCCTACGCTAAGCTGCTCGACGATTTGGACCAGAGAGCCCCTGAGGACGCCACCGTGCAACTGGCCGTGGGGAGAAAACATCTGCTGGCAGGCGACGCGTCCGGAGCCGTGCAGCACCTCGAGCGCTCCGTTCAACTGGATGCTTCGCGCGCCGCGGCCTACGGCTATCTTGCCCAGGCCCTCGGGGACGTGGGTCGTACGGAGGACGCCATTGTCGCCTCGCAGAAGGCAGTCGCTCTCGATCCTTACGAACCGTTCCTGCAGAAAGTCTTGATCGACGAGTTGATCACCGCACGGCAATACGACAAGGCTCTTTCTGCCATGGAGTCCTATGTAGAGAGCTTCCCCGAAGACGAGAAGATGCGCCAAATGCTAGCCATCGGCAAAGAATGACCGAAACCGCGATCAACAGCCATCCCATGCAAAGCCCGCCCACTTGATAGCGCGCTCACGGGCACAAGTCAGCGCAGCCAGCGAGGCCGCAGCTTTAACGATTAGCGCAAAGGATGGAGATCCGGAACCTAATCTGCAGGGCAGCAGCGACAGGAATTGCTGGCGGAGAGAGGGGGATTCGAACCCCCGATAGAGCTTTTGACCCTATAACGGTTTAGCAAACCGCCGCCTTCAGCCACTCGGCCATCTCTCCGGGTCTGTCAGCGATTATACCGGAACTTGCACTGCACCCTCCGCGAGCCGGGAAAGTCCCCATCCGCACGCGCCGCAACTCACCGCAAAACGCTGTCCACCGACGCACGAAGTCCTCAACTTCCCCCATCCCGTCGAGCTCCCAAAAAATGATGCGCCTTGGGCCCTTTTTTCCCTGCGCCGCCTTCGTTTTTTGTTAGATTCACGATGGATGCCGATGGCGTTTCAACCCGCTCGCCGCAAGATGCGCTTTCTGCCTCTCATCGCGGCCACCTACTTCATGGTCTCCGGCGGACCTTACGCCATCGAGGACATCGTCGGCGGCGCCGGCTACTCGCGGGCCATTCTCATCCTGCTCATCCTGCCGTTTCTCTGGTCGCTGCCCACCGCGCTCATGATCGGCGAGTTGGCGAGCGCTATCCCCGCCGAGGGCGGCTTCTACGTCTGGGTGCGCCGCGCGCTCGGTCCTTTCTGGGGATACCAGGAGGGCTGGCTCTCGCTCTCGGCCAGCATCTTCGACATGGCCATCTACCCGGCCATCTTCGTTCTCTACCTCGGCAAGCTGAGCCCCGCGCTCACCGGCGGCTGGCTCGCCTACGCGTGGCCGCTCGCCGTCGTCGCCCTCTGTTGCGCGTGGAACCTGCGCGGCGCTCCCGCCGTCGGCGAAGACTCCGTCTGGATGTTCGCGCTGCTGCTCTCGCCCTTCGTCGTCTTCATGGGCCTCGCCTTCTGGCGCGGATTCACTGCCCACCCCGCCATCCAGTGGTCCGCGCCCGTTTCCGACACCGCGCTCTCCACCGGTGTTCTCGTCGCCCTCTGGAATTACATGGGTTGGGACAACGCCTCCACCGTCGCCCAGGAAGTCGAAAACCCGCAGCGCAACTATCCCCGCGCCATGCTCGCGTCCACCTTCCTCGTCGCGGCAACCTACATTCTTCCCATCGCCGCCATGGCCGTTGCCGGTCTGTCCCCCGCAGGGTTCACCGCTGGCGACTGGGTCGGTGCGGCCCGCTCCCTCGGTGGTCCGCTGCTTGGGATCGCAGTCGTCATCGGCGGAGCCATCACCGGCATCGGCATGTTCAACGCGCTGGTCATGAGCTACACGCGCCTGCCCATGGCCATGGCCGAGGAAGGCATGCTTCCTGCCGTCGTCGCCAAACGCAACATCCGCGGAGTGCCCTGGGTCAGCGTGGTTCTCTGCGGCCTGTCCTGGGCGCTCGCGTTGCAACTGCCCTTCACCAAGCTGATCTCCATCGACCTGATCCTCTACGGATCGAGCCTTCTCCTCGAGTTCGTGGCGCTCGTCGTGCTCCGCCTGCGTGAGCCGAATCTCGCCCGTCCCTTCAAGGCCGGCAATCTGGCCGTCGCTTGCTGCCTCGGCGTCGGCCCCGCCGTCTCCATCGGGTATGCACTTTGGGTGTCGCGCGACGAAAAGCTTATCGGCGCCACCTCTGCGCCGCTCTTCGCGCTCGGCGTCGGCCTTCTCGGGCCCATCCTCTACTGGGCAACCGCACGCCCCATCGCGCGTCGGCGTCTAGCCGCTCTACCCGCCGACGGCGACTAGTTCGAACCCCATCAATACTGGGGCGGCATGACCACCTGGCGAGCCTGAAGCGCGTTGATCAGGGCGTCAACGTCGTCTCCCTGCTCTCCCTGTAAGAACGAAATCCAGGTACTGGTGTCAGCCGCGATCATCGGTCTGCCTTCAACTCCTCAAGTGTCGATGAGAAGCGCACCTTCCCCTGAAGTTGAAGAAGGCGCTGGTAGGCTCTGCCTGCCGCAACCAATTCGAGCCCGGTACGAATGGTTTGAGTGATCCCGGCGCCGCTGGCCCTTTGTGCTTTGTTCAGAAGCTCTGCCGGAACTTCGACGGTAATCTTTTTTACTGCCTGCATTCCCGGCCTCTTTAACATTGTCTATACCAGCATCCAGTATGGGAATCCAGTGCACCGATGTTCCGTGCGGGTGGTAGCCAATTCGTCAGTTACTCAAACAGAACGCGCGATGAGTTTCAGTTCAAACGACGAAAGGCCCGGAGATGGATCCCCGGGCCTTTCCAGCCATTCCCACGATGTTTTCGACGTCGGCTATTTGTGCTTCGCCTCGGCGTGCTTTGCCTCAGCATGCTTGCTCTTGTTGGCTTCAAACTGCTTCGCGCTCTTCACCACCTGGTCGCGCGCGTAGGCCGCATCGTGCCATCCCTTGATCTCCACGCGCTTGCCCTCAAGATCCTTGTAGATCGAGAAGAAGTGCGTAATCTCTTTCAGCATGTGCGGATAGATGTCGGTGTAGTTCCACACATTGTTGTAGCGCGGATTGTTCTTGCCCACCGCCAGCACCTTCTCGTCCAGAACTCCCTGGTCCAGCATCTCCAGCAGCCCGATCGGCCGCACCTCCTGCACGCAACCCGGAAAGCTGCCGCCCGGCACCAGCACAAGCACGTCCAGCGGATCGCCGTCGTCGCTCAGCGTCGACGGAATAAAGCCGTAGTCGCCGGGATAGTGCACCGGAGAATGCAGGTTGCGGTCCAGCTTGAAGACGTGCAGCTGCTTGTCGTACTCAAACTTCTGCGTCCCGTCTTTGGGAATCTCGACGACAGTGCGAAAGACCTCAGGGCTGCGATCGCCGATGGGGAGCTCAAGGTAATTGACCATTTTCTTCCTTCTCCTTAAATAAAAAACCGGCCCGGGGTAGGGAAAGCCTCCGCCGGAACCGCAACATGATCGGGAATGATTCCGAGTCCTTATAGTAACGGATTGGCATGTCTGCCATCCTGGACGACGCGGCAGCCCATTCCACCATGCAAGGTCAAACGCAACCAGCGGCTCCCAGCAGCCGCCCGGTCACTCACCTATCGACCACCTCACTCATTCTGACAAATCAATCTTCCGGAGTGGCATCCCACTTCGGTTTGGTCTCCCTACCCCATTTTTTGGGATCTTCGTTGTGCATCTTCTCCATCTGCTTGCCCACGTCCGGATGCTTCTCCGTCACGTGCTTCACCATCTTCCCCACCATCTCATCCCAGGATCCGGCCGAGAGCTCCTGATCGCAGGTGCCGCCCAGTTGCTTGCACGTCATCGTTTTCATCGGTTGCCTCCGCACGTTCTGAAGCCGCCTCCACCCACGCCGTTGCATCGCGAGAGGGAATTTCGACAACCCCGTCGGTCGACGAGCGCTCCCGGCCCAGTCCTTCTCCGGTGCGGCGATATAATCACGGGGTATGAAGGCCCATGTCTACGTCACGTTGAAGACATCTGTCCTGGATCCCCAGGGCCAGACCATCCAGAACGCCCTGCGCAAAATCGGATTCAACGAAGTCACGGCCGTCCGCCAGGGCAAGTACTTTGTGCTCTCCCTTCAGGATGGGCTCACCGCCGCAGCCGCCCAGGCCCAGGTCGAGAAGATCGCCCGCGAAGTCCTAACCAACTCCGTAATCGAAGAGTACACATACCGCATAGAGGAATAGCCCCCCTTCAATCCCAAGCAATCTATGATCCTGACCCCTGTCACTAACCCCTGATCTCACTATTCCCGGGCAGCCTCTCGGCCCAGGACCGCATCCGATTGATCCGAGGGAGACAGCCACATGAGTAAGACAGTCGTAGATCAGGTAGCGAAGACCTTGGCGGATCAGGCAGACAATGTCGGTGAGACTTTCCGCCGGGCTTCGGAGTTCACATCCAACGTTGCAGACAATGTCAACGACGGGCTCAAGACGGCCAAAAGCGCAGTCAACCACGGGCGGGACGCTGTGGAAGACTTCATCGACGATACCGCCAGGGTTGTGAAGCGTAGCCCGATCCAGGCCATTCTGCTGGCCGCGACCATTGGCCTCACCCTTGGATTTCTGCTTGGCCGCACCACCGGCGACTAAAGATCGGCCTCGCGCCTTACTAGTTTGATCGTCCCTGAGCCACAGACTCGTCCTCCAGCACGAGTCTTTGGCTCCCAAGGGGCGTGTCAAATCCTTCCGCTCCTCAAATCTCTTTCGTTTCAGGCGCTTGCCGTCTGCAGAGAATTTCCCCTTTCCGGCACATAATCGAGCTACATCGATCCGGAGCCCCGCGCCTCATCGCCGGACCTGGCGCGCTCCTCTGAAAGCACATCTCTGACCCCTGACCCCTGACCCCTGACCCCTGACCCCTGAAACCTGAAACAAACCCCTACAATCATCCTATGTGCGGCATTGTTGGCTATGTTGGACCAAAGAAAGTCGTTCCGGTCATCGTCGAAGGCCTGCGGCGGCTCGAATATCGTGGCTACGACTCGGCGGGCATTGCCGTCGGCAATCCGTCGAGTCCAACCCTCGAAGTGCGCCGCGCCCCCGGCAAGCTGGCCAACCTTGAAGAAGTCCTCCGCGAGAATCCCGTGGAGGGCACCTTCGGCATCGGCCACACACGCTGGGCTACCCACGGCCGGCCTACGGAAGAAAACGCCCACCCCCATCGCGACTGCTCGGGCCGCATCGTGGTCGTCCACAACGGCATCGTCGAAAACTACCTCGACCTCAAGCGCGAACTCACCGGGCAGGGTCACGTCTTCGTCACCGAGACCGACACCGAGATCATCGCCCACCTCATCGAACAGGTTCAGAAAGATGCGGCAGCGTCGGGCGCTCCCCTCTCGCTCGAAGCGGCCTTGCGCCTTGCCGTGAAGCGCCTGCGCGGTGCGTTTGCCCTTGGCGTCCTCTCGGCTGCCGAGCCCGACAAGATCATTGCCGCGCGCTCCGGGCCGCCGGTCGTTATCGGCGTAGGCGAAGGCGAATCGTTTGTCGCGTCCGACGTGCCCGGCATTCTCCATCACACGCGCAATATCTACTTCCTCGCCGACGGCGACATGGCCATCCTCACTCCCGCGGGCGTCGAGCTCACCGACTTCGACGGCAAGCCGATCCATCGCGCCATCACCCGCATCACCTGGGATCCGATCCAGGCGGAAAAGGGCGGCTACAAGCACTTCATGCTCAAGGAAATCTGGGAGCAGCCGCGCGCCATCACCGACACCACGCTCGGCCGCGTCTCTCTCGATTCCGGCAAGATCTTTCCTCGGCGAGATGAAGATCGACGACGAAGAGCTCGCCGCCGCCTCCAGCATCAATATCGCCGCCTGCGGCACCAGCTGGCACGCCGCGCTCACCGGCAAGTACATGATCGAGCGCCTCGCGCGTCTGCCCGTCGATGTGGACTACGCCAGCGAGTATCGCTATCGCAATCCCATCCCCGACCGCAATGCACTCGGCCTGCTCATCACGCAGTCGGGCGAAACTGCCGATACCCTCGCCGCGCAGCGCGAGATGATCGCCCTCGGCTCCAAGACCGTCGCCATCTGCAACGTCGTCGACGCCATGGTCGCCCGCGAAGCCCACGGCGCCATCTACACCCACGCCGGCCCCGAAATCGGCGTAGCCTCCACCAAGGCCTTCACCGCGCAGCTCACCGCGCTGTTTCTCCTCGCCATGAAACTGGGCCAGCTCCGCGGCCGCCTCGACGCCGACCGCTCCCGCGCGCTCATCGGCGAACTCGGAAAGATCCCGGGCATGATCGAAGAAGTGCTGCGCTCCTGCTCGGCTCCATGCGAGCAACTCGCCACAGGCTTCTCCAACGCACGCGACTTTCTCTACCTCGGCCGCGGCATCCACTTCCCCATCGCGCTTGAAGGCGCGCTCAAGCTGAAGGAGATCTCCTACATCCACGCCGAGGGCTATCCCGCCGGCGAAATGAAGCACGGCCCCAACGCCCTCATCGACGAGACGCTGCCCGTCGTCGTCCTCGCCACGCAGGACGAACACGACCCCGCGTCCAAGCTGCGCTACGAGAAGACGCTCTCCAACATTCAGGAAGTCACCGCGCGCAGCGGCCGCGTCATCGCCATCGCCACCGAAGGCGACACCACGATCACCGGCCTGGTCGAGCACGTCATCCACATCCCCCGCGTCATCGAAGTGCTCAGCCCGCTCATCGAGATTGTCCCGCTCCAACTGCTGGCGTATTACATAGCCGTCCGCCGCGGCTGCGACGTAGACCAGCCAAGAAACCTCGCCAAATCCGTAACCGTGGAATAGCCAAATCCGCCACAACTCTGGGTCGTCACCCGGTATTAGGCATCCGATCAGTCGTTACTCGACGATCCAGGCCTTGGGCGGAGCTTTCACGCCGCCGCTCTTCATGCGCTCCTGGAGTTCCGGGTCGCTCATGGTTTGCGCGAAAACCTTCTGCGCGTCGGCAGCCGAACCGCCGATTTCAAAGACCACCAGCATTTCGTTGGGATGATTGGCTTCGCGGTAGACGCCGACTTCGCGCAGGCCGATACGATCGCGCCGCGCAACGTCTCCATCAAAAACGGGACGCCACTTGGCGTAGTCCTCGACCGAATGCTCCATAAAGATTCGTGCCATGGCAGAGAGTTCTCCTTTGAGAATCCCGCCATCTTATCCACGGCTGCGGGTAGCTCGCAACAAGATTTCCCCAAAAATCGCAACGATCCCATCGCCTCCCCTCCAGCGCTCTTACAATCGAACTTGCGCATCCAATGTTATGTCTATGATCCCGTCGCCGCCGATTCTCCCCATGCTCGCGAAGCGAGTGGATACACTTCCAGCGAATGCCGACCCGTGGGTGTTCGAGCCGAAGTGGGATGGATTTCGCACCCTGATCTTTCGCAACGGCGAGGAATTGTTGCTGCAAAGCCGCGATGGCAAGCCCCTCGATCGCTACTTTCCCGAATTGCGGGCGCCGCTCCTTCAGCAGCTTCCGCAGCAATGTGTACTCGATGGGGAAATCGTGATCGCGCGCGACGGCGGCCTGGACTTCGACGCCTTGACGTTGCGTATCCATCCCGCGGCCTCGCGCGTGAAAACGCTGGCGGCGGCATCACCGGCTTCGGTCGTTTTCTTCGATCTGCTCTACATTGCCGATCGCGACCTGCGCGGTGAACCTTTCGCAACCCGGCGTGCTGAATTGGAGAGCGTGTGCGGCCGCTTCGAGCCGCCGCTCCACCTGACGCCCGCGACGCGCGACCTCGCTACGGCAAAAGATTGGTTCACTCGCTTCGAAGGTGCGGGTCTCGATGGCGTGATCGCCAAGCCGGTTGCGGGTCCCTACACGCCCGACAAGCGGACCATGCTCAAGATCAAGCATGAGCGCGACTGCGATTGTGTGGTCGCCGGATTTCGCTGGCACAAGAATGGCGAGGGCAAGGCAGTCGGCTCTCTCCTGCTCGGCCTCTTTGACGATCGCGGCAAATTGCAGCACGTGGGCGTCTGCGCCAGCTTTACCGATGCGAAACGGAAAGAGCTCGTCGAATTCCTGGCGCCCTATCGCGAGCACGCGCTGCGCGATCATCCATGGAAAGAGTGGGAGAGCGAAATAGCCCAGGCAGGTGGCCGGATGCCCGGGGGCCAGTCGCGATGGAGTGCCGGCAAAGATCTAAGTTGGGAGCCGCTCCGCGTAGAGCTTGTGGTTGAGGTCGCCTACGAACACATGCAGGGAGATCGATTCCGCCATCTTGCGCACTTCCGGCGCTGGCGGCCTGACAAGGCGCCGAAGGACTGTACCTACGAACAACTTGAGGTGGTTGCCCCGCTGGAGTTGATGAGCATTTTTCCTGAACGAACCTAGAGTTCGCCGCTGGAAACTGGCGCTCTTCACGATGTTTCTTCAGCTTCTCGAAATTTGCGCGTCGGGTCGTCATCGGGGTCGAGGGCAGCCTGCGCTGGACGAAGCTCCTCCGGCACGTTCCGCAGATTCACGCGAATGCGATACCAGACGTAGGCCGAACCACGCATGCGATCGAGCAGGACATCGTCCGCAGCCAGGTAGGCGGTGGCCTCCGGGTACTTTTTCTTCCATCGTTCCAGGCCGGCTTCGGCCGCCGCCTTCTCAGAACTCTGCCCAATCGTGATGAGCGGCATCTTCGGCACGCGCGCACCGCGCTTCGATTTCGGCGCAGCTGGTTCACCAGCAGCCTCTGTCTTCGCGGTCGCCTTCTTCTGCGCGGCCTTGCGGAAACGATGCGCTCCAAAGCCCTCCTGCATCTGGTCGGCGAAGTGTTTGGCGCGCGAGGGCGCCACGCGCTTGCCTTCGCCCTCTTGTTTGGCAAAATGCGGGGGCCATGGCGCGTCGCCCAGGCCCTCGGCTTCATCGCGCGCCGCCAGTTCCAGCAATGCGTCCAGGGTTCCGGCGTACGCGTCCATCGCCGCATGCGGGTCGCCGACGGCGGCGAAGCGGCTGGGTGCGGTGAGCACGGTGAACTTCGCCGGATCGCAGGTCATCACTTCTTCCCACCGCAGCGGCATACTCACGCGTGCGTCCGGCAGTGGCCTCACGGAATATGCGGAACAAGTGGTGCGATCCTTGGCGTTCTGGTTGTAGTCGATGAAGACGCCGTGGCGCTCTTCCTTCCACCACTTGCTGCTGGCCAGTTTGCACCGCTTCTCCACGGCGCGGGCCAGCGCAAGTGCGGCACGGCGCACTTCGGTAAAACTCCAGCGCGGCTCGATGCGGATGTTGATATGGATGCCGCGCGACCCGCTGGTCTTGGGCCATGCCGTAAGTCCCAATTCATCCAGCAGCGACTTCACCTCCATGGCCACGGAGCGTACATCGTCCCATGGCACCCCGGGTTGAGGATCGAGGTCGACACGCAGCTCGTCCGGATGATCGAGGTCCGACGATCTGACTGGATGCGGGTGCAACTCGATGCAGCCCAGGTTCACAATCCACGCCAGGCCTGCCGCGTCCTCCACGACGACTTCGTCGGCCGTGCGGCCGGAGGGAAAAGATAGGGTCACGGTTCGCATCCACTCGGGCATGCCATCCGGTGCGCGCTTCTGGTAGAAAGGTTCAGACTCAGCGCCATTCACAAAGCGCTTCAGCACGATAGGCCGATCGACGATGCCGCGCAGCGCGCCCGGCGCTACTGCCAGAAAGTACTTCACGATGTCGAGCTTCGTAAGCTGTACGTCGCGCGAGAAATAAAGCTTCTGCGGATTGCTGATCCGCACCGCGTGGCCCGCAATCTCCAGAATCTCAGCGTCGTCCGTCTTTGCCATCCCGTCTCTCTCCATACTGTGATGCGGTTCAAAGTCCCACCAAGGACGAAGGAAGCTGGGATTGATTCAGTCGGCTTTCAAAGAGGTCCGGCACGAAACTGGGGGCCGGGAACTCAGGGCTTCCTCTCGCCCGTCTCTGTCCGCGTGCCCATGCCCATGTGCAGCGGGAGACCGGTTGGCTTGTAGGGGAAGTCGTCGTGGGTCTCCGCACGCAACGCAGCCAGCCGATCCTTCAGGTGCGCCGTCAGCTCCGCGTATCCCGGCTCGCCGTACAAGTTGTTCATCTCGTCGGGGTCGGTCTGGAGATCGTAGAGTTCGAACTCCTCGGGCTCAATGTAGAAGTGAATAAACTTGTAGCGCTTCGTGCGCACTCCGCGGCAGGGCCGCACATTCTCATACCCCGGATACTCGTAGTACTCGTAGAGCCAGTCCTCGCGCCACTTCACCGCGTCGCCCTCGGCCAGAGGCAGCATGCTCTTGCCCTGCATCTCTGCGGGAACCGGTATGCCCGCGACATCCAGCAGCGTCGGCGCGACATCGAGATTCAGAACCATCTCGTCGGAGGCCGTTCCCGGCTTGATGTGCTTCGGATAGCGCACCACCATGGGCACGCGAATCGAAGGCTCATACATCAGCCGCTTGTCGTAGAAATGATGTTCACCGAGAAAGAACCCGTGGTCCGAGCTCAACAGGATCGCCGTGGCGTCGGTGAGGTTTTGCCGCTCCAGTTCCTTCCAGATGGCCCCCACGTTTTCGTCGTTGTCCTCGACGCCCACGTAGTGGTCCTTCACCAGCTCTTCCAGCGAACGCGGATCGTCGTTGGCGACCTCAGAGTATCCAATCTTGTTATCCGCATCGGCAACCGCGCGCGGCTTTCCGGGATATCCCTTCGTATCCTCGTCGAACGAAGGAGGTACGGGGATGGCTGTCCCATTCAACTCGTTCACCCGGTCCTTTGGGCGGAAGAACGGCGCGTGCGGAGAGTAGAACCATAGGAACAGGCAAAACGGCTTGTCGCGTTTCTGCTGCAGCCACGCGACGGCTTTCTGCGTGAGCAGCGTATCCACGTATGTGCCCTCGTACAATTTCTCCGGCCCATACTTTCCGCGCACCCCCTCGGTGATCCGTGGCCGGTAGTAATCCGCCTGCCCCACAAAGCCGAAGTAGTAGTCCCAGTAGTGATCCATCAGCGCGCCCTGTATATGCGACTTGCCCAGGAAGGCGGTCTCATATCCAGCCTTCTGCAGCAGGTCAGACACAAGCGGAAAGCGCGGATCGATCTTGCCTTGCACATTCGACGCAGCGCCGGTGGTATGCGAATACATGCCGGTCAGCATGGTCGCGCGCGACGGCAGGCATAGCGCGTTGACCACAAAGCCGTTGTGAAAGGTGCAGCCCTCCCGCGCAATGCGATCCATGTTGGGCGTCTGAATCAGCTTGTTCCCCGTCGAGGAAAGCTCGTCCCAGCGCAGGCCCTCGCCCACAAAGCAAACGATGTTGGGCTTCTTGTCGCCTCCCGCCACGTCGCGCGCGAATGCTTCGAGTGTGTCGAACCCGCAGGCCGTTGAACCAATCGCACCGGCAATATGTCCCAACACTGTGCGACGCGTTTCCATGTTCACTCCAATGACTACGAAAGTTTCTTTCGTCGTCGATGTTATCTCACCTGTCCGGGTCCCAGCGCATCACGTTCGCGGGAGGCCGCTGGTTGCGCAATTCGTTCGCCATGAACTCCATGTAGGGAGCGACATGGTGAAAGAACATCTTGTAGCCGGCGCAAAGATAGTTCAACCCAAACTCTCCCTCCGGAGTTCGTGTGAAGCGGTGCTTCGGGCACTCCCCGTTACACGCAAACCGCACATCGCATTCGCGGCAGTAGCGGGGAAGACCGTCGCGCTTCGCCTCTCCAAACTCCCGTTGCTGCTTCGATTGCACCAGCGACTCCAGCGGAGATTCCATGATGTTGCCGAGCCTGTTCTCGGGATACACGAAGTGATCGCAGGAGTAGACGTCGCCGTTGTGCTCCATCGCCAGGGCCGTGCCACAGGTCTCGCGAAACACACACAGCCCTTGCGGCACGCCGTACCAGCTCTCCAGCGCCACATCGAACACCTGAACGAAAAACCGGCCGACGTCCTTCCGCACCCACTCGTCGAAAATCGCGCAGAGAAACGTTCCATATTGAAGCGGCTCGACCGACCACTCCGTCACTTCCGCAGATTCCTTCCAGCTCGGGCTGATCAGATGAAGCCCGTCCGGGCCGGGATCTCTCGTCATGCGTTCCACAACAGGGATGAACTGCATATACCCGCTGCCCACGTCGCGCAGAAAACGGTAAACCTCGAGCGGCTCGTAGGAGTTCTTGCGGCTCACCACGGTCAACGTATTGAACTCGACTGCGTGCTTCTTCAAGCACTCGATCCCCGCCATGACGGCGTCGAACGTGGGGTTGCCGCCCTTGTTCACGCGATAGCAATCGTGCAGCGCGCGTGGCCCATCGATCGATAGCCCGACCAGGAAACGATTCCCGGCCAAGAACGCGCCCCACGCATCGTTGAGTAAAACTCCATTGGTCTGGAATGCGTTTTCGATCCGCTTTCCATCCGCATATTTCTGTTGCAGCGCGACGACCCTGCGAAAAAACTCCACGCCCAGCAGCGTCGGCTCACCGCCCTGCCACGCAAACGCAATCACTGGCGCATCCTGTGCTTGGATGTATTGGCGGATATAGGACTCGAGCACGTCGTCCGGCATCGCCCATCCATGCACGCCCGGGAACAGCCTTTCTTTTTCGAGATAGAAGCAGTACGTGCAATCGAGATTGCAAATCGGGCCGGTGGGCTTCGCCATCACGTGAAAGGCAGGCAGGGTCATGGCAGTACGCGCGTCAGCCTCCATCAGATCACAAACCCCGCCTTGGACGTACCTGGCTCGCCCCAACTCCATCCCTTCACAGCCAGTGCGCCTCATCACATCCAGCCAGGCCAGTTTGGGCCGACAGTGAAGAATGTCCGGGCTCCTTCTTCCAGGGAGGGGTGGCAGCTTTTTGACCGATCGCAACAACCCGCAATCCGACCTCCAGACACTTCGGTCCGCGCAAACCGCCATGCGCGTGTCTCTAGCCTTCGGTGTGGTGATGCTCGTCGCGAAGGTCGCCGCGTGGCAGCTCACCCACTCCGTAGCCGTCTTCTCCGACGCGGCCGAATCAGTCATCCATGTGATTGCCGTGGGCTTCGCGGCGCTCAGTCTGCGTTTAAGCGTCCGGCCGGCATCCGTGCACTTCCTCTACGGTCTCGAACGGATAACCTTCTTTTCCGCCGGGTTTGAAGGCGCCATGATCGTGATCGCCGCCCTCGCCATTCTTGTCGAATCCGTTCGGGAATGGATCGCCGGTCTTACCCTTCAAAGTCCCGGCTTCGGTCTCGTGCTCATCCTCTTCGCCGGCATCGCCAACGCCTTGCTCGGCTACTACCTGATTCGGGTAGGTCGCCGCACCCACTCGCTTATTCTTGAAGCCGATGGCAAGCATGTTCTGGCCGACAGCCTCACCAGCTTCGGCGTCGTCGCCGGCCTGGGCCTGGTATTGCTCACCCACTGGCGGCCCTTTGACCCACTGGTCGCCATAGCCATCGCCATCAACATTCTGTGGTCCGGCGGACGCCTTGTCTGGAAGTCCGCGATCGGCCTTCTCGATTACTCCGACCCCGCCGACGGCCGTAAGATTCGCGAGCACCTCGACGCCATCTGCGCCGACCTGCGGATTCAGTACCACGGCGTGCGCTTTCGCACCACGGGCTACCGGCAGATCATCGAGGTCCACCTCCTCTTCCCCAATGCCACCTCGATCAGCCACGCACATGCCTTAGCCACACTGCTTGAGGAACGCCTTCCCCTTGCCCTGGGGACACCCTCTGAAGTGATCACACACCTCGAAGCCCTTGAAGATCACGAAGTCGTGCATCATCGCGAACACTACACGGGCCGGCCCGCCTAATTCGGGAACGCCTTGCGGATCAGCACGGTCCGGTCCAGAGGATCTTTCGCTTCCAGCACCTTCAGTCGTAGATCCGGATCGATCGTCTTGCTGCCGAGCCACGTATCCACCGCAGCCTGGGCTGCCTCGCTGCTCGCCAGCGTGTTCTGCCCGTCCATAAACGCGCTCAGCCACGCGCCCAGGAAGAAGATCCTGCGTCTTTGCTTGATATCGGGCAACTCATTCAGTGCCTGCGTCAGGTACGGCGTCGTCAGCGACGCCTGATTCCACGCATTGAACGGCCGCAGGCTTTGCGTCAGCCAGTCTTCTTGGATCGCGTCCCCGTGCAGATATTCGTCGAAGTAGCGAGCCTTCACTTCGGGCGCCGCCGCGCCTGCTTCCACCGCGTACGCATACTTCTGCCCCTCACCACTCCGGTCGCGCGTTTTTTCCGCAACAAAGATTGCCTGTGCTTCTGGATCGCCCATCGCAATCAGCCGCCCAATCAGGTTCCAGCGATCGAGCGGCTTCAGTTCCAATCCGGCGATCGTGAGCTTGCCGCTCAGCAGGTCCTTGATCTGCTGGAGCGCAGCCGGCGTCTCCGCAATTGAAGTGAAGGTGCGAAAGCTGACGATGCGCAGTCCCAGCGTTGACGAATGCAACATCCGGTCAGCGACCATGCTTTCAACCCGCGGCGTCAGAGCCTTTCTTGCCCCGTCGGTGAGGTACGAATGCAGCACCATGGCAATGCGCCCGCCCTGCACGCGTGCCATCGACTCATCCGTCTCCGTGCTCAGCGATCGCAATGCCAGTTCCGCAAACGCCCGCGGTGGCGACTTGGCCACATGCACGTTATCCCACAGCGCTCCCCACAACATGCTGCGCAGCAGCGCGTCCTGCGTGTCGATGGGTTGCCCGGTAATCTGCTCCGCCGCCGCGGTCTCGCTGGTGCGATCGAGCAAAAAGCGTCCATAGGCTTGGTCTCCGCTATTTGCAAACACGTAGGCAGGGCAGGGAAGTCCCTTCGCCTGTGCGATGGAATGAGTCGGCGTGCTCCAATCCACCCGCAGTGCGCGGGTCTCCCGGTTGGCCGCACCGCCATAGCCCAGCAGCACGTTGTTCGAAATGGGCCAGACAAAGGCCGTCTCCAGAACATCGTGCTGGCTCAGCGTCAACGCTGCGATCTTTCCGCCTTCGCACGACCATGCGGCATCAATCTGCGGCATCCCGCGATGCTTGATCCAGGCATCGGCCCATGCATCGAGATCATTATCCCGCGAACCGCCCGGCGCTCCGGTTCCAGCCGTCTTGAACGCACCAATCAGATCGCTCCACTCGGCATTCGCATAAGCGTGTTTCTTCAAATAGGCCCGCAAGCCTTCGCGAAACGCCTCCGCGCCCACGCGAAACTCCAGCTGCTTCAAGATCGCGGGAGCCTTCTGGTAGACAATCGCACCGTAGGCTGACTTCGCGTCCTTCAGGTTCGCAATATTCTGAAAGATAGGCGTCGTGCCCTGCGTCTCGTCGATGCCGTAAGCTGTCGGCTTGATGTCTTCGTAAAAATGCTTCCATGGACTCGACTGGGGCTCCAGCGTGGCCAGCGCGCGGTACGCCATGTACTGCGCAAAGCCCTCTTTCAGCCACAAATCATCGAACCAGCGCATCGTCACCAGGTCGCCGAACCACTGGTGACACGTTTCATGCAGCACCAGCGTGTCGCGGCGGAAGTAGTCATTCGCCGTCGGCAGCGACCGAAACAGCACGCTGTCTTCGTTCAAAAAAGTCGCTCCCGCATGCTCCATCCCGCCGAACGGAAATCCCGGAATCAGCACCAGGTCGTACTTCGCAAACGGAAACGGCTGGGCAAAGAACTCCGCGAAGTAGCGAACCCCGCGCGCCGCCATCTGCTGCACCTGCGCGGCCTCCTGCTTTGCCCGCGCGAGCTGCGACTTGCGTACGTAGATCGTGGGCTCGTCTGCTTTGTCGGAGCGAATTGCAACCAGCGGCCCTGCCGCAAAGGCAAATAAATAGGTGCTGATGGGGTGCGTCTCGGCAAAATGCGTGTGCGTTGCATCCGTCGCACTCGCTGCAGTGTTCGCCACCACAGTCCATCCTGCGGGATGCTCGATGTCGAGGGTGAACCGGCCCTTCAGATCCGGTTGATCGAAGCAGGGAAACGCCATGTCGGCGTCCATGGGCACAAACAGCGAGTAAAAGTACTCGTTGCCATCGTCTTTGTCTTGGTAGCGCGTGATCGCCTTGCCCGCAGCCGCCGCACGGCTGATAAATGCCACCGTCAGCTGATTCTCTCCAGCCACCGCGGGAAGCATCAGGTGGCCATTCTTCAAATCCGTCGCGAGGGCCTGACCGTTCAACGACGCGGAAGCGATCTGGCCATCGCGATAATCCAGCGCGACCTCGCCCGTACCCTTGCTCAAGAACTTGATCGTCTCCGTGCCCGGCAGGTCCGAAGCACGTTCAGCCAGCGTGAGAGAAATCGTGTAACGGACATCCGAGATCCGCGACGCCCGCTCCATGGCGAGTGCGCGAGAAACGCCGGGTTCGACGTCAGCAGCCATGCAGTGCATCGAGGCGGCCGCAATCCCCGCGGCCACCAGCAGAGAATACCCTCGTTTTTTGTGGAAGACCGGCATCGTTACTCGCCATGCTAACCCATGCCCATTTTGAACCTGCATAGTCCAGGCCGCATCCGCGGAGACCGGCGCCACATATTCCGCTGATTTCCCGGAGCCAGTTCAATCGTCCACGGTCTCAATGGTTTAAGAGCCTGCTGAAGCGCTTTGTAATCAGGGCACGACTCTAGTCGGGCCGATAAAGCCACCAAAATGAAGGGGCTTTAGCCGCTGCAAATGCCGGGCGCGACGAACTGCAAATGCCGGGCGCGACGAACACACACGAGGATGGCCCTTTTTCAGCATCCTCTCTAGTCTTGCCGATAAAGCCATCAATTCACGCTTTGTAATAAGGGCCCGACTTTAGTCGGGCCGATAAAGCCGCAAAGAAGGAAGGGGCTTTAGCCCCTGCAAATGCCGGGCGCACCGAACACCCACGAGGAGACCCCTTTTTTCAGCATCCGCTTCAGTCGTGCCGATAAAGCCGTCAATTCACGCCTTGTAATAAGGGCCCGACTTTAGCCGGGCCGATAAAGCTACCAAAATGAAGGGGCTTTAGCCCCTGCAAATGCCGGGCGCGACGAGCACTCAAGGGAGAGCCTTTTTTCAGCATCCTCTTGATTGGTGCTTCGATTTGCACTGAATTTCCCCTGTTCGGCGCACAATCTGGTTAGGCATTAGAAATCAACACTGCACTAAAAACCACGAAAGAATTGTCATTGACATAGAGAACTCTATAACGTAGAGTCCTCTATGAACTGATCAGACGATCAGCCCGAAGGGAGCGAACCATGACTTCACCTCAACTTCTTTCCTCAAAGCGGATTCTGACCCAGGCGTGGGCCGTGGCTCTCCTGGCGCTCGCAAGCATCGCTCTGAGCGCGCAGCCGTCCGGCCCGTCCAGCCAGGAGGTCCAGCGCTCCGCGATGCGCAAGCTCGCCTATCTCGCAGGACACTGGTCCGGACCCATCACCGTTGTCCGCGGGCCCGGAGAACCCCTCCACCTTACCCAAACTGAGAATGTGCAGTTCAAACTCGATGGCCTGGTGCTCCTCATCGAAGGCGAAAGTACGGCTGCGGACGCCTCCGTTCCCTTCAAAGCGCTGGCAACGATTGCCTACGACGACGCGGCGCACGCTTACCATTTCCGTGCCTACCACGACGGCTACTACGTTGACACCGAGCTCACTGTGCAAGGCGATGGTTTCTCCTGGGGATTCAACTCCGGTCCGGCGCACATTGTGAACTCCATGCACCTCACCGCTGCGCACGAGTGGCATGAAACCACTGAAGTCACGCTGCCCAACGGTCCGCCCCACCAGAGCGTTGAGATGACTCTCCGACATTAACCATGAAATTAGGGAGGGGCTACCCCCCTCCCCCCTCCCCCCTCCCCCCCCCCGCCAAGTGGCGCTGGGAAATCCGCCAAAGGAGAACCGCCATGCAGGATCAAACCTCGGAACAGGACTTGAAAGACAGGCTCAGCCTGATTGAATCCATGATCGCCGAAGGCCGCCGCACCACAGAGCGATGGGGTTGGACTTTTTTACTCTGGGGCGTGGCCTACTACGTCGCCATTGCCTGGGCCGCGTGGGGAAGTCCCTCCATCGCCTGGCCAGTGACCATGGCCGCGGCCAGCGTGTTGACCGGCATCCTCGCCTCCCGCAGAACCTCCCGCCAACCCGACACCACCGTCGGTCGCGCCATGATGGCCATCTGGGTAGCGATGGGCACTTCCACCTTCGTGGTGATGCTTTCCCTGGGTCTCTCTGGACACTTGAACGAACGCGTCGGCATCGCCATTATTGGCGGCATGCTGGGTGCGGCCAATGCCGCCTCAAGCATCATCCTCAAGTGGAAGATGCAATTCGCTTGTGCGGTTGTTTGGTGGGCCTCGGCGGGCTCTGCCGGATTTCTCTCTGAGAACCAGGCTGCCATTGCCTTTCTCGTTGCCATCTTTTTCTGTCAGATCGTCTTCGGCATCTACGGCATGATTGCGCAATCGCGCAAATACACTTCGGGCCACGAGGCGTCTCATGCCTGAGCTGCCCGAACTCAATCCTGTCATCCACGGCAAACTGCGCCTCGCACTCCTCTCGCTGCTTGCGACCGTGGAAGAGGCGGAGTTCACCTGGTTGCGTGCCAGGACAGGCTCGACGGATGGAAACCTCGGCGCGCAATTGCTCAAGCTCGAAGACGCCGGCTATGTGAGCGTGGAGAAGAAGTTTGTGCAGCGCAAGCCACAAACGC
Organism: uncultured Acidobacteriaceae bacterium; assembly: GCA_963846095.1. GTDB lineage: Bacteria > Acidobacteriota > Terriglobia > Terriglobales > Acidobacteriaceae > Telmatobacter. Next base: position 48,210 of record CAWJUW010000030.1, read on the forward strand.
TTTATCGCATGACCGAGTCCGGTCGGCAGGCACTCACCGAGTACGTCCAGGCAATCAAGCAGCTGCTCGGTGCAGCCATCGAGCAATAGACCACACTCTCTTTAGGTCAACTCTGACGCTGGGTGAGCGTCCGCTAACTCCATGCGCACGCGCTTCATGATGCCAAGGTAGAACGCCAGGTTGTGAATCGTGTTGAGAGTCCCGGAAAGGGCCTCCCCTGCCTGCATCAGGTGCCGTAGGTAGGCGCGCGAGTAGCGGCGGCACACCATGCAGTCGCATGCGGGATCCAGTGGCCCCTGGTCTTCGGCGTAGCGTTTGCCTTTGATGTTCAGGCGCCCTTCACTTGTAAACAGCAGTCCGTGGCGTGCGGCCCGCGTCGGTAATACGCAGTCCATCATATCCACACCCATGCGCGCGTACTGTTCAATCTCGTCGGGATAGCCCACACCCATCACGTAGCGCGGCTTGTCCTTCGGCAAGAGCGGCAGCACTTCGGCAATCATCTCCAGGGTCAGGTCGCGCGGCTCGCCCACGCTCAAGCCGCCGATGGCATAGCCGTCGAAGTCCATTTCAATCAACCGCTCAGCACTCTCCCGGCGCAGATCGCGGTACATGCCGCCTTGAACGATGCCGAAGAGGCTCTGCGTCCGGCCTCTGAATTCATCGCCCCACGGAACCTCGTGTTCATGTGCGCGAAAATGATCGAGCGATCGCCGCGCCCACGCCATGGTCAGGCGCAGACTCTCTTCTGCGCGCTTTCGTTCTGCGGGATACTCGGTGCATTCGTCGAAGGCCATGGCGATATCGGCGCCCAGCGCGATCTGCACATCCATCGAGTGCTCCGGCGTGAAGAAGTGGGCAGACCCATCGAGGTGCGAGCGAAACCGGACGCCTTCGTCTGTCACCTTGCGCAGCTGGCTGAGGCTGAAGACCTGGAAGCCGCCGGAATCCGTGAGCATGGCGCGCGGCCAGCTGATGAATCGATGCAACCCGCCCATGCGCCGAATCGCTTCATGCCCAGGCCGCAGATACAGGTGATAGGTGTTGCCGAGAATGATCTGCGCGCCCAGCGTTTCAAGCACATCCTGCGCCACGGCCTTCACGGTTCCCGCGGTGCCTACCGGCATGAAGACGGGCGTCTCCACCACCTCGTGGGGCAGGTGCAGTTGAGCGCGTCGCCCTCCTGCGGGGTTTTCGTGAATCAAGTTGAAGTGGAGGGCCACTCGATGATTCTACCGGGATGCGTCCGCGAATTTAGTGGTCGGTCGCGCCGAATCGAAACAGGATGCCGGCGCGGCCCAGGCGCGGCATTCCCAGCGTGGTTGTCGGTGTCTTCGAGTCTTCGATGGCGCGGTTGAGCAGGTTCTCCCCCGCGGCGAAGACCTGGATGTGGCTGCCGAAATCGTGCGACGTATACGCATCGAGCCGGAAGTATCCATGCAGCAGATAGGTGTTTGCGGCGTCGTCCCACTGGTGGCCGCTCAACCGGCCTTGCAGGCTCGCGGTACCCCAGCGCGGCCGAAACCCACGCAGGTTCATCGACGCCGTATTGCGCGGAACCTCGGGGATCCAGTTGCCCAAATACTGTGTGCCGCGGGAGACCGTGGCGTTCGCGTATTGATATCCGCCGTCGACGGCAAGCCACCGCAGCGGATTCAGCTCGTAGTCGATCGAGATGCCCTTGCTCTCAATCTGGCCGAGGTTCTGGCGCTGCAATAACGTGGGAGAGGATGGCGACCGCGGTGATCGGCCGATTTACCTCCGTGAGGAAGTACGAAGCGCGCACGTTGCCCCAATGCCAATGCGTGGCGACGCCGGTTTCCCACCCTGTCGCCCGCTCGCTGAGCAGGCCTCCGTTGGCCAGGGTCAACTGAGCGCCCACCTGCGTGGCGCGATAGAGTTCGTTCGCCGAGGGCTCTCGAAAGGCGCGAAAACCGGAGGCAGAGAGTGCCCAGTGCTCGCCGAGCTTGCGTGCGATTCCCAGGCGTGGATCGAAGAACTGCTGGTCCTTCTGCGTTGGCTGCGATGCCGCGGGCACCCAGTTTGTTCCATTCCACTGCAGCTTCTGACCGTCGTAATTCTGGTAGTAGTCGTAACGGCCGGCCGCGCTCACGGTCCATCCGCCGCGAATCCACATGGCTTCGGCATACGCACCGGAGTCGCGCTGATGATCATGCAGATGTATGAGCGATGCGGAGCTTCCAAAGGCCTGTTCGCTATCCCAGACGCGCACGTCATGGCTGTCCGCACCGGCGAGTAAGACCAGATTTGCGCCGAGCGGCTGGTTCCAATGAGCGGCTGCGCCCAGTTCGTTGTCGGGTGTCAGGGAGAACTTTGTCGGAATCTCCCCGCAGCGGTACGTGCAGCCGGGATCGCCAAAGTGCGGGAGATTCGAGATGCTCGAGAAGGTCTGGCGATAGTGATTCGTTGCACCATAAACACGCGCCACCAGGTTTCCATCGTGGGGGCCTTGCCAGTCGCCGCCAGTCGAGTAGCGCCAAAGCCGAGTCCCGTTGGTCTGATAGGGCGTGCCATTGTTGCGTGCTTCGTTAAAGCCGCTTGTGCGCACGAACACGCGCAGAGGTCCTGCGTCGCGTTCCGCCAGGACCGCACCGTTCTGGCTGTGCACATTGCTCTGGATGTCCACAGCCCCCCGCTGTGCCGGAGCCTCCTGAATATACCCATCGGTCCCGATCACGCCGCCAGTTGCCAGCACACCCCAGCGACCACGTTTCGCCTCGAGCAAGGCGCTGTCGTCGTAGGTGCCGTTCCCGCCATAGCTGCTGCGCACTTCTGCCTGGTCATTTGTCGGCCGCAACGGCACCACATTCACAACGCCGCCGATCGCGCTCGATCCGTATAGATCGCTGGCGCCGCCGCGCAGCAACTCGATGCTTCTTGTGCCGAATTCCGGTTCTTCGAGCCAATGAATCGTGTCGGCAAAAGCGTCGTTCATCGGGACATCGTCTTCGGTCACCAGCGTGCGGCTTGCTGACGTCGATCCCAACGCGCGCAGACTGATCCCCTGGGAAGATGGATTGGCCACGAGCGAACTCGATCGCCGGAAGAGCTCGACTCCCGGTAATTGCCGCAGTTGGTCGTCCAGGGTGATTGTTGCCGTCGTGCGCAGGTCGTTTTGCGAGAGCACCCGCGTCGTGACCGGGCTCTCCAGCGCGCTCAGCGGCGTGCGGTAGGCGGTGACCGTCACTTGTTCACTCGCCTCGGCAGGAGCGAGCCGGATCACCGTTCCTGGCGTGATCTCCATCGTCGTCCGGTCAAAACCCGGCGCCTCGACGGTAGCGCGGCAGGGAACTGCGCAGTGCACGATCAATTGCCCGCCTTCGTTCGATCGCCCGAGCAGCGTGCCTGTGGTGTCCTTCGCCGTAGCGCCAATCACGGCCGCGCCATGGCTGTCCTGCACGCTGGCCAAAATCGTTGTCCCCGATTGCGCGTGAAGCTCCATAGCGCTCAACAGGATAGCCAGACTAGCGAATACCCGCACGCCAGCCCTCGAATTGAATTGGGACCACTGCATTCTGCCTGTCTTCCGGTTTTGGGCCAAGAGTGTCCAGCAATTGTGACACGGTTCTCCCGCTTTCGGCATCCACCCATTGGGGTGCAACCTCACACAAGGGCACCAGCACGAATAACCGTTCTGCCAGCCGGGGGTGCGGAATCACGAGTCCCGGCTCGCTGATCCTGCGGTCATCGAACAGCAGAATGTCCAGGTCAAGGGTCCGAGGTCCATTGGCAATTCCCGCGCTGCGATCACGCCCGAAGAGCTTCTCGACAGCCAGAAGTCCCTCCAGCAAGGCGCGCGGAGATAGTTCTGTTTCCAGTGCAACCACCGCATTGACAAAGCGCGGCTGATCGGTGAACCCAACCGGGGCAGTGGAGTAGAGAGCTGACCGCCTGCTGACTCGCCCCAGCGACTCAAGTTGTTCAGCGGCAGCCGCCAGCGTAGCCTCGGGAGGCCCCGAGGGACTCGCCAGGTTAGCGCCCATCCCGATGCATGCAGTCGACACTTCTGTTTAGACTACCTCTCGACTCATCGGATGGCTCCGGTCGTATTCGGGACTGAGAAGGACACGAGCCTCACAGGTTTGGGCAGATCGGACGAGAGCGTGGCCTGTTGGGCTCGCGAAGCGGACGCTGACACTTTGCAAGATGCTGTAACATCATTCACGAAACAGAAAACAAGCACCATTTGCGGGATGGGGAATTCACTTCACCGGACCCGCATTCTCTCATGCCCGAAATCTCCACTTCGACGCTCAACCGATTGCGAACTGTTCCGAACCTGCTCACGCTCGGGCGCATCTGCCTGGCGCCGTTCCTGGTCTCCGACATCCTCGAAAATCGCTACAACTGGAGCTTCTACCTGTTCCTGGCCGCGGGCTTTACCGACGCGCTCGACGGCACCCTCGCCCGCATCTTCAAGCAGCGCACGATGCTCGGAGCCTATCTCGACCCCGTAGCCGACAAGCTGCTGTTGAGCACCCTTTTTCTGGTGCTGATGCACAAGGGCTTGATGCCCACCAGGGTCACGGTGCTGGTGTTCGGGCGCGATGTCGGTATTCTCGTTGTCGCGGCAATTCTCTATGCCGCCACCGGTCGCCGGGAGTTCAAGCCGAGCATCTTCGGGAAGGCCAATACGTTGGCCCAGGTCGCGGCGGTGGCTGCGGTGCTGCTGCACCAGCTCACACAGGTCCCTTGGGTCGCGCAGGTGCAGACGTTCGCCCTCGACGCCACCATGGGTCTCACTGTTGTTTCTGGATTACATTACGCGTGGTCGGTCTCGCGCAGGCCCACAGCGCCACCGGCGGCAACGCCTGGCGCCCGCTAGGCAGCTGCGGCGGAGTGGCTCATTCGTCTTCTTCTACTTCCTCTGCCTCGGCGGTCTCTTCAATGGCCATATCCCTGAATTCCTCGGAATCGAAGACCTCGCCACACTCCAGGCACTCGACGAACTCTGTGTCTTCGTGCCGGGAAACGATACGTACCCTGGGGTGCTTGCAGATGGTTGCCATCGCGTCGGATTAAGTAGGTTGGAACTACTCTTTCCGCAAGATTGTAGCGAGGTTTGGCGTTTTTTGAAACGGGTTTCTGTTGAATCTTTTGCGTTTCCGCGTGGTTGAGCCCAAGAAAAACGTGCTCCAGTCCGGCGCTTGAAATCCCGACCTAACTGGTCGTATACTGAATACGGACTGAAGAAGTCGGATATTGGATGCTAAAGCTGACCAAAAAAGCGGACTACGGGTTGATGGCGCTGAAGTATCTGGCCGAACATCCCGAAAAAGTGGCGCTAAGCGCGAAGGATGTCGCTGACGCCTACGGAATTCCTGCCCAGCTGCTGGCCAAGATTCTGCAACTTCTCACCAAAAGTGGAATGTTGCGGTCCCATGCCGGCATGAATGGTGGTTACGCTTTGGCCCGCGATGCCCGCGAAATCTCGGCGTATGAAGTGATTCACGCCATAGACGGTCCTTTTTTCATCACCTCCTGCACCAAGGGCGCAAAAAGTTGCGAACTCACGCCGAGTTGCACCATCAAAGAGCCATTGGCCCGGGTGAACGACACCATCGCCGGAGTTCTGAAGAGCATCAGTATTCAGGATCTGGCCGAACAACACGATCCACCCGCCCGGCCGCGTGAGCCACACGGCCTGGTGACCTTGACGCTCTAGGCATTCCGCATGGTCGCGGTGCCTGTCGTCAGGCGCAGACAACAAGGTTGGAGACCCGAGAATGAGCACAGTTGCCAGCAACATTGAAGTGCCGGCAGGGATTCACTTCCCCATCTACATGGACAATCACGCCACCAGCCCAGTCGATCCGCGGGTTCTGGAAGCGATGATGCCGTATTTCACCACCACCTTCGGGAACGCCGCCAGCCGCAACCACTCCTTTGGCTGGGAAGCGGAGCAGGCTGTTGAG
>CAWJUW010000031.1:0-14598 GCA_963846095.1 uncultured Acidobacteriaceae bacterium
AAGCAATGGAAACGGCGCCCAGGCGCTGCGCAGGCAAGGCGGATTGCTCGGCGGCCATTGGCTCCAGGGCGGGTTCGCGCTCGTCATGCTTTACGACGAGATCAAGGGCAAGCCGGTGGCGAAGGACCAGGACAACGTGAAACTAAAACTCTTGCCCTTGACCAAGGACAAGACGGCGCAGTTCGACGCCGATTTTCCTGGCGGTGTGCCGCCCTACGACTTCAAGGTGCATTCGCAGGTCTTCACGCCGAACGCCACCCCAGCCTCCTTCGAGCTGAGATAAAGAAAGAGGGCGGAGGTCGGAGCTGGGGCAAGGACGCCGCCGCTCCGACGGCAATACCGCTCGGCATGCACATCAGCAATAAATTACGCGCTGAACAGACACCACCACCACAACATGGCCATGGCCGTATTGCTCCAGTGGATGCATGTCGACTCGAAGCAGGACCTTCGTTTCAGCACGGGCGAAAAGGGCCAGCACCGGTGATCCCGATGTACCAGATTGCTGATCAGCGGTACTCCGTGTATTGGCAGCTACAGGGCGCGAAAAAGACGGTCTGAGAGAACAGAGACGAGAGAACAGAGAAGAGAACAGAGAACAGAGAACAGAGAACAGAGATCAGAGACAAAAGAGATCAGGTCGCTGGGGCTTACATCAGAGAACATCCAGTCGATTGCTGGCGGCAACTTTGGCGTACCAGAGGCCTGAGTCTTTCACGGTGCGCTTCTGGTCACGGAAGTCTACGTAGGTTAGGCCGTAGCGCTGGGTGTAGCCGTCATTCCACTCGAAGTTGTCGAGCAGGCTCCAGGCGTGGAAGGCGCGGACCTTCGCGCCGTCTTTGATGGCGCGTGCTAACTCGGCCAATTCCGACTTGAAGAAATCGATGCGGCGGGTGTCGGGCACATGGTTGTCGGCGCGTTCGTATGGCGTGTCGAGATAGCCGCATCCGCTTTCGGTGATCTCGATCGCAGGGAAGTTGTATTCGCGCGAGATTTGCATGACGAGGTCGTAGATGCTGCTCGGCCAGATCTCCAGGCCGCCGTCGGTGATGGGGCCCTGCGGTCGGCATTTCTGAAACGAACTGGGTGTATTCGTTGCCCGCGATGGCGGTGTCCTGCGTTTCGGTGGCGAGGCTGCCGCCGGCACCGGTGTGCGAAGGCGATGCGGCTGATACCAGTCGACGTGTGTAGTAGTGGAAGCCGATCCAGTCGAGCGGAACCTGCATGATCTTCTCATCGCCGGGGCGGAAGCCCATGGTCTCGTAGGGCAGTTCGCCGACGAAGGCTTTGGGATACTTGCCATTCATCGTCGTCTCAAGGAAGAAGACATTGTTCATGGCGTGGTAGCGCGCGGTGGCGGCTTTGTCTGCCTCGCTGTTGGTTTTGGGATAGGCCGGGCACATGCCGTGGGCGCTGCCGACGGTGGCTTGGGACGAGGCGGCCTTGATGGCTCGGAACGCGAGGCCTTGTGCGAGGTTTACGGTGTGGGCTGCCTTCAGGAAGTCGTTGTAGCTGGCGCGGCCGGGAGGGAATGCGCCGGTTCCGTAGCCGAGATTGGTGACGCTCCATGGCATGTTGAAGGGCGCCCAGACCTGAATACGATCGCCGAGGTGCTTGGCGAGGATTCCTGCGTAGTCAGCGAAGTAGTTGGCGAGGTCGCGATTGGGCCAGCCGCCTATGTCTTCGAGTCCCTGCGGCAGGTCCCAGTGATAGAGCGTGCAGAAAGGGCGAATGCCGGCCTCATGCAGCGTGTCCATGACCCGCTTGTAGTGGTCGATGCCTTTCTGGTTGACCGCGCCGCGGCCGGTCGGCTGAATGCGGGCCCAGGAGATGGAGAAGCGATAGCTCTTCTGGTTGAGCTGCTTCATCATCGCAATGTCCTGCGGGTAGAGGTGGTAGTGATCGCAAGCCACGTCACCGGTTCCGCCGCCCGCGAACCTTGCCGACGGTGTGCGTCCAGCGATCCCAGATGGACTCGCCTTTGCCGTCCTCGTTCCATGCGCCTTCTACCTGATACGAGGCGGTTGCCATGCCCCAGAGGAAGTTGTCGGGGAAGCGCGCTTCGCGAATTGCGGCATCGGTGGGTGCATGGGACTGCGACACGTCGAGCTGTGCGCCGAGCGATTGCGTGTCGGCAGAGAGTGTGCGAGCACCCAGGAATGCCCCTCCCGCAGTGGCGACAGACCGATTAAGAAACTCGCGACGATTCATCTGGAATCCTCTCATCAACAAGATGAGTGTAGCGAATTGGCCGCCGCTCCTTCACGCGGGCTGAAATCGCCTGTCATTTACGATGGTTGAAGGGGCCGTATTGACGCCTTGGAGATTCTCTTGAGTACGGTCTTACGCAGCGCGCTTGCTGGTTTAGCGCTTGGTGTTTGTGTTTCGGTTGGTGCGCAGACGCCGGCGGAGCAGAATGCGATCACGCTGGAGCAGCAGGGCAAGATAAAGGAAGCGGAAGCAGCGTGGAAGGTGGTTTCGGATGCAGAGCCTGCGAACGCGATGCCATGGGCGCATCTGGGTCTTCTGGCGGCGCGGCAGGAGCATTACTCCGTAGCGATTGCGTCGTACAAGAAAGCGCTGGCACTGAATCCCTCCATGCCCGGTTTGCAGTTGAATCTTGGGCTGGCTTATTTCAAGAGCGGCGACTATCCGCGCGCTCTCACGTGCTTTTCTCCTCTGCTCAAGGAGCAGTCTGGCTCGCCTGAAGAAACACAGCGACTCACGGTCCTGGTCGGCATGTCGCATTATGGGTTGGGCGACTACGCGGCCGCGACCCCTTATCTTCGCGATGCGTCTGCGCATGATGAATCGAACCTGACGCTGTTGCTGACGCTTGCGCATAGTTGTCTGCTGTCGAAGCAATACCAATGCGTGCTCGATGCGTATCACCGGATGGTGCAACTGAATGCCGACTCGGCGGAGGCGCACATCCTGGTGGGCGAGGCGCTCGATGAGATGAAGGATTCGAGCGGCGCGATCCGCGAGTTCCGCGCGGCGTTAAAGGCGAATCCCGAAGAGACGAATGCGCACTTTGGGCTTGGCTATTTGTTGTGGACGCAAAAGCAGTATCCGGAAGCGGCGCAGGAGTTCAAGGCGGAGCTCGAGAAAAATCCTGGCTACACACAGGCCGTGCTTTATCTCGCGGATGCCTATGTGCAGATGAACGAGATGGAGAAGGCACGACCGCTGCTTGAGTCGCTGGTGAAGAGCAATCCGTCCCTCGCTCTGGCTCGGCTCGATCTTGGCATCACCGAGGAAGAATCGGGCCGTAAAGAGGCAGCCTTGCGCGATTTGAATGCGGCAGCAGCCCTGGATCCGAAGAACGTGAATGTTTACTGGCGACTTGGCCGGCTGTATCGCGCGATGGGCAAAGAGGCAGATGCGAAGAGAGAATTCGATAAGGCCAAGAGCTTAAATGAAGCCGCAGATGCCCGATTGCTGGAGGTTTTGCAGAAGGATCAGGCGAAGGCAAAAACTCCTGCGGACCCGGCGCTAGAGAAGTGAAGGAGCCGCGTTCGGGTGGGACCGCGGTCGCTCTTTGATCCTGAACGCCAAGGGAAGACGTCCGCCCGCAGCGCCGATCTTCGGAAGCCTGGGGGAGGGGGCGCTTGGGTTCGCGGGAGTTCCGAGTTTCGTGCTCTCCCACCCTTCGCTAGAAAAAAGCGAAGGATGGGGCACCCGGCAGAATTGCAATGGAATAGTCGCAGAAAAGAAGATGGCCGGAGCGGATGCTCCGGCCGAAGTCTTTCAGGAGAAGAGACAAGCCTAGAAGTAGAGTTTGCCGCTGAACTGCATCTTTCTGCCTTCGTGGGCGCCCACTGCCTGCCCGAAGGTGCCGTCGCCGAGACCGCCATCGATCGAATCGAAGTTGGTGTGGTTGAAGACGTTGAAGGCTTCCGCGCGCATTTGCAGGTTCATGCGCTCGGTGAATCGGAAGTTCTTCATCAGGCCGAGGTCCACTTTCTCGAAGCCGGGGCTCAGGATGCTTCCGGCATGCTCCGATCCGAAGTGCCCTTGTGCCGTCGCGAAACCGGAGGTGTCGAACCAGTTCAGGCCAGACTTGGTCAGATGCACCGGTGCGACCTGATCCGGACGGGACAGGATGTCGTAGTCCGGTCCGTCCATACCCAGGCCGCCGGGATAGGTTCCGACCGCGCAGCCATTGGCCTGGGTTGTATCTGCTACGCAGCCGAACGGGTCAGGGTATTGGAAGTCGGAGAAGGAGAGGCCGGATTCCAGGGAGACGATTCCGGAAAGCTCCCATCCGCCCAGGGTGTGGCCTGCGAAGCCGCTCTGTTCGCGGAAGAAGGGCGCTTTGTAGACGAAGTTGCCGACAAAGATCTGCGGTTGGTTGAGGCCCGAATGGCCATAGTCCATCTTCGGATCCCAGGTGTAGGTGTTGGAGGTTCCGCGGTCATTAGTACTGGTCCGACAGATTCTTGGACCAGGTGTATGCGAGTCCCAGGGTGAGGTCGCGGTGTGCGGTGATTGACCGAGACCTGCAACGAACTGTAGTTCGCGGTGAAGATGGGCAGACGCGTGTGGAAGTCGGTAGTAGCCGAGGTAGTTGCGAATGTTGTTGAGCGGCGAGCTGGGGTTGTTAAAGCGGGTGGTGAGCGTGGGCATATTCAAATCGAGTTCGCCGAGCATATGGCGCGAGATGGAGCCCACATAGGCAATTTCGAAGGCCGTGGTGGAACTGAGCTGCTGCTGGAGCGAGAGATTGAAGTCCGCGTACGAGGGAACTTTGAAGGTGGGGTTGCCGGTGGTCGTCAAGTTGGTTGGGACCAAGGTTCGGGGGTGCGGCAGAACCGGCTCCGATGGGATTGTCGAAGGTGGTGTTGACGATGGTCGTGGTCTGCACGAGCGGCGGATCTGCGAAAGCGTTCTGTTCCCAGATGCCGTTGAGGGTGCGGTCATAGAAGACGCCAAAGCCACCGCGCAGCACAGTTTTGCCGCTGGCGTAAGGCGTCCAGGCAAACCCGACGCGCGGGCCGAAGTTCCAGTCGTTATCGGGGTTGACCTCCGCTCCGAAAGGCGAGCAGGAGACCTGGGCAGAGATTGCCTGGGCTTGCGCGCAGGCCGTGCCTTTCGGGAAGATGAGGCCGTTGGTGTAGGTGGCCGGCGTGTAGGCTTGACCGGCAACGAAGTTGCCATCCGCATCGAGAGCCGGGGCTTCAGAGGCGTTGAAGACATCCGGGTCAAAGTTGTTGAGGGTGTTGCGGACGTCGGCAGGCGAAGGGAAACGCGACCAGCGCACGCCGAAGTTCAGGTTGAGGCGATGGCTGAGCTTCCAATCATCCTGAATGAACGCTTCGGTGTTCCAGAAGTGCAGGTCGGGAATGATGTCGCGGCTGGCCTGGCTGTACTGGCTGACGTTGCCGACGAGGAAGTCTCCCCAGGTGGCGAAGGAGAAGCCGGGGTTGCCTTCCGACGCATCTTCAGTCTTCAGCATCTGCTGGACCGTGACACCGGCGCGCAGCGTGTGTTTTCCCAGTGTCCAGGTGAAGTTGTCGAAGAGGTTGCGATCGAGGTTGCGCTCGAAGTACGGGGCGCTGCCTTGCGAGACTACCGTGACCGACCCATCGAGGATGGAGACGCTGGGGATACGGCCATAGGGATCGGGGTTGGCAAGATTGTTGGTGAGCGAGGAGAGAAGGCTGGAGGAGTTGGCCTGGCCAGACAGCGCGCCGCTGATCGTGCCTTGCGAGTAAGCGAACTCTACTTCGTTGACCATCTTGGGCGAGATGGCGACGGTGAGGTTGCCGACGACATTTTTTCCGGGAGCATTGATGGCAACGTTCACGACGCCGGGATAGTTGGAGCCGCCCCAGAGGCCGGTGGGCAGGCTCTCAGGAACGTCGTCCTGCATGCCGCGCGCGAAGAAGTGCACCTTGTCGCTGAAGTAGTGATCGACGCGAACGAGGTCCTGGCGGAAGTTGTTGAGCGTGGAGTAGGAGGAGATGACGTCGCCATCGGTATAGCCGGTGGTGGGGTTGACCGTGGTGACGTTGGCAGGGAACTTGCTGACGACCTGCGACAAATAGACTGCCGCGTTCGCGCTGACGCAGCCTGGGGCATTCAGGTTCACCGTTCCGACGCCGCCGGTCTGGGTTGTGGAGTCGAAGGGCGTCCAGCCCGTGATACATCCGGCGGGCGCGTTCACCTGATTCTTTGAAAAGAATTGGCCGCTCAATTCAGCCGGGGTTGCGGCAGGAACATAGTTGGTGGTGGGTTGTACCGTCTTGCGCCACTCTTCAGACCAGAAGAAGAACGTCTTCTTACGATCGGAGTTATAGGCGTGGGGAATGAAGAAGGGGCCACCTACTGTGAAGCCAAAGTTGTTGTAATGATCCGGGGAGCGAGGGATGTCGGAGTAGTTGTTGAAGTAGAGATTCGCGTCGGTGTTTTCCGTGCGAACAAACTCGTAAGCAGATCCGTGAAAGGCGCTGGTTCCGGAACGTGTAGCCACGACGACTTGTCCGCCGCCGGAGCGGCCGAAGCTGGCATCGTAAGAGCTGCGCTCGAGAGTGAACTCCTGGATGGCGTCGATCGAGGGAATGTTGAGGAGGGTGCCGTTTGATCCGCTGTCGTTGATATCGGCGCCGTCGACCGACCAGTTGTTGGCGGTGCTGCGCGCGCCGTTCACCGAGATTGCGGAACCGCTGTTCAGGCCGAAGCCAGGTTCGTCTCCGAGCATATTCACAACGCCCGGCTGCAAGGTGACCAGCTGCTGGAAGTTTCGGTCGACAAGCTCGAGCTCACGGACCTGGGTTCCATCGATGGTGTTGGCTTGCGCGCTGCTGGTGGTTTCGATGGCAACGGGATTGTCCTGGACTTCAACTGTTTCGTTTTCTGCGCCGGCCTTGAGAGTGGCATTGACGGAGCGCTTCTGAGCGACGTTGAGCACGACGTTTTGATCGGAATAGGCCTCGAAGTGCGGAGCTTTGACCTGGACCGTGTAGGTGCCGGCGGGAAGATTGGCTGCGATAAAGTTGCCCTGATCGTCGGTTTGCACGACGCGCTCAGCCCCGCTGCCATTGAGGGTTATGGTCACCGTGGCATGTGGAATCACGGCTCCTGTAGAGTCTGTGACGGTGCCGGAAAATGTTCCTTCAAGTTCCTGGGCGCTCGCCTTCAAGGGAGCGCCGGCCAGCAGAAAAATGGTTAATAGAAGAAGACAGAGATAGGCGGCGTTGAAAGGAAGACCTATTCTCTTGCACACCGCGCCACCGCTATGCTGTTGCCGGGAAGCAAGCGCATGTCGATTGGATTTACTCATGGAAGTCACACCTCTCTTTGAAAAGTAGAGCCACCGTGCAAGTGTCTTTGGAGTCGGTTGAAGCACGGTGGAGGTTGGGAGCCGGTACACGCGTTCGAGGCTCAATTTTGGGGTTGAGTTCTCTGTCGTTGTTGGGGTTGCTGCCACCGGATGCGCATCGCGCCTTGAGGATACACCGGCGAAGCAGAACGTACTCGGTTGAAGAAACAATACGGCGAGTTTTGATCCAATTGCAACAAAATTCTGAAGAAAATGCCGCCAAATGATCAGATATTTGAGGAAATTGGGCTGGAGCTGTCCCATAAAGCGATTTTCCGACCTAGACTTGATGGAGGGCGGCGGGGCCGGGAGGGGCTTTCGGGGTCCCTTGAAAAAGCTGAACTGCGCTGTTGCCAGGCAGGAAAGTTGAATCGATCGAAGCGGCTATTATGGGAGGCATGTTCGAGACACCCTGTAGACGTTGCCGCGCAGCCGCGGTGGACTTTCTTTCGCTTTCGATCGTCATTTTTCTGATAGCTGGCGGCTCGGCGGGCAGTGGCGCGCAGCAGTCGCACGAGGCCAACGCGGCGAAACTGAAGCTGGTCGATCCGCTCATGGGCACGGGGCCGGATGGCCACACCTTTCCCGGGCGCGACGGTGCCGTTCGGGATGGTGCAGCTGTCGCCGGATACGCAGATCAAGCCGTTCAAGCAGAGCTACAAGTGGGCATCGGGTTATCGGTACGAAGACACGACGATCCTCGGCTTTTCGCACACGCATTTCTCGGGGAGCGGGCACTCCGATTTGGGCGATGTGCTGGTGCAGCCGATTGCCGGGCGAGGTGCGGCTGGAGCCCGGCGAGAGATGACAAGCCGGGGTCGGGCTACCGGTCGCGATTCAGTCATGACAAGGAACATGCGGAGCCGGGCTACTATGCGGTTGACCTGCTGGATTACGGCATTCATGCGGAACTGACGGCTACGCCGCGTGTGGGCGTGCATCGGTATACCTATCCGGCGGGCAAGCCGGCGTCGGTGCTGGTGGACCTGCGGTCGTCGATCTACAACTACCCGGGCAAGGTGCTGTGGTCGCGGATGCGGATTCGCGACGATGGCACGGTGACGGGCATGCGCGAAACGCGCGGCTGGGCGCCGGGACGGCAAGCAGTACTTTGCGATGCGCTTTTCGCAGCCGGTGGCGACGCACAGCCTGTACGATCGCGAACCGATGCCGGTGGAGTACAAGGGATTCAAGACGCCGGGGACAACTCCTGAGAATACGCAGGCGATGGAGGGGCGCGGGCTCATTGCGGTGTTCGGGTTCAAATGCGCTGACGCGAGCCGCTGGTGGTGAAGGTGGCGCTGTCGCCGGTGAGCGAAGAGAACGCGATCGCCAACATGGATGCTGAGGTTGCCGGCTTCGACTTCGATAAGGTGCATGCGGCAGCGCAACGGGCCGCGTGGGAGAAGGAGTTTGCGCGGATCGACATCAAGGCGTCGCCGGAGATGGAGAAGAATCTGTACACGGCGGTCTATCACGCGCTGCAGTCGCCGAACCTGAGCATGGATGTGGATGGGAGCTATCGCGGGCCGGATAACCAGGTGCATAAGGCGGAGGGTTTCCACTTTGTTTCGAACCTGAGCTTGTGGGATACGTTTCGCGCCGAGCAGCCGTTGATGACGATTCTTGAGCCGGAGAGCGAAGACGAGCGATCTGGTGAATTCGCTGCTGGCTTCGCGGCGGGAGAGTCCGTTCGGCATTCTGCCGATCTGGCAGGAGCAGGGAATCGAGACCTGGTGCATGATCGGATACCACGCGGTGCCGGAGATCGCGGATGCGACGATGAAGGGCATCGGCGGGTTCGATCGCGAGGAGGCACTGCGTGCCATGGTGGCGAGCGCCACGCTATGGTCCGTACGGAAGTCTCGACGACTACATGCGGCTCGGCTATGTGCCGGTCGATAACGACGACGAGGCCGCTTCGAAGACCGTCGAGTATGCCTATGACGACTGGACGATCGCGCGGATGGCTGCAGCAGTTGAAGCATCGCGATGTTGCGGAGACCTTCACGAAGCGTGCTGCCGACTGGCGCAACAACTTCAATGTGAAGGATGGATTCGTGGAGCCGCGGCTGGCCAACGGCGACTATCGCGTTCCGTTCGATCCGGCGAAGGCGGGCAAGGGAAGCGGGTTCACGGAAGGGAACTCGTGGCAGTACTCGTGGTTTCAGCCGCAGGATGAACAGGGGCTGATTCAGCTTCTGGGCGGGGATGCGCAGTTGATCGCGAAGCTGGACGCGATGTTTGACGCGAAGGTCGATCCGCATCAGTATGCGGACGTGGAAGACATCAGCGGGATGATCGGGCAGTACATCCATGGCAACGAGCCGAGCCATCATCTCGCTTATCTCTACGTGTATGCGAACGCGCCGGCGCGGACGCAGGAGCGGCTGAAGCAGATTGTGGACTCGCAGTACCGGCCGACACCGGACGGGCTGGTTGGGAACGATGATCTGGGGCAGATGTCGGCGTGGCTGCTGTTTACCGCGATGGGGTTTTATCCGGTTGCGCCGGGATCGAATCAATATGTGATCGGGCGGCCCTTTGTGGATGAAGCAACGCTGCACTTGCCGAATGGGAAGACGTTCAAGATTGTTGCGGAGAGTCTGAGCGATGCGAATGCCTATGTGCAGTCGGTGGAATTGAATGGGCATGCCGCTGGCGCGGTCGTATATCCGTCATGAGGAAATCATGAAGGGCGGCGAACTGCGCTTTGTGATGAGCACGAAGGAGAAGGCGGCTTGGTCGATGCGAGAAGCTCGAGGGCCCTTATTCGATGACGGGTGGGAAGTAAGTGGTTGTGGCTGCCCACCCATGAATCAAAGAACGATTCATGGATGGGGCACAGGGATTTAGTGGACGGCGAGAGTGAATTTGGCGGAGAGGGTTGCTTCGGAGGAACTGCCCACGAAGATGGTGTAGGGGCCGGGCTCGACGATCCAGGCGTGATTCTTGCCCCAGACTGCAAGCTCGCTGGCTTGATGCGAAATTCAATGGAGCGGGTTTCGCCGGGTTTCAGGTGGATCCGCTGAAAGCCCTTGAGCGCGCGGTCGGGCATGCTCGACGGAACTCACATCGTGATGGAGATAGAGCTGCGCGACCTCGTCGCCTTCGAGTGAGCCTGAGTTGGTCACGTCGACCGTGGCGACGACATCTTCAGTGGCGCCGGCCGCAGGCGCTTTGACGCTCAGGTGGTCGTAACGAAACGTCGTGTAGCTGAGGCCATGGCCGAAGGGGAACAGCGGCTTGCGATCGCCTTCGACGTATTTGTCGGTTTTCGACGGATCGAAATTGTAGAAGTCGGGCAGCTGGCCGATGCTGCGGGGAAACGTGATGGTGAGCTTGCCGCCGGGGTTGTTGTCGCCGAAGAGCGTTTCGGCGACGGCCTGACCGCCAAACTCGCCGGGATACCAGGCTTCAAGAATCGCTGGCACATGCTCGGCTGCCCATGGGATGGTGAGCGGGCGGCCGTTTTCTAAGACAAGAACGACGGGCTTGCCTGTGGCGGCGATTGCTTCGAGGAGTTGCTGCTGATTGCCGGGGAGATCGAGGCTCTCGCGATCGAAGCTCTCGCCGGAGATGCCTTGCCACTCGCCCAGCGCAAGGATGACGACGTCGGCGGACTTTCGCGATGCTGACGGCCTTCGCGATGTCGGCGCCCTCGTCAACGGTGATGCTTGCGTTCGGTAGGAGTGTGCGCAGGCCGTCGGCAATGCTGATGCGCTTGCCGTTCTTCTCGTCCTCGTAATCGCCGTAGCGCGCGATGGTGGCGTTGGGCCCGATGAGTGCGATGTTGCTTGTGGTCTTGGGCAGCGGCAGCAGGTGGCCGCTGTTCTTGAGCAGCGTCATCGACTCGCGCGCCGACTGCAGCGAAACGGCCAGGTGCTCAGGGCTGCGCTTCACGCGCGCGGTGAGCGATGGGTCGGTGTAGGGATGATCGAAGAGGCCGAGCGCAAATTTGGCGCGGAGGACGGAAGACACTGCGCGATTCAACGCTTCTTCAGAGAGGGAATGATCGCGCGCGCCTTGAAGGATGGCGTTCTGAAATTCGTCGTGGCTGAAGTCATAGAACTGCATATCGACGCCGGCGTTGATGGCCTGCACGATCGCGTCTTTCGCAGTGGCGGCGACGTGATGGTCTTCCCAGAGACGCCGGATCGCGCCGAGGTCGGAGAGAACGAACCCTTTGAAGCCCCACTCGTCGCGCAGAATGGCGGTGAAGAGTTCGGGGTCGGCGGCGACGGGGACGCCGTCGATCTCGTGATAGGCGGCCATGACGCCCATGGCGTGGCCTTCGCGAAAGGCGGGCTCGAAGCACTTGAGCATGATGGTGCGCAACTCGCGCTCGCCGATGTGGACCGGCGATGTGTTGAGGCCGCTCTCGGGCGAGCCGTGGCCGACGAAGTGCTTGGGCTCGGCGATGACGGAGTGGTCGCTGGCGAGCGAGTCGCCCTGCGCGCCCTGCACGTAGGCGAGGCCAAGCTGGCCGGTCAGGTAGGGATCTTCGCCGAAGTCTTCTTCGACGCGGCCCCAGCGCGGTTCGCGGGCCACGTCGAGCACGGGGCCGAGAACCATGTCGACGCCGGCGGCGCGCATTTCGGCCGGCGATGGCCGCGCCGGTCTTGCGCGCGACATCGGGGTTCCACGTGGCGGCGAGATTGATGGGCGCGGGAAAGACCGTTCCGTCACTGTATCCGTGCAGGCCTTCTTCAATGAAGATGGCCGGGATTCCGAGCCGCGAGTGCGCGATGACCCAGCGCTGAATTTCGTTGGAGAGATCGGCGCTGGGATAGAGGTCATGGATGCTGCCGACTCCAAGCCCGCCGAGCAGCTTCTCTACGGCTGCCGTTTGGAAGACGCGCGTCGGGCGCCGCGTGGGTCTTGTCGATGGCTTTATCGACGAAGTCGGGGATGCCGGCGTACATGTCGAGCTGGCGGGCCTTTTCTTCGAGCGTCATGCGCGCGAGCAGGTCGCGCACACGATCTTCGATGGGCAGGTTGGCCTGCTTGTAGGGCGCGTTGGCTTCGACAGGCGGGGCAGGTTGCTGAGCACCCAAACCAGCATATAAGAAATGCGGAGAGGAAGGCGAAGTGACGTGGGCGCATCTGGATTTGCTCCCCAAGCCACGGCGAAGAGCGCTTGAACACGTGGCTGGAATCGATTCCATCCTTTATACATGAGCGGGGTGGGTGGATGGTCCGTGCCACGCTGCACAGCTTGAGCTGATCCCGGCTGCTACCATTCCCAATCATGCCGAACGTGCTGTATTTTTGCGCGCGAGAACCAGCGAGCAGTTGGCGAACGCGTGGGAGATCGAGATGCGAGTTGAAGGGTTGATGGGGCGAGTTTTTTGCGTAGTTGGAAGCGTGGTCCTATCGGTGTCCGGATTCGGCGTGGGCGCAGCCGGTGCAGGCGCCACCGCCGGTGGACAACTTCACGGGGCACCCGCGGGTGGCGATCATCAGCGATATCGGCAACGAGCCCGACGACCAGATGTCGTTTGTGCGGCTGCTTCTCTACTCAAACGAACTTGACCTCGAAGCGATGATTGCGACCACCTCGACGTGGCAGAGAAAGGCCTCGCATCCTGAGACGATGCACTCGATTGTCGAGGCATACAGGCAGGTGCGGCCCAATCTGCTGCTGCACGCGAAGGGTTGGCCGACTGCTGAAGAACTGGATGCGCATGTGTATGCGGGACAGCCGGCGTATGGCATGGCGGCGACCGGTGAGGGCAAATCGTCGCGCCGGATCGGACGCGCTGAAGACGGCGATCGAAAAGGACGATCCGCGGCCGCTGTGGATCTGCCTGTGGGGCGGGGCGAATACAGCTTGCGCAGGCGTTGATGGAGTTGCGCGCGCGCATCCTGCGGCGGAGATGGAGAAGCTGATTGCGCGCGTGCGGGTGTCGGCCGATTTCCGACCAGGACGATGCCGGGCCGTGGATACGGCGCGAGTTTCCCAAGCTGTTCTATGTCGTGAAGCCGAGCTCACCCGACGGCGAGAGAGTACTACTACGCGACCTGGACCGGCATCAGCGGCGACCTTTACTACCGCAACGGCGAAGGCGCGGACACGAGTGTCGTGACCAATGAGTGGCTGGAGACGAACATCCGCAAAGGGCCGATGGGGAAGTGGTATCCGCGCTTCATGTTCATCATGGAGGGGGACACGCCGTCGTATCTGGGCTTGATCGACAACGGGTTGAATGCCTATCGGCGGCCGGATTGGGGCGGCTGGGGCGGGCGCTATGTTTTTCGGCAGCCGTATGGCGAGACGCACACGATCTGGACGCAGGGCGGCGACGAATTTATGCGCGCGACCTCGCAGGATCGCGTGATGGGCAGTCGACGGCAAAGAACACGTGTCGGATCAGGCGACGATCTGGCGCTGGCGCGACGCTTACCAGAATGACTTTGCGGCGCGCATGGATTGGACGATCAAGGATTATGCGCATGCCAATCACAATCCGGATCTGGTGGTGAATGGGCAGCCGGGAACGGGCGTGGTAGAACTGACTGCCGACGCCGAGCAGACGGTGACACTGGCTGCGACGGGCAGCAGGGACCCGGACGGCGGCCCGCTGCACTACAAGTGGTGGGTCTATGAGGAGGCCGGACTAACCGGAGTCAACGGCGCGGATGTTTCGATTACTGATGCCGCGACCCCGGTGGCGCACGTGAAGGTGAACTCGGCCTGCCGTGCGGCCTGGATTCCCGGGGTGATGCCGTGCATGGGTGAGGGTGTCGCCCACATTATTCTTGAAGTCACGGATGAGGGAACACCGAAGCTGACTTCGTATCGGCGGATCATCGTGCACGTTCGGCCACCGACCGCGAAATAGCGATCTCTCTGCCTACGCTCTTGGTCATCAGCGCATCCAAGCGACAGAGGTGCGGGATGCGGTTAGAAGGGAAAGTGGCTGTGATTACCGGTGCGGCTACCGGGATTGGACAGGCGATTGCGATTGAGTTTGCCCGCGAGGGCGCATTGGTCGTGGTGGATTATGTCGGTGCGGAGTCGGCGGCCGAGGATACGATGGCCAAGATTCAAGCCAGCGGCGCAAAGGGGATTTCCGTCGCAGCCGATGTGACGAAACAGGCCGATGTGAATCGACTCATGGAAAACGCTGTGTCTGCGTTTGGGAAGATCGACATTCTTGTGAATAACGCGGGAATTGAGAAGAAGGCCGCTTTTGTCGATTACCCGCTTGAGACCTGGGAAAAGATTCTCGCTGTCAATTTGACGGGGCCGTTTCTCTGCGCGCAGGCTG
>CAWJUW010000032.1:0-14860 GCA_963846095.1 uncultured Acidobacteriaceae bacterium
TCAGGTCGATGAGGAGAACGTCATAATCGGCTTGACCGAGCGCTTCCAGCAGCAACTGCGGGGAGCGGACGCAGTCGACGGCAATGCCCTGGGGGACGAGCAACAATTCGACGGCTTCGAGAATGTGCGCCTGGTCGTCAGCGACCAAGACGCGAATTTTTTCCTGCTTGCGTGAGTCGGGCATGAAAGAGATTATCCTCGGCGCGGGGCCGCGCAAAGCGCGCCCCGAGCCGCCTTGGGTGCTGCTGCGATTCTACGGTACATGCGTCACGACTCCAGATTTGGCGTCGTCGATGGAGACGCCCGTGCGTTCCAGGGTTGCGCCCACGGCGCGGTCGATATCGACCTTTGCCTTTTCGTAGTTTGTCTGGGCTGTGTCTAATGCGGCCTCAGCGACAGCAAGCGCATTCTCCGCGGCCAGCGTGTCGGCGCTCGATTTCGCGCCGAGTTGCTGCTCCTGCTTGACGATGTCGAAGGTCTTCTGCGCCAGATCGCGAGCTTTTTGCGCGGATTCCACGTGCGCCTGGGCCTGTTCCAAAGCGAACTTCGAGTTGCGCACATCGAAGAGAATCGTCTTCTTCTGCTGCTCGGAAGCAATCTGGCTCTTTCGGTAATCGAGCACAGCGCGGAATTGATCTGCCTTTGCCTGGCGGTTGCGCAGGTTGATGGAAAGCTTCAGGCCTACCTGATATTCGGGCGATGAGTAGTTGAACGTGTTGAGGAACATGTCGGGGAAGCCGGTAGGCAAGGTGGTGGCGCACTCCTGAGGGCCGAGATCGCAGTTGGGGTTTTTGGGGCCGGCCGTACCTGCGCCCACGTAGTCACCGTACATGTTCAGTACGGGAAGCAGTTCGCTATTGATGTCTTTCAGCGACTGTCTCTGCACCTCTGACTGCATCTGGTAGATGGCAACTTCAGGGCGTTTTTTTTCGGCTTCTGCGATGAGATCGTCGATAGTTTTGTCGGCGTTTGGATCTGGATCTGCTTTGAGGTCGAGAGGAATGACAGGCATATCGTCGATTGCGGCATCGTCGACCTTGGTCAACGCATTCTTCATCAGCAATTCGTTGAGGCGCAGACTGGCGCGCGCCACGGTGAGGTTGCCCTCGGCGGTGGCCACGGCGGCTTGATCGGTCATGACCTGCATGGCAGGAATCGCCTTGAGCTCGAGTTGCTTCTGATCGTCGGCGAGAGTCTTGTTGGCGAAGCCTAAGGACTGCTCGCTGATTTGCTCGCTCTCGTACGCGTTCACGAGATCCCAGTAGATGCTGGCCACCTGTGTGACGGTTGAGATGACCTGTGCCTTGAACGCGAGATCGGTGATCTGCAGGTTGCGCTTGGCAATGCGGATGTAGCGTTCGTTGGTGGCTACGCCAAATCCGGCAAGAAGAGACTGCGAGATTTGCACCGCGAAGCTGGAGTAAAGGGTAGGATTGATGCCGTTATACGGCGAGTTGCTGGCCACACGCTGCCCGAGGTAGTTGATGTTGAGGTTGGTCCCGATAGGGAAAGACTGGGAGAAGTTCGACAGCACTTCGATCGTGTTGGTCTTCAAGACTGGAACGCCGGTGAGGAACTGATTGGCTTCCTGAACAACGGTGTGGTCGACGTATCCCTGGAAAGTGAGGTAGGGGTCGAAGGAAGAAACCTGGGTACCGGCTCCGAGCGTCGATTGAACGATGCCGCCGGCGCCTGCGGAGAATCCCGCGCCGGAAGAACCGCCGGAACCCGCGAAGCTGCCCCCCTGCGTCGACTGCGTGATGGCAGTGTTGACGCCGTTGGCAGGACTACCGGCTTTGGTGCGCAGGACATCGGTCTCAGCAATGGGAAAGTTATAGCGAAAGGATGCGAGATCGAGATTGTTCTCGATGGCAAGCGCGATTGCGTCGCGAAGCGAGAGGTAGATCTTGCCGTCGCGAATCATCGTTTGCAAGCGCTCGGAGTTGGTGAGGTTGATATCCGGCGCCGTAGCCGGCCGATAGGGCGAGATGGGGTTGTGCGAGTGCGGCATCGGCACATTGAATGGCTGCGGTGGCCCAAAGAGCTGCTGCTGCGTTTGCTGCATCTGCTGCGCAAGGGGTGGCGGCGGTGGAGTAGCAGGGGCCGCTGGCAGGAGGTGGAGCTTCCGGCGCCGGCTGGGTGTTCGCGGGCGCGGCCTGGTTATCCGTTGAGGGCGGAGGCGGTGTTTGCTGCTGCGCGGACGCGGCGGCCAAGGCAAAGGTCAAAACGAGAACGGCTGCAATAGTTTTCATGGATGGTCCCCAACTGGACTTGAACTGATTCACTGTGCGCTAACCTCCGTCACTCTGGGTTCTACGGCTTCATCGCGCGTGAGCCATCCATCGCGCAATTCCAAAATGCGCTTGCCGTACTTTGCGTTTTCTTCGGAGTGGGTGACCTGCACGATGGTGGTTCCCTGCCGGTTGAGTTCGCAGAAGAGCTCCATGATTTCGCGGGCCTGCGTGGAATGCAGGTTGCCGGTGGGCTCGTCGGCAAGCAGGAGCGAAGGCGCGTGCACAACTGCGCGGGCGATGCCGACAAGCTGCTGCTGGCCGCCGGAGAGCTGATTGGGATAGAGGTCCTTTTTGGCGACGATCTGGAAGCGATCGAGAATGTCGGCGACCATGCCCTGGCGCTCTTTGGCAGGCAGGTTCTTGTAGCTCAAGGGCAGGTCAATGTTTTCGGCGACGGTGAGGTCGTCGAGCAGGTGGTAGCTCTGGAAGACCATGCCGATGCGCTGGCGCGCGAGATCGGCACGCTGCTTGCGATTGAGCTTGTGCGCGGGGGTCTCGTCGAACCAGTATTCACCGAGCCATCCATCATCGAGCAAAGCGAGCACGTTGAGGAGCGACGACTTCCCTGCCCCGGAGGGTCCCATCACCGTAACGAATTCGCCTTCGTTGATGGTGAGGCGAATCTGGCGCAGCACCCAGGTTTCGGTGTGGCCAGTCTTGTAACTGCGTTCGATATTTCTGAGTTCAATCATTTTTGTTTACTCCGATCTCAAAGCGATGATGGGGTCCACCGCGGCTGCGCGGCGCGCGGGCAGCCATGCGGCGACGAAAGAGGCAACGGCGAGCAAGGCGGCGACGGCGGCGAAGGTTGCGCCGTCGTGCGCGTTCACTCCCCAGAGATAGCTGGCTGCGAGTCTGCCGGCGAACCACGCGAGGATTGCTCCCAAAGCGAGGCCGGCGACAATCATAACAAGAGCCCTGCGCAGGACCAGTCCGAGAATGTTTGCATGCGGCGCACCCAAGGCGATGCGCAGTCCGATCTCGCGCGTGCGTTGCGCGACGAGGAACGAGAGAAGACCGTACAGGCCAACGGAAGCAATCATCAGCGCGAGAGCGGCGAAGGTCTCGAGCAATCGCGCAATCAGAAGTTGGCTTCCAAAGGAATCTTCTACGGCCTCGTGGATGGTTTTTACTTCTGTTGTGGTGGCGTCGGGAGCGATCTCGTGGAGAGTCTTGTCAAATTGCGCGCGCAGCAGATCGGCTTTGACCGAGCCGCGAATGGCGACTTCGATGAAGGCGGTGGCAATACCGTAAAGCGGGCTGCCGGGCTCGATCTGCGCCAGGCAGAAGTAGATTTCAGGAACAGTCTTCGCGGTGAGGCTTCCCTGCTTGACGTCGCCGATTTCGCCCACGATGTGCGCATCGGCAAAGCGCCCTTTGCCCATGGAATAGGTGTGACCGATGGGATCGACGCCGGGAAGGTACTTATCAGCAAATGCTTTGTTGATGACGACGGCGACTGGGGCGCTGGCGGTGTCGTCGTTCGTGAAGAAGCGGCCGCGCAGCATGGGGATGCCGAGAGCCTCGACCATTCCTGCGGAGGCGAGGCGGCCGTCGGCACTGGGCGCCTGGCCCTTGGGCATCTCTTTGTGATCGAGATCGCCAGCCACCATAACCGCAAACTCAGGGCGCATGGGCAGCACGGAGCTGAGCGCGGCCTGCTTGACTCCAGGAATGGCGCGAAGGCGATCGAGGAGCGGCAGATAGGTTGTGCGCACCAGGTCGGGTTGGCCCGCCTGGCCGTTGTCGAGGTTGAAGGGGTGGTTGAGAATGATGCCGCCGGTGAGGACGTTCTGTTCCGAGAAGCCGAGCGGCACTTCGCGCAGCGCATTGATGGTGCGCAGGAACAGGCCCGCTCCAACAAGAAAGACAAGGGTGAGCGCGATCTGCCCAACCACAAGAAACTCGCGTGTGCGTGCCTGGCTGACGGATGCTGTGCTGTTGACTCCGTGCAGCGACCCCTGCACGGAACGACTGGAAGCGCGCAGCGCTGGAATCACGCCGGTAATCGTTGCAGTGAACAAGGCGAGCAGCGTCATGGCCAAAGACACGCGCCAGTCCACGTGAATCGCGGAGGTCATGGGCAGGAGGCGATCGATCTGATGCCAGAGCAGCTTGATGGCGCTCTCGCCGAGCAACATACCCGCGGCTGCGCCGAGCGCCGTGAGCAGAAGGCTCTCAACAATCGACTGCTGCAGCAAGCGACGTCGGGTGGCGCCGAGCGCCGAGCGAACCGCTTGCTCACGCTGCCGTCCGACCGCACGCACGAGCAGGAGACTGGTGACGTTGAGGCAAGCAAGCGCCCAGATGGCGGCGACTACCCCGTAAAGCAGCAGGATGGGCTTGCGCACCTCGTGGTTCATCGAGTCCTGGTAGCCGGTAACCTTGACGCGCTTTGGGAAGCCGGGATTATCCGAAATCTCCCGCGCGATGCGGGTCTGCGCACGCGTGAGGACGTCGGCCAGTTGCGCCTGAGTCATGCCATTGGGAAGACGCACCCACGCGGAATCCACGTTGGTATCGCTGGTCATCGCGGTGCGGGCCGCAGCGGGAATCTCGGCCGGCGTCCATACCTGAAGGCCATCGCCAAAGGGAAACGAAAAATTTCTCGGCATGACGCCAACGATGGTCCAGGCCTGTTCGCGAATCGTAAGCGCCTTGCCGAGAATAGCCGGATCCGCGTTAAATAAGCGCCGCCACACGAAATCGCTGAGAATGACTTCGCGATTGCGGCCCGGCTCCGTCTCTTCCGGGCGGAAGATGCGTCCAAAAGCGGGTTGCACGCCCAGCAAGGGAAACAGAGACGGTTCGACATCTTCGCGCTCAATTTGAATTCTGCCCGCGGGGCCGACAACACTTGCGTGTCCGCCGCCGAAACTTCCCGCGACCTGCACATTGGGGCCAGCGGCATCGCGCAGCTGCAGCAGGTTGGAGTAGCTGATGACGGTGTCGAAGAAGCGCGGATCGTCGTTGGGCAATTCGACCTTGACGAGCCGGTCGGGATGTTGGTATGGCAAGGGCCGCAGGAAGATGCCATTCAGGACAGTGAAGACCGCGATGTTGGCGCCGAGTCCGATGGCCAGCACGGCTACGGCGGAGGTGGTAAATCCAGGCGATTTGCGCAATTGGCGGAATGCGAAGCGCAGGTCCTGCAGAATCGATTGCATCGTCGGTCTCCTTTCGTGCGCTGCTTTGAGCGCAGGCATTCTATTCGTTGCGAAGAGCGCGCATGGGTTGCACCATGGCGGCACGGCGCGCGGGCAGAGCCGCGGCGAGCACAACCATGACGATGGTGAGAGCCACCGCGCCGCCGAGCGACACGGTGTCGAAGGTTGAAACCCCATAGAGCTGGCTGCGGAAGAGCTGGGCGAGGCCCACGACGGAAGGAAGTGCGACGACAACAGCAATGGCGGCAATGATCGCCATCTCGCGCACGACCAGCAGCATAACGCCCGCGCGCTGCGAGCCAAGCGCGAGGCGGACGCCGATTTCGCGCGTGCGCTGCTCGGTGGAGTAGGCGAGTACGCCGTAGAGGCCGACAGCAGCCAGGAGCATGGCCAGGATGGAAAAGCCGATGGCCAGGTAGGCGAGGGCGCGCTGGTCGGAGGCGCTCGAGTCGACCTGCTGCTCCATCGTGCGCAGATTGTCGACAACGAGCGTGGCATCCAGCTGATGCATGGCGCCGCGTATCGCAGGCTCGACGGACTGAGGAGTCTGGGAGGTGTGGATATAGACTTCGACGCCGCCTGGATGCTTCTCCTGCAGGTAGGGTGAATAGACCGCAGGGCCAAGGTCGCTTGTCAGATCCTGATGGCGGCTGTCACCCACAACACCGACAATCGTGGTATCGAGCGGGGTGCCATCGCCACCGCCATTGCCGATCGTACGGCCCAGTGCGTTCTGTGGTGAACCAAAGAAACGCTTGGCTAGAGCGAGATTCACAACGGCAACCTTAGGCTGTCCCATGACATCGGACTCGGTAATTTCCCGACCGACCAGGAGCGGATGACGCAGGGTGGCAAAGTAGCCGGCAGTGACTTCCGCAGCCTCGAAGTTCATCCTCTCGTCTTCAGCGGGCTTGTAGCCTTGAACAGAAAAGGTTGATCCGCTTGAATCTCCCTGAAGCTCGGGATCACTTGTCGCCGCGGCGGAAATGACGCCTGGGATTGCGTTAAGACGTTGCAATGCGGTTGTGACGATTTGCGGAGTACGGTCCTCGCCGTAGCCGGAGGTGGAGGGATTGAGGTTAAACGTGACCAGGTTCGACGTATCGAAGCCGACCGGCTGATGACGCAAATTATCGAGTGTGCGCACAAACAGGCCGGCGCCGCCAAGCAGCATCACGCTGAGCGAAATCTGTATGCCGACGGCAAGCTTGCGAAAGCGCTGCGAAGACTTGGAGGCAGTTCCGGAGTTCTGCCGCAGGGCGTTGGTCAAGTCGGGACGCAGGAAGTGAAACACCGGGGCGATGCTGAAGAGGAGGCTCGCGATCAACGAGACGCCAAGCGTGAACAGGAGAATGCGCGTGTCGATTGCGGTGGAGTAGGGTTCCTGACCTGGATCGGAACTGGTGATGAGGCGGACCAGCAAATTGGCGGCATACGGCGCAACCACGAGACCCGCAATGCCGCCTGCGATGCCGAGCAGTCCGCCCTCGACGAGCAACTGCGAGATGATGCGATTGCGCTTTGCGCCAAGGGCGTAGCGCATCGACATTTCGCGCGTGCGACCGGCGGCGCGCAGCAGCAGCAGGGTCGCTACGTTGATGGCGCACATGGCGACCAGAAGTCCGGCCATCGACATCAGGATGGTGAGCGGTGTTTCCAGAGTTGTGCGCCCCGGATTAAAGCCACGCGAATCGTCGACGACCTGGAGCTGCGATTTATCGAGAAAGTTTTTGGCGAAACGATCGGAGTGGGTCTTATAAAGCGTAAGCTCGTAAGCGCGCAGCGAGTGCCACAGCGGCCCCAGACCGGCTTGCGCCTGGGTCGCGGCGATCCCCGGTTTGAGCCGCGCGACAATGGTGAGCCAGATCGACTTATGGTTGTTCAAGTTATCGGACGGAGCCGTCCACGGCAGTGCAATCTCAACCATGCTCATGGGGACAAAGACGCCCGGACGATAGCCGCCGATGGCGCTGTCGAAGTTGGGCGGCGCGACCCCGAGGACAGTGAAGGTATGCCCGTTGACGAGGACGGTTTGCCCGGCGATGTCAGGCGCAGAGCCGAAGCGTGTCTTCCAGTAGTTGTAGCTGAGCACCGCAACCGGATTCGCGTTCTTCACCGTGTCATCCTGCGCGTTGAACAGCCGGCCCACGGTGGGGCGCAGGCCGAGCACGTCAAAGTAATTTCCGCTCACGACTTCGGCTTCGGTACTATCCGCCTGGTTGCGCCATGAGAGAGCAAGATTCGCTCGATCGGCAGCGATCACACCGGAGAAAACCTGGTTCTGATCGCGCAGATCCTTGTACATCGGATAGGAGAAGTAGTTGGAGTCATCGCCACCGAAGCTGCTCGCGGAACCGGAGAAGCCTCCTGTCCAATGAAGGCGGACGAGTTCCTTGGGCTTCTGCACGGGGAGCATGCGCAGCAGCACCTGATCGAAGAGCGTGAAGACGGCGGCGTTGGCGCCGATGCCGAGAGCGAGCGTGATGATCACGGTGAGCGTAAAGGCCGGCGATTTGCGCAACTGGCGCAGCGCATAGCGTACGTCCTGGAGCAGGCTGTTCATCGAGTTCGTCCTCCGTCGGCAGTCAAAGTCGGTGCATCTTTCCGTCTAATTCGTGCGCAAGGTTTCAATTGGATCAAGCCGCGCGGCCTTCCATGCAGGCACGAAGCTGGCAATCGATGCGATTAGCAGCAGCACGACGGACACCAGAACAAAGACCCAGGGATCCGTCGGCTTGATCTCAAAGAGCATTCCAGTAAGAAAACGCGTGAGAAGCGCCGACGAGCCCAGACCGATCACCAGGCCGGCCGCGGACAATGTCAACCCGCGCGAGAGAATCAGCCCGAGAACATTGGAGCGGGGCGCGCCGAGCGCCAGACGCAATCCCATCTCCGGGCTGCGCAGGGCAACGATGTAATTGAGAAGAGCGTAAAGGCCGATGGCCGCAAGGATGAGCGCCATGGCCGCAAATGATGCGATCAAAACAGTCTGGAAGCGTTGTTGCGCCGTGGTGCGCGCCAGTTCGTCTGTGTAGGCACGCATGCGATAAACAGGCAGAGCACGGTCTTCGTCGGCGATCGCCGCGCGGACTGCGTTTTCATAGCTCACGGGATTGCCGCTCACGCGCATCGCGATGGGCGGCGCGGTGATGGGAGCTTGCTCGATAGGAATGTAGTACTCCGGCTTATCGGGCTCGGTGAGGTTGGCACGCTTCACATTGCCGACCACTCCCACAATCTCGCGCATGGGTGGGTTGGCACCGATGCCGAGGCCAGAACGCATGTGCTGGCCAACTGCGGCGGCCGCGCCAAAATATTTTTTCGCGAACGCCTCGTTGACAATGACCGTTGGTTGTCCCTGCTTGCTGTGATCCTGGCTGGTGAACAGGCGGCCGCGCACGAGTGGGATCTGCAGCGTCTCAAAAAACTGCGGCGCGATGACGCTGACGCGTTCGCTGGGCTCATCGCCTTCGGCCACAGGCTGCCCCTGGATCGAGAAGCCGATGCGAATGTCTCCGCCAGCAAGCGGCAAGGGAAACGCGGCGGTGACCGACTGCACTCCAGGCAGTGCCCGCAACCGCGTAAAGATCCGGTTGAAGAGGGCGACGCGCTGATCATCGTCGTAGCGTTTGTCGGGGGTGGTCATGCGGAAGGTCAGCATCTGCTGCGGGGAAAAGCCCGGATGGACGCGCAGCACGCGATCGAAGCTGCGCATCAGCAATCCCGCTCCGACAAGCAGAATCAGACTGAGCGCGGTTTCCGCAATCACCAGAGTTCCATGAAGCAGGTGCTGACGGCGCGAGGCGCTGGCACTGCGGCGGCTTTCGCTGAGCGCACGTGCGGGATCGAGACTCCAGACGCGCCGCGCCGGAAGGACCCCGAAGAGAATTCCCGTGAGCAAAGCGGCGCTCAGCGCAAAGGCGAGCACGCTCCCATTCATCCCGACCGACTGAGCGCGCACCAGGCCCGCGGGAAGCATCGACGGGAGAATCTGGAGCGCAAGCGTTGCCAGGCCCGTACCCAGGATGCCGCCGCAGAACGATAACGTAAGCGCCTCGAGAAGCATCTGGCGCAGGATGTTGCTCCTGGTTGCGCCCAGTGCCGTGCGTACCGAGAGTTCGCCGACGCGCGTGGTGATCCGCGTCAGGAAGAGGCCGCCGGCATTCGCGCACGCGATCAAGAGCAACAGCGCCACGGCGGCAAAGAGAATGCGCAGAGGCACGCGAACGTCTCCCACCAGCGCATCGAGTTCCGGCAGCAGATCGACATCGGTCATGTTCTTGTCGTCGTCGGGATAGCGCACCGCAAGCCCGTGCTGAATCGTGTTCAGTTCGGCCCGTGCCTGCCGCGCCGTAACGCCATCGCGCAGGCGTCCCACAACATCAAGCTGGTTGTACCCCCGTTGCGTGGTCGAGGCATTCGCTCCTTCGGCGTCATGGGCAAACGTCACCCAGAATTGCGCATCGGGTGTCGACAGCGGGAATTGAAAGCCATCCGGCATTACGCCGACGACTGTATAGTCTTCGTCATTCAGGCGAATCGACTTACCTACCGCGTTCGCAGCTGCGCCAAACTCCTGACGCCACAGTTCGCCGCTCAGCACCACCGATCGATTGCCGGCCTGTTCTTCTTCACGGCGAAATCCACGGCCAAGAAAAGGCTGCACGCCGATAGTCGAGAAAAAGTCGGAGCTGACTTTCACTCCAGTCACGTGACGCGCCGGGCTGCCCGCGACGCCGGCCAGCGAGAACCCGCCGGCGTTGTAGCTGGCCATCGACTCAAAGCTCTTCGCCTGGGCACGCCAGTCGAAGAAGTTCGGATACGAGGTGTCATTGACCCGGGTCACTCCGCCGGGCATGTTCTCCAAGCTCTCGAGTTCCACCAACTGACTGGGGTGCGGGAACGGCAGCGGCCGCAACAGCACTGCGTCCACGATGCTGTAGACCACGGTTGTTGCGCCGATGCCGAGGGCAAGCGTGAGAATCGTCGTGAGCGCGAAGCCTGGCGCGCGCCGCAACTGGCGAAGGGTGAAGCGGAGGTTGTGTACAAGCATCATCATCGTGTCAGCTTCTACTCCGTTCTCAGGGCCTGCATGGGATCGATGGAAGCGGCTCGGCGCGCGGGCAGCCATGCGGCAAGCGCTGCGGCCATTGCGAGAATGCCGAGGGCGGCGGCGATGGACGCGGCATCGAGCGGCCGCACGCCGAACAATACAGAGGACTCAAGGCGAGTGACGGCCAGGGAACAGGCAACGCCTACGAGGAGACCAACCGCGGCCAGGCCAAGGGTGTCGCGAAGCACGAGCCATGCGGTCGCTTGCCGCGTAGCGCCCAGCGCCATGCGGATGCCGATTTCCCGCTTGCGCTCGGTGACACGAAAAGCGAGAAAGCCGTAAAGGCCGACAATGGTAAGCAGCAAACCGATCAGCCCCAACGCAGTGACCAGTTCCGCCATCATCTGGTAGTTGCCTGCGGAGTAGCGAATGAGTTCGGGCTGCGATGTGAGCATCATTGGATCGAGGAGCGGATTGATGTGGATGAGAGCCTGACGCGCGTCCTGTGCCATCGACATCGCGTTGGTGCGGGTAGCGAGGACAAAGGTGAGTTCGCCCATGTTCTGAATATGAGCCTGGTACTGGCCGAAGGGCATGTAGAGATACGGCTCGGGCAACTCTCCAATCTGATTGATGGGCGCATCTTCGGTCACGCCGACAACGCGTGCGTCCGCATGTCCATCGACAAGGTGCACGATCTGGCCAAGCGGGTCCTGACCTGGCCAGTATTTCTGCGCCATGGTGCGGTTGACGAGAACCACCAGCGGAGCCGCGGCGGTATCGGCGGCAGCGAGAGAGCGGCCGCGCACGACGTGCGTACCGGTGACGTCAAGAAAGTCCGGCGAGACGGCGTTGAATTTGATGTCGACCGGCTCATGCAACTCGGGATGGGTCGGAAAGAGCGCCTTGACCGCGATTCCGCCTTCGGAGAGCATGAGCGGGGAACGGATGCCGTAGGCGGCCTTTTCTACGCCGGGGACGGCGCGCAAACTGTCAAGCACCGTCTGGCGCAGAGGCTCATCGGGATCCTGCGTGAACGCGACGAGCACTTGATCGCGCGTGAGACCGATGGGCGTGAGGCGCGTGTTGAGGAAGCTGCGCACCAGCGCTCCGGTGGAAACAAGCAGGGCGAAAGAAATACCGATCTGGATCCACACCGCGGCTCGACGCAAGATAGAGTTGCGCATGGTGGCGCGGAAAGATGCGCCCTGCTGCAGCGACGGAATCAGTTGAGAACGCGCCGCCTGGGCAAGGGGGACAAGGGCGAGCAGCAGCATGGTCGCGAGCGCCAGCCCGCCGGCCAGCGCGAAGACGCGCCAGTCAATATGAAACTGCGTGGATGCCCCGATCGATACGAGCATGGCCGGCTCGGACACCAGCAGCTTGGGAAGAACTGCCGCGAGGGCTGTGGCGAGAAGCAAACCTCCGGCCCAGCCCAGTGCGCAGAGCACGAGGTTTTCGATGAGCAACTGACGCGCGATGGCGCGGCGCGTGGCCCCCAGGGAAAGCCGCATGGCAACCTCGGGAGCGCGGCCCAAAGCGCGGGCCATCAACAGGTGGGCCACGTTGACGGTAGCGAGCAACACTACGCCGCCCACAATGGCGAGAAGAACCATGCCGGTTGTACCGGCGTTCTTCATGCGGTAGCGAAAGTCGGAGATTGCGCGCGCGCCGCGATCGTGATTGTCGGCCGGGTCTGCTGCCTGCAGGGCCGAGGCGATGGTGGCGACCTGGTTATTCGCGTCGACGATGGTGGCACCAGGGGCGAGTCGACCGATGACACGGAACCAGCGGAACTGCTTCGAGGTGAGGTCGGATTCGTTGCGGAGGGCGGCCCAGCTGTCCGCCGGAATCCAGAGGTCGCGATCGCTGTTGGCGTCGATATCGCGAAAATCCTGCGGCAGGATGCCCCAGACGTCGACCTGGTTGATGGTTTTTCCTCCGCGCCGCAGCGGAATGGTGCGGCCCACAATGCTGGGATCGCCACCAAAGGTGCGCTGCCAGCAGCGATAACTCAAGAGGAGGCCGGGTTGGACGCGGAGCGTTTCAGCATCGGACGGCGTAAAGACGCGGCCCAGGAACGGGTGCACACCAAGCACGCTGAAGAAGTTCGAGGAGACCACACTGTTCAACAGCAAGGTGGAAGTGCCATCGGGGCGCGCCAGCAGGGAGCCGCGTCCGCCGACGGCGACGAGGCCCGCCGATGAGCCCTGAAACGCCCCCGCGCGCGCCGACCAGGGCCTGGTACTCGGGATAGCTGAAGTCGCCTTCCTGATCTTGCGCGGTGGTCGAAAACACCCGCGTCAGTCGACCGCTGTGCGGCACCGGCATGGGCTGCAACCACAGCCCATCAAGGAGGCAGAAGATTGCGGAACTCGCCCCGAGGCCGATAGCGAGCGTGATCACGGCCGTGGCTGAGAAGCCGGGCGCGCGCCGAAGCTGGCGCACTGCGTAGCGAAGATCGTTCCAAAGCCGATTCATCTTCTTCCTCCTCTCCGGGATTGCGTTTCCGGTGTCAATCGGTGCGGAGCGCCTGCATGGGTTCAATGGAAGCGGCACGGCGCGCGGGAATGA
Organism: uncultured Acidobacteriaceae bacterium; assembly: GCA_963846095.1. Taxonomy (GTDB): domain Bacteria; phylum Acidobacteriota; class Terriglobia; order Terriglobales; family Acidobacteriaceae; genus Telmatobacter. The sequence continues at coordinate 13,089 of CAWJUW010000032.1, forward strand.
AGCCCGCGGCGGCAGCGCACAGAAGGAGCAAGAGCGGCGCTCCGGCAAGGGCCTTCCAGTCATAAGAGCCCACACCGTAAAGCAAGCTCTTCATCAGATAGCCGGCATAGAGCGACGCAGGGATGCCGAACACGAGGCCGATGAGCACCTGCCACAACACGCCGTGCATCACCAGGCCCACAACGCTGCCGCGGGTTGCGCCAAGCGCCATGCGAATGCCGATTTCGCTGGTGCGTCTTGCAACGAAGTACGACATGACGCCATAGAGTCCAACCGAGGCAAGAATGAGCGAGAGAATGCCGAAGAGGCTGCAGAGTTGCGCGACGAGCCGATCCTGGTTGAAGTTGCCGGCCACCTGGTCGCCGAACGTGCGCAGGTCCATGACGGTGAGATTGGGATCGACAGCGGCGAGGTTCTGGCGAATGAGAGCGTCGGCATTTTCCTGCGGGCCGGTTGAAGGCGAGAATCATCGCGTTCATGAACATCGACTGCACTTCAGTCGACGTCATCATGGGCTTCGGTGTAGCCGGGGAACTGCTGCGTAAGAGGACGAAGATAAACGGGACGAACATCTTCACGCGGGTTGTTGAGCTTGAAGTCAGCAAACACGCCAACAATTTCCCAACTCGCGGAGTACTTGGGAAGGTCGATGCCGAAGTGTTGCCCGATGGGATCCTGGTTGGGAAAGAAGCGCTTGACAAACGCCTGATTCACGAGCACAACCTGCGGAGATCCCGGCGTGTCCTGCTCATTGAAATTGCGGCCGCGCACAATGGGCACGCCGATGGAATCGAGAAAGTGGTTGCTGACGCGATCCCACGAGGAGCCGCAGCGATCGCCGGGCCGTGGCGCGGGATGGCCCTGCGGAATGACACATTCACCCCAGTTGTCCCCTTCAAGCGGGCTGTACATGGCGAGGCTCACGCTGGTGACGCCGGGCAGCGCGGAGAAGCGGTCTTCAATTTGGCGATAGAGTGCGGGCAGCTTTTCCATCGGTGTAGCCCGCACCGGCTGGATCGAAGTGCAGCACATAGCGATTCGCGGTGGCGACGCCGAAGTTCTGATGTTCGAGATTCACCAGCGTCTGGGTCATCAAGATGGCGCCGGCGAGCAGCACAAGCGATAGCGCCGCTTGAAACACAACCAGCGCTTTTTGCGGCAACGACGATCGATCGCGCGTGGAGCGGTTGACGCCGCGCAGCGCTTCCGCCGGCTGCGCAGTGACTACGTTGTGTTGACGATGAATGGACCGGCGTGCATGACTAGTCCCAAACATCGCTATCGGTACAGATAAAGAAAGGCTGGCCTCGCCGCTTCCCGTCCCGCCTTGTACTCGTAGCTTATCATTTCTGCACATCTCAAGCCACCCTATATCTAGGCTGCGAACGCAGTGTGTCCGCGAGGTCGCCTATGACCGCTCCCGCTGTTGCTTGCCGCAATCTGCGCCAGTCCTGTTATTTAATCAAATCATCGTCTCGATAGATGACATAAGCCGCATGCCGTAAATGGCTATCCGTCTAGACAATCCGGCAATGGAGTCCGCGCCAAATGGCGACAACGTTGAAGCTATCACACTTCTTCAACTACGCGATCTGTTGACCTACAATCCTCTCGCCAAAAGACAAACTACGATGCTTGCTATCCCCACGACCTACTTAGGTCTAGATTCTGGACCTTCACCTGGCACCGTTGTTGGCATCGTCATCGGGTCTGTCGCCGGCTTTCTGCTCCTGTTGTGGAGCAAGACCAACTGAACCAGGTGCGGCAGCACG
>CAWJUW010000033.1:0-97394 GCA_963846095.1 uncultured Acidobacteriaceae bacterium
CCTGAACAGAACCGGGCGCTGGTGTGTAGGCCGGTTCCACATCGATTGCAAAACATGGGCATGGTTGTTCCCTCCGGGGGTGCCTCTCCAACCATTTTGCTATACGAAAGCCGGCTGGCGGTGGTTCCCTTTCAGGGGTCAGGGGTCAGGGGTCAGGGATCAGGCAGAGATCAGAGAGCAGAGATTAGAGATCAGGGGTCGGGGTCAGGGGGCAGGGATCAGAGATCAGTGTCCGGCGTAGGGGGTGCGGAGGCGCTTGCGGGCTGTGTCGGCGCGGGAGGTGTTGGGACCGGCGCTGATGGCGGCTTCGTAGTCCTTCACCGCAAGGGGCCGTTCTCCGTTCAGGTCGTGGCATTCGCCGGCGGCAAGAAACGACCGGATCTTCAGTTCCGGCGAGACGTTCGGGGTTGTCGCCGCCTGCTCGTAGGCCTGCGCCGCTTCAGCGTAGTGGCGCTGTCCCTTCAGCCCCTCGCCGAGGCCAAAGTAGGCAAGTTCGAGCCGGGCTGAAGCGTAGTAGCCGGGTTTGGCGCAGTTGGCCAGAACTTCACGATAGGCGTCGACGGCCGCCATGCCCTGGCCATCGTCTTTGCGCAGATTGGCTTCTTCAAGCGCAAAAAGGTAGTCGTGCGGGAACTCGGCCTTGAGCGCGCGCACTACCTCGATGGCTTCTTTGTAACGGGATTCCCGGCGCAGAAACAGCGTGATCGTTGTTCGAGCTGCCACGCCGGTCATGGGACCGCGTTTGCCGTCCTCCGTGAGCATTTCCAGTCCACGCGATTTGGAGCCGGTCATGCCGGCAAAGCCGATCAGGATTTTGAACGGCAACGGCAATGCGCCCACGACGTACTCGTAGACGCCGACAACGAGCTTGGCATCGACATACTCGGGATCGAGCTGCAGCACGCGGGCGCAATCGTTCTTTGCCGAATTGGCGAGGCGAAAACCGGCTCCATAAGCGCGCTCGACCATGGCGACATAGGCGCACCGGAGCGCCTTCGTCCAGCCGCGGACAAAGAGCGCGTCGACATCGTTGGGGTTGTGGCTGAGGCGCCAGTCGGCCTCGTGAATGGCTTCGTCGGCAAGGCTGAGGATCCGGTCGCGCGCCGCGGGATCCTCTTCCGTAGCGTGGCGGCCAGTGAGGAAGCCGTCGTTGGCGTAGAAGGTGGTATCGAGCAGATCCTGCCGGTAGAGTTCCTGAAAGATCAGCGCCTGCAGCAGGAGCGCGGTCGGCTCGGGATCGCCGGGATGCACCACGTGGAAGCGCGTGAAGTCGTCGACCGCGTGGGGAAAGTCCAGGTTGTAGAAGGCCGCCATGCCCTGCTGGACGAGCGGATCGTTGTTGAGCGGGTTGGTGTGCGCGGGGTCGGCCCAGGCTGGGCTCGTGATTCCCAGCAAGAAACAAATCCAGGGCGCGAGCCACCGCAGAATCAATCCCGCTCTCAATCTTCCGCCTCCGCCGGGACGACCGGCTCGTCGCCGTGCCCGGCAAGAGCACGCTGCGACAAAGCCATCCTACAAGGGCCCGCCAACGGTTGCTGCCGGCCGGCGGCGCGCGGAGCTGCGCCGCCAATACCGACCGCGGCGTTTTTTCAAAAAAAAATTCAAAAGTCATGACACATTTTTCGCCCGAATCGCGCGTTCTTCAGTAGAGAGCCAAAAAACTAACCACGAAACGGGAGGGCGCCGGCATTCGCAAGAAAAGGAATTCGCGACGGCTTGACGTTAATCCCCTTCGAAAGCTCTCTATACCCTGGCTCTGAGTTTTCGCTGCACCCTTTGCGGCAGCTTGTTCGCCGCTCGACCCCCGAGTGTTCACTTTGCTGAAGGATCAGGTCCTATGAATCGCAATGAATTACTGCAGTTATTGCTCAATCAGGCCCAGTTCAACGGGTTCGAGTTTCGCCGCTGGTTCCAGGCCCACGTGCGCCCCGCATGGCCGGGAACCGACCACGCGATCGCCTTGCTGGCGGAGGAAGGCCGCCACTACACCTTGCTGTTCTCTCACGAATTTGCCCGGTGCTTCTGGCGCTCGGGCGCACACATGAGCTTTCAGGTTCCTGCCGTGACGTACCCGCGGGTGAACTCCCAGGGCGAAGTCATCCAGGTAACGCGCAAGCCCTTTACCCGGCGCACCATCAAGGCCGATGTCTGGAAATACCATCTTCGCCAGATGGCGGCATCGGAAGATCCGATTGACTACATGTGCCGTTTCTTGCCGGCAGCCGACCAGGAGAATCGCCAGGCCCAGGACAATCAGGCGAACGCCAAGAGCGTGCGCGGGCAGGTCACCGTGATCGGCCAGCCGCGCGGCGCATAACCCTTGCGGATTTAGGCTGAGCCCGCGATCGATACAACGGCCGGCTTTTGGTTTGGATTGGAAGGTTTTTTGTAGGTTCTTGCTGCTTTGGTTCTCTCGATTTTTTCAGGGCATGGCTTGGTGGGCTGCGGTTCGGCGGGGTTAGCGGAGTTAGCGGAGTTAGCGGGGTTAGCGGAGTTCGCGGGGTTAGCGGAGTTAGAGTCAGCTTATGAATCTCGCGTGGGTCATGGTTTTCCTACCGAAATGCGCTTCCATTGCCTATTCACTGGATCCATCTTCTCGCCTTAATTTTGAGGAAGAGCGTCGACAAAGCGTTTGATCTCGGCCAGCACCTCTGCTTCGTTGGAGCGGAAGATGAAGTGATCCCCATTGGCGATGCGCACTACACGCGCCTGCGGGTTCGCGGACTGAAAAGCGTCCGCTTGTGCCGTTGTGCGCGCTCGGTCATCGGCGACTCTGGCCGCCCGCGCAGCGTCACTTTCCCCGGGCGCCGGTCCCATACTATGCGGGTCGGCAAAGACGGCAAGGACCGGGCATTTGACCGGACCGTACGCTCGAACTCCATGAAGAATTGCCGCAGAGATTCGCCGTTCTGGCGTTACGGTCGGAGCAACATCCGAGTCCGGCATCGATTCGACCTCTTGCAATACCTCCTGCAGATCGCTTTCGATGCGTGGCAAGCTGATCTTCAGCAAGTAGCTGACCTGGGCCTTATGCTCGCGTGTCGAAGCCGGCGCGAAGAGTTGAGCCAAGTCGTCGCGCAGCACGTTGGAATCAACGATGGGGTCGCCCTTCGCCGCGTTTCGGTCGTAGAACGCGTAGGCATAGGCTGCCTCCAGATAAACCAGACCGGACACCTTGTCGGGAAACCGCGTGGCGATGGAACTCAGTTCCTCGCCTGCCACGGAATGGCCGACCAGAACGGGGCGTTGAAGTTTCAACACGTCCATCACAGCAAGCACGTCATCGCCGAGGCGATCGGCGGAGTAGTTACTATCTTCGGGCGCCGGTGCGCTTGACTTTCCCGATCCGCGCCGGGTAATTCCGTAGACGTGGTACCAACTTGTGAGCTTCGGTGCGAACTGATCGAATTCGTGTGCATCGAAGCCCCCACCAGCGAGCAAGATCAGGCTCCGTCCTGATCCTCCCCAGTCCAGCACTTCCAGTTTGACGTCTTTTTCAACGGGGACAAACTGCACCTGATGCGGCGAGGTATCGGGCGTGGTCGCGCTGGGTTGCGAGCAAAGCCTCATCGTGGCGAGAAACGTGATCATCGCGAGAAGACATGCCGCTCTCACGGGCAACCGCCTGCGAATCTTGCGGCGGCTGACCAACTGGAACCAGAACACTACAATCCCGGTCGCGAACATCAAGAACATGCAGATCAAGACAAAAAACAGGATCGCGGGGGCGTCAGTGACCGTGCCGATCGAGAGAAGGTACAGCTTCAGGCTCCGTTCGAAAAGGCAACTCAGCAAGACCGGTACGCAAGCGATGAATGCCGCCAGTCCATATCTCCAGATCTGTTTACGCAGCCACTGGCGCAGCAATGAACCAAGCATCTCGCTTACGTAAAATGCCTGCTCGGCTTTCGCTGCTTCGTCGAATGTCCCCAGGAGTTCGGGTTCGAACCGGTCTCGAAAGCCGGGCGGATGGAGCCAGACGAGTAACCGATACAAAGCTCGTTTCATTTCGCCCCCGCATGAAGCCGCCGCATGCGCGCTTTCGCTGTCCGCAAGGCGGTGTCGAGATGCTTCATCTCCAAAGCCAGAACGTCCTTTCCATCGCGGGTGAGCCGGTAATAGCGACGCCGCGGATCGGACTCGGGATGATCCGTACATTCCTCGACGAGTCCCCTCTCCAAATGCCGCTGCAGATTGTCGTAGAGTGTGCCGGGGCCGATCCTGAACCTGCCCTCGGATTCGCGAAGAATTTCCTGCAGGATTCCGTAGCCATGCAGTTCACGCCCGGCCAGCGACAGCAGAATGTGCAGGGCGGCAGCGGACAACGGGGGATCTGAAATTCGATCTTTGCTAACCATAGTCGGAAACAGTTATAACGGATTCCGATATATTAAGCAAGCCTGCCATGAAAAGTCGGTTTGTGGCACAAGCCGTCAGTTGCCCTCGGGGTAACATGACGGATCGCGGCGGCCTCTGGGCGGCTGGGAGAGGTACCCGCAACGCACTTATATCCGGTATGGGAATCGCGGTAGGATAGAGGCATGCCTATCCCGGAGCTTCTTCCCTCCTCCGTTCCGGCTGAATCCTCGACAACCCACCCATTGCATGAAGCGCGCAAGCGGCTGATCGTGGCGCTCGACGTGCCCGATGCTGCGTCGGCATGCGCGTTGACGGAACGATTGGCGGGAACGGTGCAGTGGCTCAAGGTGGGGCTCGAGTTGTTCGTCGCCGCGGGGCCTGGCGTGGTCGAGCCGCTGTTGGCGAAGGGCTACTCGGTCTTCCTGGACTTGAAGTTTCACGACATTCCGAATACCGTTGCGGGCGCGGTGCGGTCGGCGGCGGGGCTGGGCGTGCAGATGATGACCGTGCATGCGGGCGGCGGCCCGGCCATGCTGGCCGCGGCGAAGGCGGCGGTGGAAGGGATGGCAACGACCGCCGCAGCTGCTGGCCGTTACGGTACTGACGAGCATGGACTCGGCGCAGCTTGGCGCCACCGGTGTGAACGATGCACCCGCGGAACAGGTGAGCCGGCTGGCGCAGCTGGGCCTGGCTTCCGGGATTCAGGGCTTTGTGTGCTCGCCGCAGGAGGTTGCGGTGCTGCGCGGACTGACTGGGCCCGATGGTGTCCTGGTGGTGCCGGGGATCCGGCCGGCGGGCGCCGCGGTTGGCGACCAGAAGCGCATCGCGACGCCGGCGGATGCCCTGCGGGCGGGTGCGAGCTACCTGGTCGTGGGGCGGCCGGTCACGCAGGCGGTGGATCCGGCCAAGGCGGCGGAAGAGATTCTGGCGGAGATGGCTGGGGCGCTGTAGCGCTGGTCTGAAGGCAAATGCAGATCCTTCATCGTTGCGCTCTTCAGGATGACAGCGGTTAGTTTGAACGAGAGCTTTCCACAGGGCGGAAATCGGATGAGGAGCCTGGATTTCACTCCACCGTTGTCATCCTGAACGGAGCGTAGTGGAGTGATGGATCTGCATTTGTTCTTTGTGTCACAGCCGATGCATTCCCGGTTCGCTACGATGCTGCAATGCAGGACCGGCGTTACTTTGCTTACATCATGGCGAGCCGCAGCCGCACGCTCTATGTGGGTGTGACGGGGAACTTGCGCAAACGCGTCTTCGAACACAAATGGAGGGAGCACGAAGGTTTTACTGCTCGGTACAACTGCGATCGGCTGATCTGGTTCGAAGGCTTTCAATACGTGCAGAGTGCGATTGCGCGAGAGAAGGAATTGAAGGGTTGGCGGCGTTCCAAGAAGATCGCTCTGGTGGAGTCGATCAACCCGGGCTGGGTCGATCTGAGCCGTGATTGGTATGATCTGGAGCCTGCCGACTATCGCAGGGCCTGGGACCGCATGAATTCCTGAGAGGAAATGCAGATCCTTCATCGCTGCGCTCTTCTGGATGACAGGGGTTGGCTTTGGAGGGCTGCACTGCGCTTCGTTGATCAGCCCTTCAGTCAGACGTCAGGCGTTGGCCGCTAGAATGTCCTGGGAGCCTCATCATGAATAAGATCACGCCTTTTCTGTGGTTCAATGCGGACGCTGAAGATGCGGCCAACTTCTATTTCTCCATCTTTCCCGACGGCCGCAAGACCGGTGAGTTGCGGGTGACAGAGGCCGGGCCGGGGCCGGTGGGCTCGCTGCTGGTGATCGATCTCGAGATCAACGGCCAGGCCATGACCTTCCTGAACGGCGGACCGGCACAGAAGCTTACGCCGGCGTTCTCGTTTTCGATCGCGTGCGAGACGCAGGAGGAGATCGACAACTATTGGGCGAAGCTGGGCGAAGGCGGCAAAGAGCTGGGCTGCGGATGGATCGAAGACAAGTTTGGTCTGTGCTGGCAGGTGGTGCCGACCGGGATCAACGAGCTTGTGAGTACGCCCGCGGGCATGAAGGCCATGATGGCGATGACGAAGTTCGACATCGCCGCTTTGAAGGCCGCCGCCGCAAAGTGACGATCGGGGATAAAAGGAAAGGCCCGGCTGCGCGCCGGGCCTTTCGCTTGCGATGCTTCAATGAAGCTTAAAGTTTTTCGTAGAAGTCGCAGGCTGAGCAAGAGATATAGACGCCGCCAGGGATGCCGCGCTCGCGGTCTTTAACGCGCTTGACGATGCGCGTGGGCTTGTGGCACTTGGGGCAGTCGGTCGACTTGGTTGTGTCCATGACCTTCTTGCGGTCACCTGTTTTTGCGATCTTGGCCATCGGTGGGTGGTTCTCCTTCTTGGGGTTGTCTCTGCACACATCCGCAAAGTTCGGGGTCCCCGGCGACAGGTCTTCGTCGACGGGGTGAAAGTGCGGACGGCTTCAACGGCGCGGTTGTGGCTGGCCTCGGTTTGCAAAGGGATTTGCGGGAGGCGAGCGAAACTCGCTTGATCCAGTTTAGCAGGAGCTGCGGTACGGCAGCCCTGCCGAGGTCGCTGGTATCCCAGGTCTCAAAAGCGAGACCTGGGGCACCCAGCCGATGTGCGTTGCGATTCTTAGCGGTCTGGCGGCCGTGCGGCTTCCGGGAGCAGACCGCGATCGACGAGGACCGGCGGCTTGCGGTGGTGGGTGTGCAGTTCGTAGTCGTAGGCCCAGGCGATCAGGTCGCCATCGTGCCACTTGCGGGCGCTGATTTCAATGCCGAAGGGCAGGCCGTCCGGGATAAAACCCTGCGGGAATGCTGATCGCGGGGAGGCCGAGCATGTTGATCCAACCGGTGTCGCTGTGCGGGCCTCCGCTGATGCCGCCGTCCTGCGGCATGGTCTCGTCCGGCGGCGGCATTTGAGCTGCCGGATACAGAAAGCCATCGAGGTGCAGCCGGTCGAGCTCGGATTCATAGAGAGCGAGCACCTGGCGGCGCGGGCCGAGCAGATCCGCTTCGGCCTGCGGATCGCTTTCAAGCGTCGCCTGCTGAACGTTGGCCGACTCGAACATCCCGGTCTTACTGCCGCCGATGATGACCGATGGAAGAGGCTTTCCGACCGCTTGCTCGTAGTCCCTGGCGGAGTGGTATTGTGCCGGGCCAAAGTTGGCCAGGAACGCCTCGGTGCCCTCGCGGAGATACGGCAGTGTGCAGATGTGCGCGGCGGCAACGGCAAAGCTGTCGGGTAGAACCTGCTCATCGATCAGCACCGTGGCCCCGGCTGCTCTTATCTCTTCCACGGCTTTCATGAAGGCTGCGCGGGTCTCCGGTTTGAGTGGAGTCTTCGCATCCTTGACTGCCTTGTCGAACTGCCCGGGTGGGACGTTGGAGCATACGCCCTGAAACGGCGGTGATGTCCCATCGAGGATGAAGGCGGGCACGGCGAAGCGTTTCCCTTTCAGTGCGCCGGGCTTGAGGTAGCGCGTGTAGGGTCCGGGCTGGGCTTTGCCTTGCGAACCGGTGGTCGCGGGATCGAGCGGGTCTTCTGCCGCCATGACTGTGAGTGCGATTGCGGCATCTGCGACGTTGCGCGCGATGGGCCCGGTGTTATCGAGCTGCCAGTCGAGCGGCGCGATGCCGGCGATGCTGACCAGACCGCGGGTTGGAAAGATGCCGACAAGATTGCTGGTCGCGACCGGCATGCGGATGGAGTTGCCGGTGTCGGTGCCGTTGCCGAGGACCGCGAGGTTCGAAGTCACCGAGGTGACCGTGCCGCCCGACGATCCGCCGGGAGAAAAGCGCACATCGTAGGCGTTCCCGGTTCGCCCGAAGGCCGTGGAGCGCGTCGTATCGCTCGACGCGAAGTCGGGCATGTTGGTGATGCCCAGCAGAATCGCCCCTGCTCCGCGAAGCCTGGCGACAATCGTCGCATCGCGCGGGGCAACCAGCTCATGGCCCGGGAGCATGTAGCCAATCCACCCATCGGTCGTGACCAGACCCGCGACACTCGTGTTGGCTTTGACAACGATCGGCACTCCCCATAAAAGCCCGGGATGGAAACCGGGCTTCGTTGCCTCCGCATCCTGGCGGGCGGCTTCGGCAAGCGCAGCTTTGTCGGTCAAGGTTTGCACAGCGCGATAGACGCCGTTGTAGCGCGCGATGCGATCGAGATGCCACTGCACGACCTGCACGACTGTATAGCGATGTTCGCGATAGAGCGCATGCAGCCGGTCTACCGTGACGTCCATCAGATCGCGATCCATCGCGGCGTGGCTGCTTCTTGTCGTGTCAGGAGAGGGATGCTGGGCGAATGCCGGAAGACCGAGCAGGAGGAGGAGAAGAACAAGGACGCGCATGCGGCCATTCTAGCTTCCGGCCGAAGACACGATGGACGAATCGCGGAAGAGGAAAATTCAACTTCGCAAGGGAATAATTCCGAGGCCGGCCAGTTTGTAGCGGTGGAGGGATTTCCTGATGAAGAGGACAGAAGAACTAGAAGCCGAGAATGCTGCGCTGGGGCGGGCGGATGAGAGCTCGTCCGCCGGCGATGGGATCGACCGACGCAATTTTCTCAGCTGCATGGCGTGGGCGGGCACCGGGCTGCTTTGGACGATGGCGGGGGGAGTGCCGACCTCGAAGCTTTTTGCCGCGGCGCCTGGAGCCGGAGGTGGCGCTGCGGCGGAGCACGGCGGCTTCAGCTTCGTACAGATCAGCGACAGCCATATCGGGTTCAACAAGCCCGCGAACCAGGATGTGACGGGGACTCTGAAGCTGGCGCTCGCCAAGATCGACGGACTCCCGGTGAAACCCGATCTGCTGCTGCACACCGGCGACATTACGCACTCGGCCAAACCCGCGGAGTTCGACACCGCGCAGCAGATGATCAAGGAAGTGAAGGCCGGCGAGACGTTCTATGTTCCGGGCGAGCACGACATCGCCGGGGATGACGGCGCCATGTACCGGCAGCGCTTCGGGAAGGACGCGAAGGGTTCCGGCTGGTATAGCTTCGCGCACAAGGGCGTGCATTTTATCGGCCTGAACAACTGCCAGCAGGTTGACGCGATGGGCAAGCTGGGTGCGGAGCAGCTTGCGTGGCTCAAGGCCGATCTGGCGGCGCTCTCGGCATCGACGCCGATCGTCGTCTTTGCTCATATTCCGCTCTGGATGGTCTACCCGGAGTGGGGCTGGGGAACTCCCGATGCGGCCGAGGCCCTGGGCTGGCTGAAGCGCTTTGGCTCGGTCACGGTGCTCAACGGCCACATCCACCAGGTGGTGCAGAAGGTCGAGGGCAACGTCGCCTTTCACACGGCCACGTCGACGGCATTCCCTCAGCCCGCGCCGGGCTCGGCGCCGCACGCGGGGCCCATGGTCGTTCCGGCCGGCAAGCTGCGCAGCGTTCTGGGCATCACCGAGGTGAAATACATCGGCCGTCGCAGCCACCTTGCTCTTGTGGACGCCTCCCTCGAGGAACCTGCGTGATCCGGCTGCGGCTCCTGGGGATTTGCCTGCTTGTTGCACTCGTTGCCTCGCTCGGTTTGGCGCGCGTTCATCCGTTTGGCAATGCGGGCCTCTACGAGCAACATGGCCAACAGGGAACGTTGCTGAATGAGGGCCAGGATCCATCCGAAGTTCGCGCGCTGCTCGTGAACAAATGCGCCGACTGCCACTCGAATCAGACCCGCGCGCCCCTCTATGGCCGGTTTGCGCCCGCTTCGTGGCTGATGGAGCGGGACATCGTGGAGGCGCGCAGTGCGATGAATCTCTCGGCCTGGGAGAGCTACTCGACTGAGCGCCGCCAGACTCTCGCCGGTAAGATGGCGCGCGAAGTGAAAGCGCGCGAGATGCCTCCTTTGCAGTACCGGGCCATTCACTGGAACGCTGCCATCACGGAGAGCGATGCAGCAGCGATCGCAGGGTGGGCGCGCGCGCTGCAAACGGCCCCGGCGGGTGCTGTTCCGGGTGGGGCAGGCGATGCCACGCGCGGCCAGACAATCTTCGAACAGCGCTGCATCGGCTGCCACACGCTCGACAAAAACAGTCAGGGGCCGGCTTTGCGCGGCGTGTATGGGCGAGCCTCAGGCACCGCGTCGGGCTACGCCTATACGCCTGCGCTGAAAAAGGCTGCTGTGCCATGGGATGAGAGATCGCTGGACCGATGGCTGGCCGATCCCGACCAGTTTCTGCCCGGCAACAACATGGACTTTCTGGTGTCGAGACAGCAGGAGCGCGCCGACGTGATCGCGTTTCTGAAGAAGGCTTCGGGGCGATAGTCTGCTGAAGTAAAAGCCGCTCAGCTTGCGGGCGTCGCGGGGGGCAAGACCATCTGCGGCTTGGCCGGCGGCGCGGGCGAAGCCGGCTGCGATGAATCTGCAGGCGCGGAACTTGTCGCCGGTGTATCGGGGACGCCGTCGGGGTTCGCGCCGGGTTGGGGATCGGGCTGCTGCGTATCCGGTTTTGGCGTGGGGAAATGGACGGGCCGCATGACGCCGACGCTGCTCTTGTCCTGATCCTGCGGCAGGGATTCGCCGGGGTTGCGCAGGCTGGGCGGCGCGGCGGGGGCCTGCTTGTTGGGGTCGCGCTCCACATCACCCATCCTGGCGACGCGCGTGGAATCTGGCTCGAGCGCCGTGCCGTCGGTGCGCATGAGGCCCTCGACTTCATCCTTGGTGGAGATGAGCGGCGGTTCGCCGACCTTGGCCACTTCCAGGCGGATGACCCGGTTGCCGTTGATACGAACGAACTCAACCGGCTCCGGGGCTTTGCCGTAGATCCACTCTTCGAACGGCATTTGGCCGTCCATCTCGCGCGTTTTATGTTCGGGCTGGCCCTTGGCGAACAGAACCATGTCGGTGCTCATGCCGACCAGAACATGATGGTTCAGGATGGCGTCTTTCAGTTTGGTGGGCAGCGTATCGGTGAAGGCTTGTACAGGCGTCTTCACGTCGAAGGAGATCAGCGGGGCGAGCAATTCCTTCACTTCCTTGCCGGTCAACTCGGGGACGTGGTCGTGGAAGGTAAGGCTCAGCCGCGCGCCCACGGGTTCTGCATCCGCCCCATCCTGAACGATGGGGCTCGTGTTTCCGCCGCCGCCGAGCTCAATATGGCGCAGGAACCGGTGGCGCACATCAGGGCCGCCGTTGAAGTCAAAGACGATCTTTGTCCGGTCGATCTTTACGTCGGTGATGACGACGCGGTCTCCTGGCTTGGCGGACAAGCCCGCGGAGGTGACCAGGGCCACATAAGCCTCGCCGGCGGGTTCGAGCTTGCCGTTGGCGGCAAGAGTCAAGCCTCTGTGTCCACGCGGCAGGGGACGCATCGCAAAGCCCTGCTCTGCCTGCATCAAGCGGATCAGTTCAAGGCGGGTCTTGGGATCGAGTTCCGACTTGGTGAGCGCGACGTTGGTCGGCGTGATCTGCTGATAGCGGCGATCGACGGTGTTTGTGCTCTTGCCGGTCGAATCGTTGGTCACCGTGCCGGTCTTGCTGTTGACCGTAATTTGCGCCGAAGACACGGCCGCGCCGGAGAGCATGAAAACACAAGCCAGGGCAGCAGCCCACCCGCAGTAGCCGGGGAGCTGCGCCACGGGGCGCGCGATGGATTTTTTCTGCGGGGACCGGAACGACGCGTTCATGGGGACCCTCCCATGGCAAACCAGAAGCTATGGCAAAAACGATAGCCCTGTTTCAGCACAGATGGCAAATGGGACGGGCGAGTTGTCGGATTCCGGGCGTAATGAGAGAACGGCGCACTCCGGGGCCAGGAAAAGCGGCCGGCAGGTTACCGGCAACCCGCGCAATGCGGGGCGGCAGCCTCTTCTAGATCCCCGCGTACCAGGCGTAGCCGCCTTCGGGAGACGCCGAGCCCAGGCCTTTGCCGAAGCGCTTCATGGAGTCGGTCACCGTGATGTGCTGGATGTACTTCACGCTCTTGTAGCCGAGTTGGCGGGGGACGCGCAGGCGCAGCGGGCCGCCGAAGCCAACGGGCAGATCGCCGTCGTTCATGCCCATGGTGAGGAAGGTCTGCGGGTGCAAGCGCGTCGGCCATGTCGACGCTCTCCCACCAGTCAGGCTCGATGGAGAAGTAGGCGACGTAGCGCGCCTGGGGCAGCACGCCTACATGATCGAGCACGTTGACCAGGGGCGTGCCGATCCACTCGGCGATATACGACCAACCCTCCTCGCAGACGACCTCGGTGATCTGGTTGTGAGTGGGGAGGCTCTTGAGATCGGCGAGCGAGAAGGTGGTGGGATGAGCGACCATGCCGTCGACGGTCAGACGCCAGTCGGCAAAGCCGGCAGCTTGATGGCGCTTGAACGCGTCGCTGGGCGGTGCGATCGCGTTGCCGAACGGCTTCGCCGAAATCATGCTGCGCGGAAACTCGCGAGCCAGCGAGTGGCGGGTGAGCAGGCGCTGTGCGGCATAGGTGAGGGTTTCGCCGGGACCGTAGAGAGTACCGCCATCGGGAGGAATGAGACCGTAGCGGCGAGCAATGCGGTCGGCAGCTCCAAGACCGACCACGCCGACCGTGGCGGCGACGCCGGTTCTGATCAGGTTGCGGCGCGTGATCTTATTCATAGCCTTCCTCCTTGGCGACGGGGGCTTTGCCGGTGATCATCGGCCTGGTCCGCTTCCAGAAACCGGCGAACGCGATCATGGCTACGTGGACCACAAGAAAGATCACGAGCAGATCGGTGACGAAGAAATGCAGCGTGCGCGCGGACTGGCGTCCGCCCAGCAGATTCACCGTTGCCGGTACGGCAGCGTCGAATCCCGGCGAGAGGGCCAGGCCGGTCCAAGATGACCAGCGGAAACAGGATGAAGATGACCACAAGGTACGAGAGCCGCTGCACCACGTTATACGCGTGCGATTCGGAAGCATCGGGTGGCGCGCGACGGAGATACTTTGCGAAGACGTCGCGGATGGCGCGCCAGTTTCGATCGCGCGGAGCGGGGAGCAGATTCTTTCGGAAATGCGCGTTGAGCAGGCTTGCCGCGACGTAGACGAGGCCAGTAAGAACCAGCACCCATGCGGCTTCGAAGTGGAGGTAGCGGCTCCAGCCGTTCTCGTCGGGCATCACGTAGTTGTAGCCGCTGGGCACTGTGTCGCGCGAGGCTGGGATCGGAATTTTGAAGAGCGGCGTGGTGCCGGAGTTGCCGGTTTCGCCCCAATAGAAGCGGGGATGCGAGATGATGAGGTTCGCGCCGGTGACCAGCAACGCGAGAAAAGAGAGCACCGTGAGCCAGTGCGTGATGCGCACCAGCGCGGTGTGACGTGGGGCGGCGGCGCGTACAGGGGAAGTAGCGGTGGACACGCGCGGAGGATACCACCTGCGGTGGGGCAGACGCCACCTGCGGTGGGGCGGACGCTCGCTTTTCGCTCGCAGTAGGTTCGTGCTTTTCCCCGGCCACCTGCGGTGGGGCAGACGCTCGCTATTCGCTCGCGGGAGGTTCGTGCCAGCCGCGGTCGCCGGAAACGCCCCTTCCATGCGGCTCAAATCTGTTCGGGAACGGTAGCGTTCCGCGAGCGATTACGCCTCGGCGATGCTGGCCTGTTCTCCGCGATCAGGAAAATCGACGGCCTCGGTTTTGTTGTCGAAGATCATCGTCGGAACCGAATCGGGATGGAACTCCGTCCAGTGCGGTATGCCGGGATGATTCGGGTTGCCGGTTCGCGCGAAGTGGATCCACGCTTCGCTCACCTTCGCTGCCAGGGCGCGCGCATCGGGCCCGCCGCCGGTCATGTTTTCGCAGCGGTCGGTGTTATCGAAAGCGAAGGCAATCTCGGCGCAATGAAAAGCGCGCGGACGCCCGTTGAGAATCGGCGTTTGCCATGCGAACCAGTAAAGATAGGCGGGTGCTTTGCCCAGCGCCGCCTTGGCCTTGCATTGCTTGATGGCATTTTCGCGAACCGTGGATGCAGCAATGTGCGACCAGAGATCGAATGGCTTTGCCTGTGGCGTGCGCTGGCGGAATGCGGCGAGAATCGCGGGTGTCTTGTCGGCAAACATGCCCCGGACGCGCTGCTCGAGCTCCGCATCCGTCATCGCTTCGTATTCGGGATGATTGATCCCGGAGACAAACTCGTTGAGCGTGGTGCCGATCAGCATGGGCACGTCGGCCGAGATCGCCGAGGCCTGCGGATCGAATGGATGCGCAGGGAGAATCGTTCCATCGACGACTGGGGAGAAGCCGAGGAGCTCGGCCATGCGTCTGAAATTCGGAACGCCATTCGCGGGACGCGGATTGTTTTTGCGCAGGACCTCCTGGGTGGCGTGGGACAGTTGCGCATACGGAATCGTGTGCAGTTGGTCGATGGTCGATGCAGTGAGGCCCAACTCGGCAATGAGCAGATCGGTAAGTTTCTCCGAGCGCTCCACCGTGTTTGCCTTCAGCATGGAGCCGCTCTCGACGATGGCGCGATGGAACAAGCCTTTCGCGGCGGGCATGCCCATCAGGACGCTGACCTTGCCGCCACCGCCGGATTGGCCAAAGATAGTGACCACGCCGGGATCACCGCCAAACGCGGGGATGTTATCGCGCACCCACTCGAGCGCGGCCACGATGTCGAGCATGCCGACATTCGCAGAGGCGGCATATTTGTCGCCATACTTCGCGAGGTTGAGATAACCGAGAACGTTCAGGCGGTGATTCAGCGAGACGATCACGCAGTCGCCGCGGCGCGCGAGGTTTTCGCCGTCATAGGAGAGAAGCTCCTGCCCGGAGCCGGCCGCGAAACCGCCGCCATGCAGCCACACCATCACAGGGCGCTTCTTGTTGTCGGAGATGCTCGGAGTCCAAAGGTTCAGACGCAGACAATCTTCTCCCTGAATGCCGTCATCCCAGGAAAACATGAAGGACTCTTCGTCATTGGCCCAGCCGGCACGCGCAGCCTGCGGAGCGACAGGGCCATGCTGGCGCGAACTGCGCATGCCCGTCCATGGCTTGGGTTTGCCGGGAGGCATGAAGCGGTTCGGGCCTTCGGTGGTGTCGGCGTAGGGGATGCCCTTGAAGGCGAAGATGCCGTTGCGCACATAGCCGCCGACCTTGCCCGCAGAGGTAGAAACAATCGCGGTATCGTCGCGCGCGATGAGCGGGGATGTCGAGTTGGGTTGCGAAGACTTTTCCGCCTTCACCGCTTCAGCGTGGACGGGTAGCGAGGAAAGCGCACCCGCGATTGACCCTGCGCCCATCAGTGCGATTCCCTTCATCAGGTCGCGTCGCTCGACCACAACGTGCGGCTTCGAATCGCTGCTTAAGCTGGCATCGCGGTTGTTGCTCATCTTCATCTCCCTTGTGTGCGGACTTCGCAGCAGTAGCCGCGGCCGCAACGCGGAAGTCTTCCACGTTGCGGCTGCGTAAGGCAAGTTACCGAATCTACTGAAGCGTGATTTGCTGGTGCAGTGGCAGACTCTGCGACGAGCCGCCCACCATTACGTTGTAGGCGCCCGGAGCGAGCTTCCAGCTGTCGGAGGCTTCGTCGTAGATAGTCAGATTATCTTTCGGGACGGATACGGAGACTGTCTTTGATTCGCCGGGAGCGAGGTCGACGCGGGTCCACCCGATGAGGCGCTTGGGCGGTTCGCCGGCGGCGTCGGGAAGAGAGGAGTACACCTGCGCAATCTCTGTGCCTGCGCGCTTGCCGGTGTTGCGCACGGTGAACGAGACCTCCGTCGATTCCCCGCCCTGCACCTTCAAAGCGGAGTACGCGTAGGTCGTGTAGGAGAGCCCGAATCCGAACGGGAACAGGACAGGCTTCTTCTCCGCGTCGTACCACTTGTAGCCGACCTTCAGCTTCTCGTCGTAGGTGATCTCGAAGGGGGGCAGACCTTTGGCCATCATCGCCATGAAGCTCGAGATGTCCGCTCCCGGCGCCGGGCGGCCCTGCTGCGAAGTCGGTGGCGGCTGGACGATGGTCGGATGCGGCAGATCGGCATCGCTCTTCGGGAAGGTGATGGCGAGCTTGCCGGTTGGGTTCACCTTGCCCGTCAGAATCTCCGCGAGAGCCTGTGCGCCGCGAATGCCGGGATACCAGGCTTCAACCACGCCGGCGACCTTGTCGATCCAGGGCATGGTGGCGGGGCTTCCGGTCTCGAGCACGACGATCGTCTTTGGGTTGGCGGCGGCCACGGCTTCGATGAGCTTGTTCTGATCGTCGCTCAGGTCAAGGGTCTTCAGATCCATGCCTTCCGACTCCCACTGGTACGCGAAGACGATGGCGACAGTCGGCCTTCTTCGCAGCGTCGGCCGCGGCTGCCACATCTTCACCGGAGTTATAGGCAACGGTGGCTGATGGCAGTGCTGCCGTGAGTGCACGCAGAGGCGAACTGGGCATCCAGGTCTGGCGCATGAAGCCGGGCATCCGATTCGCTCCGGTCTGCGGTGGGGGCGGGACAGCGGAGCCGCCGGGAGGGTCGACCTGCGCCGAACCGCCGCCGGAGATCACGCCGACATCGGCGTGGCCGCCAATCATGGCGACCGAGCGCACGCCTTCGAGCGGCAGAATGTTGTGCTCGTTCTTCAGCAGCACGATGCTCTTCTCGGCGATGGCCTGCGCGACTTCATAACCGTGCTCAACATCGGGAACCTTGCGCGGCAGGACTGGATTGTCGAAGAGGCCGGTGGCAAAGATGGTGCGCACGATGCGATGCACGTGGTCGTTGAGCTCGTCCTGCGAGACTTCCCCGCTCTCGACGGCTTTCTTCAGTTCGTCGCCGAAGAAGGTCTTGCCGGGCTGCTCCTGGTCGAGGCCCGCGTGCGAGGCCTTGGCAGAAGAGTGCGTGCCGCCCCAGTCGGAAACGACAAAGCCGGGAAACTTGAAATCTTTTTTGAGCACGTCGGTGAGCAGGTAGGAGTTTTCGCAGGCAAAGTCGCCGTTGAGGCGGTTGTAAGAACACATGAAGGCGCCGGCATCGGAGATCTTGAGCGCAATTTCAAAGGCGCGCAGATCGGTTTCGCGCATGGAGCGCTTGTCGATGTTGACATTGACGGCGTTGCGGCCGCTCTCCTGGTCGTTGAGCGCGTAGTGCTTCAGGTCGCCGATGACGTGCTCGGATTGCACGCCTTTGACGAAGTTGCCGACAAGCGTTCCGGCGAGCAGCGGGTCGTCGCCCTGGTAC
This sequence comes from uncultured Acidobacteriaceae bacterium, assembly GCA_963846095.1. Classification (GTDB taxonomy): domain Bacteria; phylum Acidobacteriota; class Terriglobia; order Terriglobales; family Acidobacteriaceae; genus Telmatobacter. The sequence goes on from CAWJUW010000033.1 coordinate 17,460, forward strand.
TCGAAGGTACGGCCATTGCGCGGCTCGCGCGGCAGGTTGACGCCGCCGCCGAGCGACATGCTGTAGCCTTCTTCGCGCAACTCGAGGCCGATGAGCTTGCCGTATTCGAAGGCCGCCTGCGGGTCCCAGGAAGACGCGGCGGCAAGATTGTTGGGGAGGGCTGTGGAGTAGCGGCCGGAGAATGCGCCGCGGGTGACGCCGTACGCGGAGTCGGCCATCTGAATGGCGGGAATGCCGAGGCGCGGGATGGAGACGGAGTAGCCGGCGCCGCCATTGGACTCGCTTGTCCCGGTCTGGCCGAAGGAGAAGCCCTGGCCGTGCAGCAGCGAGATCTTCTCCTCGAGCGTCATCTCTTTGACGACGAGGTCGGCGCGCGCATCGGGAGACATGGTGGTGTCGGACCAGGCGTAGTGTTTGGCCGTCGGCTGCATGGCCCCGGGCTGGGCTGAAGAATTGTGTGCGAATACAACCATTGTCGTCACGGCAAAGCCGCAGAGAACGCGGCAAAGATACTTCCCTTGGGTCATCACAGAATTCCACCTCTCGCAGATGAGCCAGCCATTGCGGCGACAAGTATAAGGCAAGCACACAAATGCGAGCGCCGCATCAGGAATGAGTCATCGATGTTTTGGAGACGGATGGGCCGGGCGTCAGGTTCCCCCGGAGGGCAACAAAACTTAATGGGAATCCGAGGGTGGCTCGATGGACGAGGTTTCCTGGGGCACAGCCGGTGCGATCGCAACGGGTTGAATCTGAACGAGCGCCGGTGCCGCGGGCTCGGCAGTGCCCATGGCGGCCTCGTGCTGTGCGCGGGCGGCAGCATCCAGATCGACGGGGATGCCGCCGGGAACGAGTACGGGCGCGTTGTAGCGGAAGTCGAGTTCGCGCGTGAGCGCGGTAAACCACGGGCCACGCGATCAGCAGCACGAAGAAGGCGATCCAGGTGTTGTCGAGGCCAAAGCCGCCGCCGGTGAGCCAGAACGGACCCATGGGATCGCCCTGCACCACAGGCGAATGGCTGTTCACGCCGCTGACGGCGAGCCCGAAGACGAGGGCGCGGCTGGCCTTCCAGCCGAAGTTGATGCCCCAGCTCACCCAGAGCGCGCGGGTGCGCAGATAGGCCGTGGAAAGCACGAAGCTGAGGACAATGGATTCGGCGATGGTCACGCGATTGGCGCCCGGCAGCATCGCCTGCATGATGGCGTAGAACGCGGCGTAGCCGATGGCGGCGCCAATGGAGCCGACCGAGTCGACGAACCGCTGGAATCCGTAGCCGCGGAAGGCAATCTCTTCGCCCAATGCGAGAAGGATGAAGAAGGCCGTGTCCGCAAGGAGCCACCCCCAGGCGGTTGCGCGCAGGTCGAGAACAATGGCGATTCCGCCGCGCAGGAGCATCGGCAAAATGCAGACAACCGCGATGGCCCAGCCTGCGGAGATGCCGAGGGCGGCCTCGCGCGTCCAGCCCGGACGCCGTGTGAGTCCCTGCGCAGCGATGGGTCTGCTCTGCCTGTCGACCCAGGCGCCAAAGGCGGCGTAACCGACCAGGAGAAGGAAGACGAGCATCGCCTGGTCGACGAGCGGGGCCCATTCCGGGCCGGCCAGCCCCTGGGCGGCGTGGTGGGCAATCGACCGGACCACGAAGTAGTAGCAGACGGCGGCGACGAATTCGAAGTAAGCGCGAAGACGGCACCGGCAGCCGTGGTGGCGGTCATCGCGCCATTCACGGACACTTCCCGTCATCGCAGTTTCGGCTGTGCAGCATCCGCTCCACTAGGATTCCGTATAAAACTGGGCGATTTGCGGAACTTTTTCTGGCGCGCCGCGACCAGTTGCTCGATTGGAGTCTGTTTGCAGTCTCGGCGAGATGGCGCTTGAGGGCCGTGCCCAGAAAGCCCGCTCCTGCTTCGCGATCGGCATGCGCGCCTTCGGGCGGCTCCTGAATGATTTCGTCGACGCAACCAAGCGCAGCGACTTCGGGAGCGGAGATGCGCATGGCTTCCGCGGCAAGCTGCTTCTGCTGCGCATCGCGCCACATGATGGCGGCGCAGGACTCAGGCGTGATCACGAAGTAGAGCGCATTTTCGAGGATGAGAACGCGGTCGGTGACGGCAAGGGCAAGCGCGCCGCCGGATCCGCCTTCGCCGGAGATGACGGAGATGGTGGGCGTGCGCAGGCGCGACATCTCCAGAATGTTGCGGGCAATGGCTTCCGCCTGGCCGCGCTCTTCTGCGCCGAGGCCGGGATAGGCGCCGGGAAGATCGATGAAGCTGATGACAGGGCGGCCGAATTTCTCGGCGATCTTCATGCAGCGCAGCGCCTTGCGATAGCCCTCGGGATGGGGCATGCCGAAGTTGCGGCGCACGCGGTCTTTGGTGGTGCCGCCTTTGCGATTGCCGATGACGAGGACTTCTTCGACCCGAGGCGGGCCATGCCGCAGGCTACGGCCTCGTCGTCGCCATAGGCGCGATCCCCGTGAATCTCGCTGAAATCCGTGAAGATCCGCTCGATGAAGTCCATGGGGTAGGGCCGCTGGGGATGGCGCGCTCGTTCAATCCTAGTCCATGCCGGAGAAACCGCCGGCGGCTGGGTAAGAGTGCCTGTTTCCTTATCGCTCATCTGTACCTGGTGAGGCTGGGGCCGGCATCTCTGTCGGCCCTCAAGTGATTTTACGGTTCAGGGCTCCAAGCGACAAATGCAAGGGCATCAGAAGCCTGGAGTTGCAGATCGCCTCACTTTTTGGTTTTGGGCGTCGGAGTCTCGGCACCACCGGTCTTGCCGGCGCTGGTTTTCTTCTTGTCGCCGGAACGTCGGCTCGGAGTTGTGCTCGAAGCATCGGTCGAAGACGGGGCTGCGGGAACAGCGTCTTCCTCTGCCGCAGTCTCTTCGACAGGCTTGAGCAGCTTGTCGACCCGATAGTCAGCGGCTTCGGCTGTTTCCAGGGCCTCAGCGACGATCTTGTTCATTTCTGTGATCGCGGCGCGGTCAAATGTAGTTTCGCCGGCGAGGCGCAGCAACGAGGGCAGAAGCAGCCACCAGAGAAGCTCTTCATAGCGCTCGCGCACAAGGTAGAAGTGGCCTTCGGCCTCGTGAACGCCAGTGAGCCAGCGAACGTCGGGGTCGAGCCAGAGCGAAGGTGCAAGAGCCACGCGTTCGGAGGCAGGCAAGGCTGAGGGCGCTGGTTCGGATTGGCTGATCTTCGCAGGGGCCTCGGTTGCTGAGGGCGGCTTCTGCGCGGCGGTGGGAGGCTCGACTTTGACCGAAGGCGACGAGACATCTGACGTGCGAGGTTCTGGCTCGGGGATCGGAGTCTCGGGGATCGGAGGTTCTTCCCTGCCTACGCCGGCTTCGCTCAGCAGCACGACCTTGATGCGGGCGGCGACACGCCATCCTTCTTCGCCTTCGAAGCCGAGGGCGTTGAAGGACTGTCCAAGCGGTTCGCGCAAGCGGAGTCGATCGAACAGGTCGAGTGCCGCTCTTTGCGTGTCGGCGGCATCGATCGATTCCGCGAGCAGTTCCAGCGCATTCCACGCGAGCAGAGGCGCCCACATGGCGGTTGCGGTAAATTGCGGGCTGGGGCTGGGGAGCACGCGGCGCGCGGCTGCGGTCCAGGGCTTGGGGAAGGCTGCCTCGATGACGGGAAGGCGCATCGCGGCCATTAAGCGGGTGCGGAAGACGGGCGCAAGCAGGCTGGGAGCGGTGGGCTGCACGACTTCTTTCCCTTCCTGCTTCTGGCGAGATATGTAAGCGATCTGCGCGGCTTTGAGGAAGCGCTCGCAATCGCGCCACGCCCTCTCGAAGAATTCCTTCTTCTCTTCCGGGTGCTTTTTCTTGTCTTTGGTGTCGAGCACGGTGCGTGGATGTTCGGCCAGATCGGCGAGGGTGCGCACAGCGCCGGGATCGAGGTGCTGGCGGAGCGCATCGTGAACGGGCCGCAATTCGAGATTGACGAGCGCATCGTCGAGACTGGGCACGCCAGCGCCGTTGAGCTGATCGCAGAGCCGATTCCACGGCTGAGCCTGCGAGGGGCGCAGTTCGCGCCACTCCAGAAATACATAGCACTGGTAGGCATGCAGATCGAGCCGCAAGCCCTCGTTGGCAACCTGGCCGGCATAGCGAAGGTATTCGAGGCCGGTGAGAGAGTCGCGAAAGGCAAGAACGAGCTCGCCGTCGCCGCTGATGCCGACTCCCTCGCGAAGGCGTTGCTGGCGCAGATGCCCGGCGCCCTTATCGGCGTAGGCGGCGGAGTAGTCGATGGTGCCGGTGGTTGAGCCGTAGCGGTTGTTGTAGACGACCAGCGCGCTTTCGCTGCCGTTGCGATTGGAGTAGGCGAAGATGTTTTCGTCGACGGCGCCGGAGTCGGTGAAAAAGTCGTAGAGCAGAAAGTTGCTGCTCTCGGCAAAGAGCCAGCGCTTCTTGAGCAGCGGCGCGATCTGGCGCTCGTGGCGCTCGACGAGCCAATGGTTCGGGTGCTCATCGTAGCGCGGGCGGTAGTACTCCATGCCGTACTTCTCGGTGAAGCCCTCGATCTGCCCGTGGCCGAACATGGGCAGGCCGGGCAGCGTGGCCATGAGCGCCGCAACGCCGAAGCACTTGTCGCCGGTGCCGAACTGATCGATCGCGGTGCGTTCGTCAGGATTGCTCATGAAGTTGACGTAGCGCTTCATGATGTCGGGATCGAACTCGAGCGTGTTCTTGATGACGGAACGGTAGTTGGCATTGTCTTCGTCGCGCAGCATCACCATGAAGGCGCTGTTGTAGACGCGATGCATGCCGAGGGTGCGGACGAAGTAGCCCTCCATCAGCCAGAAGGCTTCGGCGAGCAGCAGCGTGCCGGGAACTTCCTGCGCGACACGGTCGACCACTTCGCGCCAGAACTCCTGGGGCATGGCGCGATCGAAGTCGGCCTGCGACATGCCGTACTCCGCGCGGGACGGAATGGCGCCGCTGGCGCCGGGCCCCGGAAACCAGAGGCGATGAAAGTGGCGCTTGGCCAGCGTCATCGCGGCGTCAAAGCGGATGACAGGAAACAGCCGCGCGACGTAGAGGATGGTCTGGATGACCTGCTCGCGGACAGCGGGATTGAGGTAGTCGAGCTGCGCCGTGTCGTTCCAGGGGAAGCTGGTGCCGTCGTTGCCGTGATAGACGTAACGCGTTTCGCCGGTGTAGCGATCACGGCGACGGAAGGTAACGGCAGCATCGGTCTGATCGAAGTAATGATCTTCGATTTTGATCTCGACGCGCGGGTCGTGGGAGAGGTCGGGGCCCTCAAAACTGTATGCGGGATACGGCGACTCCCAGCGCGAGATGAACCACTCGGGATGCTCGATGACCCAGGGGGAATCGATGCCCATGTGGTTGGGCACCATGTCGCTGGCGAGACGAATGCCGTGGTGATAGCAGCGGTCGCGCAGGTTGACGTACGCGGGTTCGCCGCCGAGGTCTTCGGCAATGCGGTAGTCGAAGAGCGAGTAGGCGGAGGCGACCGCGTCCTGATTGCCGCAGAGCTGCTTGATGGTCTTCGAGGCGCGGCTGCGCTCCCAGACGCCGATGAGCCAGAGGGAATTGAGGCCGCGCGCAGCGAGGGTGGCGAGCTCTTCATCGGGGATCTGGTCGAGGCGATGGATGTGGCGGCCATACTGCTTGCTGAGCTGCGCCAGCCACACGTAGGTGCTCTTGGCGATGAGCACGGTGTTGGGCATCCACGCCGTGTCGGGGCTGAACTTTTCGTACTCGACAGCCTGGTCGCCGAACTGCGGTACGTCGGCATGGCTTTCGATGGAGTGCCACTGCTGTTGGCCGAAACGGCGATGGCGTTCCGCCGCTTCCCTTGCCCGCGCGGCCGCCGCGGCGTTGGCTTCAGCGTCGGGTGGGTTGAACTGCATCCAGACAGCGAGTTCTTCTTCATGCAGAATTTCGGCGGCGATGAGCAGAAAGCGTTCGAGATCGTCGCCGAGCAGCGGCTTCCAGAGTTTGCGAATGAGAGAAAGCTGCTCGCTGAGGCTGGCGGGGGAATCGACAGCCGGCGCGCGCAAAAGATCGAAGAGGCTGACGGGCTTTGCGCCAGGCAGCGGGATCAGCGGACGCGAAGAGAAATATTCAGGCAGTTGCCTCGGTGACTTCGCGGTAGACGGTTTTCTCGGCCAGAGATTTGTCTTCGAAGAGTTCTTCGAAGGGCCGAAAGGCCTCGTTGCGATTGGCCGTCCAGAGCAGGAGAAGTTCTTCAAGCGCCGCCTCGCGGTGCGAGACTCCGTCTGTCGAACCGGCGAGCCATTGCTTCGGGGTTTCGAATCCGCGCAGAACGCTGCTGCCGGGAAAATGCTCCACGAAGGTAAGGAGCATCTTGTCGAGCGCATCGGGTCCGACCTGCCCGGAAAAAAAGTCGAGCGCGCTGGTCATCACTTCCGGGTCGAACTGCTCGCGATAGCGGGCCATGAGCACATGGCTGGCTTCGTCGATGAGGCCCATGGCATACAAAGCACCGGCGTGGACGACGCGGTCGGGATGGTTGGCGGTGTCCCGCACCGTGTTCATGCGGTGGGCAAACTGGCGGCAGGCGGCCATGTTTGCGAAAACGACGTTGCCGGTGTAGGAGAAGAGCGACTCTGCGAAGCGGTAGCGTTCCCGAGCCTTCCGCGCAATATGGAATTCCATCATAAAAAGTCTTGCTCCAGAATTCGTACAGCCTTGACTGCAAACCGGTTGCGAGGACCGCTATCCGCCCGGGCGCGATCGGGACGCCCAAAGGCTGGAAGCAGTGATTCTACCTTGTGTCCGGTCCGGCTGGCTTGCGTGCCGCCGGGGTTGGCGGGTCGACCGCGAATTACCGAGAGTTGCGCAGAATGTTGAAGAACTTATACTTGTGGAGTCCCTGGCATGATGATTTCCCTTCCCGCCGCCTCAAGGTACGATGCGCAGTGGCGGGGTCGGGGATGGCACCTGCCCCGCGGCAGGGTTTGAATGGTGAGACACCGAGTGGATTTCCGAAGATGGCATAAATTCGCGGAGCGTTGCGCATGACGGATCCGGGCAGCGCCGAAGCACAGGCAGCCGGGTCGCTGCGTAACGCCGCAGGCCCGTCAGTCGCCTATCTGGTGAGCCGCTATCCCACCCTTTCCATGATCTTCGTTCTGCGTGAAGTGCTGGCGCTGCGGAGACGTGGATTTCGGATCGACACGGCGTCGATCAATCCGCCGGACCGGCCACCCGATCAACTTACCGAGGATGAACGCAACGAAGCGGCGCGTACCTATTGCATCAAGTGCGACGGCGCTGGTGGCGCACTGGCGGCGCATGCGGCCGGATTCGTGCGCAACTTTGCCGGATATTGGCGCGGGGTGGCGCTGGCTCTGCGCCTGGCGCGGCTCGATCTGCGACGACTTGGGTTGAACCTTGCATACTTCACCGAGGCACTGATGGTGGGGCGCTGGATGCGGAAGAAGAGCCACACCCATTTGCATGTCCACCTGGCCTCCCAGGCGGCGAGCGTGGGCCTGTTCACCGAGCGCATCTTTCGCTGCGGGTACTCGTTGTCGGTCCATGGTCCCGACGAGTTCGCGGATGCACAGGGCCACTCGCTGGCGGACAAGATTGCGGCGGCGCGGTTCCTTGTCTGCATCAGTTCGTACACGCGTAGTCAGCTCATGAATCTCGCGCCCTATGAGCATTGGAGCAAGATGTTCGTGGTGCGCCTGGGCGTGGATGGCGCGCTGTTCGCACCCGCATCGCCTGGACTCACGGCAGATACAGGATCGAATGCGGAAGGTGCGAAGGCCGTTGAGATTCTGTGTGTGGGACGGCTGACTCCCGCGAAAGGCCAGCACCTGTTGATCGATGCCGTGGATCGGCTCATCCTGAGCGGACGGAAGGTACGCCTGCGGCTCGTGGGCGGCGGTCCGGATGAGGCTTCGCTGCGCGGCTGCGCTGCGAGAATCGCTTCGCCTGAGCTGGTCCTCTTTGAAGGCGCCGTAAATCAGGACCGCATCCGCAGTCTTTATGCGCAGGCGGATATTTTCTGCCTGCCCAGCTTTGCTGAAGGACTTCCTGTGGTGCTGATGGAATCAATGGCCATGGGCGTTCCCTGCGTCTCCACGCTGATTGCGGGGATTCCGGAATTGATTCGCAACGAGGTCGACGGCCTGCTTGTTCCCGCGTCGGACCTGGATGCGCTGACGGACGCATTGGCGCGCCTGGTCGATTCGCCGGAGTTGCGCGCGAGGCTGGCGGCAAGTGCGCGGGCGCGGGTGATCGAGTCGTACGACCTCGAACGAAACGTCGCAGCACTCGGGGATGTCTTCCTGAAGCAAATTCGTTAGAAATGGAAGCGGCAGCGCCGCCATGCTCGCGAGATTCAACGCGCGAAGAACTGCTGGAGCGCAGCGATCAGACCCGGAATGTCTGACTGCGCCGCTTCTGCGGCGGGTTCCCAATGCGAATCACGAAGCGTCTTGCTGGTGATCGGTCCGATCGACACGGCAGGAATATCGGCGAGCGGCCACTGAATGCCTGCGAGGCTTGCGGCCTCCACCAGGTGCGTCACGCTTGAAGAACTGGTGAAGGTTGCGGCATCGAGCCGCGAGGCGATTGCTTCGCGCAGAAGTCCTGGGGCAGATTCGGGCAAGACGTTGCGATACACATCAACGATGTCAACGACGGCGCCACTTCTTCTGAGCGCATCAGGAATTACATCGCGCGCCACGGTTGCACGAGCGAGCAGAACCCTCTTGTTCCGGGCCCGATCGCCGATAGCTTCGATCAAACTCTCGGCCACGTAAGATTCCGGGATCAGCTCGACGTTCAGCCCGGCTGCCCTAGCAAGCCTGGCGGTGACTTCGCCCACTGCAGCTACTCTCGGACGGGCCTTCCCAAGCGTGATTGTCAATGCCGCCGCGCGGTCCTTCAGCGCATCGACCGCGTTTGCGCTGGTGAGAAACAGCCAATCGTAGTCATTCAAGTTCTTGACAGCGGTGTCGAGCGGTTCGTAACTCGCCGGAGGCTGTATTTCAAGCACAGCGACTTCGACCGGTTCAGCGCCTAACTCACGTAAGCCATCGCTGAGCTTGCCTGCCTGCCTGGCCGCGCGGGTGACGAGAACACGGCGCCCAGCGAGTGGAAGCGCATTCACCGGGCGGCCTCAGCGGTCGAGGCGAGCAGCGGTCCGGCTCCGGCATCGAGCAGCATCTGCGCGACCGATCTGCCGAGCGCCTCAGGGCGGGACGCGCCGGAAGGTTCGTGATGATAGATGCGGACGGCGGCGCCCGTCTCCGGTGCAGCGACCACGCCAAAGACTTCGTCGAAGCGCCCTTCCTCTTGTTGCCCGCTTTCGAGCGGACGGCGGCGGCAGTGAATGCCGATGGGCACCTGGCAGCCTCCGCCGAGTGCTGCGAGTGCAGCGCGCTCGACGGTGACGGCGAAGCGCGTCGCGGGATCATCAAGAAACGTGATGGCAGCCCGAGTCGCCTCGTCGCCCTTGCGAATCTCGATGCCGAGGGAACCCTGTCCTGCGGCGGGGCAAAATTCTTTGGGGTCGAGCCGCTCGCGCACCCACTCGGTCTTTTCGAGCCGATCGAGGCCGGCTGCGGCGAGCAGAATCGCGTCCACCTGTCCTTCAGCCAGCTTGCGCAGCCGTGTGTCCACATTGCCGCGAAACTCGACAGCGTCGATGTCGGGACGCAGAGCGCGCAATTGCGCGCGCCGGCGCGAACTGCTGGTTCCAACGCGCGCGCCTTGCGGCAGTGCAGCAAGCGCGGAGAATTTCACCGAGACAAACACATCGCGTGGATCGACGCGCGGCGGCGTTGCTCCCAATTCGAAGAGCTCGGGCAGTTCGGTGGGCAGATCTTTCAGCGAATGCACAGCGAGATCGACGCGGCCCGCGGCCAGGGCTTCTTCAATCTCCTTGGTGAACATTCCCTTCGAGCCCACTTGTGCAAACGTGACTTCCTGCAAGCGGTCGCCAGTGGTCTTGATGATTTCGATGTCGACCTCGTGGCCCGCGCCGCGCAACAGCGCCGCGATGTGATGGGCTTGCCAGAGAGCGAGTTGCGAACCGCGGCTTCCAATCCTGAGCTTCATCGACGCGCCTCCAGCTTTTCGGCAGCCGCTGCCAAGTCCTCAACGCGATTCGACTCGGAAGCGCCGGCCTGCTTTGTATTCGCTGCTTCCTCAACGGTGGGTCGCGCGGGCTCGGGCGACAGAGCGGAGACCTGATAGGCGTCACATAGCGCATCAATGCGGATCTGATCGCCTTCGCGGGCAGCCTGTTTCATGGCCTGCATGGGCGGATGGAGAAACTTGTTCACCAGCCCGCGCGTGAGCGCTTCAATGGCGGACAATTGCTCCGCGGTCAACGTACCGAGGCGGGCATGCATGCGGCGAATCTCGGCAATGCGAATCTCCTCGGCCTGGCGCTGCATGGCGACGATGGCAGGCGCAACGTTGACGGCACGCTGCTTTTGCTGGAACCGCTCCACCTCGGCGGCAATCATCGATTCGGCATCACCCGCCTGCTGGCTCCGCTCCTGCAAATGCTGGGCGGCCACGGCCTGCAGGTCGTCGATGTCGTAAACAAAGATGCCTTCGAGCTCGCCCATCGCCGGATCCACGTCGCGCGGGACCGCGATGTCGATGAAGAACATGGGCCGGTTGCGCCGGCGATGCATGAACGCCTGGCCGTGCTCTTTGCGGAAGATGGGGTGGGGCGCGCCGGTGGAGCTGATCACGATGTCGGCATCGCTGGCGGCGTCGTACATCTGCTCGTACGGGATGACCTTGCCCTTGAATGTTTCGGCCATGCGCTGCGCGCGCTCCTGCGTGCGATTGCTCACGAGGATCGCGCCGGCTCCCTGCTGCACGAGGTGGCGCGCGGCGAGTTCGCTCATCTTGCCTGCGCCTACCAGGAACACGGTGCGGCCCTGCAGCGAGCCGAAGATCTTGTTCGCCATCTCCACCGCAACCGACGCAATGGAGACCGAGCTCGAGCCGATTTCGGTTTCGGAGCGGACTTTCTTGGCGGCGGCGAACGCTGACTGCAAAAGGTGTTCAAGCTGCCCGGAAACGGTTCCGGCGGCGCGGGCCACGGCAAAGGCTTCTTTGACCTGGCCGAGAATCTGCGGCTCGCCGACAACCATGGAGTCGAGACTGGCGGCGACGCGGAAGAGATGGCGCACAGCCTCGCGATCTGACCGCTTATAGATGTGCGGCTCGAGCACGCTGCGGTCGAGTCCGAAGTGGTCGTTCAGGAAGCCGGTCAGGTCGGTGTCGGGGTCTTCGACGGCGGCAATCAGTTCCACGCGGTTGCAGGTGGAGACGATCATGCACTCGGTGACGCCTTCGACGGCGGCAAGTGCGCGCGTGGTCTCAGGCAGCTCGTCGCGCGAGACCGCGATGCGCTCGCGCAGGGCGATGGGCGCGGTTTTGTAGTTCACGCCGATGAGGCTCAGTGTCATGGCGGCACCGAACCTGTGCACATGGCTGAAGAGGTTGAGCGGTCCAGACGACGATCATGACGGCGAAGACCGCCGCCCGAGAAATAGGCGGCACGACGCCCGCGCAAACCTGCGGAGCGGCGCACGAGAAGGAGCATTACGTAGATGACCCAGCTGATGAAGGCGGCGATGATTTTTGGGTCGAGAAAGTAGGAAGCGCCCAGCGAGGTTTCCTGCGCCAGAACCGACCCGATGACCAAGCCGACGGTCATGCACGGAAACCCGAATTCGAGCATGGCCTCGGCGATGCGCTCCAGCGTGTCGAGCGGCGGCAGCCAGTCGAGAGGAATCCAGCGGGCGTTGCCGGCGGAATTGGCCTTGGGCTTGGCTTTCAACCGCCGCTCCTGGAAGAGGTAAAGGATGGAGGCCAGCAGGCTGAAGCCGAGAGCGACATACGCCAGCAGGAGGGCCGTGATGTGGGCAATCAGCCAGCTCACGCGCACACCCTGCGAGGGAAAGGAATAGCGGTCCGGACCCAGCGCCGGGACGAACACCATGAAAAACGTGACGGGCAGGGCGAAGAGTCCCAGGGAGATGGCGTCGTAGAGCCACCACACCAGGAAGAACACGCTGACGATGGCAAACCCAAGGATCGACTGGACTTCCCGAACCCCAACGGGCACCCAATGGTGCGCCTGCAGCAGCATTTCAACCACCGAGACAAAGTGGAAGAACCAGGCCAGGCCGCCGAGGTGAACGCACCATCTGCGCCAGCGGTCAGCCTTATAGAGCACGGCCGGGAAGACGGAGGCGCTCGCCGCCGCATAGAGGATGGCCGCAACTCGGAGCCAGAGCAGATACATATCGATGTTCACCATAACGGCGTAACTGCTCAGTATACTGTGATCCAAATCACTCACCTGAGCTCTCGGACCCACAGATTCCATGGGATTAAGCGTCGGCCCGCGCCGGCTTTGTTTCCTCTCGGAGAAGGCACGGCATTGAATCGGCAGAGGCTTCCGGCAGGTTGCCTGCTATGGATCGCGCCGACGGTGGGGCCGCCTTGCAATGTAGGTTCATCTCTCGTTCCGATAAACGAGTGATGCGGGTCACCTGCAATCGGTAGCAAGCGGGGGAGAATCCTTTCCATGGATGCACTCAGTCCGGAAGGGCCCCCCATGCCACACACTTTCCTGCTCCTGAACCTCTTGCGGTCCGAACTGCACCATCTTGAGCTTCTCCGGCGGCTCGAAGTCCGACTGAAAGTCTCCCCTGCCGATGAGAAGGCCCGCATTCAACGCGAGATCGACCGGTCCATGGACCAGGTTGCGCATCTGAGCAAACGAATTCAGAAGTTGAAAGCGAGCCCTGTGCTCTCACACCAGTCGTGAGTCAGAGTCCTTTTTCGAGGACGGCCAGACCCGCTTTCGATACCTCGACGTCGTCCTCTGATTTGCCGCCACTGAACGAAACGATGATGTGGCCACCTTTGGACGCGGCGATGACCCCACCTTGCCATCCAAATTCGCCCGTCATGGGCGGCCGCTTCGACGTGCCGCTGTTGACGAGGGTGTCGGCCATCTCGGCGGACTTGGCATAGGCGATGCCGATCAGGTTGTTTCCCTTGCTGGCGTCGGTGGGCACGTCTTTCATGCGCCCGACAACGGCCATCTTCGAGGACCAGGCCTGGACCGTGTCGCCTGATGCATAGCTCACAACGGCCACTCCGCCGATCTTCAGTTCTTCCGCTTTTTGCTTCATGACCTCCAGCGCCCTGGTGGCGACGGACTCGAATTTTTTCGGGCTCGGCGGCTTTTGCGCCTGAAGGTTGAGAGAGGCGAGGGTGAGTGCGATGGCAAGTAGGGCGATGGAACGGCAGTTCGGCACGGTGTTCTCCATGATTTGAATGCGACTGAGTCTGCGGCATTGCGCGGTGCGAGGATGCTACTCCAGCGGGTTGCGCGCACGGAAGGCCCTCGCCGCCCGACTGAGGAATTCTGGGCGATAACGCGCCCGCCTCGAACGATATCCTTGAAACCAGCGTGATCCAGGAAGACTCCCAACCCGCGGCGACGGAGATTCGACTGCCCGAGGCAACGGTGGCCACAGAACTGGTGGCACCCGCGGCCAGGGACGCACACCCGTTGACGGATCCAAGCCTGGCCGATCTGACGCCGTTCATGCGCCAGTGGACGGCGGCCAAGCGCGAGAATCCCGATGCGCTGCTCTTCTTCCGCATGGGGGATTTTTACGAGCTGTTTTACGACGACGCGGTGACGGTGAGCCGCGAGTTGCAGTTGACGCTGACGGCGCGCGACCGGGAGCGCTCGCAGCCCATGTGCGGCGTGCCCTATCACGCGGTCGAAGGCTACCTGGCGCGGCTGCTGCGCAAGGGCTACCGCATCGCCATCTGCGATCAGATGGAGGATCCCGAAGCTCACCAAGAAGATCGTGCGCCGCGAGGTGACGCGCGTGCTCTCGCCGGGAACCGCGCTGGACAACGGCGCTGGGGCAGGAGCAGAACAACTTTCTGGCGGCGCTGCTTCGAATCTGGATCGGCGAAGGAGCGCGTGGCTGCGACCGGCGCTGCTGGATGTTTCGACGGGAGAGTTTCGGACTGCGGAGTTTCGTGGGCGCGGAGGCGCGGCAGCAGGCGGTGGACGCGATGTTGAAGGCGGGGCCGAGCGAGGTGCTGCTGCCCACGAGCGCGGAGTTGCCAGCGCTGCTCGAGCGCATTCCGGCGCGAACGCGCGTGGAGGATTGGGTGTGGACGCGGGATTTTGCGGTGCCGCTGGTGGAGCGGCAGCTGAACGTGCGCACGCTCGAGGGGTACGGGCTCGATCGGCATCCGCTGGCGGCGATCGCCGCGGGCGCGGTGCTGCACTATGTGCGCACCACGCAGAAGAATCGAGGCGCTGCACATCGACAGCCTGAAGTTTGAGGAGCACTCGACCGCGCTGGAGCTGGACCAGGTGACGGTGCGCAATCTCGAACTGATTGAGCCGCTCTTTGTCGGGCAGGACAACCGCGCGACGCTGTTGCACACGCTGGATGCGTGCCAGACGCCGATGGGCAAGCGGCTGCTGCGGGCGACGATTCTGCGGCCGCTGCGTCGACGCGCAGGCGCTTGAAGCGCGCTATGAAGCGGTGGGCGAGGCGCATGGCGATCTGGTGAAGCGCGAAGAAGTGCGGCGCGCGTTTGACGGAATTCTGGATCTGGAGCGGCTGCTGGCGCGGCTGTCGCTGGATTCGGCCGGGCCGCGCGATGTGCGGGCGCTCGCGGCAAGTCTTGCGCAGGCTGCCGGGATTGAAGATCGCGCTGGCTGCGATGCACGGCTCCGCTCTGGCGCGCCAGTTCACGATCGGCTCGACACGCTCGAGGATGTGACGGCGCGCATTGAGACGACGCTCGTCGCCGAGCCTCCGCTGACGCTGGCGGATGGCGGCGCGATTGCAGCGGGCGTGGATGCGGAGCTGGATGAGCTGCGCGCGATTTCGTCGACCGGACGGCAGTCGATTGCCGCCATTGAAGAGCGGGAGCGGCAGCGCACGGGCATCGGATCGCTCAAGGTTCGCTATAACTCGGTGTTCGGCTACTACATCGAGATCACCAAAGTCGAATCTCGCCATGGCTCCGGCGGACTACGAGCGCAAGCAGACGCTGGTGAATGCGGAGCGATTTACGACGCCGGAGCTGAAGGAGTACGAGCGCAAGATTCTGACCGCGCACGATCGCTGCATCGAGATCGAGAAGCGGATCTTCGTGGAGTTGCGCGAATGGGTGCTGGAAGCGGCGGGACGCATCCGGCGCAGCTCTGCGGCGGTGGCCGAGGCGGACCTGCTGGCCAACTTTGCGCATCTTGCTGCGCTGCGGCGAGTATGTGCGGCCCGTAATCATCGACGGAGCCGGTGCTTGAGGCGGTTGCCGGCGCGGCATCCGGTGATTGAGCAGTGGATGGAAGAGACGCGCGAGGGGCGCTTCATTCCGAACGATCTGTATCTGAATGCCGGGCGACGAATGGGCCAAGCCTGCTGCTGATCACCGGGCCGAACATGGGCGGCAAGAGCACGTATCTGCGGCAGGCGGCGATGCTGGTGCTGATGGCGCAGATGGGATGCTTTGTTCCGGCGCAGAGCATGCGCTTCGGGCTGGTGGACCGCATTTACACGCGCATCGGCGCCAGCGATAACGTGGCGCGCGGGCGGTCGACATTCATGGTGGAGATGACGGAGACGGCGACAATTCTGAACACCGCCACCAGCCGGTCGCTGATTCTTGCTCGATGAGATGGGGCGCGGCACGGCGACGTTTGACGGGCTCTCGCTGGCGTGGGCGACGGTCGAGTATCTGCATGCGGAGACGGGCGCGCGCACGTTGTTTGCGACCCACTATCACGAGCTGACGATGCTGGCGGAGAAGCTGCCGCGGGTGCGCAATCTGCGCGTGGGCGTGAAGGAGGCTGCCGGGGGAATTGTGTTTCTGCATACGATCGAGCCGGGCGCAGCCAGCAAGAGCTACGGCATCGAAGTGGCGCGGCTGGCCGGGCTCCCCGCTGCGGTCATCGAGCGCGCCAAGCGTGTGCTGAAGCAGCACGAGAAGCAGGAGCGCTTCGCTGCCGCGAACGTGGAGACGCAGGCGCCGGAGCCGATGCAGTTGACGATCTTCACGCCGCTCTCGCAGCGCATTGTCGACCGCATTGAGGCGACGGATGTCAATTCGCTGACGCCGTTGCAGGCGCTGAATCTGCTGGAAGAGTTGCAGCAGGAATTGAAGGAGAAGGGATGAAGGGCAGGGATCAGGTTTCTGGGGTCAGGTTTCAGAAGTCAGGGGTCAGGTTTCAGATGACCGCTCGGCAGAGGCACGGATGACAGTGAGCTTGCGTCACGAGGTTGGAAGCCTGCTGGTCGTTGGGATTGCGGGCCACGAGTTGACCGGCCTGGAACGCGCGTGGCTGAACGTGGTGCGGCCGGCCGGCATCATTCTTTTCAAGCGCAACATTCAGGATGCGAAGCAGACGCGTGCGCTGCTGAAGGAAGCAACGAATTTCTGCGCCGCGAACAGCTTGCGCTGTGTCGATGTGGAAGGCGGCAGCGTTGACCGGCTGCGCGATGCGCTCGCGCCCATGCCTTCTGCGCAAGATGTCGCCCGGGCCGCGGTACACAAACGCGCGCTCGCGGTCGAACACGGCCGGCTCATCGGGCGCGCCGTCAAGGCGTTCGGGTTCAATACGACGCTCGCGCCGGTGCTCGATTTGGGATTGCCGATATCGGCAAAGGTCATGGGAACCCGCACGGCGGCTCCCGACGCGGGCGGCGTCGCTCGCTTACGCATCGGCGTTTCTGAGCGGCCTTGCCGCAGAAGGCGTCGCGGGCTGCGGAAAGCATTTTCCCGGACTCGGCGCGGGGACGCTTGACTCACACCTGGAGACTCCGAGGATCGAGCAACCAATGCGAGCGCTCGAAGCTGGAGACCTGGCGCCCTTCCGCGAGCTCGGCAAGGAGTTGCCGATGATCATGGTGAATCACGCGGCCTATCCCAACACGCCGGGCGGCAAAACGCCCGCTTCGGTTTCGCGTTTTTGGATTACGAGCGTCCTGCGCAAGCGCTTCGGCTATCGCGGGATCATCTTTTCCGATGATCTGGAGATGGGTGGCATTCTGAAGTACATGCCCATCGAAGAGGCCGTGCTCGCCGCGGTGCGCGCCGGCATGGACTTGATGGAGATCTGTCATAGCCCGGAGCTGATCCTGCGCGGTTACGAATCGTTGTTGAGCGAAGCGGAGAGGTCCGCGAGCTTCCGCGCGCTGCTGCTGGCGCGGGCACGGAGCGCAGCGGCAAAGAGAAAGAGATACTTCGGCAAAACGGCCGCAGCAGCGCTTTCGGCGCGACAGCTTGAGGCACTGCGCAAACGCATTTTGCAATTCAGCGAGAGCGTCGCGCAAACGCCCGGAGAACAGGCATGAAGACGAAGAGCATGACCGTCGCCGGCATCATGAGCGGTACGTCCGCTGACGGAATCGACGTAGCCCTGGTGCGCATTGCGCCGGGCAAGCCAGGACCCAAGGTGGAACTGCTTGCCCATCGCGGTTTCGCATACCCTGCGCCTCTGCGGCGCGCCGTGCTCTCGGCAATGGATGCTCCTTCGATCTCAACGGCAGAATTGGCGCGGCTCAACTGGAGGCTCGGCATTGCCTACGCCCAGGCATTGAGCGAAACACTCAAGCAGCATCGCGGTGGAGATTGATCTTGTCGGGTGTCATGGGCAGACGCTCTATCACCAGGCGGTGCCGACAGAGTATGCGGGACGCCGATTTGCCTGCACATGGCAGGCGGGTGAAGCGCAGGCCATTGCGGCGGCGCGTTGGTGTTCCCGTCGTTTCGAACTTTCGCCCGGCCGATATGCTCGCCGGAGGCCAGGGCGCGCCGCTGGTTTCGCTGCTCGACTACGCGTTGTTTGCGCACGCCGAAGCGAGGGCGCGTTCTGCAGAACATCGGAGGCATTGCGAACCTCACGGCGATTCCGGCGGGCAGTGGGCCGGGGGCTGCTGATTGCGTTCGATACCGGCCCGGGCAACATGGTGATCGATGCGCTGGCGCAGGAACTCTTCGCGAAAAAGTTCGATCGCAATGGCGCGATCGCAGCAACGGGTACCGTTCTTGAACCCACGTTGAAAGAGGCTCTGCGCAATCCCTACTTCCGGCTCAGGCCACCACGCACTTCAGGACGCGAGCAGTTCGGTCCAAGCTATGCGATGAAATTTCTCGCACTGTGCCGCCGGTCGAGCCGGAAGAAGGAAGACGCGATGGCGACCGCAACCGCACTGACCGCGGAGACCATCGCCTCGAGTTACAGGAGATTCGTTTATCCAAAAATGAAGTCGGCTTCAAGTCGACGGATTACATCGTCTCCGGTGGCGGAGCGCGAAATCGCACGCTGATGGCCATGCTCGCGCAGAGGCTGGAGCCGCTTGGCTGCGAACTGGCGGCGATTGATGACTTCGGCTTGCCCGCGGAGGCCAAAGAGGCTGCCGCATTCGCACTGCTGGCATGGCACACCTGGCATCGGCTGCCGGGAAACGTGCCAGCAGCGACAGGCGCGAAGAGGCCGGCAATTCTCGGGCAGATCACGTATGTCTGAGCGTCCTGGCCGCGGGCGCAGCTTAACGGAAGATTAACGACCTTGCAGTGTTCCTACCTGCGCATCTTGGCTTTCTGTGAACATTCGACACGGTTTCCAGCAGCAAAATCGCGCCCCATCAACCTTTTGCGACTGTCATTCGTCTACCCATTTGGGTATCGTTCCCACTCCGGATACCGGATCGGCGCAAGCCTGGAGACATAGATTATGCAAAGCAAGAAGACCTGGCATGCAGCCCTGAGGACATGCGCGGCACTGGCACTGGGGATACTGGCCGTCTGCACTGTCAGCGTGGCGCAGGCACAAGCACCCGCGCGTTTTGTCGGCACCGTGTCTGCCATCAACGGAACCACGTCTGACCGTGAAGACGGATGCGGGTCAAACGTTCGATGTCCAGGTCCCTGCCGCGACTTCGATCAAACGGGTTGCGCCGGGGCAGAAAGACTTGAGTTCGGCCGAAACCATTCAGTTCAGCGATCTGGCGGTTGGCGATCGCACCCTGGTCAAGCTCGATCCCGGACGCTGCTGCGGGAACAACGCAGGCCGCGCAGATCGTCGCCATCAAGCAATCGGACGTGACCGCCAAGCAGCAGAAGGATCGCGAAGACTGGCAGCGCAACGGCGTAGGCGGGCTGGTCAAGAGCATCGACGCGGGAAGCGGCGCAATTGTTGTGACCAGCGGCGCCGGGCGCCTCGGCCAAGACGGTTACGGTGCAAACAAGCAAGGCGACTGTGCTCAAGCGCTACGCTCCGGCATCCGTGAATTACGACGCAGCGCAGCCTGCGCCCATCGACGCGATCCACGCAGGCGACCAGCTGCGCGCGCGCGGCAAGAAGAATGAAGACGGCACGACGATTGACGCGGTCGAGGTCGTTTCCGGCACATTCCGCAACATCTCCGGTGTCATCTCCGCAGTCGACACCGGAAACTCGACGGTGAGCCTGAAAGACCTTGCCACCAAGAAGCAGATGACGATTCACATCACGCCCGACGTGCAGATGCGGCGCATTCCCGATCGCATGGCGACCATGCTGGCGGCCCGATTGAAAGGCACAGGCGGTGCGGGGGCAGGCGGCTTTCAGCGGGGCCAGGGCGGCACTGGTGGCGGGCAAGGCGGACCTCCCGCGGGTGGGCCTCCCCAGGGGCGGAGCGGCTGCCGGCGGGCCTCCTCCGGGTGGCGGCGCCCGGGCGCACCGGCGGTGGCGGGGGCAATGGAGTGGACAGGGACCTCCGGGTGGCGGAGATCCGCAGACGATGCTGAGCCGCGCGCCGGCGATCCAGCTCGCCGATCTTAAGAAGGGCGACGCCATCATGCTTGTTTCCACCGACGGCACAACCGACGTCACCGCCATCACTCTGCTGGCGGGTGTCGAACCTCTTCTCGAAGCTCCGGCAGCGAGCAGCCTGCTCAGCAACTGGAGCATGGGTGGCGGAGGAGCCGGCGCGGCCGGAGCAGACGCACAGTAAGAACGACTCTCAGCTTTATTCCGAAACCAGCGAGGGAACACTTGCATTTGATTCGGCATTTTTTTGATCGAACTGCGATTCTGCTTGCGTTGGGCATGGCCGCCACGCTTGCAGCAGCGGGCCAGGCACCAGCCGCACCGGCGCCACAAGCAGCCGCCTGTCACGGCTTCAGCAAATTCGGGAACTCTGCGCGGCCACATCACCGACCCGACCGGCGCACTGATTCCCGGGGCGCAGGTCACGATCGCGAACTCAAGCGGGACCGCGGTTAAGACGGTCACGGCGGATGCATCGGGCTCGTACTCCGTGTCGGGCCTGCCCGCAGGCGGCTACATCATCCAGGCCACGTTCGCGGGGTTTGCTCCGTTCAGTTCGCCGACCATTCAATTGGCCGCGGGGCAATCGAAGCGGGTCGATATTGCCATGGCGATCCAGGCGGCAGAGCAAAGCGTAACGGTCACCGAAGACACGCCGACAGTCAATACGGACGCGTCAGGCAACGCCAATTCGATCGTGATCAAGGGCAAGGATCTCGAAGCGCTTTCCGACGATCCGGACGAGTTGTCCAGCGAGTTGTCGGCCTTGGCGGGTCCCTCGGCCGGCCCGAATGGCGGGCAGATTTATATCGACGGCTTCACCGCCGGGCAGCTTCCGCCCAAATCGGCTATTCGCGAGATTCGCATCAACCAAAACCCGTTTTCAGCGGAATTCGACAAGCTGGGGTACGGCCGCATTGAAATTCTCACCAAGCCGGGTACCGACAAACTGCACGGAAATTTTCTGGCGCAAGGGAACGACGACAGCTTCAACACCGCCAACCCGTTCGCGAAAACGATTCCCGCGTATCACAGCCTTCAATTCAGCGGTTACTTGAGCGGCGCACTCTCCAAATGGGCATCGTTCTTCGTCAGCGTCGATCAGCGCAATAACCAGAACGACAGCATCTACTCGCTCGCCGAAGCGCCTGTTGCCGGCCCGTCTCCCTACCCTTATCAAGTAGGCACGATCGCCGGCGGCCTCTTCAACCCGGCAGACCGCACCAACATTGCGCCGCGCATCGATTTGCAACTTGGACAGAAACATACAGTCACGGCGCGCTATCAGTTCTTCCGCAACAGCAACAGCGGCAACATCACCTCCACGTCGCTGCCCACGCAATCCTCGACGCAGACGGAAACGGAGAGCACGCTGCAGCTCAGCGACTCGTACATCATCAGCGATCGCATTGTGAACGAAACGCGGTTCCAGTTTCTGCGCGACTACTCTTCGACGACGCCGGTCTCGAGCGCGCCGCAGGTCTCGATTCCGCAGACGATCACCGCGGGCGGAGCCACGGTGCAAACATCGAACGATCACACCAACCGCTATGAGTTGCAAAACCTGACGACCATGTCGGTGGGAGCGCATGCCATCAAGTTCGGCACGCGGGTGCGCGACTATTCAGACGCCAACACTTCGGATGACGATTTCAACGGCAGCTTTGCGTTTGCCGACGTGGCCGATTATGTGGGCGCGCTCAACCTCGAAGCGGGGCTGACGTGTCCTGCAACGACAACGGGGTCGACGGTGTGCGGCACCACAAACGCGCCCATCAAGCTGAGTTATGCGAGCGGCGCGACCAAGGCGCGGGCAAACGTTTTCGACGCTGCGCTGTTCTTCCAGGACGACTGGAAGTTCAATCAGTTTCTGACGCTTTCCGGCGGCATCCGCTGGGAATCGCAGAATCACATTGCGGATCATAACGACTGGGCGCCGCGCGTTGCCCTTGCCTATGCTCTCGATGGGCACAAGAACAAGAAGCAGGCCAAGACCGTGGTGCGCGCCGGATTCGGCATCTTCTACGATCGCTTCCAGATTGCCGATCTGCTCTCGGCGGAGCGCTACAACGGAGGCCCCAACAGCCAGAAGCAGACGACGATCAGCAATCCGACGTGCTTCAGCTCGACCAGCCTGGCCAACGTAGACCTGGCCACCTGCGGCGCTGCAACCTCCGGGACCAGCACCATCGACACGGTCGCGCCCGGGTTTCACGCGCCCTATACCGAACAGGCCGGAACAAGCCTGGAGCGCCAACTTACCAAGACGACGACGGCCACGGTCACGTACTTGCATTCCTTCGGCGTGCATACGCTCGTGACCCGCGACTCGAATGCGTATCTTCCTGGAGTCGCTCCGTTGAGCCGGCCCAATCCTTCGGTGGGCATCGTGGATGAATACTATCCCGAGGCGGTCTTCAAGCAGGACCAGGTCATCGTCAACATGAACGCACGCATCTCGCCGAAATTCAGCCTGGCTGGGTTCTACAACCTTACGTGGGCGAATGCGGACGGCGGCAACGGCAATGCGGTCTCGAACTCGTATAACATGAGCCAGGATTATGGCCGCGCCAGTTTTGCTTCGCGCAACATGGTGTTCATGTTCGGCAACTACGAGGCGAAGTGGGGCATTCGTTTGAACCCATTCCTGATCGCTCAATCGGGCCGGCCGTTCAACATCACCACAACCAATGACCTGACCGGCGATAACTTTTTCAACAACCGGCCCTCGTTTGCGGCGAACACGTTTTGCTCAACGCCGACACCCGGCTATGTGAATACATCCATTCGGTTGCTTGAATACCGATCCTGCTTCTCCGGGTGAGAGTTACGTTCCTATCCCCTTGAATCTGGGCACCGGGCCGGCAGCTGTCGCGCTCAATCTTCGCGTGAGCAAGGCCTTCGGAATTGGCCCCAAGCTTGAGGGGAACGCGCAGAATGGTCCCTTCCCCGGTGGAGGGCCGGGAGGCGGCGGTGGTGGCGGAGGCCGTGGCGGCGGAGGCGGCGGGTTTGGCCCCGGTGGTTTTGGCGGCGGCGGCGGACGTCCACCTGGCATGGGCGGCGGACCCGGAACAGGACATAAGTACACACTCACGTTCAGCGCGCAGGCCTTGAACCTGTTCAACGACATCGACTACGGAACACCGGTCGGCAGCGTGATTCCTACACTGGACACGGCAACGGGGCTTTATGGACCGGGCCCGCAGTTCGGCAAGTCGACGAGCCTTGCCAATGGAATCTTCTCGTCCGGTTCGGCCGCGCGCCGCATCTTCTTCAACGCAACGTTCGCCTTCTGATCTGTACGTCTGCAGCAGAGATGAGGCCGGGGCATAGTGCCTCGGCCTTCGCTTTTGTGCGGGCGGATCTGGCGTTATCGCTGATTGCGCCGGCCGAAGAACCAGTCGAGCGCGAAGGCCCCCGGGCCAAAGACGAGAATCAGCAACGCGGCAAACCAGAAGGTGTAGGGATCGGCGGCGTAAAACTTGTCAGGCGCAGAGAGAATGCCGACAAACGCCTCGCGATCGGCCGTCCAGTAGGCGACGGTCATGTTGACGAAGAGAACCAGCGACACGACCCGCGCGCCCAAGCCAAGGGCGAAAAGAATGCCGCCCACGAACTCAACCGATGCGACGAAGATCGCTGTCATATGCGGCGCAGGCAGGTGGAGGGATGCAAAGAACTGAGTCACATGGTCGAGATTGTGCAGCTTGCCCCAGCCCGTCTGCGCAAACTGCCATCCCCAGTAGAGGCGCACGGCCAGCAGCAGTGGGTTCTGCAACAAGTTGAGCACCTTGGCGAAGCCGCCGTGCGCGCTGCGGACAAGAGGAATGGTGCCGGGCATAGAGATCCTTTCTTCTCCGACTGGAATCACCGTCTGTTCGAACCATCAATTTGCGATTTAAATCTCGAGAAGCGACTCGAGATCCTGCGCGCACACCCAGCCAAGCGCGGCCCATTGCGTGAACCAGTCGCGCACCAGAGCAGGCCGGCGCGACTCGGGTTTCTTCGAGTCCGCAAGACCAGCCTCGAGCGCTTCGGCCAGGCATTTGCCCGCGCGAAGAGCAGTGAGCGTGAGAAACTCTTCCTGCTCGAGGCGCCGGTAATAAACCGCGTTGTCGAGCCGGTGCGCGGCAACCCAGGTGGGGCGCCGACGAAACCGCGGTAGTTGAACGGGCGCGGTGGGACCGTCTTCCTGCTTCACGCCGGCCTCGCTCGTGCCTTTCATGTGCTCCTTGTGCAGGGCGAGGACAAGATTGTCCGAGGCGTAATCGAGCGCGATCAGTTGCAGGTGCGGCTGCAGGCTTAGCCGCGAATGCGCATCGAGAGTGGCGATCTGGTCGAGCGTGAGCGGCGTTTGCTGGGCACGATCGAAGGCTTCCACGAAGGCCCATTCCACTTTGGCAACATCGAGCGCAAGGCGAGCGCGGCGACCGCAAAGCTCAGGGTGATTCGCGAGCCATTCCGGGAGCTTCGAGCCGAGATTGCGCAGCGAGAACGACCGGCTTGGGTGCTCGCGTCAGGTAGGCGATGGAGAGAGCCTCAAAGGCGCGCGCACCCACAACGGCACGCAGCGCCGGAAAATCTTCAGCCAGCGCATTCAACACGCGGAACCAGTATTGGCGGTTGTAAATCTCAAGGCGCTCGAACGCGGTGAGGCGGCTGTTGGGCGCGATGAAGCGCGCCGCCACTTCCGCCATCGGCCTGCCGTCGGGCGCATGCGTCCGCATATCTTCGTCCGCAGTCAGCGGCACCATCACCGCTGCCGCCATCTCGCGCTGCAACTCCGCGAGAGTCATTCCCGAGGGAAGAACAGGCGTGCTCATCGCGCCGTCTCCACAAGTACGCCGGAATGCTTATCGAGATAGCGCTGGGCTTTTTTCGCTTCGTTGTGGACCTCGTCGAAGCTGGGAATGTGTTCGTCCCACTCGAGCAGCGTCGGCGTCGGTCCGCAGCGTTCGATGGCGCGCGCATACAGATCCCAAACCGGATCGATCACCGGATGATCGTGCGTGTCGAGGATGTATTTCTCGTACTTGGAGTGCCCGGCGATATGAATCTGCGCGACGCGATGCGCAGGAACGGCGTTCACATAGTCCATGGGATCGAACTCGTGATTCATCGCGGAGACATAGATGTTGTTTACGTCGAGCAGAATGCCGCAGTCCGCGCGCTCCACCACTTCGGTGAGGAACTCCCACTCGGTCATCTGCGAATCGGTGAAGGCCGCGTAGGAACTGACGTTTTCGACGGCCACGGGAATCTCAAGGTAGTCCTGCACCGTGCGCACCCGCTCCACGGTGCGCTCGACCGCTTCCCAGGTGTAGGGCAGCGGCAGCAGATCGTGCGTGTAGGTCCCGTCCACGCTGCCCCAGCAGAGATGATCGCTCAGCCAGGGAGTGTTGGTGCGGCGCACGAGTGTCTTCAGACGCTTCAGGTGCTCGGGGTCCGGCTCGGTCGCGGAGCCGAAGTACATGGAGACGCCATGCTGCACAACGCGATACTGCTCCAGAATCTGATCGAGCATCGCAAGCGGCCGGCCGGCGTCGCACATGAAATTCTCTGAGATGATTTCGAACCAGTCGACCACCGGCTTGCGCGAAAAAATATGGTGGTAGTGCGGAATGCGCAGGCCGATGCCGACGCCGTGATCCTGAAACGCATTGAAGCGATTGCGCGACATGGGAACCTTAGTGGTTAGTGGTTAGTGATTAGTGATCAGGCTATCAGCTCTCAGTTGTCATCTCGAATCTGCGATAAGAATGAAGGCACGGCGATCGATGGGTTGAATCGGATTGCCGTGCCTTCGGGGAGTTTACGACTAGGCCTTCGGTGGCTTGGAGCCGTCGGTGGCGCAACCGCCTTTGCCTTTGCAGCTGTTCTTGCCCTTGCAGCCCTGATCGCCGGTGGAGCATCCGCCCGTACCTTTGCAATCGTTTTTGCCTTTACAGGAGTGCTTCGCAGGCGGAGTTTTGTCCTGTCCCGCAAAGAGCATCCCAGCGGTCACGCCGGATCCGTTCGGTGAACCGCTGGTGGCCGCCTTGGCCGCTACGGAAGTTCCGCCGACCAGGCCGGAGAGTGCCGCTGTCAGGAGCAATGCATTGATCTTTTCTTTGTCATGATCCTTTGACCTCATTTTGGGGTTAGGGCGGTCCCTTGCCCGCCGGTTGTTTCACTGCGGAAAGGGTGATCTCGTTCCGCATTTCCGTACCACGCAGACTAGGAGTGGAGCCCAGCGCAGAAGGTTACAGGGAAAAGACCCTCCCTGGAAACAAAAATGGGATGAGCTGCACTCGTTCGATGTACGGCGCGAACCATTTTTCGGATTGCGCGCCTGGCTTTGGCGGCCGGAAGTGCAACCCGCGCGAGCAGGAACGCCGGCCCTGCGGACCCGATGCGATACGCTGATCGTGGCAAGCTGCACAGCCACACAAGCTGGGTCGAGGGTTCGCAATGGACGAAGAATCAGCAAATGTGCCGAAGCAGGTGCGCGCCCTTGCCGGGACCAGCTTTCTTCTCGCACTCTTGCAGAGCCTGTGCACCGCGGTTTTTGCCATCAGCGGCATTCGCGTAGCCATCGGACTCACCGCGCTTGCGGCAGTCAGCGGCATCTATGCGCCCGCGCGTGGGTGGCATCAGGATGCGATCCGCATTCCCATGCTGATCTTCGCAACGGCCGGCGCGGTGGTGAATCTTGCTGTTCTTGCCTGGATCTGGCGGTTGCGCGCGCAAGGCTCAGCGCAATGGCGGCGGCGGGAATTGAGCAGGAAGCAAAAACGATCGGAAAGGCTGCAGGTCGTCCTGGCGGTCCTGACACTGGTTCTGGTCGGGCTGGAAACATGGACACATCCGATGATTCACCGGACAGGTTCTCCGCCCGCCGTTCCCTCGAGCCGACCCTAGGTAGGTCAACCGGCGCCGGCGCCTTCCAGTTCCCTCTCCAGGCGGGCGTGCAGGCGATCGCTGAAGCCGGCGGGCAGTTCGAAGACGCGATTGTCGGCCATCAGAACCACGACGTTGCGCGTGGAGTCGAGCACGGCCGAGCAAATCTCGCAGGTCTCGAGATGCCGGTCGATTTCGGCGCGCAATTCCGCGTCCACCTCGCCATCGATGTAGGCCGAGATGTGCTGCCAGACGTGTTTGCAGTCGATTCTCACAACTCGACCCTCATACCCTTCAGCCAGGTCAGCAAACCCTTGCGCCTGGGACCGAAGCCTTCGATCTTCGGAGCCAGTTCGCGCTGCAGCAAGGCCCGCGCACGGTGCAGACGCACCTTGACGGCGCCTTCGCTGATGTCCAGGACAGCGGCGGTTTCGCGCCCATCCATCTCTTCGATGTCCCTCAGCAGCACGACGTTACGGTAAATCTCCGGGAGTTTCGCGACGGCGTCGCGCAGCAGCGCCGCGAGTTCGTTCCGCTCCAGGGCTTCGAAGGGCACTTCGCGCCAGCTGGTCAAAATGGCGGGGGTGAAATCGCCGCCCTGTTCGTCCTGGAGAGCGTCGAGGGAGTCTTCGCGCCGGGTTCGAGCTTTCCGCAGCCGGCCAAGACCTTCATTGCGGGCAATCGAAAGCACCCAGGTGCGGAATTTCGCGTCGCCACGAAAATTCTTCAGATTTAAATAGACCTTGATCGCGGTTTCCTGGGCGGCATCCTCCGCTTCGGCCTCATCGCCCAGCAAGGATAAGAGCAGGAAGAAGATGGATCGCTCGCAGGGGCGAATCAGCTCATGAAAGAGCTGCCGTTCGCCCGCCAGGATGCGGCGGATGCAGTCAGCCTCATAGGCGGGATCGGGCTCGCTCATCGCTGCCTCTTCGGAGTTGCCTGATCGCTTGGCTGGGACTGCTGCAACATGGGCTTCCTTGAACTATAGCGCGGGACGCGCCGGGGCAAACCGGCGGGCCAAGTTCTCGGGGAGGGCGAAAGTAGGATTTACACCCTCAAAAAAACTTTACTTGTATTAAAAAACCATTTGGGCTGTACAATCTTCCACGAGGACACCATGGCCGGAGATATTTCACTCACCTGCAGCGACTGCGGGCAGGACTTCACGTTTACAGCTGCAGACCAGGCGTTTTTCCAGGAGCGCGGCTACTCGAATCCCAAGCGTTGCAAGAACTGCCGTCAGGCAAAGAAAAACGATCAGGGGGGTGGAGGTGGGGGCTACCGTTCGGCTCCGGCTCAGGGAACGCCCGTGATTTGTTCGGGATGCGGTCAACCGACGACGGTGCCGTTTGAACCGCGCGGCGACCGGCCCGTGTTCTGCCGCGACTGCTACCAGGCACGCAAGGGTAGTGGCGGCGGCGGCGGTGGAAATGCGCGAGGCCGCGGTCGTTACTAAGCGACCGGTCCCTTGTCAGACGCCAGGGGTCCCAGCATCGACATCCGATTTCGAACCGTACGCTTCGGCGTACGGGCTTTCTGCGTCCTTGTCGCCCATGTGGCCGGCCGCTTGAGTGGCCTTTCGCAAAAAGCTGGGCAGCAAAACATGGCCGCGACGCCGCGTTTCAGGATCGTATCGGCAGGGCGGCCTTCGCGTTCGGCCAGAAACCGCATCGTAAGAGTATGCGCAATCTCCAACCCCGTCTTGGACGTAAACCGCTGCTCCCGATACACTGGCGCTTGACTCAACGCTGCATGCTCCGGGACTCGTAAGCATTCATGCCTCATCATCTTTCATTCGCCGGCTTCGCGTGGAAAAATCTCTGGCGCAGGCGTTTGCGCACGCTCCTGACGCTGGGCGGCATTGCCATGGCGATTGGTGCGTTTGTGGCGCTGGTGGGCTTTTCCCGCTCCTTTGAGACGGAATGGATGCGCCTTTATTCCAGCTCCGGAACCGACATGGTGGTCGTGGAAAAGACCTTCCTCGAGACCTCACTGGACGAGAGGGCGGTCGAACAAGCTCAGGGTCATGCCTTTTGTCGAGCAGGCCACACCCATGATCTTCAACATGATGGACCTGACCCCGGAGGTCAACGCCATTGTGTTTGGGTGGATGGACAACTCGTACGACTTCTCCTCGCTGACCTTCAAATCGGGAACGAAGTTCCACAATGGCCAGGCGGAGCTGATTATCGGAGACACCCTGGCAGAGAACCTGGGCAAGAAGGTCGGCGACACGCTCGAACTCCAGGGCAAAGCCTTCAAGGTTACGGGCATCTATCACGGCGGTTCCGCCTTGGAGGCAAGCGCGGTCATCATGCCGCTCGACCAGCTCCAGGAGATCTCCAGCCTGCAGGGGAAAGTCTCCGGATTCCATCTGAAGCTGCGTCCCCCTCCCGCGGGCGAATCCGAAGATGCGTTTCTGAACCGCGTCGCCAAGACGATCGAAGCGGAGCTGCCCGGACTGCGTGCCGAGCGGGCGAACGACTGGGCAAGCAAGAATCAGTTCGTGAACCTGGCGCATGCGGTGGCGTGGGGCACTTCGTCGATTGCGCTGCTCATCGGCATTCTGGGAATTGCCAACACCATGGCCATGTCGGTCTTCGAGCGTACGCGGGAGATCGGGATTTTGCGCGCGCTGGGCTGGAAGAGCGGTGGCGTGTTGATGCTGATCCAGGCCGAATCGATGGTGCTCGGATTTGTCGGCGGCGTGTTCGGTCTTTTTGTGGGATACTTCGCGTTGCGGCTTTTGTCCAGGCTTCCGCAAACGGCCAGCATTGTCTCTTCCTCCATTTCCGGGCTCGATCTGGCGGAGGCTCTTGGGATCGCCGTTCTTTCCGGATTAATCGCCGGAGCGTATCCCGCCTGGCGCGGCGCGCATCTTTCTCCGGTGGAGGCCTTGCGTCATGACTAACAAGCGTTGGGCCCTCGCAGGCAATTTGAGCGAATCGTGTTGTTGCCGGAGACGGAATGGCTGAGCTCGTCCCACAGCTGGAAGTCCGTAACCTGCGCAAGAGCTACGATGACGGTCGAATTGAAGCGCTGCGCGGAGTCAGCCTATCCATTCATGCAGGTGAGTACGTGGCGATCAGCGGCGCCAGCGGCAGCGGCAAGTCCACGCTGCTGCAGTTGCTGGGCGGGCTCGACAAACCGACCAGCGGCGAAGTTCTATTCCAGAACTCCGCGTTAGGTTCAGCGATCGGCCTCGATACATACCGCGCGCATCATGTTGGCTTCATCTTTCAGGCCTTCTACCTTCTGCCCACGCTGCGCGCCATTGAGAATGTGCAGGTGCCGATGATGGGGCTGCCGGGCAACGGCCAATCCAAGGCGGAGCGCGCCGAAGCGCTGCTCACGGAAATGGGTCTGGAGCATCGACTTAATCAATACCCCAATACGCTCTCTGCCGGCGAGCGCCAGCGTGTGGCGATCGCACGCGCGTTGGCAAACCACCCCGAGATCCTGCTCGCCGACGAACCGACCGGCAATCTCGATAGCGTGAACTCGGCGCGCATTATGGAGATCCTTACCGGCATCCAACACAAGCGAGGCATGACGCTTGTGATTGTGACCCACGAGAACGATATCGCCAACGCTGCACCACGCCACGTCCGCATCCGCGACGGAAGGATCGACGCGTGAAGAGAATTGCGGCTGCGGCTGGACTGGCCGCCGGTTGTGCTCTGGCGGTACAGGCTGCCACCGCTCCCACGCCGCTCAATGGTCCCCGGCAAACTGTGCTCACCGCCGACTATCGCATCGTGGGCAGGCTGGTGCATGTGGATGGATCCGGTAAGCGGACAAGCGACGATATCACCATTAAAGCCCATGGCTTCCCCGGGGTTTTTCGTGAGCTGGTTGAAGTCACGTCACCGGCCTCCGCGCGCGCGCGGATCCTGCTGGAGATGCGGCCCAACGGCGCAAGCACGATCCGCATCGCCCATCCGGGAGACAAGACTCTCACCACCATTCCGTTCGAACAGTGGAGCGACGGGCCGGTTGGTTCCGGGTTCAGCTACGAGGATTTTTTGCAGCAGGAGTTTTTTTGGCCCGACCAGAAAGTGCAGTCAGGCGTTCGCTGGGCCACACATGATTGCGATCTGGTGAAAAGCACGCCGGGACCAACAGAAAAGACGCATTATTCCGAGGTCCGCACCTGGCTCGATCACACCATCGACTTCCCTGTCTATGCGGAGAAAACCCTTAAAGCGGGTGCAATCGTAAAGGAATACACGTCGTTTGGCCTCAGACATGACGAAGGTGTATGGTCGGCGTCCCAGATTGAAGAAAAAACTCATGGCCAGCCGGGGTCCACATTGCTTATCATCAATCGCGGAAGCCCAAAAGCAAAACTCAGCCTCGAAGACTTCGGCGCGGACCGGATACTTCATTTTTGACAGCAATTTTCCGAGCAATCGATCCCGCGCTCTGAGCACTTCCAGGGAAGGTCTATGTATATCGTTCTCGCTCTTCTTGTGTTCGCAGTCGCTTTGACCGCCCTTGGATTCTTTTATCAACTGATCGGCTCGCATCGGGATCGGCGCCGCTTTGCCGCACCCGGACGCTGGGTCGAGATCGGCGCCGGCCACAAGCTCTACCTTCTGGAAAAGGGCGAGGGCGGGCCCACCGTGCTCTTTGAGGCGGGCATTGCCGCCACCAATCTGAACTGGTACCACATCCAGGAAACCGTCGCCCGCTTCACGCATACGGTCTCGTACGATCGCAGCGGATTGGGATGGAGCGGTCCGTGTCGTACTGCGCGGACACCCGCCAACTGCGCCGCAGAACTGCACGACATGCTGGAGCGCGCGGGGCTGAAGCCGCCCTTCATTCTTGTGGGGCACTCCTTTGGTGGACTGGTGATGCGCCGCTATGCGCTCAGCTACCCGGATCATGTTGCCGGCGTGGTGCTGGTCGATCCCATGCGCTGCGAGGAATGGCCTCCGATGAACCCTGACCGCCAGGCCGAGATCGACCGCATCAAGAAGCTGTCGGGATACGCGGTGCCGATTGCCCGCTTTGGGCTGGCGCGCCTGGCAGTGACTTCCCTGCTTTGCCGTTCCGGTGCGCTGTCCGGTCATCTGGCTGGGGCAGGCGGGGCTTCGGGGCGTCACGTGCTGAAGCGTGTGACCGAAGAGGTGGGCAAGATGCCCAAGCGCGTGTGGCCCGTTGTCGCTGCGCACTGGTCGCGGCCCGGGTATTATGCGGGCATGCGCAGCCACGTCGAAGCCGTCCCCGATACGGTTCGCGAGATGCGCGACGCGGAACCCATCCACGATATTCCAGTCTTGCTTCTCACCCCTGGCAAATCAACACCGCTCTCTGACGAGTGCCTTGCGCGCATCGGCGATAACGCACAGCAGGTGATTGCTCCGACCAGCGCGCACTGGATTCACCTCGACCAGCCCGATCTGGTGATCGACTCCATCCGCGAAATGGTGCACACCGCCGCGCATGCCGGGGCCGTTGCGGTCACGGCCTGACAACAGGGCTCGAACGTCTACGAGGGCACAGTTCAGAGGCCGCGGAGAATCGCTCTTGTTCTCCGCTGTGCCAGCGGTCACCCGTCTGCCCCATCCAATCCAATAGAATCAGGCGGAGGAGTTAGAGAAAAATGCCCCGGAAAGCATTGATTGCCGCTAATTGGAAGATGTACAAGACGCCTGCCGAAGCCAAGGCCTTCATGGATACGTTTTTGCCGCTTGTGGCCGGCCATGACCGCGATGAGATCGCACTGTTCCCCTCCCCGGTTCTGCTGCCGACCGTGATCGCCGGCGCGAAGGGATCGAATGTGGCCGTCGGCGCGCAGAACATCCACTTTGCTGAAGAGGGAGCGTACACCGGCGAGACGTCTGTGCTTCAGCTGTCTGGCAGTCGGCGGAACGCATACGCTGATCGGGCACTCGGAGCGTCGCCAATACTTTGCCGAGACCGATGAAATTGTGAACAAGAAACTGCACACCGCCTTGAAGCACAAAGTGGTGCCTGTCGTTTGCATCGGAGAAGTGCTCGCCGAGCGCGAAGCAGGCCAGACCGCCGATGTTTTGAAAACGCAGATCACGGGCGCTTTCGCTGGCATTACGCCGGAGGTTGCAGCCCCGATCGTGATTGCCTACGAGCCCGTGTGGGCCATCGGCACAGGCAAGACGGCAACCCCGGAGATGGCCGCAGAGGCACATGCCATCATTCGCGCGGAAGTGGCAAAGCTGCTGGGCGCCGATGTGGCCGCAGCCATCCGCATTCTCTACGGCGGCAGCGTGAAACCCGACAACGCAACCGCACTGCTCAGCCAGGAAGAGATCGACGGCGCCCTGGTCGGTGGCGCAAGCCTGAAGCCTGACTCGTTCACAGCGATCGTCAAGTACTGACGCGCTGACGAAATCGACTCACCGATCCCGCCGGGGCATGCGTGTACGATGTGCGCATGGCCCAGCGGGATTTTTATATCGATCGCCTGCGCAGCGTGATGACCGTGATGGTGGTGCTGCACCATACGGCGATCACGTATGGCGCGCCGGGAGGCTGGTTCTGGACAGAGCTGAAACCCTCCGGCTCGATCAGCAGCCTTCTGCTCACCTTGTTCGTGTCCACCAACCAGGCCTACTTCATGGGCTTCTTCTTTCTGTTGGCCGGATATTTCACGCCGGCTTCGCTGGAACGCAAAGGTTATCGAAAGTTTCTTGCGGATCGCTTTCTGCGGCTTGGCCTGCCGCTGCTGGCATTCGGCTTGGTGCTAGGACCGCTGACGGCTGCAATCGTCACCGCAGCGCACGGGGATGGTTTCTGGCCGACATTTGCATCTCTCTGGCAGCGGAAGCACTTTATCAACGGGCCGCTCTGGTTTGCCCAGGCGCTGCTGATCTTCGATCTCGTCTACTGCGGCTGGCGTGCAACTCTGGGCCCGGAGCTGAATGCGCCACCACGCAAAAGGCGTCCGATTCCGAGCCTGAGCATGTGGATGTTCACTGCGGTCGCGGTCGGCGCGGCAGCGCTTGCCATTCGCCAATTCATTCCCGTCGGACAGAACTTCTTCGGACTGCAACTCGCTTACTTCGCAAGCTACATCTTCCTTTTCGCCGTCGGCATCGCGGCTGCGCGCAATGACTGGCTGCGCAAGCTTGCCTGGAACAACGCTTGGCAGCCAGTGATCCTTGCAGTTCTTGCGTGGCCGCTGATGCCCCTGGCAATCATGTATGTGGTGGCAACGGGCGCGGGCGCCAAGGCGAACTTCGCGGGCGGTCTTTCGTGGCCGGCAATTCTCTATGCGTTCTGGGAACCATTTGTGGCATGGGGGCTTATCGCCGCGTGGCTGCTCGTGTTCCGCAGATATATGAATGAGCCTTCGGCTTTCTGGAACTGGCTGAATCGCCGCGCTTACGCCGTGTACATCATCCATCCAGTGGTGCTGGTCTCGATTGCGCTTTCCTTGCGTGGCTGGGCGGCGCCGCCGTTGTTGAAGTTCGTGGTCACGGGCGGGCTTGCCTGCGCGGCTTCGTGGTTGCTGTCGGATCCTCTCGTCCGGCTGCCGGGCGTGCGCCGCGTGGTCTGATCCATTGCGTATGTCATGATGAAAACACCATGTCCCGATCGGCCCTCCGCGCATTCCTTGTCCTCGTTGTCTGCACAGTTCTGCCGAGTGCGCGGCAACTCATCGCGCAAGGCCCGCCGCACATTCTTCTGCGCGGAAATGTCGTAACGCCGAGCGGCGTCCTTCCCAACGCGTGGCTCGATATCGTGAATGGCCGCATCCTGCATATCGAGCGCGAAAAGCCCGATCTTGCCGGCGTGCCTGCGCTGGAAACCAGCGACTACATCTTTGCCGGGTTTATCGATCTGCACAATCATCCATCGTTCAATGTGTTTCCCCGCTGGACGCCGCCGCACAAGTTTCCCAACCGCTACGCATGGCGCGACTGGGATGTGTATCGTGCCGAGCTGGAAGATCGCCAGCACCGGCTCACGCTGGGAGGCGATGAATTTTGCGATATCGACGAGTACGTTGAGGTGAAGGCGCTGATCGGCGGTGTCACGTCGATGATCGGCTTCTCCGGCCGCGACCCGTCGAAGCCGCTGCCGGATTGCATTCGCGGGCTGGTACGCAACCTCGATGTGTACACCGGCTTCTACGGCGCGGAGCAAGGGCACGAGCGCATCGTGAACTCGATCGGCATTCTGCCGCGGGATATGGATGCCGATCGCGCCGCGCAGATTGCTCAGGGCATCGCCAACGGCAGCATCGATCTGCTTACGATTCATATCGCGGAAGGGCTGCCGACGGATGCCGAATCGGCGCAGGAAGTCGACATGCTCGACGCGCACGGACTTCTCACCGCGCACACAGCGCTGGTGCATGCGGTGGGACTCTCCCCCAGCCAATTCGCACGGTTGCACCGCGCCGGAGCATCCATGGTGTGGTCTCCCCGTTCCAACTTCGAACTCTACGGCGCCACTGCCAACGTGGCCGCGGCCTTTCGCGAAGGCGTTTCTATCGCCATTGCGCCGGATTGGTCGCCGTCCGGGTCGGATAATCTGTTCGACGAAATCCGCTACGCGGCGCAGGTTAATCACGATAAGCTGGACGGCCTTTTCTCGGACCGGGAACTGGTCGAGATGGGCTCATCGATCCCGGCGCGCATCGCACACATCGACGACAAGGTCGGACGCATCGAACCCGGTATGCTGGCTGACTTGTTTCTCGTGCACGCCTCTGCCCCAAGCGATCCTTATGCGTCGATCGCGCAGGGCAGGATTACGGATATCGATCTTGTCATGATCAATGGCGTGCCCGTTTATGGCGATGCGGGCATGCTGCACACGCTGGAGGTAAAAACCGAGCCGCTCACGGTTTGCGGAACAGACCGCGCGCTGAACCTGGATGCTCTGCCCGATGGGGCCTTCGCGCAGGTTGAAGCGCGGTTGCGCGCGAAGATGACTGCGGTTGGTTCAGAACTCGCGCCGCTTGCTGAGTGCGCGCAGTGAAGAGATGAAGTCCATGCCGCGCAATCCATCGAATCCGCCGCAATCGAGAAACTCTACAAAGCACGCTCATGCTGCAAGGACCGCGCGACCGGCGCCGCCGACAATCTCCGGCCGCTGGATTCTGAAAGCGATGGGCTTTGCCGTCGTCGCGGCCGTCGTCTGTGTCTGGTCGACGCTCTGCCTGCTGTTTTGGCAAGGAAGCTGGCAACTGCTCTACCACCCCAGAGCAGCCGTCACGTGGACGCCGGCAAATGCCGGTCTTCCCTTCGACTCCATCGGATTTGCCGCCACACCCGCGGGCACGCCGCAATTGCGCGGCTGGTGGATTCCCGCAGAACACGGAGCGCGCTTCACTGCGATTTATCTCCACGACGCCAGCGGAAACCTCGGCGACTGCAAGAATGCCCTGGTCAATCTGCACGACGCAGGGCTGAACGTATTCGCCTTCGACTACCGCGGCTACGGCATGAGCCGCTTCGCACGGCCAACGGAAATGCGATGGAACGAGGATGCAGGCTTTGCCATCGATTACCTCGTCAACACCCGCCACATCCCCGCGAGCTCGCTTGTGCTCTACGGCCAGGGACTCGGCGCGAACCTTGCGCTGGATGTCGCCACAGCGCATGCGGAGCTGGCAGGCGTGGTGCTCGATGCGCCCATCGAAACGCCCATGAATGCGACCTTCAGCGACCCGCGCGCGAAGCTCGTTCCGGCGCATCTGCTGGTGCGCGATCGCTGGGATGCGGAGAAGGCAGCCGGTGCGATCCTGATTCCGACCCTTTGGTTGACCCGCAACGGAGACAAGCCGCAAGCAAGCCTCGACCGCGCGTACAACCATCTCACGGCTCGCAAAGAGCATGTCTGGGTAAAAGACTCGCAGGATTCGAGGCAGGAGTATCTCTCCACGCTGACCCAATGGCTCGACGACTTGCCGAAGAAGTAGGCGGCCGCAGGTCCGGTTGGATTCGTTCTCCTCATTGGCGCGGAGTGCTCAGGATGCGGGTAATGGTGGCGATCGGATTTTGCGGGTTCTCCATCTTGAGCAGCGAGTCGGTCCTGAGCCGGATCACCTCGAGCCAGTCCTGGTCGGGGAGGATGTAGAAGCGTTCTTCCTCGATGGCGTCGAAGACCCTCTCCGCAACCTTCTCCGGAGCCATGCTGCTCTCGATGAGCTTGCGCAAAGCGAGTCGCCCGGCCTGCATCTCTGGACTGAGTTCGGTCTCTTCATTGCGCAAGTGGGCAGGCCGGTTTCGTTCCGCCTCGCCGATATTGGTATGCACCAGCCCGGGGCAAAGAACAGAAATGTTCACCCTGGACTTTCGTTGTTGTAGAGAGAGGTAGACACTTTCGGAGAGCGCCACAACCGCATGCTTGGTAACAGAATAGGGAGCGGAGAAGCCGCCCACCGTGAGCCCCGCGCCCGAGGAAGTGTTGACGATGTGGCAGTCCTCCTCCTGGGCAATCATGAGCGGAGCGAATACCTTGACGCCATGGATCACGCCCCACAGGTTGACGTTGATGACCCACTCCCAGTCATGCCACGTCGCCTCCCAGGCTGCGCCACCCGCGCCCACACCGGCATTGTTGAAGAGCAGATGCACACCTCCGAAGGCATCGATCGTCCTGCGCGCCAGTTCTTCAACATCTGAGCGATGCGACACATCGGTCTTGACAGCGATTACCGAGATGCCCTGCGCGTTGAGTTCTGTCTCAACCTCTTTGAGGCGACTCGTCTCCACATCGGCAAGCACCACCTTCATTCCTGATTGGGCACAGCGCCGCGCGATGGCGAGACCGATTCCACTGGCCGCACCGGTAATCACAGCGACCTTGCCCGCGAAGTTCTTCATTGCCTCCTCCTCTCGGGAGCAGGTCGAACTTACCGCAAACTCGCTGGAAATACAGCCTGTTTTGATTTTTCAAGGGTTGTTATAATGAAAGCAAGGAAGCTGATTTTTATGCTTCCAGATGACCTCAGTCGCGTCGAGCACGGTTCTTCCTCGGTGCACCGCGCAGCCCCAGAAAACAATTTTGGGTTTGGGAGGTTGTTACCGCGGCATGTCGCGGTGAACAGCCTTGACCTGGTAGCCGGCTTTCTTCAACCGCTTGCTCATCTCTTCGGCCATCATCACGCTGCGATGCTGCCCGCCCGTGCAGCCAAAGGCCACCGTGAGGTAGCTCTTCCCTTCCTGCACGTAGTGCGGAACGAGATAGAGCATCAGGTCCGTGACTTTGCCTAAAAACTCCACGGTCTGCGGGAACTTGCGCACATACGCGGCAACTTTCGGGTCGAGGCCCGTGAGCTTGCGAAACTCCGGCACAAAGTGTGGATTGGGAAGAAAACGCACATCGAACACCATGTCCGCATCGAGCGGAACACCGTTCTTGAATCCGAAGCTGAGGCAGGAGACAAGCAGATGCTGGCTCTGGTCCTGCTCGTGACCGAAGCGATCGAGAATATGCGCGCGCAACTGGTGCACGTTGAAGGTCGATGTGTCGATCAGCGTGTCCGCAAGGTTGCGAATCGGATCGAGAAGCTGCCGCTCTTCCACGATGGAACGGGAAACTGTTTCGGAGCGGCCCAGAGGATGGGGGCGCCGCGTTTCGGAATAGCGGCGAACAAGAACCGCATCCTGCGCATCGAGAAAAACCACGCGCGTGGGAATGATCTTGCGCACCTCAATCAGCATTTCGGGGAGCCGATCGAGCGTCAGGCCTTCCCGCACATCCACCACGATGGAGGCCTTGGCCACGTCTTCCGATTTCGCCACCAGCCCCGCAAACTCCGGCAGCAATTCGAGGGGAAGATTGTCCACCGCGTGGTAGCCCAGATCTTCAAAGGCCCGCAAAGCCGAAGCCTTGCCCGCGCCGGAGATTCCGGTGACGATGACAAGCTCTTTTTCGGTGAGGTTGAAGATTGCGCTTCGCCGTGCAGCACTTCGCCCCGTGTGCGGGCGTTTCGGGGACGTCATGAGCAACATCCTACACTGCGCGAGCATGTCAGGCTCCCTGGGCCATCGACCAATGTCCCGATCCGGCGAGAATGGTGGCGCGACCCGGTTCGAGCGCGTAGGCAAACAGATGCCCCTGGCCCAGATCGCATCCCATCTGGTTCAGCGCATACAGTTGCTCGGGCGTCTCGATTCCCTGTGCAATCACCTGCATACCAAGCGCCTGCGCCAGGTGCACCAGCGACTCCAGCACCGCCGTCTGACGTCCTTGCCCAGTAGCGGTCGTGGTCAGGCGCGGCGCCAGCTTGATGACATGTATCGGCAGGCGCGCGAGATGGTTGAGTGGAGCAAAGCGTGCGCCGAAGTTGTCGACCGCGATGCGGATCTTGGTATCGGCCATGCCGGCAAGGATCGTGGAAGCCAGGTCAAGGTTCAGGTTGATCGTGCCCTCGGCAACTTCGAACAAGAGGCGCTCGGGATCGACGCCGTTGACGAACAGCGCTTTGCGCAACTGCTTCAGCATGTCGGGGTGGTAGAACTGGCGCTCGGTCAAATTCAGCGTAAGCGTCAAGTCGCGCAGGGCAACACCGTCTGCCCAGTTGCGCAACTGCCGGCACACGGTATCCATCGTTTCCCTGCCCAGCGTGATTGAAAGGCCGGTATCTTCGGCGACGCCCAGCAGACGGCGAAAGCTCTCGATCGATCCATCGGGACGGCGCAGGCGCAGCAACGATTCGAAGCCTTCCAGATCGCCCGTGTTCAGCTTATAGATCGGCTGATACCACACTTCGTACAGGTGCTTTTCGAGAACCCGCCGCAATTCCTGCTCGGGATCCTGAAGGCTCTTCTTATGCGGCATCTCGACTTCAGAGTCGTAGACCTCGGAGCAGCCTCCGCCATCCATCTTGGCGCGGTTCATCGCGAAGTCCGCATCGCGCACCAGCATGGCGGCGGTCTTATGTTCAGGCCCCGCGATGGCGATGCCCACGCTCGCGCTCATGCGCACAAGCTGTCCAAAAATCTCAAAGGGCTGTTCCAGTTCGTGCAGCAACCGGCAAGCCACCGTCTCCAGTTCGGTCTGATCGTGAATGTTTTCGATCAGGATTCCGAACTCGTCTCCACCGAGACGCGACGCCGAATCCTCAGGGCGCAGCGATTGCCGCAGCCGATCCGCAACTGAACACAGCAGCGCATCGCCGACTGCCTCTCCAAGCGCATCGTTGATCTCGGGAAGCGATCGAGGTCGAGCAGAAGCACGCCGCAGTTCTGGTCGCGGCGACGGCTGCGCCGAGACAAGGCAAGGGTCAGGCGATCGATGAAGAGCGCGCGATTGGCCAGGCCGGTGAGCACATCGAACAATGCATCGTGCTGCACCTTGGCCTCAGTCTCTTTGCGCTCGCTGATATCGCGGAAGCTCAAGACATAGCCGACGCTGGAGCCATCCACCTCGAGCGGAGCTGCGACCAGCGCAACATCCACCAGATCGCCGTCCTTGGTCATGCGAACGGTTTCGATGAAACGCGGCCTTTCTGATCCACCTGTTTCACGATCATCGCCAGTTCATGCTGGCGCGTGTCGGGCACAATCAGCTCGCGCAGGTTCTCGCCGCTGGCTTCCTCGGCGGTGTAGCCGAACATCTGGGTGAAGGCCGGATTGGAATACAGCACATGATCGGAATGAACGATCACGATCGCTTCGGGAATGCTGGCCAGCACATCTTCCATCAGCCGCGACTTCGGCGCCTTGACGCGTCCGCTGGGATGGGCAACGATGATCGCCTCGCGCAGATCGGCGTTCAGAATGCTGTAGGTGCCTTCGACCGAAAGGAGCCGTCCGTTGCGGGTTGGCAACGTGGCGTGAAAGGGACTGCCGCTGTGCGTGCCGACGAGGTGGGTCTGCGGCTCCGCAGTGCCGGGAAATAATCCCCAGAGCACATCTTCGACCGGCCGCTGCGCCCACTCACCTTCCGCAACGCCGATGGTCTGGCGCGCCTCCGCGTTGACGAACACAACGTTCCCTGCGCGCTCCAGGAAAACCAGGACAGGCAGAGCATCCAGGACTTCCTGCTG
This sequence comes from uncultured Acidobacteriaceae bacterium, assembly GCA_963846095.1. GTDB lineage: Bacteria > Acidobacteriota > Terriglobia > Terriglobales > Acidobacteriaceae > Telmatobacter. The sequence continues at coordinate 58,181 of CAWJUW010000033.1, forward strand.
CTGGATGGAATCGGAATTTTCAGGTAGGTTCAAGTTCGTCGTCTCGCAGGGCCCCACTGCGCTTGCGCCGACACCGTTGATCCGCAGCGCAACCGCGGCTCTCCAGATTGGTGTTGCCATATCTGGATCGTATGTCTGACGACGCTTCGTTCCCATCCCCTAAACCGGGTATCACCGGGAACCAAAGTACATAACAGGAAGCTGCGAAAGCCGCGACAAACGTAACCTCGCTCGTCACGCGCAAGTCCGCATGGGCATGTGGTTTGACGGGGATGCTCCGGAGCGGTTCGCCGCCCCGGAGACAAGATGGAATGCTACGAAATCTCGACCAGTTCCATCTCTCCGTCGCGGCGCCGATGCAGGACGAACATCACCCCGGAAGGATTGCGGAAGATGAGCAGATCACGATCGCGAAACTCCGTATCTTTTACAGCCTCTTCGATGGTCATCGGCTTGAGCGAAATGGCGTCGGCGCTCTTGACGATGTGCGGCTCCACCACGGTCGCGCGATTCGGGAAGGAGTGAATCGCAATCGAGGTCCGCGCCTTGGGTTTGGATACGGGTGCATCCTCCGGGTCTGCGGACTGGATGCGCGGCGCGCGCCTTGGGACGGGCCACCGGGGGCGCTGTAAGGACTTTTTCGTGAATGGGCAGGCGCTTTCCTTCGATGCGGCGGTCGCGATAACGGCGCGCCTGGTTCAGAGCGTGCTCGATTGCTTCCTTGAGTGCTCCGTCGAGCGTCGCGCCTTTGCCCGTAGCGGCGAACGTCTGCGTCCTCACCTGAACGGTCATTTCAACAATCTGCAGGTGCCTCTGCGCGCCGAGCGTGATGCTGGCCCGCGCAGTTTTGCCCAGAATCCGGGCGATTCGTTCCAGTCCCTCTTCGGCCTGCTCGCGCAGCGCCTTCGAGACTCGTCCTTGCCTGGCGGTGAACTCCATTTCCATGGTCAGCCTCCGCTCCTCGTGTCTCCCAGCGCGTGAAACCCCTGGGGTTGTCTCTCTCCGCCAACCCCGATCCACTCGACCGGCGGTCAGAACGAAGGAGAGACAGGTCAGTATATGCCCCCGCTCGGCGCGATGAGAACCGCACCTGGATCAACGTTGCGAGAAAACCCGGGCGTGGTTCCAAAGGAGCCAACGGTTGCACATTGGTCCCGGCAAGCCGATTGCTCATCGCCTATGGATTGCATTCGGAAACGGGCTCGGGAGCCGCACGATTCTTGGCCACGATGCACCCAATCGTTTACTTTGAATGCGGACCGAAATTGACCGCGTCGTCCTCGCAGGAGTGCATGAAAAGAATCCCTGGTTTACGAGCAAGACTGAACATTCTGACGCACGGTGCGCTGCTTTCGCTTGCGTGCACAGCGATCGCGGTTTCGGCGGTTGCGCAGCAGAGCCCGCACGTGGGCGACGCACCAGCGGTCGCGCCGGCGCTGGCGACCGACGTTTCCGCAAAGCTGAGCCACCGTGCCGTGGAACACGCCATCCACAAAGTCGCGGACTGGGAGTTGCACCGATCGCAACCCTACTTCGACCAGGACTGGACCTTTGCCGCGATGTATGCCGGCTTCATGAGCGTGCCCGATGCGGCCGGCGGCAAGGCCGACCGCGAGGCCATGCTCGAGATGGGCAAGAAGTTCGGCTGGCAGCTTGGGCCGCGACCTTCCCATGCCGACGACCACGCAATCGGGCAGACCTATCTCGCTTTATATCAGAAGTTTAAAGACCCATCGATGATGAGCCCCACCCGCGATCGAATGGACGCGCTCCTGCAGATTCCCGACGACAAAGAGCACCCCTTGTGGTGGTGGTGCGATGCGCTCTTTATGGCGCCGCCGGTGCTGGCCAAACTCTCCGCGATCACCGGCGATCGCAAGTATCTCGACTTCATGGACCGCGAGTGGTGGATTACCTCGAACCTGCTCTACGATCCGAAGACACACCTGTTCTTTCGCGATGCCACCTTCCTGAACAAACGCGAGGCCAATGGCAACGGCCTGTTCTGGTCGCGCGGCAACGGGTGGGTCATGGCCGGGCTGGTGCGCGTGCTGGCCGACATGCCCGCGGACTATCCGACCCGGGGTAAGTACGTAGCGCAACTTCAGGAGATGGCCGCCGAGGTGGCGTCACTGCAAGGGAGCGACGGATTGTGGCGCCCCGGCCTGCTCAATGGAGCGTCGTACCCGCTTCCCGAAGGCTCAGGCTCGGCCTTCTTTGTCTACGCGCTGGCTTACGGCGTGAACCACGGCATTCTCGATCGCGCGCGTTATCTGCCGGTGATCAAGAAGGGTTGGGCCGGACTGATTTCTCACATCTACGCAGACGGAAGGCTTGGCTGCATTCAGCCCATCGGCGCCGCACCCGGCGACTACCCGGCGGATGCGAGCTACGTTTTCGGGACAGGCGCATTCCTGCTCGCGGGATCGGAAGTCGATCGTCTCGCTCGATGAAGGGTTCGAAGAAATAGGGGCGCAGCACAACTCGAGCAGATCGAACTTCCACTCGAGTTGTGAGCTGTAGCCTTTGGTTGGCTGCCCTTATTTTCCGCCAAGGGTGAACGCATAGAGCGCGTTCTCGCCGCCGGTATAGGAGCGCGAGTAGCCGGTGCCCCAGTACACTGCACCGTTCACAATCGTGGCTCCGCCGATGGTTGAGACCCCCGGTGCAAAGCCCCAGAGTGTCGCCCCATTCGACGCATTCAAAGCGATCATGTTCTTGTCCGTCACTCCTTCGGCGGTCGAGGACACATACACGACGCCATTGGCAACCGCGACAGGGCCAACAGCAAAAGCGCCGAATGGATCGGGAACCTGCCACTCGATCGCACCGTTGGCCGGATTCAGCGCTGCCCACGATCCAGCATTTCCGGCCGAGTAGGCGATGCCGGTTTTGTCGGCAATCGCGACATAGATGCGCTGCCCGTCGGTTGCCGAGCCCCACATGATGCCGCCGCCGTGCGACCCCGGCCCCACCTGGGTCTGCCAGACAATCGCGCCTGTGCTGGGGTTCAGGGCGTAGTAGATGCCGCTCTTTTGCCCAGCCCCAATGAACGTACCCGCGGAAGAAGTGATCTCGTTGGGGGCGGACGCGAAGTCAAAGTCGGGCCCGTCCGGCGTCGGACAGCCCGGCTCACCCTTGGAGCAGGATGCGTTGGAGTAGTCGCTCCCGCTCTGGCCGTTATCCTGAGGCCAATCTTCGAGGCGCCTGGCCCATTTAACGGCGCCACTGCTGATCTTCAGCGCCACGATCGCGTCGGCGTAGTTCGCAGACGACTGGCAGTTCTCTGCGGTTTTGCCGCTCTTGATGCAACTGACGTAGGCCGAGGCGGTGGGCGTCGTGTAATTGTTGCCCGTGGCAACATAGACGAGCCCGCGGCTCGAGTCGACCACGGGGCTGCTGCCCCAGACGGCGGCGCCAGTGTATCCGCTCGGCACCATGTAGGTCTTCCAGATGATTTTTCCGTTCGAACCATTGAGGGCCACAACGCTTCCCCGCGCCGTCTTCGCTCCGCCACCCTCCTGGCCTTCCTGGTCCGAGGTCACACCGACGTAAACGGTGGTGCCATTCACGCTCGCCGAGCTGGTGATGCCGGCGTAGGGATCGACAGTGTCGAGCCGCGTCTTCCAGACGAGCTTGCCGTTGCTGGCGTTGATTCCGAGGAAATACCCGTTCGCGCCATGCAGGCCGATGTAGAGCATGCCATTGCGCACCGCCGGGGTGGCGCGGGCCCAGACCGACGTGGTGTAGGGCTTGCCGGTGGCGGGATTGGTCACATAGCTGGAGAGCTTATTGCCCCAGATGGCCTTGCCTGTGCTGGCGTTGACCGCCCACAGGTAGCCTCCCCAGTCGGGAAAGTAGACGACTCCGTTCACCACTGCGGGGCGGGCCGATACGTCGCCCTTGGTGGTGAACTTCCACTTCGGTTCGAGCTGGCTTACCGTCGAAGCGGTAATCGTTGTTTCCTGGTGATTCCCCGAAGTGTTCGAGTTGTTCTGGCCAAACTGCGGCCATTCCACCTGGGCTTGGCCGGGCAGGCAAAAGAGAACGGCGATCGCCAACGCGGCAAGCGAGCCGCCGGCGGCCTTCCTTAAGAATTGGGCTGGTTTTGAGACGGGTTCCGAGAGATTCAAGGGCAAATGCAAGCGCTTCATGGTCGGATTCCTTTCCGGGCTGGCTATGAACCGTTGGCCCAATGGGCTCAAACGGCTCCGATCCACCAGGCCTCGGCTGCATTCCATTGTGGGTGCGGCTGGTTGTTTTGGGGGAACGAACGCGTCGACCGTCAAGCTTAAGAGCTACTTGGCATTGTGATCCTACGCACTCCGCATGGCGCGTGCAAGGGTAAGCCTTGGAATTCACCGGTGAAAGCGTGGTGGAGGGGTCGAGGTCTGGACTTCTCAGCCGTCGCGGCGGCGGCGCTGGTGGGTGGAGGGAATGCCCATATCCTCGCGATACTTTGCCACGGTCCGGCGCGTTAACTGAATGCCCTGGGCCTGGAGCAGGGCCGCCAGCTGATCGTCGGTCAAAGGCCGGCGGGCGTCCTCTTCCTCAATCAACTTGCGTACCTTGCGCTTCAGTACGAGCAGCGGCGTATCGGCGCCTTCGGGGCCATTGGAGCCCTCGGAGAAGAAGAAACGCAGCTCAATGACTCCCTGCGGCGTGTGAGCATACTTGTTGGCGACCGCCCGGCTCACCGTGGAAGGGTGCACGCCAATCTCCTCGGCCACTTCCTTGATCATCATGGGCCGGAGAGCCTCCACGCCGCGGTCCAGAAAATCGCGCTGGCGACGGACAATGACCTCACAGGTGCGCAGGATGGTGCTCTTGCGCTGGGCGATATTGCGCATGAGCTGCATTGCCGAGCGGAAGCGTTCCTTGACGTAATCCTTGACTTCCTTGTCGGTGTTCTGCGCCGTCAGCATGCGGCGGTAGCGCGAACTGAGGCGAAGGCTGGGAAGGTCTTCTTCGTTCATGGCTACTTCCCATTCGGTCCCGCGCTTCACAAAAACCACGTCCGGCTCAATCAGCCGCGCCTCTTCCCGGTTGTATTGGCGGCCGGGGCGCGGATCGAGGGTGCGAATGAACTCCACCGCGGCGTGCGCTTCAACGGGCGTTACCTGAACGGCTCTGGCCAGGTCTTTCACGTCGCGCTTCTGCAGCATGGAGAGGTGGGTATCCACGATCAGCGACGCCACTTCCATCGCGCGCCGGCGCTCATCAATCTGGATTTCCGCTTCATCCTGGAGTAAATCCTGCGAATCCCCTTCCGCAAAGATGGTGGTGGCCCCGTAGAGGTGATTGAACTCCCGCTGCTGCGCCTTGATCTGGATCAGCAGGCATTCGCGCAGGTCCCGCGCGCCCACGCCCGCGGGGTCCAGTTCCTGGACCTGGTTGATGGCCTGCGTCACCAGGGTGAGTGCTGCCTCAGGAGAGAGCCCGCCTGCTTCCGGCTGTCCATCCTGACCTTGACGCAGGGCTGCCGCCAATTCGTCGCCGGGGGACGTCAGGTAGCCGTCTTCATCCAGATTGCCGATCACGTAGTCGACTGCGTCGCGCAGCCGGGCATCCAGCGTCAGTGCTCCCAGCTGCCACGCCAGGTGATCGGAAAGGCTCGTAGGCTGGGAGAGAAAATGCTCAAACGAGGGCTTTTCGCTCTCTTCGTATTCCGGCTGCGTACGATAGCCGGGGTCCAGGTAGTCCTGAAAATACGACCCGAAGTCGACCTCTTCGAAAGGGTCCTTGGCCGCAGGCGCAGGTTCCGGGGGCGCTGCGCTATCCGGCCGATCCAGTTCAAGCCGTTCCAGCCGCTCCTGGCGCTCCGTGCGGCCCGCAACCTCATCCAGCATTGGAACCGATTCGTCAATCTCTTCCAGGACGGGATTCTCCACCATCTCGGCATCGATCATCTCCTTCAATTCGAGCTTGTTGAGGGCGAGCACGCTGACCATCTGCATCAACCCGGGCGTCAGAACCTGGCGTTGCGACACCTTGAGCGAGAGTCTGGGTTGCAGGAGCGGCATGTCTTGAGCGTCTTCCCCGCGACGAGATTGGATTCAGTGTAATCGGACAGCAATTCGATTGGCAGCCAAATTGCTAAAGAAACCGGCGACAGTCCCAGATTAGGCAATGAACTCGTCTGGAATCAATGCCGAGACTTTGGTGTGGTCTTTTCCTCGTGCGAGGCATTGACAAGCGGGGAACTCAGTGCGCCGGGGTCGAAGGCGATGGGTATTAACCCAGCGAGAACCCCTCTCCCAGGTAGACGCGCCGCACCTCGAGGTCGTTACCCAGCTCATGCGGGGTCCCGGTACGGAAGATCTTGCCTTCGGCAATGATGTACGCCCGGTCGGTCACGCTCAGCGTCTCGCGCACGTTGTGATCGGTAATCAGCACCCCGATCCCGCTCGCTTTCAGGTCGAAGATGATCTTTTGCAGTTCCAGCACGGCGATCGGATCGATACCGCTGAACGGCTCGTCGAGGAGGATGAAGCTGGGCTGAATGCAGAGGCATCGCGCGATCTCGACTCTGCGCCGTTCCCCGCCCGAGAGCGCGTAGCCACGCGTGGTGCGCACGTGACCCAGGTTCAGCTGATGGATCAGCCGCTCCGCGCGGGTGCGCCGCTCGCGATTGCCCAGGGGCTGGGCCTCGAGCACGGCGAGAATGTTCTCTTCAACCGTCAGCTTGCGAAAGACAGAGGGCTCCTGGGGCAGATAGCTGATGCCGAAATTGCGTGCGCGCATATACATGGGCACGCGCGTGATTTCCGTTTCGTCCACCATTACGCGGCCGGCCTCGGGCTGCACCAGGCCGACGATCATGTAAAAGCTGGTGGTTTTGCCGGCGCCGTTGGGGCCGAGCAGGCCCACAACCTCTCCGCGCGAGATCCGCAGGTCGACGCCGCGCACCACCTGGCGGCCCTTGTAGCTCTTGCAAATACCCTCAGCGATCAGCGTATTCATTCTTCTCGGGCTCAGTTCTCGAACTATCGCGGCGTGGTTGTATTGGTTGCCGTGCGGCCGCCGCCACCTTCGACGGTCACACTATCATCGCGGCTATGGAAGATCAAAGCTTCGCCGGTCACGTTGCCGCGCGCCGCATCGGTCATGCGCGGCGGAACGGACGAGGTTCCCGTCAAGACATAGGCGCCATCTTCCCCTGTATAGACGAGCTGTTCTCCAGTTCCGCGACGGCCGGCCGAGGTGATGACGACGTGTCCGCGCGCCGTCATGCGGTCCACCTGGGCCGAACCACCTTCCCTGCCGGCGTGATTTCCCTGGGGTAGCAGGAGCAGATTCACCTCATCGGAAAGCGAGGTCGCCGTACCTGTCTCGGCCACCACGCTCTTGAACGCGCCGGCGCGCATCTCGGCCCTGCGCTCGGCGTCGGAGTACTTCAAGTCGCCCCCGCGTACCCGGATCACCGAAGGCTCGCGTGGTTTGGCCGTCGCGTTTGGCGCCCCGGGATTGGCCGCCGTCCCGTTGGTTGTGCCGCTGAATTCAAGTCCGCCGGCGCTCAATAACACGGCCCGCACCGGCTCTGCCGGGTTGTCGCTGTGCGCGGTGAGCGTGCGCTGCAACCTGTCCAGCGCAATGGTGGGCGCGGTGACGGAGTTGGCCTGCTGCCACAGGCGGGCATGGCCGCGGAAGGTTACGATACTCGAGCCGCCGGCGACCTGGTGCAGCTGCGCATCGTCGGAAATCGCGTGTCCGGGACCCTGCCCGCCGAGGCTCGGCGCGCTGGTTGAAGCCGTATTTGCCGAGGTACTCGCGCGGGCTCCGGCTGGGTTGGGCTGCGCGGCGGAGAGCCATGTCGCCTTCACATTGCCATGCGCGAAGGCATCGCCCGAGTCGTGATTGACGTCGATCTTGTCTGCCGTAACTTCGATGCCGCCGTCTTCCACCCGCGGACTCACGGTCAGGTGCATCCATCCGCCCGCGCCAGGCGGATTTCCGTTCGCTTGCGCGGATGTTGCACTTGGGTTGTCAGGCTCCGAGCCTCCCTCATACTCCGCATGCCCTGCCCACGCGCGCAACGGTGGAGACGGCTCCGCGCCTGGCTTTGCCACCGGCGTCTGCGTCAGCATCACATGCCCATCCAGGGTTGCGTGTTCAATCGAAGCGGTACCGCTGGACGCGCCCGAATTGTCCGCTTTTCCGCGATCGGGAGAAGCCGGAAAGAAATGAACTTCGAGGTGGTCTCCGGAGGACGTTTGACGCGTTCCGGCCTCGTTTGTCTGGTCCACACTGGCGTGGCCCGTTCCCGTCATGGCCGAGAGTGTCGAGTTGGGACCAAATTGCCCGGTCACGTCGTCGGCCGCCAGGCGCGACGGTGCGGCCCCCGCCTGGCCGCGCTGGCTCTCGCCGGTCACCACAACGCCATCCACGCCGTGCAACGAATCCGGCTCTGCCTGGCCGTGGCCGTTGTCGCGAAACGTCAGATCAGCGACGGGCGATTGCCACTTGCGCGCGACGCGGAGCGGACCGCGCGCCGTCTCGCTCAATGTCTCGCTTTCCATCAGGACGCCGCGCTGCAGATGGGCTTGTTTGAGTTCGCCCTTTGCACCGAAACGGAGGTCGGCCATCGGCGCGCTGCCACGCATGCGGCGTCGCCCTGCGCCGTCTCTTTCTTCGCGGCTCGAGTCCATGCGAACTCCGCCTTCGAGATGACCCGTGGTCGGTTGATTGTGCTCGTCGAAGTCGAGGGAGCCGGTCGGTGCGGCAATATGGCTGCCGGTCGCGCTCACCATATCAAATCCGTTCACTGCATCCAGACGCACTGCCGATCCATCGGTGCGAAACAATACCTTCGCATCGCCTGCGTTGGCTTCCCCGCCGCGGTAATCCGCCTTGGCCACATGCAAATTGCAGATGCGCGTCTCGCGCTCGAACTCCGCATGCTGCGCATGAATCATGACAGGCTGTCCGCCGCGCGTTGTATTCAGCACTACGTCTTTGTCGAGGGTGAGATGTCCCTTCGCGTCGTAGATAGCGCCAGTCGAACTGCCGCTGCCCTGCACCATCGAAAAATCGACGTGCTCGGCGGTGCTTGCGATGCCGCTCTTGGTGTCGAAGCTCAGGCCGCTTGTGCTCACATGAATCTCGCCGCCGGCAGCTGTCTGCGCAGCCGCGGAAAGCGGAGTCTGCCTGGGCTTCGCCGGCGATTTTGCCTGCTCCGGCTTTTGCCCTGTCTTCGCGGATTTTGCTTCCGATGCGATGGACGGCTTCACACCCGGACGCATGAGCGTGATCGCGACTGGCCCCACAGCCGAGACTCTGTCGGCCTTCTTGTCGTAGTCAAACTCCGCTCCTTCAATTCGATCGACACGGCTGTCATCTTCGCCGAACAACTCGATCTTCACATCGCGCAAAGTGGCGTGACTGTCTTTGAATTCGGCCACTTTCGATGCGTGGATCCGGTAGCGCGAGTGCCCGCCGACAGAGCGATCGAGAGTCCATCCCTTGGCATCCTGGACAATGTTCACGCCGAGCCGCTGCGGCAGTTCTTTTGCATTGAACGGATTCTTCAACCGGCCGCGCGCCAGGAAAACGATGAGCGACAGGATGAGCAGAGCTCCCGTCGCCAGCACGAGCGTTCGCAGCCGTTCAATGGTGATTCGAAAGCTCAGTTCCCTACCCCAATCCCAATTTCATCTGAGTGAGGCCATGCCCCTGCGGCGGATACCTATTGCGCCAGATGCTGCAACCGTGCCGCGAGGCGTTGCGCCAGGCTCTCCCCAAGTTCGCTCCACAGGAGCCGCGCCGTTGCGCCCGATGCCTTCTCGATGGCCGCGGTCAGATCAATCAGCTGCCGCACGTTCTCCTCGACGTGGCGGGCGGCAACGCCGTCGAGTTCGATTCCCTCTTCGAGAAACGGCGCGTCGGAGCCAAAGTCGATGCGCACATGTCCCTCCGCCTCATACGCCCCGTCGTCGAAGAGCGGGCCATAGCCCATGACGCGCACCAGGTGCGTTGCCCGCGCCCAACGGGCCGGACCGTCTACCTGCGGCTCGGGCTCCCAGAGACTCCACCCGATTTGGAACTCGTAGGCGTAATCGTCGTGCAGCATCTCAAGGGTTTCTTCCACGGCAGCGCGCGGCTCCGCGCCCAGCGGCTCCTTCACGCCGTCGCGGCTGCGCCTTCCGTAGACCTGCTGAAAGATCGGGGTCTCGTGCCAGCTCACCGGCCAGACCGTTGCGGAGTAAACCCGCGATTCGCCTCCGTGCGCCGCGAAGGCTTCCAGCACCGAAACCAGCTTGTCTGCCAGGTCAGCGAGGCGCAGATTCGGATACCACAGGCTCAAATAAAGTGTGTCGGACATCTGTCTAGATTGTAGACGCGCGAGAGGGCACGACGATTCGAGGATCCTTGCTGCGGGAGCCTGTCGATTTCCTCTCCCGCCCCCGCGACATCAGGCTGTAACAATTTCCCCGAAGTCCGCGATTCCCGAGAAACCGCTCAGCACGCCATCGATCAGGGCGAGATGGGCACCGCGGCGCGCCGGATCGGGATCGAAGACCATGACCTTGTCGAAGAACGCATCGACCGTGGGCCGGATGGTTGCGATTGCCGCCAATGCCTCGCCGTACGCCCTCTGCTCGCGGAGTTCGTGGACGCGCGGTGCCAGTTTAGCGGCCGCATCGGCCAGTTGTTGGGCCTCGGGAGCCAAGACAATGCCGGAGCCAGCTTCGCGCGAGTAGCCTTTCTCATCGGCCTGGCGCAGGATGTTCTTGATGCGCTTGAACGCCGCGGAGACCGCGGCAAAATCCTCAGACTGGCGCGCGGCGGTAACAGCTTCCGCGCGGGCAATGGCGTCGCGCACATCGTCTGCCCCGGCGGCGAGCACCGCGTTGACCACGTCGTAGGCAAAGCCGCGCACGTCTTTCAGGTAGAAGCTGAACCGTTCGTGAAGAAAGACAGTGACCGTCTTGATGTTCTGTTCCCCACCTCGTCCATAGGCATCGATTACCTGACTCAAAACCAGCGGGAGTTCGGACTCACCGAGAATTTTGATAATCGAGTTTGCCGCACGGCGCAGAGCGAACGGGTCCTTCGAGCCAGTTGGAGCATTTCCAATCGAGAACATCTGACCGATCGTGACAATGCGATCCGCCAAACCGAACAACTGGGCTTCCACAGTGTGCGGAGTGGAATCGTCGGTCGAGGCAGGCTTGTATTGCCAATAGATCACATCGGCAACCGCATCGCCGAGTCCCTGGGCTCGGGCGTAAACACCGCCAATGACCCCTTGAAGTTCTGTGAATTCCTTCACCAGTTCCGTGGTCAGGTCGGTTTTCGCAATCCCGGTCGCGGTTCGCAGCGCAGGTTCATCACAAGCGACACCGCCAGCTTTCACGGCTGAGGCAAGACGCTTCACCACCTCGTCGTTGTCGAGGGTCTTCTGCCAATAGCTGCCCAGTTCCTTCTGGAACGTCACGTTTTTCAGGCTCTCGACGCGATCGACCAGCGGAATCTTCTGGTCGAAATCCCAGAAGAATTGCGCATCCTTGAACCGTGCGCGCAGCACTTTCTGATTGCCATGGCGTATGGTCGCTTCGCCCTCCGCATCGACGGCAATGTTGAGCACGGCGAGGAAATGCGGAAGCAGCTTGTGATCCGGCCCTTCCACCGCGAAGTATTTCTGGTGATCGCGCATCACGGTGACCAGCACTTCTTCGGGAAGCTTCAGGTACTCCGGCTCGAAGTTGCCGAGAATCACGCTGGGCCACTCCGTCAGGTGCACAACCGCCTCGACCAACGCTTCATCTTCGCGCCAGCGTGCCTGCGCCACGGTCCGCGTGGCTGCGTCGAGAGCCTTGCGGATCTTCTGCCGCCGCTCGGCCACATCGACCAGCACGAAGGCTTTGCGCAATGCCTCGGCGTAGTCCGTCGGCTTTTCCAGAACGACCGGCTCCGCGCCGTGCAGCACGCGATGTCCGCGGCTTGCGTTGCCGGCACGAATCCCGGCGATCTCCAGCGGCACAACTTCAGAATCGAGCAACGCCACAACCCAGCGGATCGGGCGCACAAAGCGCTCCGGCTTGCCTGCGCGCCAGTACATGTTCTTCGCCCAGTAAAGGCCCAGGACTTCTTTCGGTGCGTCCGCGGTGAGAATCTCAACGGCTGTCGCGACCGACGCGTTTCACGGTCGCGCCGACGTATTCACCCTTGGGCGTCGTCACCTTCTCAAGCGAGTCAACCGGCACACCGGCCTTCTTCGCGAAAGCCTCGGCCGCAGGCCCGGCGGCGCCATCCTTGAATGCAATCTTCCACGAGGGGCCGGTGAGCTTTTCCTCGCTGTCGGCCTGCGCGCCCAGTACATCTTCGACCACCACCGCCAGCCGCCGCGGCGAAGAATACGTCGTCACTTTGAACGCAGCACCGGAGAGGCGCTCGCGCGTGAGCAGGTCGCCGATGCGTTTGCCCAGTTCGGCTTCCGCATCCGCGATCATGCGTGCGGGGATTTCATCGAGTCCGATTTCCAGCAAAAAGTCAGACATACACTGAAGAACTTTCTTTGCGCTCGTCCGGCCATCGCCGTCGAACTGAATTTGCGTGAATCTAGGCGCCCGCGGGCAACAGCTGCTGCGCCTCGTAAACTTTGGCGACTCCCACAGCGAGATTGCGGATCCGCGCGATCATGCCCACGCGCTCCGTCACGCTGATGGCGCCGCGCGCATCGAGAATGTTGAACAGATTCGAACATTTCAGCGCCAGCTCATAGGTCGAGATCAGCGGAAATCTTCTCTTCTCGGTCGCACTTGCGTGCTCATCGGCGATGAGCGCATTCGCCCGCTTCAGCAGGGCATGCGCCTCGGCCTCGTAGCTGTTGAAATGTCCCCAGAGCCGCTCCACATCGGCGTCTTCAAAGTTGTAAACCGAGTGTTGAAGCTCTTCGAGAAAGCGCACATCGCCGTAAGTGACTTCCGCACCTGTCTCCGGATCGCGCGCCCACACGATGTCGTAGACCGAGTCCACATCCTGCAGAAACGCGCAGAGCCGTTCGAGACCATAGGTCAGTTCGGCGCAGATCGGGTCGAGGTCGAGTCCGCCGCACTGTTGAAAATAAGTGAACTGGGTAATCTCGAGCCCATCCATCATGACCTGCCAGCCCACGCCCCATGCGCCGACGGTGGGCCCCTCCCAGTTGTCCTCTTCGAATTTCAGGTCATGCTTGCTCAGGTCAATGCCAATGGCCTCGAGCGACTCGAGGTATTGCTCCTGCACATTGGCCGGCGGCGGCTTCAGGATGAGCTGAAACTGGGTATGCCGGAAGAGCCGATTCGGATTCTCACCGTAGCGGCCGTCGGCAGGCCGCCGCGACGGTTGCGCATAGCCCACGCGGTAGGGCTTCGGTCCCAGCACGCGCAAAAATGTCTCGGGCGCCATGGTGCCCGCGCCGACTTCCACGTCATAGGGCTGTTGCAGGATGCAGCCGCGCGCCGCCCAGAAGCTTTGCAGGCGAAAGAGCAGTTCCTGAAAGGTAAGTGCGTTGGGCTTCACAGGAGAAGCGGTTGCAGCAGCAGGCACAGGCAAATCTCTCTCAATCGGGACTAAAGATCGATTTTACCAGCCGACCAGGAGTCGCATGCCGTCACCGATCTGCTCGCTGGGTTCCCGCATTATTCGGTTGGTCGATTGGCCACAGGCGGGCCGATCGCCGCCAGAACTTTCCACTTGCCGGCGCGATCGCGACGCTGAACCCGTGGATACCAGCCTTCCGTCCGTGGGCCATTGGCGTTGGTGAACTCCAGAACGTAGACATCCTTCCCGTGCACCGCAATCCCCGTGGGCGACCAGGGCCGCTCCGATTTCAAAACGGTGCGCGTCTCCCCATTGGGCGCAATTCTAAGCACACGGTGACAACTCGTCGCTGCGGCATAGATGTTGCCGTCAACATCAACCCCCAGTCCACGAAAGAGCGGCGAGGAGGCATTTTCGGCCTTGTGGTCCGCCGGGTCGCTATCGCAGTCCGGAACGGCCAGCGGATACAACGATCTCGCGATCGAGCCATCGGGGTTGAGCTTGAAAATGCCCTTCCAAGTTCCCACGTACAAAGAGCCGTCGCGGTCCATCGCAACGGCGGTGATGCCGTCCTGATGCTTCGCCAGTTCGTCGCGCAGTTGCGGAGAGAACAGGCTTTTTTCTCCGCCTGCCGCGAGCCTGGCAAGCGCCAATGCCCCGGCCGGGAAACCCTCTTCACGCGAACCGCTGGTCGCATAGAACAACGCGCCGTCGGGGCTCATGGCCAACGGCGCTCCATCGCCAAAGAACAACACGTTCCCATCCACCGAAACCCGGTTGTACGGGCCCTGAGTTGGTTCCGTGTGTTTTCCTGAGACGTCCCGGGCGAGCCAATGACCGCCGCTGGATTCCTGGATTGTTGTCAACGCCCCGTTCGATTCAATTCGGACCAGGCCATGATCGAGGAAGTACACGCGGCCGCGATCGTCAACCACAAGCCCTGCGGGCGGATGTGCGAACGCGCTTTCCCAAAGCATGCATTGAAGCAGAAGCAGGAGCGCGAACCGTAGCGCCGTTTTGGTTGATTTGGATGGATGCATCGTCCCTCGCATCGGTGGTACACCACGCGGTTCGCAGCGCGCTCACAATCGAGTGGATTCTACTGCAAGAACTGGATCCCGAGTACGACTCCCGTTCGTTCTCAGCCGCCCAGCCGCATGAGAGCTTCCGCGGTGCGCAGCCTGCGCTCCAGGTGACGCTCCAGCACCTGCAACGTGAATCTCCGCAAATCCTGCGCTCGTCGTCGTTGAAACACCTCGGCCGCAAAGCTGGAAGCGGGAGCACGCAGCATGCGCATCGCCAGTTGCCAGGAGTCAGGGCTGAGCCGAAGGGCGCTGCCGCCGCGATGCGTGGCGCAAAACAGGCCGTCGGCCGCCGGGTGCGCCCACACTTCGGTCGGTTGCAGCGTTTCACCGCAAGCGATGCAATGAGCAATATCGGGCAGCAGCCCCATCAGCCGCGTCATCCACAGCGAAAAATAGGTCAACGGCATCCAGGGCTGCTCCACGGTCGTCTGCTCCAGCACCGAGAGCAGAAGCCGGAAGACCGGCTCTTGCGGATCGTGTTCGGGGAGCGCCTCATCCACCACTTCCGCGAAGAAACTGAGCACGGCCATGCGCGTGTGGTCGACGGGACGCGCCAGCGGCGAAGCGATGATTTCGAGCTGATCGAGGCGAACGAATTCCTGGCGCGGCCTTTCTACAAACCACGCACGCGCTACCGTCATCGGCTCCAGGGCCCCGCCGAATCGCTTGCGGCTCTTCAGGGCCGACTTGGCCACGCCCTTCAGCCGCCCGAAATCGCGCGAAAAGAAACTGACGATCAGGTCCGCTTCATGCACCGGCCAGGTGCGCAGAACCACGGCTTCCGAGCTCAGAACGCTCATTCCCTTCTTATCTTCGCATTGCGGCCGCTCCCCGGACCTTGCAGCGGACGCTGGCTCTCGAGCATCTAACGAAGAGGTGCGGCAACATTGCGCATCGTAAGGCAAGCCGTCATTTTTCCTGCTCGGCGCTTACGCGCGGCCCGCTGCAAGATCGGTGAGCTAAACCCCAGTAGGGTATCAACATTTTCCCGGCCGGGCTCGGCTGGGCACAGGTAGAATGGAGCCAGAGGACATCGAATGCCTTCCGCAATGGTCACCTTCAATGGCCGCATCACCCTTCCCCCCGACGTCCGCAAACAACTGGGCCTGAAGACGGGCGACAAGGTTGAATTTGTCGAGATTGGCGACGGGCGCTTCGTCATCGCCACGGGCGACGAAGTGGCAGAAGATCTTTCAGAATCAGAAGATTGGATGCCAAAGCTGGCGTATTCCACGAACCCCCAGTAGCTACGTAATTTGGCTGGAGCACGCTGCACGCTCGAGTTTGCGTGCATTTCTGCGTCTGCCAAATTTGCAAAGCAAGCGACACCGCAAGATTTGCTTCCGAGAGCTCACAAAAAACGGGCACTCCTCATCTGAGGAATGCCCGTTTTGACTTGCCGGCTGTGGAAAACTTCTAGCTCCGCCTGCGGCCTGATACCTGGTAGAGCGCTTGCACAGACGCCAACTCCGCGCTCAAAGCTGCACGCGCCGCCCCTGCGAAACTCTCCCGGGGCTTACGTCCATGCGAGCGGATATCGGCTAGCGGCCGAAGTGCGTTGCGTTCTTCTCGGTAAAGTGAGCCCACTTCTCCGGCAGATCGTCCTGCGCAAAGATGGCCGACACCGGGCACGCCGGAACACACGCGCCGCAGTCGATGCACTCGACCGGGTCAATGAAGAGCTGATCGGCGTCGCCGTGGCCGTCTTCGTCCTTCTTTGGGTGGATGCAATCGACCGGACAGGCGTCCACGCAGGCGGTGTCCTTCGTGCCGATACAGGGTTCTGCAATTACATATGCCATCTGGAATTTTCTCCGGAGACTGACTCTCGACGCTGATAGTAGCACACGAACCCGCGGCCTGACTGCGGCCTGCCGGGGCACGTTTTGCGATGCGGGAATCAGAAAGATTGTGCCCCGAATCGGCCCCCCATGGGCGGTTGCCGCGGTGAGTGTTGCGAAGGATCTCCCACCACTTCGGTGCGGTCATGCAAATGTAGAATGGCCGAAAGCCTCTCTTCACCCCCAATTCATTTGATCCCTTTCTAAGGAGCGCACCGTGAAGAAAGTTGGCGCTGTACTTCTTGTCGCAATTCTCGCGGTCGCGGTCGTTGTGGTTGTACGCGCGGCTCTCTTGAAACCGCCTGCTGTCTCCGCTCCGCCGGCCACTCCCATCGCCCTGGACGATGCCGGGGCGCTGCAACGATTCATCGCCGCCATTCGCATTCCTACCGAATCGCAGTTCGGCCAGCCACCCGATCAGGCGGCCATGAGCAAATTGCGCGATCAACTCCAGCAGAGTTTTCCGCGCGTCCACGCGACCATGCAGCGCGAAGTGCTTCCCGATGGTGCGCTTCTGTTCACGTGGAAGGGACGCGACCCGTCGCTCGCGCCGGTCATCCTGATGGGGCACATGGACGTTGTGCCGGTTCCAGCGGAGGCCCTGCCGCTCTGGAAGCATCCGCCCTATTCGGGCGATAACGCCGACGGTTTCATCTGGGGACGCGGCACGCTCGACGACAAGATCCACGTGCTCTCGCTGCTCGAGGCCGCTGAAACCCTTATCGGCCGCGGCTTCACGCCGCCGCGCACGATTCTGTTCGCCTTTGGAGACGATGAAGAGAACGGCGGAAACTACGGCGCGCAGAAGATTGTGAAGCTTCTCCGCGACCACGGCGTTCATCCCAATTTCGTCGTGGACGAGGGCGGCATTGTGATCTCCGGAATGGTTCCGGGAATCGACCGTCCGCTCGCGCTCATCGGCATTGCCGAAAAAGGCATCGTGGATGTGCAGCTCTCCACGACCGGCGTGGGTGGTCACTCCTCTGCGCCGCCGGCGCACACCGCGATCGGCGTGCTCAGCGCCGCGCTCACCAAACTCGAAAAGCATCCGTTCCCGGCGTCCATTACATCCGCGCAGCGCGAAGAGTACGCCGCCATCGCGCCCTATATGCCGTTTTCCAAACGGCTCGTGCTCGCGAATCTCTGGCTCTTCGGCCCGCTCATTGTGCACATGGGAATGAAAGATCCGGAAACGGCCGGCAGCTTTCACACCACCACCGCGGAAACCATGATCAACGGCGGCTTCAAGAGCAATGCCCTTCCGCCCAGCGCTAAAGCGATCGTCAACTTCCGTATCCTGCCCGGGGAGACCGCCGATTCGGTGCTTGACCGCGTCCGCCGCATCGTCAAGGACCCGGCGGTTTCGGTCTCGGCTCCCGATGTCAACGAAACCCGCAATCCCAGCCCCATCTCCCCGATCGACTCGGACGGATTCCATCTCCTGTCGACGAGCATTCATCAGACGTTTCCTGACGCAATCGTCTCGCCGTTTCTGCTCACGGCAGCAACCGATTCGTCGTTCTACACAACGCTCACACCCAATGTGTATCGATTCCTCGCGGTCGAGTCGGATGCGTCGGTGCTCGCGATGATTCACGGCCTCAACGAACGCATCGCGCCAGAGAAGTATCTGAAGACCGTGCAGTTCACCGCGCAGCTGATCCAGAACATTCGATAAGCACGAGAAGCCACGCTGGATACAACCGCGGCTAAGGAGGTCGCCACTAGGAAATGCCGAAGATCCTGAACAAAGCAGTCTATGCTCTCCCCACCGCGCGGAGACACCTAGCCGAAATCCTCGACAAGCTCGACATCCTGTGAGCCACCCCAAAGGGATCGACCGCGTGGCTACGCGCTCCCCGCTTCAATTGAGAACTCATTAGTCCGCTTGTCCCAGCAAATGACCGCGTTGAGTTTGATCTCGGTAAGCGGCTTCGCTAGGCTCGCCGCGCTAGGCGCAAAGGTCTGAGCCTCGACCGAGAGGGACAGCAACCATCTCTGCACTTCTGAAAAATCGAGAGGCGGCCAAACCATCAGGCTACCGGCGCCGACCGGACCCGCGAACAGATGGTCTTTATCGGCCTTCTTGCAGACGAGCCACTCGTCATGTCCAGCATGGGCCGCGCGAATCAGGTCTGCTGCGAAGAACCGTACAGCCTTGAACTCCAACCCATCTCGAAATTCAGCGTGCCGAGCGTCAAAGCTCCGCGCCGATCGAATCGTGATGATCACCTTGGCAATTGCACTCAGCCCGTCATTCCTGATCCGGAGCCTGAGCCCCTTCATGTCCCCTTGCTCCTCCTGCGTTACGCAGATCGAAAAATCATCCGGAGATGAACAAATGAACTCCCCTGGTCCAGGCCTAGGGGCGTGCGGTACCGTGGCCGAACCCTTCGCGCTCGGCGTCTCCGCGGGAGAAGTGCTCTTAGGCCCGGTGTCTCGCCGCACCGAAGGTGATCCCGCTAGGTCAACCGAAGGTGCAGAAGTAGGCGGCTCAGACAGATGAGCGAGCAGGTGCCGAACCCGGTGATAAGCGATAAAAGCGAATGCGATGAGAGCAGCTGCAAGAATGACCGCAAGCCAAATCGGGAGCGAAATCGTCCTCGATAAAAAGTCAAAACGCGCCGGGTGTGCAGGATCAGGTGGCCGAACATAGGTCAGGATAGCCACGGCTGCAGCAATCGCAGTAAACCCAAGACTAGCTGCCGCCATAACGCGGTCGATGGACACCCTTGCCCTTCCGCTCACTTCCTTGGTCATTGCTCCGAATTCTAGCAGCGCTGTTGGCCTTCGTCGGTTGCCAAATAGGTCATCGCACCCAGGCAAGCGAGTTGCAAGAAAACGACCTTAGATAGCCTACTCCAAGGCGGACCCGCCAGCGCCGCCCCAGCCGCGAGCGACAACACCCACTGCGCAATCTGGTGCTACCCTCTTAAATCATGGCGATCATCAAAAACGAGCTCTTCTTCGTCGTCCTCCCCACGGTGCGCATCGGCGGCCAGAACCATGGCCTCACCGAGCAGGTGTTGACCCTGATGCCGGAAAGGAACTTCGCCACCCGCTTCTTTGGTGACGAGGTGAACCAGTACATCCAGACTTTCCGGAACCGCCTTGTGCTCCTCACAGGCGGGCACGTGCAAAGTTACGAGTTCCACCAAGAGAAACAGGACGACGGTCGCTATGTCGTCCGGGTGATCCAAAATGTCGGATAACCTCCAAGCCGCTCCCAACTCACAAGAGAAACCGGGGGCCTATTCGCCCGTGACCCTCTCGTATCCCCATCGGGAGATGCAGATGCACTCCCTCAGCGATTCTGAACTCGACACGATTGCCTCTTCCAACGGGTCCATTGACTTGGCCCTCTTGGGCATCAGTGCAGGGGCTTTCATCACGCTGCTCATCACCCTGCTCACGGTGGACATCACCGACCCGAAGAAATTCGCAGCGTTCGTCGCTGTCGCAGCCCTCTCAGGCGTTCTCAGCTTGTCATTCGGCTGGCGCACGTATTCGTCTCGCAAAGCCGCGGAGAAAGTTCTAAACGATATCAAACGGCCGCGAACCGCCCCGCAGCAGCTAGCCTCCTGAAAAGAAGAAATCCCGCGCGAAGTCCCATCAAAACGTCGCCTCAAGCCCTGCCGCAGCGCCGCCGGGCACCGCGCCCATAAACGCCATAGACAAACCAAACCTACACAAGGTGGCTCGCCTAATCTCCTGAGTGGCGCACGCGCATCGTGCCCCGGAAAGCGCGACACCCCGTGCAACCGCGCACCTCGCGCATGTCCGGTGCCAAACAGGAGCGTTCTGCACGCCTCCGCAGCATCGCGAGCGCAGTCGCGAATCGCGCAGGGTCGAAAATATCTCCTCGACCATTGCATAGAATTACGCCTCGTTGGCGCACAATCAGGTCAGATGAGTTTCCTAAGCAGCTCAAACCTCCGATTTTCGCGGACGCGCGAGAAACCTCGGCCGTAAGTCCTTATCTGCCTAGAATCTGCAAATAACTTCTCTCGATGCAGGAATTTAGCGCGATCCATCAACGCTATCTGCCTGCAAACAGAGAATTTCTCTACAAGATCTACCTTTTTTCTTAAATGAACGCGGATCAGTCTGCACCGCGTGCAAGGAAGGAATGCAGCATCGCCGCCGCGCTAACAGGCCGCAGACTAACTGAAAAACTTAACATGCATTCGTTTTGCAGCCAGTCTAGCTTTTTGCTGCGCTCTGGGCGGCACGGCGCTCGGCGAACTCGCGTGGGGTGGGAATCGGGGCGAGGTTACGCCCTGCGAACAAATCTTCGAAAAGCCCAACCAGTTCGCCGTGAATCTTCCCATTCGACGCCAGCGTCTCGCGCGAATCGAGTTGAAACGGCCGGCCCGCGAAATCGGAAATGCGTCCACCTGCTTCTTCCACCAGCAGAACGCCCGCCGCCGTGTCCCACGGATTCAGATTGAACTCCCAGAACGCCTCGAGCCGCCCGGCGGCAATAAACGCCAAATCCAGTGCCGCCGACCCTGCCCGGCGCACGCCATGCGAGCGCAAGGTGAACTCGTGGTAGAAGTGGATGTTCGGGCTCTCATGCCGCTTGCGGCTCGGAAACCCCGTCGCTACGAGCGACTCAGCGAGTTCTTCGATGCGGGAGACGTGGATGGGCTTGCCGTTCAACCATGCGCCGCGTCCCCGTTCGGCAAGGTAGAGATCGTCGCGCATGGGATCGTAGATCACGCCTGCTACCAGCAGACCCGGATGGTCCGCCGCTCCCTGCTTCGGCCGCTGCTCCAGCCCCATGGATACGCAGAACTGCGGAAAGCCGTGTGCGAAATTGGTGGTTCCGTCGAGCGGGTCCACGTACCAGCGAAACTCGGCGTCGAGGCGCTCGCGCGTGCCTTCTTCGCCATAGACACCGTGATCGGGAAACACCTCTGCCAGCCGCTGCAGAATCAGTTTTTCTGAAGCCCGATCCGCAACCGTAACCAGGTCCACGTCGCCCTTGTATTCGGTTGCGACGCCCTGCGCAAAAAACTCACGCAGCCTGGCTCCGGCCTCGCGGGCTATTGAGGCCGCCTGCGGTACCCATTGCAAATCTGCCTGTGGGTCTGCACTCACGAGACGCGCTCAGTGGGGGCCGTCTTGCTGGCAACATGCCGTGCCGGCGTTTCCGCAGGGGTCGCGCGCCGCCGTCCCGCTTCCGAGATGCTGCGGATCTGGTGCTTGTAGATAAAGAGATTTGGCTCCCCTTCGCGCGTCAGCCGCAGCATGGCGTCGTCGAAGTACTCAATCCAGCCGCGCACCGACTCGCCGTCGCGCAGTTTCACGGTAACCACCACTTGCCGGTCGCTGAGGGAGCGGAGGTAGAGTGCTTCCTGGCCCGTGTCGCCGGGCGGAGGCGTCTTGGCACGCCGACGTGAGGAAAGTGGAGAGGT
This sequence comes from uncultured Acidobacteriaceae bacterium, assembly GCA_963846095.1. GTDB lineage: Bacteria > Acidobacteriota > Terriglobia > Terriglobales > Acidobacteriaceae > Telmatobacter. The sequence goes on from CAWJUW010000033.1 coordinate 80,051, forward strand.
CATAGTGCCATTTTAGATGCAGCAAAGCGCGAGATGGCCGCATGAATGGCACGTTGTTGTGAAATGCGGTGGCCGACTCGTCGCGCGGGCTTCAGTTTTGGCGGACCTGGGCGTCGCCGTAATAGCCCGTCTTGTGGCGGATGTTGAAGTCGTCGGCAGCAGCGCGAGGGACGGCAATGTCAATGCGATGGAAGACACGCCCCGGCTCCTGATTGTGCGGATAGTAGCCGATCAGGTATTGCGTGCGCAGGTCGTCGCTGACCTTGGCAAACGCCGAGTCGAGGCCGCCTGCATTCGCATAGAAATATTTGCCGCCAGTCTCCTCAGAGAGCGTAATCAGCGCATGCTCCCCACCCAGATCGCGCCCGGCGCTCTCCTCAATCGGCACGTCGATGATGGAATAAATCATCACCTCGTTGCGCAGAGCCGACTCCAGTGCCTGCTGATAGGTGCTGCTTTTGGCCGTGTCGCTGCCGTCGGAAATCAGAATCAGCACCCGCCGATTCTCCTTGCGGCCCAGTTCTTTCGCGCCCAGGACGATGGCGTCATAAAGCGCGGTCGCGTAGTCCGCATGCAGCTGGTTCAACCCGCGATCGATCTGCGCAATCTTGTTGGTGAACGGAGAAAGTTCGCGCACCTCGGTGGCGAACTCGAGCAGGCTCATCTGGTCCTGGGGGCGAAGAATGGCATGCACAAACCGGTGCGCCGCCGACGCTTCTTCGGCCAGGTCTTTCCTGACGCTGCCGCTCGTATCGATGGCCAGGGTCAGGTTGAGCGGCATCGCCGATTGCCGCTCGAAGACGGAGATGGCTTGTGGGCGGCCGTCTTCCTTGACCGAAAAATCCTCGCGGGTAAGGCCACCGACGATGGCGCCATTGCGGTCGGTCACGTTGACAAAGACGTCGACCAGCTTCACATCGACGCGCAGCGTGGTCTCCTGCGCCGCCAGGGTACCCGCCGTGCAAAAAAGCATGCAACAGCACAGAATCGCCGCGTAGGCTCGAAGCTTCCACGGGCGCAGCGAAGAGGCCTCCGCTCCCGACCAACTTTCAAGAATCCCCGAGCCAAGAACCCGCACGCCCATCACGTTTTAGAAGAACACCGCCTGATGCTTAGACGCAACCCGGCCGAATTCCGGTCCCCCGGCTAAACCATCTTGTAGAGGAACCCCGTGGGCGTGCCCCACAGGTTGCGGGCGCGGTCTTCGTAAAAGATGCTGAATTCGATTCCGGTGATGTCGTAGTCGAACAGCGGCACGCGGTCGAAGGTGTAATCGCCGCGCACCGAGTATTCGTCGCCGCCGCAATCCACCATGAGCGTTTCGCCGGTGGAGAGGCGCTCGGGATGGGTCAGCAGGACCGCCGCGAATGCGAAGACCCCCAGGCCGAATTCATTGCCTGCCAGGGCTACGCGCGTTCTCCGCGCGGAAGACCCGCGATGCAGCAAGCCCATCTGCGCACCCAGCACCAGGATGTCGTTGTCCTGCTGCTGCTCGGCGAGAATCTTCTCGGCCAGTTTCGACCGCTCGCTCTGGCGAAGGAACTTGTCGCCCAGTTTGCCGATGATCCGGTTCGAGAATTTTCGACGCGCCGCAACCGCCTCCAAAATCCGCTCGACGGCTTCGTTGTAGGTAGGCGCCAAATCCTGCCAGCGCGGAATGGCGAACCATCCCTCGGCCCCATCCGGCAACGGGCGGCGCGCCAGCCGTTCATGACACTTGCCCAGCGAGGGAAATGCTTTGCGCAACTCCGTCACCTGGGCCTCGATCGGTCGCACCCGATAGGTCGACGGATACACACGATTCGATCCGGTTTCCTCGTCCTTGAACTTGTCGCTGGTCGTGTGCCCCTGAATCACACCGAGGATTCGTTCGGTCACCTCTTTTTTGAGATGTTTGCCGGAATCCAGCACAGACTGCACACTCTGCCGGTCAAGCTGCTCGATGGCGCCGCCGCCCGCCTCCTGCGCGGCCTCGGAGAGGAAGTCGAGGAGCTGACGCTTCTGCTGTTCGGTCGTATTGCCCGAAAGGTGAAGCGGAACCATCTGATGTTGCGTAACGGGTGACGTAGCCATAAGCACCGCTCGTGCGCAGGAGCGCAGTGAACTCTTGGCCCATCATCGGCAAAGTGATGGTCCTCTTCAATCGCGCGCGATTATTTCCCGCTTTGGCAATCGCACTGCATTGCGCAACAGGATTGATCCCAGATCGGGAAAACCTGCAGGCAAAAAGAAAGGCCGGCAGCTTCGCCGGCCTCTTCTTTGACTTCGCTTCGGTACGACTTAAACCACCGCGGTGCGGCTATCCGCCGGCTCGGCTGGTTTGGTGTCGGGACGTGCTTTCAGCAAGGGCAAAGCCACGCCCAGTACATCGCCAATCTCGCTGGCATAGTGCACGGTGACACCTTCCATCAGCTCCGGAGTCAGGTCTTCTTCCACGTCCTGGCGATTGTCGGCAGGCAGAATGATGGTTGTCACTCCCGCCCGGCGCGCCGCCAGGAACTTCTCCTTGATTCCGCCGACCGGCAGCACATTGCCGCTCAGCGTGATCTCGCCGGTCATCGCGGTCAGCGGACGCACCGGTGTATCCGTCAGCAGCGAGGCCAGCACCGTCGCCATCGTCACGCCCGCCGAGGGACCATCCTTAGGGATGGCTCCGGCAGGCACGTGAATGTGCAGGTCGATCTCCTTGGTGAAGTCCTCACTCAGGCCAAGACTCGCCGCGTTGGAGCGCACCCAGGTCAAGGCGGCCTGCATCGATTCCTGCATCACCTCGCCGATCTGCCCGGTCATGGCGAAACTGCCCTTCCCCTTCATCTTGTTGGCTTCGATGAAGAGAATGTCGCCGCCGGCCGGCGTCCATGCCAGACCGACTGCCACACCGGGCCGCTTCACGCGCTCGGCAACTTCGGTTTCCACGCGCACCTGGATGCCGCCGAGGAACTCCTTGACCACGTCGCGGGTGACGACGAGCTTTTCGGGCTTGCCTTCCACCACACGCCGCGCCTGCTTGCGGCAAACGGTGCCAATCACTTGCTCCAGCTTGCGCACGCCGGCTTCGCGCGTGTAGTGCCGCACGATCGAGCGCACCGAATCCTCGGGGAACTCAATCTGCTCCGCCGTGATTCCGTTTTCCTTGATCTGCCGCGGAATCAGATAGCGGTTGGCAATGTGCAGCTTCTCTTCCTCGCTGTAGCCCTGCAGCGGGATCAGCTCCATTCTGTCCAGCAGCGGCGCCGGAACCGTGTCGAGCTGGTTCGCGGTGCAGATGAAGAGGACCTTCGACAAATCGAACGGCACGTCGAGGTAGTTATCCCGGAACGTGTTGTTCTGCTCCGGATCAAGCGTTTCCAGCAACGCCGAGGCCGGATCGCCGCGGAAATCCCGTCCCAGCTTGTCGATCTCGTCGAGCATGATCACCGGATCGTTGACCTCCGCCCGGCGAATGCTCTGAATGATCTGCCCAGGCAGCGCACCGATGTACGTCCGGCGATGCCCGCGGATCTCGGCCTCGTCGTGCATGCCGCCGAGAGAGATTCTCTGGAACTTCCGGCCCAGCGCCCGCGCGATCGACCGGCCAAGACTCGTTTTGCCGACGCCCGGAGGCCCGACGAAGCAAAGAATCGGTCCCTTCATGTCCGGCTTGAGTTCGAGCACGGAAAGATAGTCCAGGATGCGGTCCTTCACCTTTTTCAGCTCGTAGTGGTCCTCGTCGAGGATCTCCTTGGCCTTGGCGATATCGATCTTCTCGCCCGAGCTCTTGGCCCACGGCAACACCGCCAGCCACTCGATGTAGTTGCGCGTAAGCGAGTAGTCGGCCGCCATCGGCGACATGCGCCCCAGGCGGGAAAGCTCCTTCAGAGCTTCCTTCTTTACGTCCTCGGGCATGTTCGCGTCGTCGATCTTTTTGCGCAGGTCTTCGACCTCGCGCTGGCCTTCATCCTGCTCGCCCAGCTCCTTCTGGATGGCCTTCATCTGCTCGCGCAGATAGTAGTCGCGCTGCGATTGCTGGACCTGATCCTGCACCTCGCTCTGGATCTTCGAGCGCAGCTGCTGGACTTCGATTTCCTTGGCCAGGTGCTTGTTGAGCTTCTCCAGCCGGTCGGCAACACTTGCGGTTTCAAGCAGTTGCTGCTTGTCGTCGGTGGTCAGAAACGGCAGCGACGAAGCCACAAAATCCACCAGCCGGCTCGGCTCGTCAATGTTGGCCGCAATAGTCCGCAGCTCATCGGAAAGGGTTTGCGACTCCGAGACAATCTGCTGGAACTGGCCGATCACGTTCCGCACCAGGGCTTCGATATTGGTGGCTGAGGATGGAGCCGTCTCTTCCAGGGGCTCAACTTCAGCGATCATGAAGGGTTCGGTCTGGACATACCGCACCAGCCGCACGCGCTCCACACCTTCGGTAAACACAAACCGGCTCTGGTTCGGCATGCGCACGATCTTGTGGACCGTCGCCAGCGTTCCCACCGGATGCATATCCGCAGGCTTGGGCGAATCGAGCCGGGGATCGAGCTGCGCCGCAACCACGATCGTCCGCTCATCTCCCATCGACTCAATCAGTTGGATCGAGCTTTCGCGTCCAACGGTTAAAGGCAGCACCGCGTGCGGAAACAGAACCGTGTCGCGGACCGGCAGAACGGGGATCTGGCGGGTGCCAGAGAGGAGCTTGGTCGATGAAGCTTTCGGGAGAGGCAACGGATTGGTCGGATTGGGCATTGAGTGTCCTCGTATCAACTTTTCTTAATTAGACAACGCAAAGTATCAAAAGTTTCACGAATCGTGTTTCCCCACGTTCCGGAACCTGCTACTCCAATACGGACCCATGCCTCGACCAGGTTCCCGCCGACCGTCTTCCTCATTGCATTTTGCCGACTTCGTCTTCGATGCCGATCCCGGTCACCACGCGCAAAGCAATCTACACGGATGCGGAAGCTCCGTTCCGGTTCTGTATCGGCAAAAAATGCTTGGGGAGTGAGATGTGCATCGCCCGGCGCGACGCAGGGGACGCCCCACCGGCGTCGGCGGGTGCTGAATCGGGAGCAGAGGCTATGCGGGAACCTTGGCTCTACCCGGCCTCAACCGTGAGCCCCGGAGGCAGAGGATCGGTGTCGCTCGACGTTTTCAGAGCCTCCTCAGGGGATTGCTCGTCCGATTGAATGGCCCGTTCGATGTGCGACCAGAGCTCATCGGGTGGATCGGTAATCGGAAACAGCTGACGAGCCGCCTCGGCGATCGTCTCCAGATCGGAAAGCAAGGCCCGGCAGAGCTCGCAGGATTCCAGGTGCGGATTTTGGGATAGATTCTCTCCGGATCCGACCAGTTCCGGCAGCTGCGCCTGAAACTCCGCACAGGTCATATCTTTGGGGCCTTCACTCATTGCCGGTTCCCTCCTCCGGACGGACACGTAGTGCATCGCGAAGTTTCAGACGCGCTTTATGCAACTGCGACTTGCTGTTTCCGATGGAGCATTCCAGCATATCGGCAATCTGATTATGCTCGAAGCCCTCAATGTCGTGCAGCACGAAGATCAGCCGGTAACCCTCCGGGAGATTGTCGATGGCCTTCTGCAGAGCCAGGCGGTCAATGGCTCCAGCCAGCGTCGGGTCCTGGGTGCCGAAACTCTTTCCCGCGCGATCTTCGACGGTAGGCTCCATGGCCTCATCCAGCGAGATGACCGGCAAATTCCGTTTGCGCAGGTGCATCAGCACGACGTTGATCGCCATGCGATGCAGCCAGGTCGAAAACGCGGAGTCGCCGCGGAAGGTAGCGATCTTCCGGTGCAGCTGCAGGAAGGCTTCCTGGGTGAGATCTTCGGCCTGCGCCACGTTGCCCACCATGCGCAAACAAAGGGAATAAATGCGCCGCTTGTTCATCGCATAGAGCTGCGCGAAGGCCTCATGATCGCCGGCCTGCGCGCGCGCCAACAGCTCGGGGGATACGGCGGCGGCTCCATTCGCGGCGGGAGCCGTGCCGTGTTTCCGAGCCTGGAACCTGGGAAGGTACCCCTGGCGCACTTGCGTTCGGTGCTGCATCTGCCAATGGCATTCAAAGACCTCAATCGGGGCATCGCGCTGCGCGGCGGCCGCATAACCTGGGATCGAACTGCACCGGGGGTATTTCCTAGCTAGTATAAAGGGAGCCGGCGCTTTCAGGTCGAATTCCGCTTCCCGGGTCCATGGATTCACGCTGTGGCCGTATGCGTTGACTGGGTTCATTCCGCATACGAGGCTGGTCTTTTTGCGTCTGTTGGGAGAGTGATGGTCTTCAGGAAAGTGGCGTCCGGGTTGATGGAAATTCGCAGGGATACGGCTTTCTGGCGTATCGCTCGCCCGGTCATCGGTCCATCCTTGAAGATTCCTCGCACGATCCTGGTTCACCTCACGTTTTTTTGCGTTGCTCTTTTCGCTGTACCCGGCCACAGCCAGAATGCTCCTCCGGCAGCAACCGGGCAAACTCCACAAGCGGACGCACCCCGCACCGATGGCACCCGACGCCCTGCGTGCCTGGCAAGGCAGGACGGTGGAAAGCATCGACCTACGAAGGAGTCAAAGCGGCACGCCTGGACCCGGTTCCCGATCAGCTCGCACAGCGCGTGGGGGCGGCTCTCGATTCCGACAAAATCAAGGAGAGCCTGCGCCAACTCTACGCCACCGGTCTGTATGAAGACATTGCTGTCGAGGCCGCGCCCGCCGCGAATGGGGTCGCCCTCACCTTCAAAGGCACGCCACGCATCTTCATTGGAACCGTAAGTGTCGACGGCGCGAAAGGCGCGGCGGTGAACACCCAGCTCAATCGCGCCAGTGAACTGAACCCGGGAACACGCTTCAACTCCGCAAAGCTCAGCCGGGCCCTCGACGCGATGCGCACTACGCTGGCTCTCAATGGATTCCATCAATCGCAGATCGAGCACATCCTGACGCCTCATCCCGATCAGCAACTCGTCGACATCGCGTTCCACATCGTCAGCGGACCCCAGGCGCGCATAGGGAACGTGCAGTTGACAGGCGACGCCGGCATGAACGCAGAGGAATTTCGCCGCCACGCGCATCTCAAAGTCGGCGCGCACGTCGACCGCGATACCATCAATCGGGCTCTGGCGGGACTTCTCAAACACTATCGCAGCCAGGACCGGCTCGAGGCAGAAATCAAGCTCGAATCGCAGGATTACGATGCAGCCTCGAACCGCATCGCCTTCCACTTCACGGCCAGCCAGGGTCCGCGCGTACGCGTGCGCCTGGAGGGCGTAAATCTCGATCAGGAACGCATTCGCAAGGTGGTGCCTATCTACGAAGAGGGCACCGTCGATGAAGATCTTCTGAACGAGGGCAACCGGCGCCTGCGCGACTACTATCAGCGCCTCGGCTACTTCGACGTCAAGGTCGGCCATCAGCAAGTATCCTCTCCCGGCGAGGTCGAGATTGTTTTTGATGTCAATGTCGGCGCGCGCCGCCGCGTAGACAAGGTTTCAATCGAAGGCAATCATTACTTCGGCAAGAGCACGTTGCAGCAGTTGCTGGCCGTGCACGCGGCCGACACACTCGATCATCACGGCACCTATAGCAATGCGCTGGTCGCGGCCGACATCAGCGCGCTCGAAGGCGTTTATCGGAATAACGGCTTCGTCAACGTAAAGGTGCGCTCAGAGACCAGTACTCCCGAAACCAGTGCGACGACAAATCAGTCTGCCGCCGAAGTGAAGTTGGGACGGGTTGCGCGCTTAGCAAAGTCCAAAGAGAGCAAGATCGCACCCTTGAGCGTGACCTACCGGATCGACGAAGGGGACCAGCAACGCGTGGGGACGGTGAGCCTTGAAGGCGCAGAGCGTATCAGCCCGGAAAAACTGACCCCACTGATGAACACGGTTGCCGGCCAATTGCTCAGCCCGCATAACCTTGCCGGGGATCGCGACGCAATCGTGACCGCCTACCTGAACCAGGGCTTCGAGCATCCGCAGGTGGACGTCACGGAGAAGCCGGATGCAGAGCAGGCGAACCACGTCGATGTCGTTTTCCGCATCACCGAGGGTCAGCAAGTCTTTGTACGCGACGTTCTGCTCACCGGTCTCCATTACACCCGGCCGGATACGGTAGAGCGCGCCATCACGATTCACAAAGGGGATCCCTTAAGCCAGACTTCGCTGCTCGACACGCAGCGCAATCTGTATGAATTCGCACTTTTCAACGAAGTCGATCCGGCAATCGAAAACCCCAATGGCGGCGATACGCACAAAACCGTCTTGCTGCAGACAGCGGAGGCGCGGCGCTGGGCTCTCACCTACGGCTTTGGGTTCGAGGTGCAGACGGGCACGCCGCACTACAACTGCGGACTCATCATTCTCAGCGGCGCGGTGTGCAACTCGCAGGGAAAGACCGGAATCAGCCCTCGCGTTCTGCTCGACATTACCCGAAACAATCTCTTCGGCCGCGAGCTTTCCGCTTCCCTTCAAGGCAACTACGGATTGCTCGAGCAGAAGCTCGATCTGCTCTTTCAGGATCCGCATGTCAATTCGAGCCGCAACTTTGCCCTGTCGTTTTCCGGCGGCTATGCCAACAGCCTCGACGTCACCACGTACGTAGCATCCCGGCTTGAGGGCAGCTTCCGTCTCTCGCAACACTTCGATACACCCGGCGCGTGGCTTTCCAAGGCAAACAGCTTTCTCTACGAACTCACCTTCCGCCGCGTCAAGGTCGAAGCCGACAGCCTCCAGGTCTCGCCAGGCGAAATTGCGCAGGAGTCGACAGCGGTGCGCGTCGCCGGGCCGTCGATCACGTGGATTCGCGATACGCGCGATTCCGTCCTCGATGCGCATCGTGGCACATATATCAGCTTTCAGGAATTCCTCTCCGAAAAGTTCGCAGGCGCGCAGGCTACGTTCAACCGGCTCGATGTTTCCAGTTCCAGCTATTGGAGCTTCGACAAAGACCGCTTCGTTCTGGCGCGGAACACGCGCTACGGACAGGAGCGTTCCTTCGGGACGCCGGAAAGCGAGTTGATTCCTTTGCCCGAGCGCCTCTATGCGGGCGGCTATACGTCGCTGCGTGGGTTCTCCATCAATGCTGCCGGCCCGCGCGATCCTGAAACCGGGTTCCCGATCGGCGGCGCAGGGGCTTTCATCAACAGCACGGAAGCGCGCCTGCCTCCGCCGACACTTCCCTTTCTCGGCGACTCGGTGAGCTTCGTCCTCTTTCACGACATGGGCAACGTGTTCACCAACGCGTCCGATGTATGGCCCAGCGCCATTCGCACCCGCCAGCCCGACCGCGACACCTGCAGGAATCTCGACTTTGTGAATCCCAAAGCTCCGGATCAACCCCCACCGGGCCCTGTCACCTCGACCGGCTGGCAGGGGGAGTGTAACTTCAACTACTTCTCGCATGCGGTTGGTGTCGGGCTGCGCTACCACACCCCCATCGGCCCCATTCGCTTCGATTTCAGCTATAACCTCAACACCCCGATCTTTCCCGTCATTTACAACTACTCGAATCCGACCGCCCCTCCGACTGTTGGCGAGGCGGCGCATTTCAATTTCTTCTTCAGCTTTGGGCAGGCATTCTGATGAGCCGCAACCACGCAATCCTCCGCTCGACCGCTGTGCAGCGCTGCTTTGGCGGACTTGCGCTCATCCTGCCCCTGCTTTTTCTCGCCCCCCTCGGCGCACAACCCGGCGAAGGCCCCGCCACCGTTGTCCTCGATCGGGTGGTCGCCGTCGTCAACAACCAGGCCATTCTCTCCAGCGATATCGACGATGAGCTGCGCTTGTCTGTACTCGACGCGAGCCGCGGAGGCCTCGGCGCACTGACGCGGGAGCGCGCCCTCGATCAGCTCATCGCGCGCGCTCTGATTCAACAGCAGATTCGCCAGGAAGACGCACAGGCCAACTCGCCCACACAGCCCGAGCTCAATGCACGGCTCAAGGATCTGCGCAGGGACCTGCCCGTTTGTGCCCGTGCCGGCTGCTCGTCCGACGCTGGTTGGGCTGCATTTCTTGCCGCTCACGACCTGACCGAGCAGCAGGTTGAAGACTATTTCCGGCGGCGCATGGAGATTCTGCGGTTTATCGAGCAGCGCTTTCGCCAGGGCGTCAGCATCTCGCCCCAGGACATCGAAGGCTATTACCGCGGCACGCTGCTGCCCCAGTACACGAAGGGCGCCGCCATTCCGAGCTCTGGAGACGGTTTCTTCGCGCATTGAAGAGATTCTGCTGCAGCAGCGCGTGAATGCGCTCTTCGATGACTGGCTCAACAATCTGCGCAAGCAAGGCGACATCGAGGTGCTCGATCCCAGCCTCGAACCCAGCGCAGCGCAGCCAACGCCCGCCGCTCCCGACGCGAGTTCTACGCAGCCAAGCCCCCGCCCAACCACCAGAGAGGAAGACGATGAGCGACCCTGACTCCACGCTTCCCTCGCCCGCATCGCCCGAGCGCACCTCCCGCTCGGCAAGGCGGAAGCTTGCCGTGTTTGCCTTCTTCTTCGTCCTCTGTGCACTTGCCGTTGGCCTGCTCTTGAACATCGTTGCAAATTCGGATGCCGCGCAGAATCTTGCGCGCCGGCGCATGATCGCAGCGCTTGAGGAAATCACGGGTGGCCGCGTGGAGATTGCCGGTTTCCGCTGGCACCTTTTCCGTCTTGAAGCGGATGCCGACGGCCTGGTGCTTCACGGGCGCGAAGAGCCGGGCGAGGCGCCGTTCGCGCGCATCGGCCACCTGCGTGTCGACATCAGCATTCTTGGTCTCTGGAGTCCCCGCGTTCTGCTTCGCGCGCTGGAAGTGGAACAGCCTGCAGTTCATCTCATCGTGTTTGCCGATGGCTCGACCAATGTTCCGCAGCCGCGCAGAGCAGCGCGACAATCGCGTCCTGCTCTTGAAACGCTCTTCGACCTCAAGGCGGGACACGTCTCGATTGAGCAGGGCGCTCTCGACTTCGAAAACCGCGAGGCCGAATTCGATTTCCAGGATCGCTATACATTGCTCGCGCTCGATGCCCACGACGTTTCCACGCTCCTGCGCTACATCCCAGCGAGCGCGGCCAATCCGGAAAGCTATCGCATCGAATCGGGAGCAACCGATATTCGCCTCGCGCGCGGGAGCGAAGCACCCGCGCTTGGCTCCATGCAGGCCACGCTCGACCTGTCGCGGTCCAGCGCGGTTCTCCACTCCCTGCGCATCACCACCCGGTTCTCCGCTCCCAACCGCCCTCGCAACAAGGAGGAGCACTCCTTCGAAATTTCAGGCGTGTTGCGAAATTTCAGCCATCCCGCCTGGCAGGCCCGCACCACCGGCGATCTGGACATGCGCCTTCTCGAGCCCGGCCTTGGCTACCCTTTCGCCCCGCAAGGCATTGCGCGTCTCGATCTCGAAAGCGTCGGACAAGGCGCCGAGTTCCGCACCGACGGCTCGGTTCATATCGAGGACGGCTCGTACATCGGAACAGGCGTAGTCGCGACCGGAATCCGTGTCGATGCGCACGTCCACGCGGACCCGCGCCGCCTGCTGATCACGCGCGTCCTCTTACGCCTGCGTCAAGGGGGCGAACTTACCGGTGACATCGATCTCAGCCCCTGGAGGCCCACCAACCCCGCCGCCAATGTGCTGGAGCGCCCGGGCCTGAACGGGATTCGCGCAACCGGAACGCTGCCGCCGCACCCCAGGCCAAACCCCGATGTAATCAACATTCCCGTCAACGGCAAAGTCACTGCGAACTTCAAAGACGTTTCTCTCGACACACTGCTCGATATGGTCGGCCAGGCGCCGTTTCAGCGAATTGGGTTCGACTCGCTTCTGAACGGAATCACCATCGCGAACTGGACCAAGGGAGACGAGAAGACGATCGCAGTCGAAGCGAAGCTTGGTCTCAACCCTCCCTCCAGTCCCGTGGCAGGAGAGATCCCAGCCACGGGCGCCGTCGATGCTACCTACACGCAACGGGACGGCGGGGTCGATGTGCGCAGGCTCGATCTGAACCTGCCCGGCAGCCAACTCAAAGCTTCGGGACATCTCGGAGCGTACCCGCTCACCAGTCCCTCCGGTCTCACCGTCGACTTTCACTCCCGCAATCTCGGCGAATTCGACACGCTCTTGCGCGACCTCGGGCTGAATCGCAACGGCCACAGTGGTGCGGCGGCATTACCAGTCCGGCTGGCAGGACAAGGAGATTTTCACGGCAACTGGACGGGCTCGCTTTTGGACCCGCATCTTTCCGGAAACGCCAAAGCAACGCAGATCTCCGTCGAAGTCCCGGGCGCCAGTACGACGGCCGGCCAACCCGAATCCGCAGCCGCATCCGACGCCGCGTCACCCCTTTTCCATTGGGACTCGGTCGAAGCCACGGGCAGTTACACTGCGGAACGCATCACCATCCAGCATGGCTTGCTCAAACGCGGACCTGCTTCCATCACCGTTGCAGGCACACTCGACGCAACTCCTGCGGAGAATCCAAAAGACGGGCGAACCTACGATGCCGATTCCCTGCTGCATGCGCACCTCGACGCGGAGCAGGTCGATACCGCGGATCTGTTCGGCGTGACAGGTCAGACCCTGCCGATCACCGGCAGCCTCGATGCGCAACTTCAAATCGACGGCGAACTGCAGGCGCCCGATGGATCCGGCTCCATCAGCTTGAGTCATGGTGTGGCCTGGAATGAGCCAGTCACGCAACTGCGCGCCCAGGGAACCATGACCAGGGGCCTGCTGCGGATCACATCGGGCCAGTTGACTCTGCCGGCCGGGGCCGTTTCCGCAACCGGCAGCTACGACATGCATTCGCGCCAGTTCCAGATCGACTCCAAAGGCTCAGGCATCGACATCGCGCAAATCGAAACCCTGCGCAGCAGCATGAGCAGCGCTACGGGCGCACTGGGTTTCACCCTCACCGGTTCCGGCACCCTCGACGATCCCCGCCTCGACGCCCACGCCACGCTCAATGATCTCGTGCTGGGTGGCGAATCCCTGGGCGTCCTTGCATTCGCGGGACACACACGCAACAAGACCGCGAATTACAACGCCAGCACACGGCTCGAAGGTGCGGCCATCGACCTCAACGGCGAGACCGCGCTGGACAAGGACTACACCACGCAGGCCACGCTTCAATTTGCCCACTTCAACATCGGCGGCCTGCTGAACGCGGTCCATCTTCGCGGACTGTCGGGCGAGTCGGCTCTTGCCGGCACGATTACCGTGGGCGGTCCCCTGGCAAATCCTTTGGATATGCATGGCGAGGCTCGCCTGCAGCAGTTGGCTGCCACGATCGCAGGCGTTCACCTTGAGAGCCAGGGAGGCGTCCACGCCACGCTTGCCAAAGGCCTCGTTCATCTCGACCCGCTCCACATCACCGGCGAAGACACCGATCTGCGCGCTCAGGGCAGCCTGGCGCTCAAAGAGAATCACCAACTCGATTTTGCCGCCAGCGGCTCGGTGAATCTGCAGCTCGCTCAAACTGTCGATCCCGACCTGACCGCTTCGGGCACCACGACCTTCCAGTTCGAAGCGCATGGCCCGCTCGCCAATCCAGGCCTGCAGGGCCGCGTCGATTTTGAGAACGGCGCGCTTTCGTTAGAAGACGTCCCCAACGGCCTCAGCCAGTTGCACGGCTCGCTGCAATTCAATAAAAACCGCCTTGAGGTCACGTCGCTCACCGCCATGAGCGGCGGCGGCCTGCTCAGCGTGAGCGGCTATCTCAGCTGGCAGCGCGGCCTCTTCGCCGACCTTTCCGTCTCAGGAAGAAGCATTCGCATTCGTTACCCCACCGGCGTCAGTTCTCTTGCCGATGCCAACCTCCGTCTGCAGGGCCCGCAGAGCAATCTGCTTCTCTCCGGCGATGTACTCATTACGCGCTTCACCATCAATCCGGACTTTGACATTACTTCCCTCACCACGCAGACGGGCTCGATTGCAACCACCGTAACCAATCCGGACTCGCCATCGAACCACGTTCGTCTGGATGTGCGCGTCAATTCATCGCCACAGCTCAATTTCCAGAATGCCTATGCCAAGCTTGCCGGGGACGTGAGTTTGCGCCTGCGGGGCACCCTCGCATCGCCGTCTCTTCTCGGCCGGGTCTCGATCACCGAAGGCACAGCCAACATTGCCGGGACCCGTTACGACCTCCAGCGCGGCGACATTTCGTTTACGAATCCGGTCCGCATCGAACCGACGATCGATCTGAACGCCACAGCGCGCGTCGAAGATTATGACATCACGCTTGGTCTGCACGGAACGCCGCAGAAGCTCGGGGTCACCTATCGCAGCGACCCTCCGCTTCCGGAGCAGGATGTCGTCGCTCTTCTCGCGATGGGCCGCACCGAGAACCAGCAGCGTCTCTACACGCAACAGCAGGAACAGTCGGTCGCCAACCCAACCACGGACACCCTTCTTGGCGGAGCACTGAATGCCACGGTCAGCAGCCGCGTTCAGAAGCTCTTCGGGGCCGGCGCGGTCAAGGTCGATCCCAACTATATTGGAGTGCTGGGCAACGCAACCTCGCGCGTCACGGTGGAGGAACAGGTCGGACGCAACCTCACGCTCACCTTTGCCACCGACGTGGATACCACCAGCCAGCAGCTGCTCCAGGCCGAGATCGCCATCAATCGACACGTGTCCGTCCTCGTGGCCCGCGACGAATCGGGCGTCTTCTCTATGGTTCTCAAGGCAACCCGCCGCTATCGATAACTTCGCCGGCAAGCCGAAAGTACGGCTTGAATCCCGTTCTATCTTCCACCAATTACTTCAACTTATTTTCGTTTAAGTTAAAGCGAAACCTGCTTGTAACTTTAACTACATAGGCATCAAATCCTTAGAAGATTAAGGCTGTTCGTTACATTCCGTTACACGAAACCACCCTGGGAACGGCGGAACTTTCTCCTCAATCTTGTGTCTATTCAAGTGCTGCTGAACGCGGTGAAGCAACTCTGGATCGAGGTTTGCATCTTTCCATGTGTGTTGCAGTTACCACTTGCAGTTCAGAAGAGAGTGAAAGAGGAGGAGTTCGAAATGTTTTCCACTATCCGCAACAAACGGACAGCGCTTCTGGCAATACCGTTCGCCGCGGCCCTCCTGAGTCTTCCCCAATTTTCCTTGGCGGCAACCTCAGGCACGGGCGCAAAATCCTTCGCGGCCGATGACAACAACGTCACCAGCGAAGCCCAGTCGAAATTGAACAAATCGCAGTTCAAGAACGTGAAGATCAACGTCGATAACGGTGTGGCCACACTGAGTGGCTCAGTTGATCTCTATGAGTACAAGCTCGACGCCGACAAGCGTATTCACAAGGTCAAAGGCATCACAGCCGTCCGCAACGACATCGAAGTCGCCGGGCCCAGCATGTCTGACGACCAACTGAAAGCGAAGCTTGGCGAGAAAGCTGCCTATGACCGCGTCGGCTACGGCAACATGTTCAATGCGATCACACTGAGCGTGCAGGACGGAGTGGTCACCCTGGGTGGACATGCCCGTACTTACCTGACCGTGACTCGGCGATTGCATTGGCCAGTACCTTTCCTGGCGTAAAACAGGTCAACGACGAGATCCAGGTCGATCCGCCTTCGCCGATGGATGACCGGACGCGCCTCGAAGTTGCGCGCGCTGTCTATAGCTACGGTCCACTGCAGAAGTATGCAATGGATCCGGCTCGCGACATCCGCATCTCCGTGCAGAACGGCAACGTGGAGCTTTATGGCGTAGTCGACAGCCAGGCCGACAAGGACGCTGCCAACATTCGCGCCAACACTGTGCCCGGCGTCTTCAGCGTGAAGAATTACCTGCAGGTCGCCAACCAGCCTTCGGAGCAACCGAAACAGGCAAACAGCAGCCACTAAATTTCACCTCGCGGATGACTGGAACGACGGCTCTGGAGGGAACCACTTTCAGAGCCGTTTTATTTTGCAGTGGGAGCCTAAGCTTGCGATCGATTCCGCGTAACCGGGCGGCAAGCTCCGTCAGTCTAATC
Source organism: uncultured Acidobacteriaceae bacterium (assembly GCA_963846095.1). GTDB lineage: Bacteria > Acidobacteriota > Terriglobia > Terriglobales > Acidobacteriaceae > Telmatobacter. The sequence goes on from CAWJUW010000033.1 coordinate 95,990, forward strand.
CACTGAAGCGCAGCGCCGGGCCGCAACTCTGCGCCGGTATACTCGCTAGTTGAGGAAGCATCGTTGCCCCGACAAATTGCCGGTTTCCTACTACTCATTAGCGGGAATTACTGCCGGAACAACAACTCAAGCCCACGCCGTTCAGAATTCCGCCGGACAAACCCCTCTTCTTCACACCAATGCGCAGGCGGTGTCTGTTGACGTGGTCGTCACGGGTCCTGATGGGAAGCCGGTTCTCGGCCTCGGCAAGCAGGACTTGCAGCTTTCCCAGGACGGAAAACTGCAGACCATCGATCTGTTCGAAGAGCACTACCGCGCCCGCGGTTCCTGCCCCGTCGAACCGCCGCTCGTTGCCGCCGCTCACATACACCAATCGTCCTGCGGTTCTCCAAGAGCGATGTGGTCAACATTCTCCTTCTCGATAGCCTGAACACTCCCGAAGCGGATCAACAATTCGTCCGTCAGCAGATAGTCAATTTCATTCGCGAATTCGGCCCGGAACCCGCATGGCGATCTTCACGCTGAACACAAGGCTGCGTCTGCTGGAAGGATTCACAAGCGACCCCAGCCTGCTGAAGGCGGCACTCGATCGCAAAGCCTCTGCGCCTGGATCCACCTGGCCTTCGCATACGCGCGAAGAGGATTTGCGGGACAAAGAGGAAGTGGAGATCATTGCCGAAATGGCCGGCAATTCGGATGCTGCCTGAACGCGGCCGCTCAAGCACATGCGCGGACGCTCTCCGACACAGACCGGCAAGAAGAGCGGCGATCGCGCATCGTGGACGCTTGCAGCGTTACAGCAACTTGCGCGCGCCATGTCGGCTGTTCCCGGGCGCAAAAACCTCATCTGGTTTGCGGGGACATTTCCCGTCACCATGTTTCCCAATGGACGCAACCTGCAGACGTTGTCCAACGGTAAGGACATCGGTGTTGCCGTAAAGGAAACCGCCAGCCTGCTGACGCAAGCCAGAGTTGCGGTCTATCCGGTATTTGCGCAGGGCATCGTGGTCGACAACACAACCAATGCGGACTCGGCGGGTCAGCCGCTCAACGATGATTTTGAGCGGAATGCGAATCAGCAATCGGGCGCGAACTCCGCAAATACCGCGGCCATGAATCAGCTCGCGCACGACACCGGCGGCAAGGCCTTCTATACCTCGAACAATCTGAACCAGTCGATTGATCGCGCCATTCAAAACGGATCGCATTACTACACGCTTGTCTATACGCCGCCCAACGAACCGCAGGATGGCCGCTTCCACAAAATCGAAGTGAAACTCACTTCCGGCAAGGCGGATCTTTCGTATCGCCGCGGCTACTTCGCCGATACCCTGATCGAAGCCAAACCCGCCTCCGATCCGTTGGCGCCGCTGCTTGCGCACGGTCTGGTCGCTTCAACGCAGGT
>CAWJUW010000034.1:0-33093 GCA_963846095.1 uncultured Acidobacteriaceae bacterium
GGAGACCGGTTCACTGAGTCGAAGTCGCGGGCACCACATTCACGCTGAGAAACGTACTGTGGCTCACCACCGTGTTGTCCACGTTCGCCGAAGCCGTGATCTTGATCGTGGTCACGCCCAGCGGCGTCCCCGTACCATTCACGCCCGTCACGTTGCTGCACCCCAGCCCCGACGCCCCCAGACCAACCAGGAGCAGAAGGAACACCCAGAATGTCCGTCGCGAGCGTTCGGCAAAGATGCGGACGCGTCTTCCAAACGGCAGCAGGAACACACCCAGAATCGCCAGTGCCGTTCCCGAAACAACCCGCGGCCACAGCGGCGGCATGGGTTTCCCCTGTGCTGTCGTACTTGTCGTCTGCTGCCCCGGCAAATACGTCTGGATGACGAACGTGACCGTCGTGCCCGGCGAAACATCCTGTGGGCTCGAGGTGCAGGTCATGTCGTCCTGCGTAGCCACGGCGCAAACCACCTGCACCGTACCGGAAAACCCGCCCTCACCGGAGATCAGGAAACTCGCCGAACCCGATGTCCCCTGCACAATATTCAGGTTGGTCGAGGGATTTGAAGGCGACGCCGTGATCGTAAAGTCCAGAATGTTCAGCGTGAGAATATTCGATGTCTCGGCGTCGAAGTAGTTATCTCCCTGGTAGTAGGCCGAGAGATTATCCTGGCCGCCCGGCAGCGTTGACGTCGTAAAGCTTGCGATCGAAGAGTCTCCGCTCGACGCAGTGAGCGCCACTGTCCCGATCACCGTCGTCCCGTTGTAGAAGATCACGTTCCCCGATGGATTCTGTTCCGAAGTGAGTGCGGGTGGCGCATTCGGCGTAACGGTCGCGGTCAGGATCAGCGCCTGACCGGGATTGGCAGCGTTGTAATTCGACGTCAGCACCACCGTATCGGGAACCGTTGTCGCGGCCAGCAGCAATGCCGAGGACGTACTCGTGAGCCAGCTCGGATCTCCGGAATAGATCGCGGTGATCGAGTGCGATACGTTGTTGGCGAGCGTGACGCCCGTGATCGAGGCGCTCCCCATGCTCACCGTTGCGCTGCCCAGAAGCGTGGTCCCGTTATCATAGAAGGCCACGGTCCCGGTGATGTTGTAGGTCGTGCCCGTAACCGTTACCGTGGGAGCCACGGTTGCTGTGAGCGTCTCCGTCGTTCCAGCGGCCAGCACGCCCGGAGTCGCCGTCAGCGTCGTTGTCGTCGCGCTCTTCGCCGCCGTGATTGTGACCGCCGCCGAAGTCGATGTCGCGTAGTTGGTATCGCCGCTGTAAGTCGCTGTCAAAGCATGTGTGCCTGCGGGAACGCTGGGGATCGTGTAGGAGGCGCCCGTCGATCCGCTCGTTGTCGTGATCGGGACCACGCTCTGGCTTACGTTGTCGAGCAGGAACGTCACCGTCCCCGTAGGCCCCGAACTACCACCCCCAGTAGCGGTCACGGTTGCGTTCACGACCAGCGAACTGCCGGCGGACGGCGCCAGCGTTGCCGGCGTCACGGTGGTCGTCGTCGCTGCCTTGGCGATGGTCACTGTCACCGCCGGCGACGTCGACGCCGAGTAATTCGTGTTGCCCGCATAGACAGCCTGCAGCGAGTGGGTCAAAACCGAGCTCGATGTTGGAATCGTGACCGAGAACGTCGCCGTGGTCACGCCGGCGCTGGTGGTCAGCCCCGAGTTGCCGCTTGCCAGCCCATCGACATTCAAGGTAACGACGCCGGCTGGAGCCACGCTCCCTTCCGGCGGACTGCCCACCGTGAGCGTCACCGTGACAGAAATCGTCTGCCCCGGGGTCACCGACGTAGCCGAAGGAACCACAGCCACGCTGGTGGTGCTGGGCTGAATATTGATATTGACCGGCGGCGTCGATGTTCCCGTGGCATAGGTGCTGTCGCCGCTGTACGAGGCAAAAACCTGGTTGCCGCCCTGGCCGAAGACTCCTTCGACCGTCACCGTGGCAACACCGCTCGAATTCAGTGTGACCGCCGAAGAGATCGGCTGGGACTCGGTCCCATCGACAAACGTAACCGTCCCCGTTGGCGTTGCTCCGCCATTCTCAGAAAGCACATTCGCCGCGAGCGTGATGCTGGCGGACGGATTGTAGGTGTTGTTCTGCTCCGGGGGAGATGCCGTCATCGTGACCGAAACAGCCGCCGTTCCCGTCGCTGCGGGGCTCGCCCATCGCCGAACCAGCTCGTCTGCATCCACCACGCCTAGTCCCGTCGCCAGATCATAACCGGAAACCGCCGTGTATCCGATCAGGCCATCGCTTCCGCAGCCGGAACTTCCCGCAGCACACTTCAGTTGCGCACTTCCGTGATCGACGTCTGTAAAGATCCCAGCCTGCCTGCTCAACGCATAAAGATGTGGCGCGAGATTTCCCTGCGTTCCATATTTCTGGTCGATCAGCGCCGCGACTCCCGCAAACAGCGAAGCCGCGGCCGCACTTCCACCGCTCCGAACCGAGGTGCATCCGTGCGCGGCGTTCATGCCGCTGAAGCAGAAGGTCGTGCCCGATTGCGCGTCCGCACCTGCCGCCGTAGGCATCGCAAGATCGGGCAACAGCCGATTGTGCACCGTCGCCGAGGCAAGCTGTTGCTGCGCTTCCGCGGGAATCGGCTGCCACGCAGGCGACGCAAAATATGCACTGCTTCCGCCGCCGCCGGCGTAGGCAGCATCGGTGCGCTTCCACCGACCACGCCGAAAGTGCACTCGTCTTCTGTGCTGCGCGCGAAGAGTCAATCGCCGCCACGCCCACGGCCGTATTCCACGGCGTCGAAGCAAGTGCATTCACCCCGTATCCGGTGGAAACCAATCCCGCCTCGCCGTTCGCACGGCACGCCGCAGCTCCGCTGTCTCCCGCCGCCGCGATCACTGATATCCCTTCAGCAGCCGCCTGCCGATAAAGCGCCGCATACAAAGCCCGGCGTCCTCTCGATAGATCTCCCTCGCAGGCCGAATAGCCGACCACAACCGTCTGGGCAAGTTTGCCATCCACAATCGCGGCAAGCGAAAGGTCCACCCCGTCGGTGGCCGAAGTTGTCGCCGCCGGAACCAGAACGATCTGCGCGTCCGGCGCTGCTGCAGCGATCTCTGAAGCAGCCAGGGTCGCCTCCGCCTGATCCGCATTCAACCCCGGATCAGCCCCCGCCGGAACCACCTGAAGCGCCGATACCGCAAGGCCATGGGCGGTCCGAAACGCCGCCACATCCGCGGGGTTCACATTGCTTCGCCCCACGATGGCAACCGTCTGCCCCGCTCCCGTGACTCCCGCCATTTGAGCCGCAGCCAGCTGCATTACCGCTTTAGCCTGATCCGCATGCGAATCCCGAAGCGCACCGCCCACTTCAGCTTTCGTGCTCGTAGCAACCACCGGCTCAACCGAAGTCAGAGCGGGCTCTGCCAGTACGCCATCAAGCGAACCAATTCCGGCCACCAGCGGCGCCAATGCCGCCGGCACGTACAGCCCGCCGGCAAGCTGGAAGCGCGCTCCCGCCGAATTCATCTCTGCAACGATGCGCGTGTGAAACGTCTCTTCCACCTGGGCCACAGTTCCTGAAAACTCGAGCCACCCGCGGCCCGCAGGAATCGCCGCAACCTCGAGACCCCGGCTCTTCAGCCATTCGGAAAGCGCCGCGACATCGGCAGCCGAGTTGGCAAACGCCGCAGCGTACGCAGCTGGAGAGAACCACTGGTGGTAAAGCGAGGAAGATGGATCCTGCAGCTTCTCGAGCGTTGTGGTGAGTGCCTTTTCCTGTTGGTGAGAGGGAGACAAGAGCAACAAAACCCGCTCCAGTTTCGCATCCGGCGCCGCATCATAGACCGCCGTATCGAGTCGCGCCGCAGAGGGCTCACTGTTCGCAACCAGCACCGAAGGCGATTGACGCCAGTCCCCGATCACGCGCGAGGGAGCCACGGCAGCAGTCGAAACCGCCGGTCCGGCAGAAACCGAAAGAGAAGCCCCTAGAAAAGCCAGAACCGTGCCGACCATCCGCAGACCGAAGCTTTTCCTGTATGCCATGTTCCTCTTTCGTTGACAAATCGACTGGTAAGCCTCGGCCCTTCGCGCTCAACCCTGCACTAACCAAGGCCGTCCGCGTCCGCTCTGAACGGTCAATGAGGATTGCCCGACAAACGGACAGATACCGCTCCGCAACACACGGCAAAGCGATCTTCATTGCGATTCAGGAACTCGTTATAGCCCAGATTGTATAGCGATGAGTGGTCCGCTCACAGGGGTTTCGAGCGGTGGGAAAAGAGGAGAAAACTGGAGAGTAACCTCTTGCGTTCTGTGGAAAATCGCGTGGCTTGAGTCAAACTCAAACCACGCGATTCGAAGGGTTACTGAATGCCGAGGTCGGCGAGCACTTTGGGCTTCGATTCATCGACCGCCAGCAGGTTATGGCAGGCTGCACAATCCTGCGTGATGCTGCTCTTGCCGTCCTTGGTCGCGTGGTTGCCGTCGTGACACCGGAAGCATCCCGGATAATCCATGTGCCCGATGTGATTCGGATGCGTCCCCCACGTCACCTTCATCGCCGGGAAGACGTTTTGCTGGTAAAGAACGGCCAGTTGATTCCCCGCCTCCTTCACCTTCTGTGCGTTCGCCGCCAGCACCTCGGGATGCTGCGTCCGGTAGAACGCCTCCAGCTCGCTTGGGATCTTCGAACCTGCCTCCTGCTGCGAAGCATAGTTCCCCTTCAGCAGCACGAGACCTTCCTTGTGTACCCAGGGCAAATCGGGACTGACCGCTCCTTCGGCCATGGCGCGGTTCAGCGCGTCTTCCGCCGTCACAAACGTATGCGCGGCGCGGTTATGGCAGTCGATGCAGTCCATCGTGCGGCGTTCGCCCTTGGGCTCAAGAGACCCCGCGTCGGGACTGGCAAACACCGTCTGCGAGCCATCGGCATTGCGTTTCGCGACCCACGGAATGCTGGTGCGTGTTGGATCCGTTGCCACGTATTCGATATGACCGAGGTGCACGCCATGGATTCCCGTCAAATGCGAAAGGGAATCGCGCCCGCCCAGGTGAAGAACCACCACGCTCTGCGTCTCCGTGTTTTTCTCGTCGTCGGCAAAAGTAGATTTCACCAGCAACTTCTCGCCGATGAACTTCGCCGGCGTATGGCACCCTTCGCAGATATCGCGCGCCGGACGCAGGTTCTGTACCGGCGATTCAATCGGTGTCGGATAGCGGTTGAGGCTGACCTCCACAAGCTGTTTGGTGCCGTTCACCTTGGCTTGGAAATACGATTTGGCGCCCGAGCCGATGTGGCAGGCGACGCAATCCACATGCGAATGCGCGGAAACCTTGTACGCCGCGTACTCCGGATGCATGACATGGCACGACTGTCCGCAGAACTGCGGCGAGTCCATATACGCGGCACCGCGGTAGCTAGCTACAGAAACCAGCAGAAGGTTCGCGATCGTCGCGACGAGCACGATATCCAGCCCATGGCGAAAGATCTTGTCGTTGAGATCGATCTTGGGAAACTCCGCAGGAATCGACCCGACCTTCTGCAGTTGTTTCCGCCGGACGAATATGCCGATCGGGATAAAAACCAGTCCGGCGATGAAAAGCGCCGGCAGAATCAGAAAGAAAATGATGCCAAGATAGGGATTGTCGTTCGGCCGGCCGAACAACTCGACAAGCCAGTAAGCGACCATGGTGACGCCCGAGGCCGTGGTGGCCGCGCCGCCGGCAAGACTGATGGGGTTGTTTCCGAAGAAGAGTGCTGGCCTGATCCAGTTCTCCCGGAATCTCTCAAAGGGTGCCACGTTGAACTCCTTGCCGCGTCGAATGGATTGGCACAGAGAGCGAAACCCCGCGAGCGCTTCTCAACTTCCCACTGCGCGGTTTCGCCCCAGGCCTTGCGGCTTGCTCTTACTGCTGGTTCCTTACTTCAGTGTGTGGAAAAAGGTCGAAACGTCCTTGACCTGGTCGTCCGTCAAACCGGAAATCGGCTTCATCTTGCCTTTGCCGTTCTTCACGGCCGCGCTGATCTGATCCACTGTCAGCTTCTGGATGTCTGGATCGGACGTAGCCTTGATGCCCATCATCTTGGCCATGCCCGCGTTAGGCGTGCCGGCCGCGCCATGGCAGCTTGCACACTTGGCTTTGTAAGTTGCGTCGCCGGACTGCGCGAAGCTCATGGCGCTGGCCACGCAAAGAGCGGTAGCCAGGACCACCTGGGTGCGAATCGTTTTTGTCATTGTGAGACTCCTTAGGTTTTTGGGTTGAAAAACTCGTGAAGCATCTGCCGGAGCGTGAAACCCTCCGGGAATTCCGGTGAAGCCGCGATGAATCTTGTTCGTTCTATCCCTCACTCCGGCCCCCGCAAGAACAGCTCGCTCGTGTTCGAACCGTGTACGTCGGCATGGCACGAGGTGCAGTCCGCGCGCGGTGGCTTGAAGCTGTGGGCGGTGTTAACCTCCGCGCCGGCCGTCGGGCTCGATGCGGGTGCATGGCACTCGAGACAAAGAGCACTCACGTCGGCCCGTTTCAGCATGTGTTTGTTCGCGCCTCCGTGCGCGGTGTGACAAGCAACGCATCCTTCCGACTTGACCGCGCTGTGTTCATGCTTCCAGGGACCCGCGCTCTCGGTATGGCACTTCACGCAGGTCGCATTCTCCTCGCCGATTGCCTTGGTCTCTCCGCGCGCCCGTGCGCCGTGCGGGTCGTGACAGTCAGAGCACTGGACAACGCCCTCGTTCACCTGGTGGTGGAAAGGCATCGAGAAATCGTGGCGTTCGTCCCCGTGGCACTCATAACAAAGTTGCGGCTGCGCTTCCTTCAGCAGCGCGTCCGCCTTGCTGTGGTGCATGTCGTGACACCCCAGGCAATTCACATCGCCGCGCCCATGCGCCGATTCGTTGAAACCCTGATGCCGATCCTTGTGGCAGTTCAGGCAAAGCGCCTTGCCGTCGCGGGTCTGCGCGTTCACCGGGTTCCAGATCTTCGTTTTGTCCCCTCGTGCCTCGACGTGATCTTTCCCATCCCCATGGCACGATTCGCATGTACTTCCTGCGCCACCGTGGGTCCGCGAATGCGGATTCCCCGCAAAATCCTTCACGACGTCCGCATGGCAGGTTGCGCACACCGCGGAGCCGCCCGTGCCTTCCGGTGAACCGGCCGCCGCTTGTACCCCGCCATTCTGCTCTGCTCCTTGCGCTTTGGCTGCGGGTGCGGCAAGAACCAGGGCGCCGAGCAAACCGGCGCTCAGAGGAAACAAGAGAGCGGATCGCAATCGTGCCGCGTATTTCTGACACCTCCCGAGCCGCACTTGCACAACTGGCCGATTTCGAAACATGAAAAACACCGCATTGAATGCCATGACCGCCAGGCGACAACGGCGGCCATTCCACTCAAATCACCCGGAACCGATGAACATCTGTCCAGAATTGGCTTTTGCCGATACCTCGGTAAGACATGCGGCAACAGGAACAGCCTCAATCTGGAGTATGATTTGTCACCAGCAGACTACGGCCTATAGCCACGTACAGCGGTGATTTCCATCACACCCGCATCTGAAACCAACCTGCGTTCGGGACAACGCAGCAGATCAGCGACGGCACCCGCGATCTGCGGATTCCTCGCCGCGCGGAATGGCTAAGTCCCAGCGCAGCGTTGTACTTCGCTGCGCTCCGGACCCCATTGCCCGGCCCGTTGGTGCGGCGGCTTTGGGCCTCGCATCCTCACGCTCCGAAAGAGATCCTGGCAAACAGGTGTGTTCCGGGTCACCCGCGACCCATTCAATCGTGCCTAATCTTCTCGTAGCAGAGGGTAGCGCGTCGATTGCGCATCGTTCGTTTGAACTGAGGTTACGTGAGGCCCATCACATCCGTGAGATCACGGACTCCCACACACTTGTGAGAACACAAGATTCCTTTGCGAGAGTTGGCACTTATTTCATGCCGATTCCTCTAGCGTAGGTCGACGGAGATTCAAATGGCGAAGGAACCTGAGCGGCTTCAGAAGGGGCGCACCCATGAATGGAGCACAAATCGCTGCGGATGCTGACATCCGCCAGATGCACTTGGCACGCCAGGTTCCCGCAGGATGCGCGGCATGCGCAAATCGGCGCCCGGGGTGGTTCTGTTCCCTGGGAAGTTCGGTCCTTGCCGACCTCGAACTCGCAACCAGTACCATCACTCTGCCTGCGCAGGCATCCCTCTTCCATCAGGGCGAGGACGCGCGCTGTCTCTACTTGATCTGCAGCGGCCATCTCAAGCTCACCGCAGGGCACGAAAAAGACCGTCAGATGATTGTCCGCATCGCCGGCCCGGGATCGATGCTTGGGCTCTATGCGGTGCTCTCGCATGGCATGTACGAGGTCTCAGCCCAATCCCTCACCAGCGCCCAACTGCGCCCCGTGGAGCGCGACAGGTTTCTTGGCTTTCTGCGCACCCACAAGGAAGCCCAGATGCGCGCCGTGCAATGCATCTGCCAGGAGTATCGCTTTGCCCTGCAGGATGCTTGCCGCATCGCCCTTGCCGAAACCGTTGCCGCGCGCCTGGGCAAGTTGCTCCTGGAGTTCGGAACCCAGATCGGCGAGCACCTGAATGGCGGCGCCTACCGCTTCCCTCTTCTGTTGACGCACGAAGAGATGGCCTCGATGACCTGCACCACCCGCGAAACGGTCACGCGCACGCTCGGGCAATTCCGAAAAGAGGGCTGGATTTCCATCGAGGACTCCCTGGTGACGGTTCACCAGCCCGACCGCCTGCAGACCCTGTTTTAGAACCAATGCCTTGCGGCAAATAACTCTTCGTTTGAACCATTTCCAGCCATGAAGGGCGATTTGTGCGACGGCTCGAAGCGTGGTGCATCTAGAGCACAGCGTCTATCATAGGGAGAGGCGAACCCGCTCCCAAAGCGGCTTGCCTGGCAGTCAAAAGCATGTGCGCAGGCAAGCAGCGTGTGCATCCTGCCCAATTGAGGTTTCTATCCCGATGAATCGTTGTTTCACCTGCACTTATCTCGTCTTCATGCTGTGCTGCGCCTCCGTCGCGCAGACTTCGCCGGCCCCGGTTGCCACCAAGGCGACATCTGATGAAAGCCCGGCGATTCAGCAGTTTCAAAAGATTGAAGACTCCTGGTCCGCAGCCGTCAATGGCCGCGATCAGTATGGCCTGGAACTGGTCATGTCGCCGCTCTTCGTCGATGTCTCCGCGTCTGGCGACATCACCACGCGCAACCAGCAGGTAGCCCAGATCATTACCGGAGAAGACAAAACGCTCCACCTCGACCAGCGCGTCATCACCGTGCGCATGCTGGGCGACGTCGCCGTGATCAACGGAACCTACGCGCTCCATCACAAAGTCAACACCGCGGAAGCCAACGAGAAGGGTGTCTTCACGCAGGTCTTCGAGCGCGCCCACGGCACATGGCTTTGCATTAACTCTCAGCGCACCGTCCTCCGCGAAGATTCGAACGCAAAGCAGAAAAAGCAGTCCAACGCCGAACTCCCCTTCCACATCCCGCTCTTCTCCAAGTCCGACAACAGCAACAAGGGCCCGCAATAGCGGCCCGAGGCATCTACTCGCACGGTCGCAGCGTGCCGGGGACGATCTTGTCGCGCACTCCGGGCTAGATTCGCTTCGGATCTGTCGGCGTTTCCTTTGCCGCTTCCTGAAGGACCCCAGTAGCTGTGATCTGCGAATCGAGTGGCAGTGCAATGAAGCGATAGCCCGATCACTCTGCGAGAGTCAGCGCATAGATATCGTCGCTTCCAACATCGCGCAGCAACAAGGGCGCCTCGGTCGGATCCAGTGCCATCCAAAACGAAAACAATCCTGTGATGTGCCAATCTTTGAGGTCGGCAACACGCTCCACATCGGCTCCGGTTGCGCGGACTCGATAGATGCCGCGGTCGCCGTTTGCGATGCGCAAGAAATAGATGTACCTGGAGTCGGCTGACCACCCTGGGTAATCCCCGGCCGTGCTCGCCGGCAGTGTCAACCATCGCTGCGTGGCGACATCCAGCACCTTCATACCATTCACGAATGAGAGTGCCGCAATCAACTTGCCGTCCGGCGACCACCGCGGTGAAAACAAGCCATCCGAACCGGGAACGGGGGTGACCTGCTTAGTTGTGAGATCGAGGATTGCTAAATGATTCTCCCTCCTCTCGAGCCCTGAGCTTTCGAAGACAATCCTGCGTCCGTCAGCCGACCAACCGGGATCGTTCTGATTTCCCGGGTCATCCGGCAGCAGCTGTTGCGGGTTGCCGCCCTGTGCTGAGACGACGTTCATTCGATTGGGCCCGTGCAGCTGGTAATCTCCGAACAGGGTCCTCGATCCATCGGGCGACCAGCGTGGATTGGTCGCGTACACAGGCGGAGAACTCAATTGAACGCGGTTGCTCCCATCCCGGTCTGCCTTCCACAGAATGCCGTCGGGGAAAGAGACGTAAGCGATTGACCGACCGTCTTTGGAATAGGAAACATCCTGCGCGGAAATACCCCCCAGGAAGGGCTGGAGCAGTTTCGTTTTCGGGTCAAGACGACAGAGCTCACCGCGACGGATTTTGCCATTCGCGAATACTTCGTTCACTCCCTTGCCGGGAATGGGATCCCGCCAGTTCAGCGGGCCGCTCGTCAATTGAATCGGCTCCGCATACGGATGGCGAAACAGCCCCCGTCGCTCATCGAGCGCCCAAATCTTATCCCCACGGTAGAGGCTGACAAGGGTCAGGAAAAGATAAAACTTCCCATCGGGTGTCCAGCGTCCGCAGCACTCCCGCCCTCGATTTTGCCAGCCGAGCAGTAGCTCATGGAGGTTTGATCCATCGGCCGAGATCTCCCAAAGATCCCCGTCGCGGCTGAACCGCAGAATCTTGCCGTTCGGCGACCAATGGAGACCGTCCCCGCCTTCGGCGGTAAAGAGTTTGCGCTTCCCTGTCCCATCGATCTGAACCACCCATAGCTCCCCGGAACCAGTGAAATAGGCAATGGAATTTCCATTGGGCGAAAAGGCCGCGGTTTGGCCCTCCCCTATCTGTCGGGGTGATCCTCCTAAGACCGGCACAACCCACAGAGAATTAGTGGCACTCGCCACCTCGCTCGCCGTAAGCAGTAAATTGGAACCGTCCGGCGATACGTCGACCATCCAGAAGAACCCTGGCAGCGCGGTCTGAATATGTGCAACTTCGCCGCCCCCAATCCCAACCTGGTTGAGGGTATTCGGCTGAAACTCCGTGAAGTAGAGCCTGCTCCCATCGGTTCCGGCAAGCAGCTTTTCGTGGCCGTCATCGGTGATTCGTGTGAATCCCGTGAATCGCGGTGGCGGCAGTGGGCGGTGCAGGTACCAGAGGCTGAATGCCAGGCAAGCCATAAGAACGGATGCGCCGATAACCAATCGCACCACGAGACTCTTACGACTGTCCTCGACGAGGTGCGCATTCGTCGCATCGTCGCGAACTATCCGATCAGCCTCAGAAGGTTGGCCTGGCTCAGTGACCTCGGGCTCAACCGCCGTAACGGACGCAATGAAGCGATAGCCCGAACCGGAGACTGTCTGCACAAACTTGGGAAGATCCGAACTGTCATCGAGAATCTGGCGGACCTTGCGGATCGCCGTGTTGATTCCCTGGTCGATATCGACGAAGACTTCCCGCTCCCAAAGGCAAGCGGCTATCTCCTCGCGGGTGACAATCTGTCCACGTTTGCTTACGAGGAGTACGAGAAGTTCGAGAGGCTTCCGCTCTAGTTTGAGTCTGCGCCCTTTCCGGCAGAGCTCAAATCTGCCGCAATGGAGACTGAAGTCGCCGAATTGATAGACGTCATCTAGCACGTCTCCCCTCGCAATGTGGGTGAAGTATAGCACCGGTCGAAAATCGCAAGAGAATATCCCCTTCGGATCCAATAACCTGCGCCTTCAGATTTCTTCATATCCAAATTGATCTTTCTCAATTGCGCCTTGACGCGACCGATGCTTTATCTCATTCCAGCCGGCAAATTCCCCGGCCTTGGAGGAAGTCATGACATCCGTGAAATTGAAAATTGTCTCCGCGCTCAGCGCGCTTGTACTCGTCACCATCGTTGCTCCTTATGCCCATGCCGGCTGCGGAACTTATCGTCCGGTATCGACAATCGCTGCCAACGCGCAGCCGGCCCCCGACTTGTCGCGGTTTGAACAGGAGGCTCTCGCCACCGACCCTGCCGGCGCCGCCGACCCCAGCATCGTTGGAACCTGGAAAGAGCATTGGATCTCGGAAGGTAGCAGCGGAATCCCGGACGGCACCGAGATCGATGCTGGCTACGCTCAGTGGCACAGCGACGGTACCGAGATCAACCTCTCCGGCCTGCGCACCCCCATGACCGGCGACGTTTGCCTCGGGGAATGGGTCAAGACCGGCACGCGAACCTATCAGATGAACCACTTTGGAATCGGATACGACGCCACAGGCCAGAACCTGGTCGGCCCTGGCCGCATTCAGCAATGGATCACCCTCGGTCCCAAGGGCAATGCAACCACGGGAAAATTCACCATCGACCAGTACGACGATGACGGCAATTTGCTCGCGCACATTCAGGGCAAAATCATCGGCACCCGTGTGACCATGAACACCGGGTTCCAGAAGGTCGAGTAAGTTTAGGTCCTGAATCGCAATCGCAGGTCTCGCTCGGTATGCCTGGAGCGGACCTGCGTTCGCGCAAACGAATCAGTGTTCCGGAATCACTGCCTCTTTCGCGGTCCCTGCAAGCGCAGTTTCCCGCTTCTGCCCCTGCACCCGAATCGACACATGCACCAGCGAAAGCGCCGCCGGGGTCACTCCGGGAATACGGCTGGCCTGGCCGATCGTCGACGGCCGCACCCGCTCCAGCTTCTCGAGCATCTCGCGCGAGAGCCCGCTGATGGCCTTGTATTCCATCCACTCTGGAATCGTCACCGATTCCGCCGCCTTCAGTTTCTCGATCGACTTCCTCTGTTGATCCAGATAGCCGGCAAACTTGATCTCCGTCTCCACCGCACGCGCTTCATTCACCAGGACGCTGCGCCCAACTGGATCCGCATCTGCGCTTCCCGAAAAGCTGTAAGCCGCAATCGATTCCTCAACAAGATTTCCCCGCAGCGCCTTCAGCGCATCCTCGATCCTAACTCCCGGCCGCTTCAACAGTTGCGCCCAGGTCGCTCCCTCCACGGCAGGAAGCTCCGAAAGCCCCGCCGCCGCAAGCTGCTCAGCATCGGCCTTCGTCGCTGCCAATAATCTTTGGAGCGCCACCATCCGCGTCTGCTTCTGCTCGTACTCAGCCCACGCCGCGTCGCTGATCAATCCCAGTCGCCGCCCATGCGGAGTCAGCCGGCGATCCGCATTGTCAATCCGTAAGTGCAGGCGAAACTCCGCCCGCGACGTGAACATCCGGTACGGCTCATTCGTCCCTTTCGAAATCAAATCATCAATCAGAATGCCGGTGTACGCCTCGGTTCGATCCAGCGTGAATGGCGCCTCGCCCTTCAGCCAGAGCGCCGCATTGATCCCAGCCATGATCCCCTGGCAAGCGGCTTCTTCATAGCCGCTGGTCCCGTTGATCTGCCCGGCAAGGTACAAACCGTCCATGCTTTTCACGCGCAGCGAGCGATCGAGCTCCGTCGCATCGATCGAGTCATACTCGATTGCATACCCGGGCCTCAGCATCTCCGCTTCTTCAAGCCCCGGAATCGAACGCACAATCTGCCACTGCACCTCCATCGGCAACGAGGTCGACATCCCGTTGACGTAGACCTCGTGCGTGTTCAAGCCCTCGGGCTCCAGAAAGAACTGGTGCTGCGTCTTGTCCGGAAACTTGACGATCTTGTCTTCGATCGAAGGACAATAACGCGGCCCGATTCCCTCGATCTGTCCCGAATACATCGCCGACCGGTGCACGTTCTCGCGAATCAATCGCAGCGTCTCTGGCGTTGTGAACGCAATATGGCAACTTATCTGCGGCTGCACGATTTTCTTGGTCCGAAAGCTGAACGGCGTCGGATCCGCATCGCCCGGCTGCTCTTCGAATGCATCCCACCGAATCGTCCGCCCATCCAGCCGCGGCGGCGTTCCTGTCTTCAGGCGGGATGTGCGCAGCCCAAGCGCCCGGAGCGCCTCGCCCAGCAAAACGCTGGCCGGCTCCCCACTGCGCCCCGCCGGATACCGCTCCTCGCCGCAATGAATCAACCCATTCAGAAATGTTCCGGTCGTGATGATCGTGGCCCCGGCAAACATCTTGCGCCCATCGCGCAGCTTCAATCCCACAACCCGCCGCCGCGACGACCCGTCATCCTCTAGAACAAGATCGACCACCTCTGCCTGACGAATATGAATTCCCGCCTGCGCCTCCAGCACTTCGCGCATCTTTACGCGATACAGTTGCTTGTCGCATTGCGCGCGCGGACTCCACACCGCCGGCCCTCGCGATGTGTTGAGTAACCGGAACTGAATGCCTACAGCATCGGCAACCTCGCCCATGATGCCGCCCAGAGCATCCACTTCCCGCACCAGGTGCCCCTTGGCCACCCCGCCGATCGCCGGATTGCAGCTCATCTGCGCGATCAGGTCCAGGTTCATGGTGATCAGCGCGGTCTTCAACCCCATCCGCGCGGCGGCCATCGCCGCCTCGCAGCCCGCATGCCCAGCGCCCACTACCACCAAATCGTATTGTTCGGTAAAAGCCATCTGTACCTATTCTACGGATTGGTTAGTCCAAAGCCGACTTTGGGGGATTCACGGCGGCGAAAATATAGGTTCTCCTATAATGAAGCTGACCTTTCATTGGGCCTTATGCAGACCTGTTCATGCGGAAACCCTGTCAAGGCCGGAGGGGTTTCGTGCCCTCGCTGCCTCGCATTGCGCGTTCTTGAGCTCGGCCAAAATGCCTCCGAAGAAGAGATCAGGAACGCCCATCGCATCATGGTGAAAGTGTGGCATCCTGACCGCTTTCAAGGGGATGCAGGGCTGAGCGCAGCCGCCGAGACCAAACTCAAAGAAGTGAATGCGGCTTATGAGCTGCTCATGTCGCCAACGTGGTCCAACCCAGGCGGGATGGGGCCGACAGTTGGCTCGCAGCCCGCGAACGGGCAACGACAGACGCAAGCAACGAAGACAAAACGCAGGACTGCGCCAGCGCCAGGAAGCGGATTCACTTCCGCGCAGATCTCTTCCGGACTCAAGCTTGCCTTCAAGTGCCTGCTTGTCGTGATCGCGCTTCTCTTATGCCGCTATCTCTGGATCGCCTTTGATGTGCGCAATACGACGAGCGTGGCAGCAAATACGGTCATTGACTTCGGCAAAGACGCATTGGGCAGCGAACTCGAAGCGCCCAGGAGAAGATTCCTGGCCGCGATCGAAGGAGATCTGGAGCGGCTGGGCCTTCGCGCGCCCGCGCCCCAACCCTCAGCCGTTCTGCTAACGAATTCTGCCGCCCCGATAGGCAACAACGCGCGACCTGCGTATGCGACCTCAGCAAACCCTGCTCATCATGCGGCCGGAAACGACCCACCTCCGCAGCGAGTCTATTCGTTCATTACCGTCGGATCCACGCGCGAAGAAGTACTGGACCAGGTCGGCACCCCGTCGGAATCGACGGCGAACAAGCTCGTCTACGGCCGGTCTGTGTTGTATTTCAAAGGCAACAACGTCGTCGGGTGGCACATCGATCCCGGTGCGTCCCCGATACGCGTGAAGCTTTGGCCGGCGGCGCCAGTAGACCCAACGCTGAACAACTTTACGGTTGGTTCATCAAAGGATGTTGTGCTGGTCGCGCAGGGAACTCCGACGTTCTTCTCTGAAGACAAATTCGAATACGGCGGATCGGTGGTGAACTTCCAGAATGGGCGAGTCGTGAGCTGGAAGAGTGACCCTGCATCCATTCCACTCCGCGCACGAGAACCGTAGACGGCGCAAGGTTCGTCAGGCCGCCTGCAACTCCAGCAGAATCGCGGCCCCGCGAGGCTCGAGATTCAACGCGCACGCACGCCCGTTGTGGTCGCGGATGATCGAGGCGCAAAGACTCAAACCAAGCCCTGCCGCCTCTCCCGTCACCTGTGCCGGCACAAACGGATCGAACGCCCGGTCCGGGTGAAGGAACCGCGAGCCGGAGTGCGCAACCAGAATCTGCACCAGGTTTGCGTTGCAGGTGGCCTCGAGCCGCACGGTTTTCTGATCTTCTGAATCCCCCGCCAGATTGCGCGACTCCACGGCCTCAATGGCAAACTGCAGACAATGCAGCACCGCCTGCCGCAACTGTTGCGCCTGGCAGCGCACGCGCGGCAGATCCGGCGCAATGCTCAAACGAAATTCAATCGACCTCTGTAGAAACTCTGATCTGTGCAGGTGCTCCAGGTCCGTCAACATCTCCGCCACCGAGACAGCCGTCAACTGCCCGTTCTGTGGTCGCGAGATGCGCGTCAGGCTGTCCAGCGTGGCGCGCATGCGGCGCGCCTCCGACAAGATCGACTCCACGCCTTTCCGCTCCTGCTGATCCAGCGAGCCCGTCTCTTCCAGCAGCGAGGCGTAACCCAGAATCACAGTCAGCGGATTGTTGAGTTGCTGCGTAACGTTTCCAGCTAGCTGCCCGAGCCCCGCATACTTCTCTGAGTCGATAAGCTTTTCCAGCATTACCGTCTGGCTGCGCACAGTCTGCAACCGGCCGGCCAGCATCTCGATGGCAATCAGGTCATCGGCATGCAATCCATCGCCGCGTCGAACGGTGCCCATCAAGGCGCTTTCGTTTTGCGGTGCAGTTCTGCGTCCCGAGAGCAGAATCGCACCTTCGGTATAGGTGCGGCCCATCATGGGAACGGCGAGAACCTGCGTGAAATGCAGCCGCTTCAGATCGTCCCCCGGTCGAAGCCACGGCGTCAGGTCGAGCTTCACCGTCTGTCCCCCCGGCACGGCTGGCGGCTGCGAGCCCGGCGCAAGAAATCCCTCCAGCGGGATCTGCATGGCCATCTCATCGAGGGCGGTAACCACGGCCGGTTCCAGGCCTGCGGATCCGGCAATTCGATAGCGTCCCTGGTATTGCAAAAGCAGTGACGCCTGGCTGAAACAGCTATGCTCGGCAATCGAGCGGCAGATTTCGTTTCCTTGCCGGTCGAAGTCTTCGATGCGGCGCCTGGAAAGCATGAGCGCCGTGTATGCCTCCATCTCGCTCCGCGTTCTACGCTCGCGCGCCTGGCTGGCCAGGTTCGCAGCCAATTGATCTTCCAGTGCGAGAAAGATCAGGCCCAGCGCGGCAACAACCTTGCCCAGCACAATCACGCGCGAAAGGTTCTGATCGACGATCGGATTTCCGCCGATTGCCGGCAGGATCTCAAGAATCGAAAGAGAGAAGGCCGTAAAGCCGACTGCGCTGAGAACCACTCCGGGCGAGAACCGCCGAAAGACAAAGATCAGCAGCAGCGCCGTCAGAAAATGGTTGGCGCATTCCACAAGGTCCAGCGGCCACGCTGCGCCGTGCGTCATGCACACCCAAAGGGCCGTCGCCCCAAACCCGCAGGCCAGCGAAACTCCCAGCCATCTGGGCATGGAGCCCCGCGCAAAACCCCAAACCAGTCCCGATGCCAGACTCAAACTGCCCAGCGCCGGAAAGACCCAGAAAACCGGCCCCGTTGGCGAGACACCGCGAAACACGCCTTCCAGAAGAATCGAATAGACGACCAGCGGAACCGTGTACGGAATGACGTAAAGAATGTTCCACTTGCCGAGCCGAAAGCTGAGTGGCGAAAGCGACGCCAGAAAGACGGTTGCTCCAATCTGGCCGGCGGCCTGTCCGATCGCCGTCACCCAGGGATGATGTCCGTCAGCAAAGTTCCAGCTGCCCACGTGGTAAATGCACAGCATCCGAACGATGCAGAAAAGAAATCCCTGGAACCAGAGCAGCGTCCGCGCGTCGCGAAAGCGCAAATAGAGATACCCGAAAGCCGGCGCCAGCAGTATGGTGAGGACAAGCGCAGGTATCTGGTAGTTCTCGTGCATGCGAGTGGACTCTCTTCTTGCGGTCCGGTTGGCAATTTGCGCACCAACAGCGGCCCGCCGTTTGATCGGTGTTCGCTTCGAAAAAGACTTGCGCGGAGCCGCCGCCCGGAAATTGACGGTTGGCCCGCTCAATTCATGACACTTATGGGTTCCAAGGCCCAACGCCGATCGTTGCCCAAGGCACGCCCGCCCTGTTTCATTTTGAAGTTGCGCACAGCAGCGAGTCCATGCGTCTAATGTGGTAGAGGTTGCGGGAAATCCCGTTTCGAGAACATGCCCAAAATCAATTCTCTCGCAACATCGATTTACTGGAAAAATACTTCACAAAAATGAGAAAACGCATCGTGCGAAATGGTTGGAAAGCAGGGATCCTGGCTGCTGCGGCATGCCTGGCCGTGGCTGGGCCGCCGGCCCAGTGCCAGGGCAAGGACTCCTTTACGCCCATGGCCCTCGATTCGGGCTTCGGCAAAATGGATTTGACCCCACCCTCCGTCGCCCCGGAGGAGATCATCAAGGGTTTTGCCGCCAAGGAGAGCGAGTTCCAACAGGCGCTGAATCATTACACCTATCGCCGCACAGCCAAAGTGCAAACCGTCGACGACGATAACAAGGTCGATGGCGAGTATTACGAGGTTGACGACGTAATCTTCGACCCCTCCGGAGCCCGCGTCGAGAAGGTCGTCTTTGCCCCCCAAAACACCCTCACCCGCGTAATGATGTCCCCCTCCGACCTGCAGGACATTCAAAGAGGCTACCCGTTTGTGCTGACCAAGGAAGATATCGGTCAGTACGACGTGAAGTACGTGGGCCGTCAAAAAGTCGACGAGATCGACTGCTATGCCTTCGACGTGAGCCCCAAAGTGATCGAAAAGAAGAAGCGGTACCTGCTCGGCCGCATCTGGGTCGACACCACCGACCTGCAGATCGTGGTCACCAACGGGCGCATGGTCCCCGATGACACCCGCAAAGGCAGCGAAGATCTCCATCCGCCCTTCATGACCTGGCGCCAGCAGGTGGACGGACACTATTGGTTTCCCGTTTACACCAAGGGCGAAGGCGTCCTGCACTTTGCCGGCGGTAGCGGCTACCTGGCCCAGGACGTTCACATCCGCGACATCGTCAAGTACTCCGACTACAAGCGCTTCGGCACCACGACCAAGATCATCTACGACGGCCAGGAACTCCCCACCCAGGACAAACCGCAAACCCCGCCCAAGCATTGAGCCGGGTGCCTCGCATTTGGGGCCAGGGCGAGCACAAATCTCATGCGAGCGAAGAGCGAGCGTCTGCCGCACCGCAGGTGCCGATAGCTGAAAGCTGAGAGCTGAAAGCTGCTTCTCAGAATCGCAGTGACAAACAGCTCAACCCGCCATCCATCTTCTGAAACTCAGACATCTCCAGGGCGAGCGGCTTGAATCCATGCGCCTCGAGTTCCGCGGTGAGCCTTGGATATCCGGCAGCCACAAAAACCCGCTCATTCACCCGAACGCAATTCGCCGCATAGCTCTCGTCTTCACTGACGACAATCCTGCGTAAATCCCGAAACTGCGCGTCGCCCGCCATCTCCTCCATCACCACGAGCGTGCCATCGCCGATGTATGCGATGCCGCTCTTGAGATGCAGAATCGACTTCATCGCGCGAATATCGAAGGTTGAGCTCGTGTACCCAAACTCCGAGAGATGGGCCGCAAGCTGGCGCGCGCCCTCTTCATTCGTCCGCTGCGAGATTCCGATGAAAAAGTGTTCACCCGCTTCGCAGATATCGCCCCCATCCAGTGTCCCCGGGGCATCGATCGTGCGGGGCGAGGCGTAAAAAACCTCCACCGTTCTCCGGATCGCATCGACCTCGCCTTCCCGGCTGCTCGCTCCGGGGCGCGTGAGCACGGCGCCGCGCGGGGTCAAAATGGCCGCGTCTTCCACGAAGGTGGAATCGGGAAACCGCAGATCCGCTTCGAGAACCCTCACCGCCAACCCACACTGCTCGAGCGCTTCGCAGTAGCGCTGGTGCTGCTCCTGCACAAGTTCGAACACAGGTCGGCCGAAGTCAACGGTAGTCAATCCGGCATCAAAGTTCGATCCCGGTATGCGAACAATGGCGCGGGACAACAAGCGTCAGGCCTCCTCCATGGATGATTGCATAGAGGCTTGAGGGGTTAACTGTGGCTGGGAAATCTGGCGAGGAGGGACGAAGACAAACGAACGTCCGCGGAAGGCCTGGGGATCGCCCTCCGCTTCAATGTGAATGGGTTAGGTTACGTAGCTTCCGAGTGTGGTGCTGATTTGCTGGAATGCCTTGGTCAGGCCTGCCGAGAGAGCCTTCATTCCGGCGGTGGCGCTGAATCCAATCAATGCGACGACCAACGCGTATTCGACCAGGTCCTGGCCCTCGTCGGAACCAAGAAACAGCTGAGCACGAATAAGCAACTTGTCTAGAGCTTCCTTCATAGGTTCTCCTCCCCTTTTTCGCCCGAATCTCAACGTACGAGGGGGAACGGACAAGAGAAATCATAAGGAAGGCATAAAGGCAGCGGAATTCCTCATTCGTGGGAGGACCTTGCAACGCAATGCCGTAAACCCGGATTACGCCCGCACGTCGAGGATGGTTACCTTGCTTACAGGTCAATAAAACAGGTACTTACGCCACCGGTCGTCCCCATGACCCAACATCCGCATGATCTGCCGGCTGGTGTGCAGCGAAAAAGGCCGCGGGTCGCGCATCAGGATCATGTCGTCGATCTCCTGCAACATCCGGTTGCCTTTCCGCCGGTTGCAGGCATGGCAGCACGCCACCAGGTTCTCCCAGGTCGAGTTCCCGCCGCGCGACCGCGGAATAACGTGGTCCAGCGTCAACTCGCTCGCCGGCAAAACCACCCCGCAGTACTGGCAGGTGTTCCGGTCGCGCAGCAGGATGTTTTTGCGCGACAGTGCACGTGTCTGGTGCGGAATGCGCCGATATTCAAGAAGACGAATCACGGAGGGCATGGCAATGCGGCTGCGCTGCGCATGCAGAGTCAAACCGTGTTCTTCTTCGGTCCGGGCGATGCCCTTGAGAACCAGGACCAGTGCGCGCCGCGCCCCGCAGATATTGATGGGCTCATACGACGCATTCAGCACCAGCACCGGAAGCTGCAACATGTGCATCGGCCGAGCCGCGGCATAATCGCCTGCACAGGCCGCAGCTTTGGCCACCGACTTCTGTTTACGGGCATGAATCATTGCTTTTCCCAGCGACATCCTTTGTCCCCCGTCAAAAAGATGGTTGGTACTGCGATGAACGTTCCGTTCCGATGAACCTTTCTCCATGCTCGAACTCAATCTGTTCCCGCGTGCCGTGACTGCAGGCGTTTATCCGCCTCGCCCGTGCCAGGGTCGCAACCCAAACCGATGCGGCACCGGCTTTCAAAAGCGCCTGCGCCGCCGAGCGCGCCGTCGCCCCCGTGGTGAGGATGTCGTCAACCAGCAGTAGATGCTTGCCCTCGACGCTGCCCCGATCCGCAACCCGAAAGGCGCCCCGCACATTGACGCGGCGTGCGTGTGGACTCAGCCCCGCCTGGCTCTCCGTCGCGCGTAACCGCAGCAGAGCCGCCGGGGCGAGCTTCAACCGCCACGCGGGATGCGTCTGCCGCAGAGACCGCAAAGCCTGCTCCGCCAAAGCCCTCGCCTGGTTGAATCCACGCTGGCTGCGCTTCGATCGATGCAGCGGCACGGGAACCACCAGCATCTCGCTCGGAGCCTCCTCCGCAAGCTGTGCGATGGCCTGCGCGAGCAGCACGCCGAGCCCGGTTGCCGCCGGATGCAGCCGGCCGTACTTGAATGCATGAATCGCATCCCGCATACGCCCCTGGTACAGGCCGTAGGCTACAGCGCGTTCAAATGGAGGTGGCGCCATTCGACACTTCCGGCAAATCGCGTCATTACCGGCAGTCGAACTCCCGGAGGGAAAATCCAGCGCATCCCCGCAGCGGACGCACGCGGTTTCCAGCTGCGATCGGACTTCGACCCAGCAAGCATCACAAATTGGCACGGAAGAAAGGCGCGGGAGGGGAGATTCGCAAACCGGACAAAAGGCAGGAATGAAGGCACAACTTAGTGAATCCATTGTACTTCGGAGCACGCGGGAGATTGCGCGCCATCTGGAAGTCTCCAATGGCGGAACGTCGAACGTCAGCGAACCGGAGTCCCTGAGCAAGACGCACCTCACTCTGCGGCGGTGGTTTAAAGCACGGCCTTGCGGCCAGTATATCCGGATGTCGCCGCCCGCGCTATGCGAACCCGGTAAAACCTGGGTTAAACCCTGGGTTCCGTCACAAGGTTTGTTTTTCCGGCCCGGCGCCCTGCTTCCTCGCGCCTCTCTCCATCATGACGCTCCTGAACCTCTCATACATCACCTGCATCTCGTCGAGTTCCAGGTCGCTCAGCCGTTCAATATCAATCATGTGGTTGCCGGCCTTATCCACCGCCCGAATCAGTTCATTCAACTTCAGGTTGATTGCCCGCGAATCCCGGTTCTGCGTGTTCTGAATCAGCAGCACCATCAAGAACGTCAGAAGGCTCGTTCCGGTACTGATCATGCCGGCCCACTTCGCTGAAAAGTGAAAGAGAGGCCCGCTCGCGGCCCACACAATCGTCATGAGGCCCGCGGCTACAAACGCCCACGTTGAGCCAAACCATGCCGATGCCCGCGACGCGAAGCGGCCGAAATGAACGTGGACAGACGGACTTTGAGGATCGGCTTGTCGTTGGGTCATGGCTTCACCAGGTCTATTTGCTTCACTGCGACAGTAAGATGCGATGCGCGCCTTCGCCGTTTTCACATCGGTGACCCGCAACCGACGAAGGAAGCCCTGCCTGCGATAAACTGCAAGACTGGGAGGAGCTCCGTTGCGGTTGCAGGCACGTGCAGTGATGGCCGCCGCATTAGTTGGCGCCCTGTTGATCCCGGTGGATAGTCCCATGCTTCTGGCGCAGGCCCCCCGCAGCGCCCCGGAAGGTCTTCCTCAGCCCAACCTGATCGTGGCCACGCCCGTCGAGCCGGCCGCAACCGGTCAGCAAAGCGCAGGGCAATCGGCGCAAACCCCGCAGTCCGGCGGGCAAATGAGCGGCATCGCCGGCGGTGTCGGCGCTGCCCCCGTCTACGACGAACAGAAGCGCCCCATCACCGCCGGCGGCTTCGTCGATCAAGGCACGGTTGTCTTCGAGGACATCACGAAGAAAGCCGGCCTTTCCGGCTGGGTCCACAAGATGGGCGTCCCCGAGAAAAAGTTCATCGTCGAAACCAACGGCTCGGGCGTCGGCCTCATCGACTACGACAATGACGGATGGCTCGACATCTACCTCGTCAACGGCTCAACCCTGGCCGCCCTCGACGGCAAAGAGCCCGCACCCAAGGCAGCGCTCTTCCACAACAATCACGACGGTACCTTCACGGACGTCGCGGAAAAAGCCGGCGTCACCAACGATCGCTGGGGATACGGCGTCAGCGTAGCCGACTACGACAACGACGGCTGGCCCGACATCTATGTCGGCAACTACGGGAAGAACCGCCTCTACCACAACAATCACAACGGCACCTTCACCGATGTCGCCGAGACTGCCAAAGTCGAGCTGGGTAACTGGTCGCCGGGCTCCGCCTGGGGCGACTATGACGGCGACGGACGCCTCGATCTTTACGTGAGCGGTTACGTCCACTTCGACAGAGACAACCTGCCCATCGCCGGGACCAAGGCGGTCGGTTACGCCTTCTGCCAATATCGCGGCGCCGCCGTCAACTGCGGTCCGCGCGGCCTCCAGGGCGAGCCCGACCACCTCTTTCACAACAACGGCGACGGCACCTTCACCGACGTCACCGCCAAGGCCAAGATCGAAGACAAAGACAAGTACTACGGCTTCACCGCAATCTTCCTGAGCCTCAAAGGCGACGGCACCAAGCCCGACCTCGTCGTCGGCAACGATTCCGAACCCAACTTCCTTTACGTCAATAAAGGCGACGGCACCTTCGACGATCAGAGCTATGAGTCCGGTTTCGCGCTGAACAAAGACGGCCGCGAGATCGCCTCCATGGGCATCGCCGCAGGCGACTACGAGAACAACGGCCTCGAAGACTTCTTCATCACCGACTTTGGCGACGACTACAAGGTTCTCTTTCACAACGACGGCGAAAACAGCTTCACCGACGTCAGCTACAAAGCCGGCGTAGCCCAAACCACGATCCCCTTCGTCGGCTGGGGCGACGGCTTCATCGACTTCGATAACGACGGCTGGCTCGATTTATTTATGGTCAACGGCCACGTCTACCCCGAAGTCGACCAGCACGACTGGGGCACAACCTTCGCCGAGCGCCCGCTGCTCTTCCGCAATGTGCCCGACCCAAGCGGCAAGGGAAGAAAGTTCAGCTATGTGCCAGCAGTCAGAGGATCGGGCTTGGCTGTCGTCACCCCGGCTCGCGGCGCAGCCTTCGGAGATCTGTTCAACGATGGCAAGATCGACGTGATCATCAACCCCATCGACGGTCCGCCCACCCTGCTGCGCAACGTGAACCCCGACCATCATCACTGGGTTGAGCTGCAGCTTGTCGGAGGTCCCAAGAGCCCTCGCGACGCCACCTGCGCCACAGTCTTCCTGACTGCGAACGGCATGCGCATGCGCCAGGACGTGCTCGCCAGCGGAAGCTATATCTCTTCAAACGACCGACGGCTTCATTTCGGACTCGGCGATGGCAAAGATGCAGGCACCGCAGAAATCCATTGGCCCTCCGGCGTAAAGGAAACTGTAAAGCTCCCCGCCGAAGACAGAATCTTCACCATCACCGAAGGCCACGGCGTCACCGCAACCCTCTGCGGCGGCGCGCCCTGCAAGACCTCGACAAACTCCCCAGCGTCACACCCCAGTCGCTAAAAGACAGCGGGCACGGCCTTCATCCACGCACCGGGTAAGAAAACAGAAGCCGGGTGCCCCATCCTACGCGTCCATTGCGTAGGGTGGGAAAGCAGAAATCTTCATTCACGAACTGGGCAGGAGAGCAGAGCCTGTCTTGAGCGAAGCCGAAGGACACCTCGCATTTGTCCAACTTGGAAAGCAAGGCTTACCTGCGAGCGAAAAGCGAGCGATGGCCGCACCGCAGGTGCCTAGAACACCCCGGCCATAAAAGCTTCGGCGTGTTCGCGCTTCTCGACCGGAACCTTGCTGTCGTCCAAAATCGCCGGCGACAGTGTGATCACCGGGCAATGCCCGTGAGCAAGCACCTTGTACACAATCCCATGGCGCGTGATCGCTGCAAACGCGGAGGCACCGTGCGCTCCCAGCACAATCAAATCGGCAAGCTGTGCCCTGGCTTGATAGAGCAGCTCTTCGGTCGGATCTCCCGGAACCACGATCGTCAGCACGACAAGCTTCTTCAGGGCTTCAGGCGGGACAAACCCCAGCAGCCTTGTCTCGATGTCTTCGATCGACTGATGAGCGAGAACCTCGTGGCGTTCCTGCGGCTTGATCACATGTTGCAGAACCAGGCGCGCGTTGTGCTCTAAAGCGAGATCGGCAGCGAACTCCACCACCAGATGACTCGACTCCTGCAGGCTGACGGCGCAGAGCACCGTGCGCGTTGCAAACTTGCGATATGCGCCACTCACCGCGTCGGGTCCTACAACGAAAACGGGCACGCGTGCCGTGCGGAGCACCGCCTCGGCCACAGAGCCAACCAGCAGCTTCCCAATCGGTCCCGGAGAGTGTGTACCCATCACCACGCGATCGACTTCACGCTCGCGCAGAAACGCAAGAATCTGGTCGGCAGGCAAACCTGCGCGCGCCACCACTTCGCACCGAACGCCGGCCTCTCGGACCTTTACGGCAAGCGGCTGCAGGCTCTCGATTTCAGCACGTGCCGCCGCGGCATAGTCGTAGTAGCGAATTCCTGAGGTCTCCGACGCCGCGACCACAAGCGTGTCATAAGCGTGAAACAGGATCAGGTCCGCACCAAATTCCTGGGCTTGCGCCAGAGCGAACTCGAACGCTTTTTCGTTGGTCGGAATCTCGGCGGCAAAAAGAATGGTGGAGGGCTTGCTCCAACCTGGCTTCAAAACGGATGCCATGGGAACCTCCCTAGGTTGCACTGCAAAAACTAACAAGGTTTCTCGCTTATCGCAGTGTTTAGCGACACCCCGTGGTGTGAGCAGAATCACCTCGGGCTAGCCGACCCTTCGCAGCCGCGCGGGCCCGTCTCCACCGCAAAGCTGCCCTGCACACAAACGCAGGCGGCAGATTCGCTCAGCCCCGCCAACAACTTCCGCCATCGCACGAAGCTTGGTCTTCCCGTCGAACGCCGTTTGTGAGGTGATCCCAATCACAGCGAGCAAGGTGCAACCACTGGTCTCCTAAGTCTGTCCCGCAGTTCACGTCACCCCCTGGAGGCCTTATGAATCTGCAACCGATGGTCAACATTCCCGCACGCGGCGGATTGAATTACGACGAGACCCCTTTCCTCGCCATCTGGGAAGTTACCCAATCCTGCGATCTGGCCTGTAAGCACTGCCGCGCCGCCGCGCAACCCATCCCGCATCCCGATGAATTGACGCACGAAGAAGGCAAAGAAGTCATCGATCAGATCGCCGCCATGGGCGTTCCCGTGTTCGTCTTTACTGGGGGCGATCCCCTCAAGCGCAAAGACGTCTTCGAACTCATCCGCTACGCAGCCGGCAAAGGCGTGCAGGTAGCTCTTACCCCCAGCGCTACTCCGCTGCTCAATCGCGAAGCCATCTTCAAGCTGAAAGAAGCCGGCCTGGTGCGCCTCGGCATCTCCCTTGACGGTTCCTCTCCCGAAATCCACGACACCTTCCGCGGCCTTCCTGGCGCATGGGCGCGCACCATTCAGGCCATCGAGTGGGCCAACGAAGCCGGAATTCCCATCCAGGTACACACCACCATCAGCCGCCACAACGCCCACGATCTCGACAATCTCTGCGCCCTGTTTGAGCGCCTTGCCATCGTCATGTGGAACGTCTTCTTTCTCGTCCCCGTCGGCCGCGGCCAGCAAGCGGACTTGCTCTCCGGCGAGGAATTCGAAAAGGTCTTCGGCAAGATCTACGAACTCAGCCATCGCGTCAACTTCCAGATCAAGACCACCGAGGCCATGCACTATCGCCGTTACCTCCTCCAGCACAATCTCGAAGAGCGCAAGATGGGCCATGGCAGCGGCCATCCGCATGCTGCGCGTTCGGCATACGAGCCCGGCGCCCCGAAATCCGACGCCCAGGCCCGCACCGCCAGCTGGACCACGCGCCGCGTCAACGACGGCAAAGGCTTCATGTTCATCTCCCACGTCGGCAACGTCTACCCCAGCGGTTTTCTACCCATCCACGCCGGCAACGTGCGCGAGCAACCGATCGCCGAGATCTACCGCGAAGCGCCCATCTTCAAATCGCTCCGCGACACCAGCAAGCTCGAAGGCAAATGCGGCGCCTGCGAGTATAAGGAAATCTGCGGCGGTTCCCGCGCGCGCGCCTTCGCGCTCACTGGCGATCCACTCGCGCAGGAACCCTGCTGCATCTACCAGCCCAAAAACTGGGATCCAGAACTCCAACAGAAAGCCGAGTCCTTCCGCCACCTCCAGCCCTACGAAGTCCTCGTCAAGCTCTAAAACCAGGCACAACTGTGCCCCGTCCATCGCGCTCTTCGCGATGGGCGGGACGGCTCCGAACGGCGGTCCTTCTCGTAAGCGGCTGGGTGCCCCCGAGCCTGCCCTGAGCGAAGCCGAAGGGTCCCTCGCAACTGGGGACCGGGGTAAGAACGAACCACCACCCCCACCAGCCACTGTCATCCTGACGAGCAGAGCGGAAGGAGACGCACTTAGCCTCTCGAAGTATCAGCCGCCCCTGCCAATCGAAACGTCACCCTCCCCAGCGAGGTGATTAAGATCACACGGAACCAGCCCCAAAAGGCCGATCATAAAGATGTAGCCATGAGTTCCCCGAATGGGCTTCCCATCCGTTCAAGTCATGCGCCGCTCGGCTAAACTGCACTGGAGGTTGATCCATGAGAATCGCGGTCCTTGGCGGAGGCATCGCTGGCCTGGCCGCCGCCTTTGAACTGGAAAAGGCCCGCCTGGCGAACCTGGCCGTCGAGTACACGCTCTACGAAGCCGGCCCCCGCTTAGGCGGAGCCCTCGCCTCCGAGATCGTCGACGGTACTGTCCTCGAAGGCGGACCCGACTCTTTTCTCTCCGAGAAGCCAGCCGCCACCCAGCTCTGCCGCGAGTTGGGGTTGGGCGCAGACCTGATCCCCTCCAACGATGGCGCGCGCAAGACCTTCATCCTGGTCAAAAACCGCATGGTTTCGCTGCCCGACGGCCTCATGTTCCTGGTCCCCACCAAGCTCATCCCCACCGCACTCACGCCCCTCTTCAGTTTCAAAACCAAGTTGCGCATGGGCTTCGAGCTTCTCCATCCGCCCCGCGCCCGCGTCGGCGACGAGTCCGTCGCTGCGCTCGTCGAACGTCACTTCGGCGCCGAAGCCGTCGATCGCCTCGCCGACCCGCTCCTCTCCGGCATCTACGGCGGCGACGCCGCCCTGCTCAGCGCGCAAACCGTCCTTCCGCGCCTCGTCGATATGGAAACCGAGTACGGCTCGCTCACCCGCGGCATGCTCGCCGGTCACCGCAAGATGCGCGCCAAAGCCAAAGAGGCGGCCCATACCACCGGCACCGTCAACGCGAGCAGCAATGGCCAACCCGGTGGCGTGCGGTCCATCTTCACAACCCTCCGCGGTGGCCTCCAACAGCTCGTCGATGCACTTGCGTCCCGGCTGAACCCCAGCTCGATTCGACTCTCCACCCAGGTCGAATCGCTTCAAAAAACGCGCGACGGCTGGTCCGTCTCAGCAAGAGGACGCTCTGAGACCTACGACGCCGTCATCATCGCAACCCCAGCCTGGGCCGCGGGCACGTTGCTGCAGCCAATCGATGCGCCTCTGGCCGAAGAACTCACCGGCATCCCCTATTCCTCGTCGATCACCGTGAACCTGATGTACGACCAAGCAAAGCTCGGCGAACTCCCCGAAGGATTCGGCTTCCTCGTTCCGGTGAGCGAGGGCCGCACCATGCTTGCATGCACCTTCTCGCACCGCAAGTTCCTCGGCCGCACCGCACCCGGCAAAGCCGTGCTCCGCGCCTTCCTCGGCGGCATGCGCAACGAGCGCCTGCTCATCGAACCCGACGAGGTGCTGGTGGAAACCGTGCGCCGCGAGCTAAAGGAAATCCTCGGCATCACCGCCCAACCGGAGCAGGTGCGCGTCTCGCGCTGGCGTTGCGCCATGGCTCAATACGCCGTAGGCCACAAGGATCGCATCAAGCGCATCGCCGACCGCGTGAGTGCACTCGAAGGGCTGCGCCTGGTCGGCAACGCCTACGACGGCATCGGCATTCCCGACTGCATCCGCCTCGGCCGTCAGGCAGCCAAAGAGCTGGCGACAAGCCAGCGACAGAATCAGCCCGCAGACCAATCCGTCGCATAGACCTGAGTCGCAGAGTCGTGCAGACGCTGAGCGCAGCGAAGGATTTGTCGTCTTTCGCCGCAGAGTTTCCAGCGGCGCAGACTCCCCCGCAGCCTAACGCTCGTACCGCCATTCGCTGATGAAGTGGAACCCGCGCTCGAGGAGCGGGTAGTGGTCGGGCGTCGGGGTTCGGGTAAGGGTGAGGACTGCGGGGGTGAAGGGCGCGACCGGTTTGGCGGGCTTGTCCTTGGGGTTCGGGTCGGGCGGGACCGAGGTGAGGATGAGATGGTCGGGATCCGTGAACTGCCAGGAATAGTTGGTGGGGGCGTTGATGAAATAGCAGTTCATGCGAACAGTGTGTTCCTTGAGGTTGAGGTCGACGATCGAGAGCCAGAGCTCGCCGTCGCTGGAGCGCGTGTAGGCGCGGCTGGAGGGGGCGACATAAAGGTCGGTGACAGGAACGCCCTCGGGGTCGATGAATGCGCCCGACGCTGGGTGGGTCGCGTCGAGATGCCATGCACCCACCAGGGGGGATGGCGTGCGCAGCTCGACTTGAGAGTGGTGCCAGCCGATGATCATGAAGATGGGTTGGACGACGAGGAAGGCGACGGCGAAGACAATCTCGGTGACCAGGATGGCGATGCGCCCTGCGCGGCGGCTCATGGGTGGAACCCAGAGGGCGCCGGGCGCGGCGGGCTTGTGGCTCCAGAAAAAGCGGCAGAGCGAGAAGGCGTCGGGCACGGCGAGGAAGATACAGCCAAGGAGCAGGTTGACGGCGAATAGCTTGACGGGGACGTCGTAGCAGAAGTTGTAGAGCACCACATTGGTGACGACAAAGGTAGAGAAGAGGGCCCCGGCGAGCGAGGTGCGGCGGTAGAGGAGGAGGATGCCACCGAGAACCTCGGCCGAGCCGCAGATGATCTCGTAGACGGGGTTGAGGCCAATGAGGTTCCAGAGGAACGTCATGGGAGCCATGTTGCCTGCGGGCTCGGTGAGGATCGCAACCGAGGGCGCGGGCATCTGGAACGGAAAGACCTTGACCAGGCCATAGGTGACCATGAACATGCCGCAGGTAAGGCGGAGGAAGAAACGAAGCCATGCATGGAGGGTGCGGTACTCGGTGCGACGGCTTTTGCGAAGGTGGGCGATGACAGTCCAAAGGATGCCGCCGGCCAGGGCGAATGTGAGCACAAGCCCGTCGTGGATCCAGTTCATCGTGGTGTCGCCGGAGTCGCTGGGGTGCCAGTGGGCCGCGATGCCGGTGAGATGAAAGAGATGCTGCCCGGTGAACTCGGAGAGATGGTTAAAGGGCCAGCTAAGCTTGTTCTCGATCCAGCCGCCGACGACCGGGAAAGCTTGAAAGAGAGTTCCATTGCTGCCTAAAAGCACGAAGCAGAAGAAGTAAAGGAAGGCGATGCGGAAGCCGAAGCGCGTGGCATGGCTCCAGGGAACGGGCGGAGCGGCGGCGGCGACGGGGGACTCAGTGGTGGTGACACTTGAAGGCTCCAAACGGGACCTCGCGCGGGGATAATCTTGGATGTTGGACGATATTGGTGTCGGGCGAGTTTGGCGTCAAGGAAACTTTCTCGACTGCATGCAAAGCAAATCAAGAAACAAGCCTGGCTATCTGGTTTGGCTGCGCCCTCGCCCCACCCACCGCAAACTAGGGCGCAACCACCGGCAGAATCAATGCACTCGGATGCGCCGCATCGTGCAGCATCGTGTTCGTCGCCTTCACAATCTCGCTGCTGCCGCTCGCATCATTCCCTGTATTCAAATTCCGATCGAAACGTGGGAAATTACTGCTGCTCACTTCCAGCCGAATCTTGTGGCCCTTCAAAAACACATTGCTCGTCGACCACACATCGATCTTGTACTCGTAGACCTGTCCCGGCGTGATCGGCTTAGGTGCGTCCTTCGTTGACTCGCGAAACTTCGCGCGAAGAATTCCCTCCGTAAGATTGAATGCCTTGCCATCCGGGCCCACATCCACAAGCTTCGCGGTGAAATCGGTATCGGCAGCAGATGTCTTGGCAAACAGATCGAGCGTAACCGGGCCGGTAACTTCGACATCCTCGCTGAGGGCTGGCGTCGAGTAGACCAGCACATCCGATCGTGCCTCGACATCCTTTTGATCGCGCGGCCCCGCCGCAAGATGCTGCCCATCGCAGCAAAGCGGCCCACCCACCGTAGGAACCGGATCAGCAGGATCGTAGACGTAGCTGTCGGCCGTCTCCGTTTTCGCAGCCACCGCCGTCAGCGCACCATCCCCCGACGCCGTATTCGCTTTGCCCGCCGAGTGCAGGTAGTAGCTCGTCGTCTTGGCGCGCTCCAACGGCCAGCCAGCCTCGTTGCGCCACTCGTTCTTGCCCATCACAAAGATGCGCACCGGATGTGCCGCATCGGCAAACTGGTTCTGCTTCCCCATAAACAGGTAGTCGTACCAGTCGAGGGTCGTATCGTCTTCATTGAACTGCGCAGCATCGGCTCCAAAGTCGACCTCGCCGATATGCCGTCCTCCACCCGCGTGGCCGCCAATAATCACGAGCAGGCGCTGACCCTTGCGCGCCGCATCGTTGCCCGCGTGATCGCGCATCCCCACATAGTTGCGCAGGGAGCCGCCCTGGAAGAGGTCGTACCACGCAGCAATGCTCAGCGCCGGCACCTGGATGTTGGGGTAGTTCTCTTCAATCGACCACTGCTTCCAGTAATCGTCGTAGGTGGGGTGCGCAAGCCAGTCGAGAAAGTACGGAGCCAGTTCGGTCGTCAGTGCGGCAGAGTTCTGCGGTGCAGGCACGTTGAACACGGGATAGTTCCGCATCGGCAACACCATCGCGCCCACGCGCGCGTTGGTGTTCTCGCGAATCGTGCGGTCGAGCGTGTCCTGCGCCAGCCCCGAAGTCCACGACTCGTCGAACCACTGTTCGAAGGCGCCGCCCTGGTACGTCCAGTTCTCGTGATAATTGCTGGCCGTCACAACCGGGCAAATTCCGGCAAGATGCGGCGGGTGCGCAATCGCCGCAAGCATCTGTGTCGCGCCCACGTACGAACCGCCAAACATCCCCACCTTGCCATTGGAATTGGGCAACGCCGCAGCCCACTCCACCGCGTCGTACCCGTCATTCGATTCGTTCTTGAAGACGTACCAGTCGCCGTCGGACGCGTAACGCCCGCGCACATCCTGTACCACGACAAGATAGCCCTTCTCCGCGGCGCGCCTGCCAAAGTTGGCCGCATTGTCTTTGTTATAGGGCGTCCGCTGCAGCAGCGTGGGAAACTTGCCGTCGCCTTGCAGGCCGGTAGATATCCGCTTTGAGCGTGACGCCATCGCGCGTCTTCATGGTCACGTTGCGCTCGACAACAATCGGGGAAGAAGGCGCAGCGGGAGTCTGCGCGAGAACAGGAGAACACCAGGACGAAGCAAAGAGCCAGAACGCGGATAGCAAATTTCACGAGATCATTCTCCGTGTGGCAATGGCCGAAACCATTGTATTCACTGGGCGATCGATTCCGTGCCGCGACGTAGGGCAGTGCGATGGGTACACGCTTCAGCCGCAGCCCCGAAGGTTTTCGCAGCCGGTGAGGACGCGCCCTTCAAGACGAGCATCTGGAAGAGTTTCATGGAGCTGGCACCACCTTCCTGGGGTCAGCATGGTAGGCTGG
>CAWJUW010000035.1:0-57431 GCA_963846095.1 uncultured Acidobacteriaceae bacterium
TCCACCTTGCGGACGGAACTCCGATCAACGGCTTGCCTTACGATCGTGCCGGTTCGGATATCGACACGACCAATCCCGAGGCGGCGGTCTGGTACTGGGATACGATTCGCGACAACATTCTGAGCAAGGGATTCGACTCGCTCTGGGCGGATGAGACCGAGCCCGATCTGCCACCGAACGGGGCGTACTACCACATCGGTCCGGGAACGCAGTACTTCAACGTGTATCCGCTGTTTCACACGGCGGCGCTCTATGACGGTTTCCGCAAAGATAAGCGAAGAGCGGGCGCTGATCCTCTCGCGCGATGCGTATACGGGATCGCAGCGCAACGGAACGATCGTCTGGTCGTCGGACATTGCGCCGACGTGGGACACGCTGAGGCGGCAGATTCCCACGGGGCTGAACGTCGCGGCATCGGGAATGACCTATTGGTCGAATGACACGGGCGGCTGGCAATACCTGCCGGGATGGCATCAGCCCGCGCATCCGGCGCTGCTCGACCCTAGCGACGCGCGCGACAACGTGGGGCATTACGACGATTACCCGGAGCTGTATACGCGCTGGTTTGAGTACGCGACGTTTCTGCCGATCATGCGCAGCCACGGCAGCCGCATCGAGAATGAGGTGTGGTCCTACGGCAAGCAGGCCGAGCCGATCCTGGAAAAGTATCTGCGGCTGCGGTACCAGTTGATGCCGTACATCTATTCGCTGGGATACCAGACATGGCTCACGGCGCGCCGTTCATGCGCGCACTGCCGCTGATTTCCCGGACGATCCCAAGGTCGCCGATCTGCGCGATGAGTACATGCTGGGGCCGGCGTTCCTGGTTGCGCCCGTCACCGAGCAGGGAGCGACAAGCCGCGAAGTCTACCTGCCCGCCGGCGCGGACTGGTACAACTACTGGACCAATGAGAGGTGAAAGGCGGCCAGACGATTACGGTGAGGCGCCCATCGATACGATTCCGCTATTCGTGCGTGCCGGGTCGATCGTTCCCATGGGCGCGCAGGTGGAGAGCACCCACCAGGAGCAGGCCATCGACAACGTGCGCGTCTATCCCGGCGCTAATGCCAGCTTCACGCTGTTCTCCGACGACGGCAAGACCTACGCGTATGAGAATGGAGCCGGTTCGATTACGCACCTGCACTGGGACGATGCTGCCCGCCAACTGACGCATGACGGCGCCGCAGCCTGGAGCAAAGCGGACAGCGAAATTGTGGAGGTTGTCGGGCACTGAGGTACGCAGCCAAGGATTGGCCCGGGGAGGCGGATCACCGTGCGCCGGGCCAGCCGTCCAACGGTCAGGTGCCTGATTTACAATCGCATAGTAAGAAGACCCTGACTGAATGACACTTTTCTCACTGAAATCAGCCATACGGCCGACGCAATTCGTACTATTGTGCGCGGCGGCCACCGTTGTTGCCATCCTTGCCGGCTGCGGAACCAATTATCGGCCCGTCGTCACGCCCATCACGCCGAGCGGACCCGCAGCCCAGCCGCCCTCCTACGCCGTGGTTGTTTCCTACCCGTCGGCAACTTCTCCGGGCATCGCCACCATCGTCGACTACGCCGGTGATTCGGTGCTGGCCCTGGCGCCGATTGGCGTCGGGCCGCTGACCTTCAGCATCGATGAGCTGGGAGCCACGGGCTACACATTGAACAGCGATGGGACGCTGAGCAACTTTCCCATCTCAACCACCTTCCAGGCCAAGCAGGTCAGCTACACGACGCTGCCGTCCACCTCGGCTCCTGTGAACCTGTTCACGCCGTCCGCAGGCCTGTATGCGGCCGATCTGAACGGGAACGATGTCGATGTCTTCAGCGGCTCCCCGCAGACCTTCAAACTGGCGATTCCAGTCAACACGAATCCCGTTGTGGTGGTGGGCCCCGGCCTCATCAGCCAGCGCGATTTTGCCATTACCCAGGGGGCTACGGCAACCGGTGTGGACTGCAACAATTCCCCGACCACTGGACCGGCCGGCACGGTGAATGGATTCGAGCTTTCGACGCTGACTGCCTCGTCGGCGATTCCCGTGGGGGTCTGTCCTGTGTACGGGGTCGAGAGCGCGGACTTCAAGCGCTTATTCGTGTTGAACCGCGGCAGCGACACGATTTCGGTAATCAACAGCCAGGACAACACGCTGGACAACCAATGTCCTCCGCCGACAGGTTGCGTGAACCAGGACGGGCAGACATACTTCACGCATCCGACACTTCCGCTCTCGACAACCGCGGTGACCGCAACCGGGATCACGCCGCCCAATGGAACAACGGGCATGGGTACGATCGCCGGCCCGGTGTACGCCGAGTACAACACGGCCACGCAGCAGCTAGTCGTCGCGAATTACGACGGCGGCACCATCAGCGTGATCGACGTGAGCGAAGATGTGTACGGCAACGACAGCCAGACCTTCGGGACCACGTACACGATCCCGGTGGGCACGAATCCGGCCGCAGTGACGGTGCTCGCCGACGGCAGTCGCGCCTACACGGCCAATCAAACCGACGAGACGGTGTCGGTGGTATCGCTGACCAGCCATTCGGTGGAGAAGACGCTGCCGATTACCGGGCATCCGCGCACCATTGTGTCCACGCAAAACTCGCAATACGGCAAGGTGTATGTCGCTTCGCCCGACAGCCCCTATCTCACCATTCTGCGAACCGATCTCGACATCGTCGATACAGCGGTGCTGGTGGAGGGCAATATTGTGGACGTGCGCGTGACCACGCAGACAGGAAGCTCGGGAAATTCGAACACGACCAGCCGCAGGCCGGGCTATGGCGAGCCGTGCTATCTTCCCGGCGCCGCAAATTCCGCCACCGTGGCGCTTTGCCAGACAATGCCGTAGTTTAATGTCTGGAGTCTTTGGCAGGTTCAAGCCGGCTGCTGAAAAACATCGAGTTTCAGAGGGCTTAGGGTGCGGGCTGAAGCCCGTACCCTTCGTGCGCAATGCTCCTGGCATTTGCAGGGGCTCAAGCCCCTTCATTTTGGTGGCTTTATCGGCCCGACTAAAGTCGTGCCCTGATTACAAAGCATGAAGTTTGGGCTGGCACTCCCTCGGGGGCTAAAGCCCACGGCTGAATGGGGCTGTGATGTACGGGCTGAAGCCCGTACCCTTCAAAGAACACTGCTCCCGACACTTGCAGGGGCTAAAGCCCCTCATTTTGGTGGCTTTATCGGCCCGACTAAAGTCGTGCCCTGATTACAAAGCTTGAAGTCGAGTTGCCCTCGGGGCTAAAGCCCAACGCGGCTTTTGAGAGTGGTTGATGTACGGGCTGAAGCCCGTACCCTTCACTGCGCACTGCTCCCGGCACTTGCAGGGGCTAAAGCCCCTTCATTTTGGTGGCATTATCGGCCCGAGTAAAGTCGTGCCCTGATTACAAAGCTTGAAGTCGAGTGTTTTTCGGCGCCACTAAAGTCGTGCCCTGATTACAAAGCGTGAAGTCGAGATGCCCTCGGGGCTAAAGCCCGGTGCATTTTAGAGAGTGGTCTGATGTACGGGCTGAAGCCCGTACCCTTCGCTGCGCAATGCTCCTGGCATTTGCAGGGGCTAAAGCCACTTCATTTTGGTGGCTTTATCGGCCCGACTAAAGTCGTGCCCTGATTACAAAGCTTGACGCCGAGTTGCTCTCGGGGGCTAAAGCCCAAGACCGATTTAGGCCATTGACGTACGGGCTGAAGCCCGTACCCTTCAGAGTGCACTGCTGTCGGCACTTGCAGGGGCTAAAGCCCCACTTCCTCTTTTAGCGCTGATGTACGACCTGAAGGCCGTACCCTTCAGAGTGCACTGCAAGGCTAGGAGCCGGAGAGGACGATGGGCAGCGTGGGTGTCTTCGAACCGCCCGCGTTTTCGACCGTCACGCCGAAGCCCTGGACCGCCAGTTCGGCGGGCGCATCGGCCAGAATCATGGTCGCATTTCCTGTGCTGTCGGGCTCGAATGTGCCGGCCGGCATCGGGCTCTTCCCGCCGGGCTGCAGGATCCACAGCTCATACGTCTTGCCGGCGGGCAACGGCTGCAGATTGGACGCGGTGAGGAGCAGCTTCCCGGTACGGCCTTCATAGACGACGCGGCCTTCCGGCGCCGGGTGCGGGTTTGGTCCCGGATGAAGGGCAACCTTCATGGTCTGTTGCGAGGTAAGCAGGTCCATCAACTGCGACAGTTGCGCAGAATCCAGGGCGCCGCGCTGGGCCTGGCGCGCGAGCGGTCCGATCTCCGCGCGCTTCTCGAAGTCGTCGACGGCGACGAAGATCAGAATCACCGCCAAAGCCGCAGCGAGTGAGAACGACCACCGCGCCGGGCCGGCAGAGAAAATTGAACGCCAGCCTGAAGGGGTGTCGGCTTCTTGCCGGGATGGCACGAGGAGCGCTCGAGGTCTGCGGTGTCGCAGCGAGGCGGGCCAGGAAGCGGTCTTTTGCGCCGGTGGGTAACGCGGCATCGGGCGTGGTCTGCGCATAGGCGCCCAGCGCCAGCGTATTCTGGCGCAGCTCCGCGCGGCAGGCGGCGCAGCTCTCGAGATGGGCCGCAATCGGCGCGGCCTCGGCGGGGGAGAGTGCGCCCATGGCGTAGAGCGCGAGATCGGTGTCGGCAATGTGCAATCGATCGGTCATGCAATCATCGCCTTTCTCACGCTCATCAAGCCCGTGCGTATCCGAGTTTTCACCGTGCCTAAGGGAGAACCCATGCGCTCTGCAATCTCGGTGTGACTCAAACCTTGAAAATATGCCAGTTCCAGTGAAACCTGTTGATCGTTGGGGAGCAACTCCAGAGCCGCCCGCACCTTTTCCAGCAACCAGCCCTGCTCCGACGCTCCAGCCATATCGTGCGGATCCGGTAGCGTCAGCTCCTCCAACTGATCCACGGTCGATCGCTTGCGCAGCACATCGATCGCACGATTGCGCGCGACCACGCTCAACCAGGCGGACAGGTTTCCCCTCTGTGCTACAAAACTTTGAGGCCGCTTCCAGACGAGCAAGAGAACTTCCTGCATCACGTCTTCGGCCAACGATGGATCGCGCAAGACACGAAGGGCAATGCTATAGACGAGGCGCGAGAAGCGGTCAAAAACGGCCGCCATCGCGTCTTCATTTCCCCTGGCCACTGCTTCCAGCAGGGCTGCGTCGTCCATGAGTTCAACCTTTACGGCTTGCGCTGAAACTCCATCCTCGTTGGAAGTACGATGGAGAGGGTATCTCGGATTGCCGACGGGTAGTTCCCTGAATTTGCAACGTCGGCCCGCTGCCAACATACGTGAGCCGCGGTGGGTTGGACAAGCCCAAAGTCCGCCGGTGGGATTTGGAATGGAATCGAAGGCTGAACCCGCACCCCGCGTGGGTAAGATGCGGCTCGACCAGGTGCTGCACCAGCAGGGCCTGGTTCCGAGCCGCGAGCGTGCGCGCGCGCTCATCCTGGCCGGCCGGGTTCTGGTGAACGAACAGAAGATCGACAAGCCGGGGACAAGCGTGGCCACGGATGCCGCCCTCCGGCTGCTGGGGGAGGATCTGCCCTATGTGAGCCGCGGCGGGCTGAAGCTGGCTGCCGCTCTCGATCACTGGAAGATCGATGTCGCCGGGCGCGCCTGCCTGGACGTTGGTGCGTCGACGGGCGGATTTACCGATTGCCTGTTGCAACACGGGGCGGCTCATGTCACGGCGGTCGACACCGGCGCCGGACAGATCGCGATGAAGCTGCGCACCGACGCACGGGTGCGGCTGCTGGAGCGGACCAACGCCCGCTTGCTCGAGCCAGGTTCCCTGGCCGCCGAGCGGGAAGGCCCGGAACTGACCCTTCTGGTGATGGACGTTGCCTTCATCTCGGCAACGCTTTTGCTGGGGCCGGTTTTTCAAGCCGCACCGAAGCTCCGCGAGGCAGTGATCCTGGTGAAGCCGCAGTTTGAGGCGGGCCGCGAGCATGTGGGCAAGGGCGGCATCGTGCGCGATCCCGCAGCGCATCAACTCGCGATCGATCGTGTCGCCGGATGCGTGCGCGACCTCAATTGGGAGGTCGTTGAGACGATTCCATCGCCCATCACGGGGATGGAAGGGAATCGGGAGTTTCTTCTCTATGCGCGACGACCGGCCTGAAGCAGCTAGTCAGCAAGTCAGCAGGTCAGCAGGTCAGCTAGTCAGCTCGGCATCGGCTGGATCGGAATCGCGGACGGGCCCTCGGTTTGATGAGGCGGTAACAATCCGCCAGACGAGGAAGCTGCGGGTGCAGACGGTACACTGAGTGCGCATGCTTCGTGTTGCCATCGTCTCCAAGCCTCAGAAGGAAGAGCTTGTGCGGCTCTTGCCGGAACTCATCGACTGGCTGCGCCAGCGGGGCTACGAGCCGCTGCTCGATGAGGAGAGTGGCAAGTACACGTCGGCTGCCCGGGTGGTGGAGCGGGCCGAGTTGCCGAATCAGCAGCCGGCTCTCGTCATCGTGCTCGGCGGCGATGGCACGCTGCTCGCAGCGGCGCGCATCTTCGCCGCGACCGGCACTCCCATCCTCAGCGTGAACCTCGGCTACCTCGGCTTCCTCACCGAGGTGCGGCTGGCCGATCTCTATGCAACTCTGGATGGCTGGTGCAAGGACTGTTTTGAAGTCGACCAGCGGGCCATGCTGCACGCGGAACTGTGGCGCGAGGGAGAGCTGAAGTCGAGCCACGAAGCACTCAACGACGTGGTGGTCTCGAAAGGCGACATCGCACGCATGGGCGAGTTCGGCGTGGACCTGGACGGCAAGACGGTCGCAGAGTTTCGCGCCGACGGCGTGATTGTCTCGACGCCGACGGGCTCGACCGCGTACACACTCGCCGCCAACGGCCCTATCCTGACGCCGGATGTGGATGCGCTGGTGGTGACGCCCATTTGCCCGCATCTGCTCACGCTGCGGCCCATCGTGGTGCGCGGCGATGCCTTGCTCAATGTGCGCCTTGTTGGCATTCCGACTGCGGCGCTGCTTACGGTGGATGGGCAGCAGGCCGTGCAGCTCCTGCGCGGCGATGAGGTCCATTGCCGGCGCTCCGAATTTACGGTCAAGCTCGTGCGGCTGAGCGAAAGCAGCTTCTTCGAAGCACTGCGCAGCAAGCTCAGCTGGGGAGAGCGGTGAGAGCTAGTGGTTAGTGGTTAGTGGTTAGTGGTCAGGGTAGGGGTCAGGGATCAGGGATCAGGGATCAGGGATCAGGGATCAGAAATCGAGCTTCGGGCCGTTCCCTATTTTTTGGTCGCTGCTTCACTTAAGGCCTGGAAACAACCGTGGGATCACCGCGGAACACTGACCACTGACCACTGACCACTAATCACTTGCTATTGATCGGCTACACTTTCCTGTGGCGCTTTTGGAAAGGAAGTCCTTCTATGGCCTCGTCCGCAGTGGAGTTTGCACGAGAAAATTATCCGCGCTTTCTTGATGAATTGAAGTCGCTTCTGCGCATTCCTTCGATTTCCACGCTGCCTGAGCATGCCGGAGACTGCCGCAAAGCGGCGGAGACGTTGAAGGCCGACCTCACAAAAATCGGCATGGAGCACGCGCGGCTTATCGAAACCAACGGGCATCCGCTGGTCTATGCCGACTGGCTGCATGCTGCGGGAAAGCCCACCGTGCTGGTGTACGGCCATTACGACGTGCAGCCGCCCGATCCACTGGATGAATGGATCTCGCCGCCGTTCGAACCCACCGAGCGCAACGGCAATCTCTACGCGCGCGGGGCGGTCGACGACAAGGGACAGGTGGTTCTGCAGGTCAAAGCCCTGGAGAGCCTGCTCGCCGACGGCGGCAAGCTGCCGATCAACGTGCGCGTCCTTTTTGAAGGCGAGGAAGAAGTAGGCGGAGAGGGAA
This sequence comes from uncultured Acidobacteriaceae bacterium, assembly GCA_963846095.1. Classification (GTDB taxonomy): domain Bacteria; phylum Acidobacteriota; class Terriglobia; order Terriglobales; family Acidobacteriaceae; genus Telmatobacter. Next base: position 7,820 of record CAWJUW010000035.1, read on the forward strand.
TCGCGGAGTATGTCGCTTCGAAGCCCGCGGATTTGAAGGCCGACTTCGCTCTCATTTCGGACACGGAGCTCTTTGCTCCCGGTCTGCCCACACTTTGCGTAGGACTGCGCGGGATGATCTATACCGAGCTCGAGGTGCGCGGCGCAAAAACCGATCTGCACTCGGGGATGTATGGGGGTGTGGCGCCGAATCCGTTCTTCGCGCTGGCGCAGATTCTCGCCAGGCTCAAGGACGAACACGGCCACATCCTGATTCCCGGCTTCTATGACGATGTTGTGGCTCCCAGCAGTGAAGAGCTTGCAACCTGGGAAAAACTGCCCTTCGACGAGGAACACTATCGGGAAACGGAAGTGGGGTCAAAGGAGCTGATCGGCGAGAGCGGATACAGCGTGCTGGAGCGCACCTGGGCACGGCCCACGCTCGATGTCCATGGAATTCCGGGAGGGTTTATCGGTGCGGGCGCGAAGACGGTGATTCCAGCAAAGGCGGTGGCCAAGGTGTCGATGCGCCTTGTTCCAGATATGACGCCGGCGAAGAGCTTTGCCCTGTACAAGGACTACGTGGAGAAGATCGTGCCGCCGGGCGTGGATGTCGAGGTGCGATTGATCCACTCCGGCGATCCCTGCCTGATTCCGGTCGACAATCCCTACATTCAGGCTGCGACGCGGGCCCTGCATGAGGTCTGGGGCAAAGACACGGTCTTCATCCGGTCCGGCGGGTCGATCCCGATTGTGGGCGACCTTGCCCGCCATCTCTCCCTGCCCAGCGTCATGATGGGCTTCGGCCTGCCCGACGACAATCTCCACGCCCCCAACGAGAAATTTCATCTGCGCAACTTTGCACTCGGAATCGAGTCGCTGATCCGGTTTCTTGAGGAAGTGGGCCGGTAGCCGCTTGCGGGGACGAAGCGCGGCCTCAGACGGCTCTCGGGTAAGCTGGAGATATGGCGACGCCCGATCAACTGCCCGATCCGGAGGAAACCGGTGCCCTGATACCGGAGATTGCCGAGTTGCTGGAAGAGGGAGCGAGCGGCAAGGCTTCCGCGGATGCGGATCTGCCCACACAGGCTCCCGGCGATCCGCTCATCTCGTTCAAGCACGTATCCATCTGGTTTGGCGACCGCAAGGTTCTCGACGATATCAGTTTCCAGGTCGAGCGCGGGCAGACGCTCTGCATCCTGGGCCGAAGCGGAGTTGGGAAGTCGGTTTCTCTGCGCATCCTGATGGGGTTCCTCAAGCCGCAGATCGGCTCGATCTCGGTTGCCGGCGAAGAGATCAACAACCTCGACGAAGAGGGCATGCAGGCCATCCGCAAGCGCGTGACCATGGTTTTTCAGAATGGGGCGCTGTTCGACTCGATGAGCGTCCGGGAGAACGTCGCCTTTCCACTGCGCGAACGCGGAGGGTTGGCCGAGGACCAGGTGGTCGAGATCGTGGACAGGCTGATCAAAATGGTCGGCGCGGAAGACGTTGCCGATTCCTTTCCCGGCAGCCTCTCAACGGGACGCAAGCGGGCGGTGGCCATGGCGCGCGCGCTGGCCGCGCAGCCTGAGGTGGTTCTCTACGACGAACCGACAACCATGGTGGACCCGCTGATTGCGAGGCGGCTGGGCGACCTGATTCAGCGGCTGAAGCAGCAACTCGGCTTTACCAGCATCGTCGTGACCCACGATATGCGATTTGCCGAAAAGCTCGCCGATACGGTTCTTTTTCTGGACCAGGGAAAGGCCAGTTACTATGGGCCTCTGAGCGGCTTTCTCGAGTCGAATGAGCCACATATCCGGCAGTTTCTCGAGCTCGACGCCTATGCACTACCCATCGCGTAAGCCGAACTCCTCCCGGAGTTCGGGCGCGGCGGGGGATAGTGACCTGAAAGTTACCTTAGTCGCAAATTCGTAATGGTATCGGCTCCGGACTGCTAGCATTTTTTATATTCAGTTCGCGGCGGAACTTTTATGATGAGATTGCACTTACACGAGCCTGACGAGCCAAGACGAAGGACGATTTTGCATGCGGCGTGGTGTCCTCGTCTTGCTCAACTGAAAGCCGATTGGTCCTGAACTCTTTCCGCTTTGAACACGAATCGATCCGACTCTGACTCGATGCAACTGTCTCCCCAGACCGGAACCCACTTGAGCTTTTCTCAACGGTTATTTTCCCTCCAGTTCGCAAGGTCGATCAGCGCATTGTTGAACCTGGATCTGAACCTCGGAGGTCAGCGGAAATCCCATGGCGACATCTGATTTCTGGCAGAAGGTTTCCTCCTCGATGTCGACGAACGCAACGGGATTGACTTCCGGTGCGAAGCGACCCCAGCACCCCGTGTTCGGACGGGACAGTTTCTGGATTGTTCTGGACATTCTGACGATTCTCGGGGCCGCGCTCCTCGCCACGGTCTACCGTTTTCATTCGACCCCGGTCGCCACTGTGCGTGGCCTTCTGCACGGGACGCTCATTCAGGGCCGATCTATTGGTATCCTGTTGATTCTTTTCTGCGGATACACGGTGGCGCTGGTCGTCACCAGCAAGAGGTTCCATCTGTATACCCCCATGCGCATCCAGAGCATTCTGAATGAGCAGCGGCTGAGCTTTCAGGCATGCCTCTATGCGGGTTTGCTGCTGGCGGGTACGCTTTACCTGATTCACGCCGAAGATATCTCGCGCAGCCTGGTGATGATCACGCTGGGCCTGATCACGGTGGCCCTGGGACTGCGGCGCCTTGCGTATCGGCTTCTCGTGTATCAGCAGCTCGAAGCCGGCGTGGGCACCCGCAACATCCTGATTGTGGGAACGGGGCCTGAGGCACAAGCTCTTCGCCATCATTTGAGCAGCATTCGCCACCTTGGCTATACATTCAAAGGGTTCATCGATGTTCCCGGCGCGGGTTCGCCGGTAGCGTCGAGCGCGGGCGACGTAGTGGGCAGCCTGGACGGTCTCTTTTCGGTGGCGCGCAAGCTTTTCGTCGACGAGGTTTTCTTCACCGCACATTGCGATCGCGAGACGGTCCAGGGTGTTCTGGACCAGGCGCAGATCAACGGCGTGGATTTGCGGATCGTTCCTGGGATGTATGACGGTCTGGCATGGAACAGTCCCATCGAATACGTTGGCCAGTTTCCAACCATCCCGCTGCATCGGGGCCATGTGCCGGAGTTGGGCCTGATGCTCAAGCGCGTCATGGACATGGCGCTCGCAGCGTTTACGGTGGTTGTCCTTTCCCCGATTCTGCTCGTGATTGCGATTGCCGTGAAGCTGGATTCGCCCGGGCCAGTGTTGTACCTGTCGGAACGGCTGGGCAAGAAGGGCATCATCTTCCGTTGCATCAAGTTCAGGACCATGGTGCGCGATGCGGACAAGCGCCGCGCCGATGTGCTGCACATGAACGAGCGCGACGGCATCCTCTTCAAGATCACGAACGATCCGCGCATCACGCGGGTGGGCCGTTTCCTGCGCAAATACTCGCTCGACGAGCTGCCGCAGTTCTTCAATGTTCTGCGCGGCGAAATGAGCATCGTCGGTCCTCGTCCTCCGTTGGCGAGCGAAGTGCGTGAGTACAAGCTGAATCATCTGCGCCGTCTCGATGTCATGCCGGGGATCACCGGGCTGTGGCAGGTGCAGGCGCGCCGCGATCCCTCGTTCGACAACTACATCTCACTCGACACGACCTACGTCGACAACTGGAGCATCTGGCTGGATCTCAAGATCCTCGCTCGGACCGTGGCCGTGGTCGTGGCCGGGACCGGATCTTAGGCAGCGCGATTAAACTGGTAGTGTGAAGATCGCGTTAGCCCAGATCAACCCTACCGTCGGGGACTTCCAGGGAAACCTCGAAAAAATCATCGCCATGAGCCGACGTTCCTCCGAACAGGGAGCGCGCCTCACCGTGTTTTCCGAACTGGCTATCTGCGGGTATCCGCCGGCGGACTTCCTCGTGAAACCCAGCTTTCTGGCGCGTTGCCGTACCGCGGTCGATCAACTCGCGCGCGCGACGGCGGATCTTTCTACGGCGATCCTGGTGGGGGTCGCTCTTCCTGCTGAACCCGGACGCGGCAAGCCTGCTGTCAACGCAGCCGTGCTGCTCGATCGAGGGCAGCAGGTCTTCGAGCAGAACAAGCGGCTGTTGCCGTTCTATGACGTCTTCGATGAGCAGCGCTACTTCGCTGCAGCGCGCGAACAGCGCGTTCTGGAGTTCGAGGGCGTCCGCCTTGCGATTTCGATCTGCGAGGACGCATGGAACGACAAGAACTTCTGGCCGCGCCGGCTCTACTCAGTCGATCCCATGGAAGAGCTGATGAGCCAGCATCCAGACATTCACATCAACCTCTCTTCTTCGCCGTTCTGGCACGGAAAGCAGCCGTTGCGGCGGGAGATGCTGACGGCCATTGCGCGGCGCGACCGCGTGCCGGTGCTGATGTGCAACCAGGTTGGCGGCAATGACAGCCTGATCTTCGATGGATCGTCCCTCGGAATCGGCGCCAACGGGGAACTCATTGCGCAGGCGGCGTCGTTTCGGGAGGACCTGGTCGTGCTCGATCCATTCGCGGCTCCCGTGCGCTCGCAGCACACACAGGATGACGAAACCGAGGCAGCCTACCAGGCCCTGGTCCTTGGTACGCGCGATTACGTGCGCAAATGCGGTTTCAAGAAGGTGCTGATCGCGCTCAGCGGCGGCATCGATTCGGCGCTGGTGGCGGCCATCGCCAGCGACGCGCTTGGCGCGGAGAACGTTCTCGCCATCGGGATGCCGAGCCCTTACTCGTCCGTGGGTTCGATCGATGACAGCCGCGAGTTGGCGCTGAAACTCGGCATTCGCTTCAACCTCATCGGGATCAGCGAGCTTTTCGCCGAGTTCACCCGCGCGCTGCAGCCGACCTTCGAAGGCATCGCGCCCGATACGACGGAAGAGAACATCCAGTCGCGGATTCGCGGCACGCTGATGATGGCTCTCTCCAACAAGTTTTCGTCGCTGGTGCTGACCACCGGCAACAAGTCCGAGATGGCCGTAGGCTATTGCACGCTTTACGGAGATATGGTCGGCGCGCTGGCCGTCATCGGCGACCTGGTCAAGACCCGGGTGTATGCCATCTGCCGCTGGCTGAATCGGGAAAAGGAAGTGATTCCGCACGCCATTCTGGAAAAGCCGCCGTCCGCGGAGCTGCGCCCAGGGCAGAAGGACATCGATTCGCTGCCGCCGTATGAGGTCCTGGATCCGATCATCGAAGCCTACGTGGAGCGCTACGAACCGGCCGAACAGATTGCGACAGAACACGGTTTCGACCCCGAGCTTGTGCGCCGGGTTGTGAATCTCGTCGAAAGGTCCGAATACAAGCGTCAGCAGGCGGCTCCAGTCCTTAAAGTTACGGCGAAGTCCTTTGGAATGGGCAGGCGCTTTCCCATTGCCGTCAAAGTCGAGGTGTAAGCTGGAAGGTGGGAGCTTTCCCGCCAAACCGCTTCAGGGATGGAGCTTTGAGCCATCAGGCGGCGTTGCTGCAGTTGATAAATCTGGGCAACGCTGTCGAGCCTAACGGTCCCTGGGCAAGCATTTTTGAAGGAGAATACGCTTGAATCGTATGTCGATCCGTTTTGCCGGCCTGGCTGCATTGGTTGCGCTGGCTTTACCCGCTTTTTCTATTGCTCAGCAAAATGTGCCACCCGCGCCGGCTACCCCTGCCACCGCGGCCCCCGCTGCACCCGCTGCCGCGCCGCCCACATTCCCAAAGCCTGACCCGGCTAATTTTACGGCCACTTCGCCCACCAAAGAGACCGTGAACGCGTTTCTTGAAGCAAGCTGGGGCTACGACGACACGCGCATGTGGCAGGTTCAAGCGATCCAGAAGACCGCTGTCGATGGCGTAAGCAAAGTGATCGTCTACATTGGCGACAAGACCGGCAAGCAGAAGCCAGCAGCTCTGCAGTTCTTCGTCCTTCCTGACGACAAGCACATCATTGCCGGCGAAGACGTCATTCCATTCGGCGAGCATCCGTATACCGAGTATCGGTCGAAGATGCAAGCCGGGGCCGATGGTCCTTACAAAGGCGGCGCGGACAAGAACTTCGAGATTGTCGAGTTTGCCGACTTCCAGTGCCCGCACTGCAAGGAAGCCCAGGCCAACATGGAGAAGATTGCCACCGACTTCCCCAAGGCGCGCATCGTCTTTGAAAACTTCCCGCTCACCCAGCATCCTCAAGCGGCTCCCGCGGCAGCCTATGGTGTCTGCGTTGCGAAAGCAGGCGGCAGCACCGCGTTCTTCCAGTTTGCTTCTGCGGTGTTTGACGGGCAGGACGGCTTGAATACCGCCGACGGAGCGACGCTCACTCTCAACAGCGCCGTGACGAAGGCTGGGCTCGATCCTGCGAAGATTGCCGATTGCGCCAAGTTACCGGCAACCACGTCCGCCGTTGAGGCTTCGGTCAAGCTGGGCAAGGACGTCAACGTGAATCAGACGCCGACCTTGCTGGTCAACGGACGCCAGGTTCCCGCCAACGCGCCCTACGACACCATCAAGCAGATCATCCAGTACCAGGAAAAGCTGGACGGCATCGCGCAATAAGGCGCCTCAAGCTTCACGCATACGAGAAGGGCCAAATCGGCCCTTCTTTTTTTGCTCGAAGCTGGATGAGGGTGCGAGCCTGCCTAGCGCAGCGCGATGTTGCGTTCGATGCGCACCATGGGAGTATGGCCCGCTGGAGCGGTCGATCGAACCACGTGCGGCGTCATGACGATCAGCAGCGTTGAGCTGTTCTTCTGGTTATCGATGCCGGTGATGTTGTTCAGTCCGGGAATTTCGCTCAGCCCGGGCACTCCGCTGATGGCGCGGCTTTCCTGCTTGTCGAGTTCGCTGGCGATCACAACGCCTTCCCCCTGCTTCAGGGTCGTGACTCCCGAATAAGAGCGGCTGTTCAGGATCGGATTCCCGTTGATCGAAGATCCTGAAAGCGCATCGATTTTCAGATCCACCGAAAGAGCCACATCGTCATTGCGCATCACGTGCGGCGTGGCCTTGAGAGTCAGCCCCAGGTCCTGATACTCGATCTGCGGAATATTCGGCACGCTGCTGAGGGATCCAAGAAGCGAGGACAGATTGCTCGAGGTTCCCGCGGAGGTAAGCCCCGCCAGCGCCGACGTGCCGGCGGAGAGGCTCGAGAACGAAGAGGTCTGAATGGGGTAACGGGTGCCGGACCGGATCGTTCCCGCCGCTGCTTCCGACCCGGTTGCGCCATCCGACAGACGGAGCAGCACATGATCGAGTTCCTTGGAGTCGGAGTAGTTGATGCTGAGATTTGCTGTGGCGGTTCCGGGCGACAGTGCGGACTGGGTGATACCGCCGCCAAAAAGGGCTATGCCGCTCGAAAACAGGGAACTCGAAACCTGCCCCGAGGCAATCAGGATCCCGAGAATCGCGAGCGTATCTCCGGGAGCGGCGAGCCCCGACGAGATGATCTGCTGCACCAGGCTCTGGTTTGCATTCAGAATCGACTGCTCTTCAGAGTAGACGTTGAAGGCAGAGATGGATTGAGGCGGCTGAATGCCGGTGTTGCGCGTGCTGGTATGCGCAAGCTGAATCAGGGTCACCTCGAGGAGCACCTGGTTGTGCCCATCGATCAGATTGTGAATGGTGGCATTGAACGCATTGAGAGTGGTGGAAGGCGCGCGGACGCTGAGAGTCCCCGCCGATGGATCGACAATGGCGCGTTGCAGGTCGAAGACGTTGCGCGCGAGGCTGCTGACTTCAGTGAACTCGGTCGATGTCAGACCGGGGAGATAAATGGTCTCCGTTTCCATTCTCTCGAACTGGCGGCGGTTTTCCGGAGTGTCCTTGGCCGCAACTACGCGGTGCGCGTCGAGCGGCACATAAAACGTTCCGGTCACGAGGCCGGCGATGCGCGCTGCCTGCTGAAAGTTCACGTCGTCCACATCGAATCGCACGATCGATGCGGGCACGCTGTCGTCGATGGAGGCTTCGATGCCGTAGGCACGGAAAACCTGCTGGAGCGTCTGCCGGCGGTTCACTTTCAGATGAAAGCTGTGGGTTCCGGGTGTCGGCGCGACCTCGAGAGGTCCGCCGAATCCGTCGGCAGCCTTCGAGTACAGTCCGCTGGTCAGAGTGTCTTGCTCATCTTCACCCAACTCGTGCAGGTGCTCGGTGACCTGAACATTCCTGGGATCGATGGTGAGTGCATGTTGCAGCGCGTTGCGTTCCGCAGTGGAATCGCCGCGCACACGATCCGCGGTCGCCTCCTGAATGAGCCTGGTGACCGCGTGGCTCCGCGCCAGTTCTTTGGACAAGGCATAGTTGTGATTGGAAGGATCGAGCAGTGCGGCCTTCTCGTAATCGTGCAGTGCCTCTTCAAACTGTTCCTTCTCGAAAAGCTTGCTGCCCTCCATAAAGATCCTGGCCGCGCGGCGTCTGTCTTTGTTCTCGGCGGACTTGCTTTCTGCGGAGTTGGCCTGCGCGCCTGAGCGGTCGGCCGCGGGCGGAGGCGCGGGAGTCGGCGGTGAAGCTTGGGTGGGCGGTTGTGCAGTCGTCGCAGGCTGCTGCGGGTCGTTCGGCGGCGGTGCTTGCGGCGTCGACTGGGCAAGGGTGACGGCCGGATACAAGCACAGCAGAAGGGAAGCGCTGCACAGATCCATCCATCGCCGATGGGAGCGGGATTCGACCGCGTTGCGTCGGCTCGAACTCACTTCTCCGTCCTGGTGTGCGCAAGCAGGTCGGCGAGGGAAGTGGCGCAAACCTCCGGCTGATACTTGCTCAGTTCTTCGAAGCTGTACCTGCCCGTGGCCACGGCAATGACCGACAGGAAATTCGCGCGTGCCGCTTCAATGTCGCGGGGCGTATCGCCCACGACACAGACCGATGCTTCGCGGCCGGCCATCTCCCGCGCCTTGCCGGCAGCCTGGGCGACGAGTTCAGAGCGGACAGGAAAATGGTCGCTGAAACCGCCAAAGCGGAACCACTCGCGCAAGCCGGCCTGTTCCACCTTGATCCAGCCAATCATCTCCAGATTGCCGGTAGCGACGCCGAGCAGAGCGCCGCGACGCGCCAGGTGACCCAGCACCTGCTCCACGCCGGGCATGCGCACGAGGTCCAATTCATGGCGGCGTTCGGCAACCGCGTGGCGCATCGGCTTCGAGGATGCCATCGATGCGCGCTTCGAGCAAATCGGCGGGAACGCCCGCCTGGTGACATGCTTCGCGCAGAATCGCTGTGTCCGTGCTTCCATGCAGCAGAATTCCGGCGAGGGTAATTTCGAAACCCGTGACCCGATGGACGCTGGAAGCGAACGAGTCTACATGGACGCGGTCGCGGCTGCGCAACAACGTGCCGTCAATATCGAACAGGTAAGCATCCTGCTTGTCCCAGAGGAAACCCGGCTCAATTGCTACGCGTGCATCGTTGGTTAAAGGAGATGTCAGCATATCCTCAAGAGGGCGAATCTCAGCCTTGGCGGTAAGGCAGCCTCACCGCGCTGAGTACAGGACGTTCGCTGCGCGGCGGACGCTTGAGGCCGGCGCGAACTTCTGCAAGTTCCAGACCCAGTTCCGCCATGGCACGGCTCAGCGTATTGCGGTGCATTCCCAACTCTTCGGCGGCCTTGCATTGGTTACCCCGGTGCGCCACCAGAACCTCACGCAAATATTGTCTCTTGAATTCGCGAACGGCCTCCTCGTAGGGGATACCGCTGGAATGCATCTGCGTCACCAGGCTGGCCAATTCTCTTTTCACGATCACCTCTTGCTAATTTAACTGAGTTACTTCGTTTTCGGGAATCCAAGTCTGCGAGGAAAACTAAGGTTTGGCCTGGTTGGGGTGCATCCACTCCGGACTTTGTTCTTCCAGATGGCGGAGGCCTGAGCGCAGTCGATCTGCCAGCTCCCCCCGGCTCATGTCTGCGCTCAGGTTCAGCGCTGCGAAAAAGTGCCGAGGCAATCTGGCATCCGTGAGCCAATGGGTCTGCGGATAGAACGCCACAGTCACCAGGATGGCGAGCGTCACCAGCAGCGCTCCCTGAAAGAGACCGAAGAGCGCACCTGCAAGCCGATCGAGGCATCCCAGGCCGATCTTCTGAAATGTTTTGTGCAGGACCGTGCCAATCACGGCGGCGATCGCCATCACGAGGATCGCAATAAGGATGAATGCGAGGACGTCGGCGAGTTCCGGGCTGTGAACAATCGGCTTCATGGGCGCGGCCACGATGGGGTAGTTCCACTCGGCCATCACCAGCCCGAGGATCAATCCACCCAGCGAGCAGGCGGAGCGGAAGAAGCCCTGCGACAGGCCTCCGAGAACCGACAGGCCCAGCACGATTACGATCGCGATGTCGACATACGACACGCCTGAGTCTGTCATCAGAATCCCCTTAAAGACGGAATGGCTGTTCAAAGCGGCCGGCCCCAAAACCCGGACGCACGGCTCTCAAAGAGCCAGATCTTTTCCAGTCAAACGGCGGAATGCTTCAAGATACTTCGCCTGCGTGCGTTGTGCAACATCTTCCGGCAAACTGGGCGCAGGCGCCTGCTTGTTCCAGTGGATTGATTCCAGATAGTCGCGGACGAATTGCTTGTCGAAGGAGGGTTGCGCTCCGCCCGGCTTCCAGCTTTTTGCTTCCCAGAAGCGCGAAGAGTCGGGTGTCAGGACCTCGTCGGCAAGGATGATCTGGTCTGCGACTCGACCGAATTCGAATTTGGTGTCGGCAAGAATCAAGCCGCACGATTCTGCATGACGAGAAGCCTTCTCATAGATTGCGAGCGTCAATCGGCGCAATTCGTCGGCATCCGCCTGTCCCAGCATCTGCTCTGTGGTGGAGAAGGAAATGTTTTCGTCGTGCGCGCCATCCTGGCTCTTGGTTGCCGGGGTAAACAACGGCCCGGGCAAACGCGATCCATCCTGCAGGCCAGGCGGAAGGGGAAGGGCGCACACGGTTTGCGTCGCCTGATATTCCTTCCAGCCCGATCCGGCGAGGTAGCCGCGCGCCACGCATTCGATCGGAAACATCTTTGCGCGCCGAACCAGCATGGATCGGCCTTCCAACTGATCGGCGTAGGGATGAAGCTCGGCAGGAAACTGCGTGACGTCGGAGGCAAGGAGGTGATTGGGTACCACATCGGAGAGGAAGTCAAACCAGAACAACGAAATCTGGGTGAGGATCTTTCCCTTACCTGGAATTCCGGTGCCGAGCACATGATCGAATGCGGAGATGCGGTCGGTCGCGACCAGCAGCAGCGCGTCGCCAACCGCGTAAAGATCCCTGACCTTGCCGCGGCCGAGCAGTTGGGTTGCGCCAAGATTCGTAGAGAGGAGTGCGGTCAAAGGGGGGCCTTCCGATGGTGAAGCTGAACTCCGATTTTCGAACCCTCGGGACAGTTTGTCAAACGCTCAAGCGGGGTGCGCAGGCGCGGTCCTTTGCGGAGGATTGTGGATTGAAAAGGAGTCTGCACCGGGTGCGGGAAACGGTGGAAAAAAAACGACAACCCGTGTGACGACCGTCACGGTGCGGAGATTACACTTGGGAGACACTCCAATTGTCAACATGGTTCGGAGAGCAATGCACGAACGCTCTCTTAGAGCCGGGCGACACGAAGCTGCAGTGGAAAGGGGAAGCCGCGGCAAGCTTCGTTAGTGCAGGGATCACCAGTAGCCGCGCGCTACCGACCTCCAGCGCCGGCTACTGGTCCCCGTCAAGTTTTCTTGTGAAACGCAAGCGCCTCCGAAGCGAAGAGTTCCTTCGGGGGCGATTTTTATGTCTTCGGGTTCAGGCCGGCGCGCTCTTCTTCAATTTGCTCTTTGCCGACGGATTGCACGGTGATACCTTTCTCGCAACTCTCAAACTCCCCATTTGCGAGGCCTATCATGAGCTGGCGCGATCGCAGGTTTGAAGACCCGATCTGCTACGCAACACAAGACCGTCCCATCGCAAAAACGTTCGCCGCAAAAGAAGACGGCAAGCCGGTCCCCTCGGCCGTCCTGGTGTTTCATGGAATGGGCCAGCAAGTACGTTTTCAAACGCTGAGCGATTTGGCTTCCACCATTCTCGATGAGGCCGAGGCGCGCGGCGGAAACGTGACCGAGTTGCACATCGGCATAGCGCCCAAGGCAAGTTCCCCAGGCCAATTCCTGGCACGCGCTGAAATTGCATGGACCGACAAGGCAGGAACTCCACACGCCGCGCATGTCTACGAGGCCTACTGGGCGCCACTCACAGAAGGGAAGGTCGGCTATTGGGACACCATCAAATTCCTGCTCGAGGGTGGATGGAACGGCCTGCGCTGTATTTTCCCCAGAGTGCGCTGGACCTTTGACCGCTGGGTCTTCGGCCGGTTCATTCCGATGCCGATCACCAAGGGAACTCCGTTGGCGCTGCTCCTCGTCCTCGCCATCCTTCTCCTGACCGTGGGCGTCATCGCAATGGTGAGCGCGGCCGTCGCCAACGTCTTCGCTGCCTTTTCGAAAGGCTTCGAGTCCGCCAATCCTTTTGTCGGAGCCGTTGGAGTGCTGGACACTCTCTACGATCAAACCGCCGTTACCTGGAACAATCTGCTGGGATGGGCGGAACGAATGACCCACATCCAGTGGATCGAGGCCGGTCGAGTGGCCATTCTCAGCACGAAGGCTCACCCCTCGTGGTGGCAATACGTACTCTTTTTGCTCGCGTGGGCAGCGGGAGTGGGAGCCATCCTCTATGTTCGCTATTTCCTGATCGCCTACGTCGGTTCGGTGGCGGCCTATCTTTCACCCTATAAGGACAGCAAATTTGAAGACCTCCGCGGCTCAATTCAGGCTGTGGGGCTAGATGCTGCGCGGCTTATCTTCTACGGCAGTGAGCAGACACCCGGCGCGGCAAGCGAGCCAGCCGAAGTAGACAGCACGGAGTGGGTTCCCCATTACGGCAACATTGTGTTCGTGGCTCACTCCCTTGGGACCGTGCTTGCTTACGACACGCTGAATGCAATCTTCAATATCGAGAACACGAGCAGGCCGCCAAATGTGCGGAATGATGCGGTTGCGCGGACGCGCGCGCTCATCACCTTCGGCTCGCCGCTGGATAAGGCCGCATTTATCTTTCGTGCGCAATTCAACCGGGACACGCAGACAGGCCGCGTGCGCGAGATGCTGGCGTGCGCCATCCAGCCGCTGATCACGGATTACAAATTCCGATTCAACCCGTCAGTCACTCCACCGGGACCGCGCTGGATCAACCTCTGGTCACCGCTCGACATCATCAGCGGCCACCTGGGCTATTTCGATCACGAGGGATCCGCACCCTCTGCAGATTCGATGGTGAAGAATATCATCGACCCCGCCTGCACGATTCCCATTGCAGCGCACACCCAGTATTGGACCGGGAAACTACTGCGAAAGACTGTCTACGACCAACTGGTTTGATCAGGCCGTGGCGCGCCGCGCTTCGGCTGTGCCACCGAGCCGGACGCTCACAACCTTGGAGACACCGGGCTCCTGCATGGTCACGCCGTAAATCAGGTCGGCAAATTGCATCATGCGCTTGGAGTGCGTGACGACAAGGAACTGTGTGTCTTTGCTGAGGGCGCGCATGAGTTCCCCGAAGCGGCCCACGTTGGTTTCATCCAGCGGTGCGTCGACTTCGTCGAGCACGCAGAACGGACTGGGCTGGAACTGGAAGATTCCGATCAGAAGCGACAGGGCGGTGAGCGCCTTTTCGCCGCCGGAGAGCAGCAAGACGTTTTGCAGCTTCTTCCCCGGAGGCGAAGCCACGATCTCCAGTCCGCTCTCGGCCTGGTTCTCTGCATCGGTTAGGCGCAGGAAAGCCTGGCCGCCCTGGAAGAGCTGCGAGAAGACATGGGCGAAGTTCTCATTGATGCGCGTAAAGGCCTCGTCGAACTTCGTACGCGAGATTTGATCGATTTCCTTGATTGTCTCCTGCGTGTTTTCTATCGACTCAATGAGATCTTTGCGCTGGGTTTCGAGGAAGGCGTGGCGCTCGGCCGTCTCCTTGTATTCATCGAGGGCCATCATGTTCACGGGGCCCATCTGTTCCATTCTTTGACGTAAGGTCCTGCATTCTTCTTCTTCCGTGGCGAGCGGTTCGCCGCTCAGGCACTGGATGGTCGTATCGGCGCGAAGGACCTGCGCCTCGACGTTGACTTCCGCCAGGCAGGTTGCTTCCTGGTACTCGAGATCGGAGCGAAGTTTTGCCGCCAGGCTGGATCGCTGCGCACGCTCATCGCGCAACCCATCGATGGCCGTGCGCGCGGTCTTCAGCTGCGTCTCGAGCTGTGCGAGTTGGTGGCGGATTTCCTGCGATTGCGCCGCCATCGTCTGGGCTTTGGCCAGAGCCTCTGCGCGCGTTGCGGTTAATTCCTGCTGGCGCTCGGCGAGCCTCGCAGTCTCCTCGATGCGCTGGGTACGTTCCGTCTCCGCTACTTCGCGCTGATTCGTGATGGCCGAAACGCGATGCTCGAGATCGGCGTGCAGCCGGTCAATGCGATGGAAAGAGGCCTCGGCGCCGCGGCGGCGCTCCTCGAGGCCGGCAAGCTCCGCTGTGATCTGGGCCGCTTCCTGCTGCAACTTCTCGCGTTCCTGCCGCAGGACCTGCAGCTTCGACTGAATCTCTTCAAGAGATGTTTCGGCCTGGCCGCGTTCGGCTTCGAGGCGCATGGTCTCTTCGCGCTTTTGTTCGATGGCAGAATGCTTGGCGTCGCGAGCGTCCTTGTTGCGCGCGGACTGGAGCGTCCACTCCTGCAGACGGCGTTCTACACGCTGCACCTCTGCTTCCATCTGGCGAAGCGCCGCGCCCTCATTGGCAGCTTCCGTTTCGGTCTGCCTGCGCTCGGCCGAGGTCCGTTCCACTTGTGCGTTGAGTTGTTCGATCGCGTAGTTGAGAGTCGCTTCTTCGTTCTGCGCCTGGGCCAGGGCGATTTCGAGCTTCCCAAGTTTGTTTTCGGTTTCACGCAACTCGCGCTTGAGAGCCAGAGGGCCCTCGCTCGCAGGCTTACCGCCGGTGACGGTTGAGTTATGGAAGCATTCGCCTTCGGCGGTGAGGAAGTAGGCGTGGGGGTGTTGTTCGGCGAGACGCTGCGCTTCGCTTTGACCCTCGACGAGATACCCATTGCGCAGCTTGGGCAGGATCCATTCGAGCGCGCGTCCGAAACCATTCAGGATGCGGATCGAGTCCTTCAAGGGGGTGACACCGGGGGCGGAGATCTCCTGGGTGTCCTCAGAGAACAACGCTCCCTGATCTTTAGGATGAACGAGGAATGTAGCTCGCCCATCGACGCCGGACTTAAGCAGGCGTACGCCGTGCTCGGCGGCATCCCAGCTTTTGACGACGACATAATTCAGTTCCTCGCGCAGGAACTCGTCGACCACGGCTTCATAGGCGCCGGAGACTTCAACAAAGTCGGCCAGCGTTCCTGCCGGCGCCATCCCTTCGGCCAGAGCGCCTGGCTTCAGAAGCTTCTTCACTGTCTCTGTTGCGTAGCTGTGATTGCGAATGAGCGCCTGCAGCGCATCGTGACGGCCGGAGAGAGTGGCCTGATCCGCGCGCAGCTGGTTTGCCTGCGCGCGAAGGGTGGCCTCCTCCGCTCGCTTTGCCTGCAGCGATTCGCGAAGGCCGGTCATCTCGGCTTCGAGCCGCTTGAGCGCCTCGTCCGCCGACTCGAAGCGCATCTTCACCTGCCCGCTCTTGACGCCCAGGCTCTCGAGGTCATTGCGCGCTTGCCCGATCTCGGCGTTCAGTCGTTCTGATTCGCGTTCCAGAGCGGCCAGGCTCTCCTCAGCCTGTGCCGTTTGATTGCGGGCATCGCTGGCGAGCGTGAGCAGGTGCATCGCGTGGCGTCGCGCGGTTTCCATCTGACGCTCGGCCGCAAAGACCTCTTCTGCTGCGGTGCGCGCTTCCTGCTGGCGCGCATGCACCTTCTCGCGAAATGCATGCACTTCGCCGGCGGCTGTTTCAAGGAAGGCACGCTGCTGCTTGCGCTCTTCCGCAATCGACGCCAGTTGTGTCTGCGTGCCCTCCAACTCGGAGATTGCCGCTGCAATGCGGGCTTCCAATTCAATGACCCGCTCGGCGTTGGAACGCTCGCGCGCGGCAGCCCGTTCCAGCTCTACCGCCGACTCATTGGCGCGATTGTTGGCCTCCTGCACCTCACGGTCCACTTCGTAGCCGCGCTCGGTTAGCTCGTGTTGATTGGTCTCGAGTGCACTGATCTCAACGGCGGACGCCTGAATCTGGCCGGCGAGGGCGTGGATCTCTGACTCCAGCCGGGCCTGCTCTGCATCCAGGACCGCCATGCGGCTGGCGAGCACAACCCGCAAGCGGCTGCGCAACTCATCGCGCACGGCGGCAAAGCGCTCGGCCTTGGAAGCCTGGCGCTTCAGGCTGTTCATCTGCCGCGTGACTTCCTCGAAGATGTCGTCGACGCGGGCGAGATTCTGCTTGGCGCTTTCCAGGCGCAACTCGGCGAGGCGCTTCTTGTTCTTGAAACGCGTAATGCCGGCGGCTTCTTCGAGGATCGCCCGGCGGTCGAGCGGCTTGGAGCTGAGCAGTTGCCCGATGCGCTCCTGGCCGATGATGGCGTAGCTCTCGGGGCCCAGACCGGTGCCCATGAAGATGTCCTGGATGTCGCGCAGGCGGCAAAGCTTGCCATTCAGCAGATACTCGCTCTCCCCGGTGCGGAAGAGACGGCGCGTGATGACGATCTCGCCCTTCTGCGGGGTGCGATGGAATTTGCGGCGGCGAATCTTGAGCACCACAGCCTGCGGACCCTTGACGCCGTCCTGCATCTGCGCAGGCTCGGGATCTTCTTCCTCGATCGTCTGGCCCGGCTGCTCCGCGGCGATGATCTCCTCGGCTTCCACGGCGCGCTGTTGCCGCAGCTCTTCTTCGTTCCAGTCGGAGGGGTCCTCGGGTTCGACCGACACCTCGGGCTCGACCGGGACGGGTCCCTCATATGCCTCGGGGTCAACCAGCGTGAGCGTAACCTCGGCCATGCCCAGCGCCTTGCGCTCGCGGGTGCCGGCGAAGATCACATCCTGCATGTGCGTGCCGCGCAGGGACTTGGCGCTCTGCTCGCCCAGAACCCAGGTCACGCCGTCCAGAATATTGGACTTGCCACATCCGTTAGGACCCACCACGACGGCGATGCCGGAGCCGGGGACTGCCAGTTCCGTCCGGTCGCAAAAGCTTTTGAATCCCAGGATGTGTATCTTCTTTAGTTTCAGCATCAATTCTCCGAGAGAGGGGGACTGACTTCCGTGGCGGCCACGCGTGCCTTGGCTGCGCCGGGTCGGGAAAAAGAGCTTCCTGATTACTGACTCTAAGGAGAGGGACAAGGCCGGTCAACGGCGCAAAAACAGCCCCGTTGTGGATAAGGGAGGCCCGAATTCCCGGGCCCGGATTATCCACAGAATTCTGTCGAGGATTGGACGTAACCGGCCTTGCGCCAGGGAGCGCAATGCCGGCTCGGAGCCAAGCGGGCCGGCTTTATCTCAGGTATGTGGGCATCCAGTAGAATGCTCACGGAATGGGAAGCTGCACGGGGCGGGAAGCTGAGAGCCGGCCTGCCCCAACGAATTCAAATTGAGAGGTTGCCTGCACCCTTCTGTGCGCCGGTGGACTCTATACAGGAGACAGCTGTTTGCCGCGAGTGAAGGCAGCGGATTGCGACAATCCATCCACACGGTTTTGCGATACGAGACACGAAAGGAATCGACATCATGAGTACATCTCCGGCGGCAGTTGGTCCCTCCGCGCAGGTTGAACCCCTCACCACAACGCAGGCATGGAAGGCTCTCGAGAGCCACTATTCCGCGATTCGTGACATGCATCTGCGCGATCTGTTCGCGTCGGACGCGCAACGCGGCGAGCGGTTCACCGTGGAGGCTCTGGGACTTCTTTTCGACTACTCGAAGAACCGCATCACAAACGAAACGATCAAGCTCCTGCTCGATCTGGCCGAACGAGTCCGGTTTGAAAGCGGCGATCGAGGCGATGTTCCGTGGCGACAAGATCAACTTCACCGAAAAACGCGCGGTGCTGCATGTGGCGTTGCGTACGCCGCGCGGTGCGTCGATCTTTGTCGATGGCCACGACGTTGTTCCGGAAGTTCATGAAGTCCTTGACCGCATGGCGGCGTTTTCGAACCGCGTGCGCAGCGGAGAGTGGAAAGGGCATACCGGCAAGCGCATTCGCAACGTCATCAATATTGGGATCGGCGGCTCGGACCTGGGTCCGGTCATGGCGTACGAGGCGCTGCGCCACTACAGCCAGCGCGATATGACGTTCCGCTTCGTTTCGAACGTGGACGGGACGGACTTCGCGGAAGCGGTCATCGATCTCGATCCGGCGGAGACGCTCTTCATCATCTCGTCGAAAACATTCACCACGCTCGAGACGATTACGAACGCACACTCGGCGCGGGAATGGTCGGTTGCCGGCTTTGGGGGAGACGAGTCGTCGGTGGCGAAGCACTTTGTTGCGGTTTCGACGAATGCCGAGGGCGTGGCCAAGTTCGGCATCGATACCGCCAATATGTTTGGCTTCTGGGACTGGGTTGGCGGGCGCTACTCCATGGATTCGGCGATTGGCCTGGCGACGATGCTGGCCATCGGGCCGGACAACTTCCACGCGATGCTCGATGGCTTTCACCAGATGGACGAGCATTTCCGCACCACACCGTTCGAGAAGAATCTCCCGGTCCTTCTTGGGCTGCTGGGTGTCTGGTATTCGGACTTCTTCGGGGCACAGACGGTTGCGGTTTTGCCTTATGAGCAGTACCTGAAGCGTTTTCCCGCGTATTTGCAGCAGCTGACGATGGAAAGCAATGGCAAGCACGTTACCAAATCCGGCAGCACCGTTGACTACGCAACGGGTCCGATTTACTGGGGCGAGCCTGGGACGAACGGACAACACTCGTTCTATCAGCTGATCCACCAGGGCACGCGCCTGATCCCGTGCGATTTCATCGGGTTTGGCAAGTCGCTCAATCCCCTTGGGCGTCACCATGACATGCTCATGGCCAATGTCTTTGCGCAGAGCGAAGCGCTTGCCTTTGGCAAGACTCCGGAGCAGGTGAAGGCCGAAGGCACGCCCGACTGGCTGGTGCCGCATCGCGTCTTCGAGGGCAATCGGCCTTCGAATACGCTGCTGGCGGAGGAACTGACACCCGAGGTGCTCGGCAAGCTGGTCGCGCTCTACGAACACGCGGTATTCACGCAGGGA
The DNA here is from genome assembly GCA_963846095.1 of uncultured Acidobacteriaceae bacterium. Classification (GTDB taxonomy): domain Bacteria; phylum Acidobacteriota; class Terriglobia; order Terriglobales; family Acidobacteriaceae; genus Telmatobacter. The sequence continues at coordinate 27,013 of CAWJUW010000035.1, forward strand.
ATTGTATGGCGCATCAACTCGTTCGATCAGTGGGGTGTGGAGTTGGGCAAAGTGCTCGCGCAGCGCATCATTCCTGAACTCGAAAGCCCAGGCGAACCAACCTTGAAGCACGATAGCTCAACTAATCACCTGATTCGCAGCTATCGCAAGCTCAAGGAGGAAGCGTGAGCATTCGCGGATATGACAAGCCACTGTACGTTCTGCCATTCGACCACCGCGGGTCGTTCGAGTCCGGCATGTTTGGATGGAAGGGCGATCTGAACGAAGAGCAGACTGCCCAGATCGCGGCGGCCAAGCAGGTGATCTACGACGGATTCTGCCAGGCGGTAGAGAACGGCGTGCCCAAGACGAAGGCCGCGATTCTGGTCGACGAGCAGTTTGGTTCGGCGATCCTGCGCGATGCGGCTGCGAAGGGATTTCACTTCGCGTGTCCCGCCGAAAAGAGCGGGCAGGACGAGTTCGATTTCGAGTACGGCGAAGACTTTGCTGCGCATATCGAGAAGTTCAAGCCGACCTTCTGCAAGGTGTTGGTTCGCTACAATCCCGAAGGCGATGCCGAGATCAATCGCAAGCAGGCAGAGCGGTTGAAGCGCCTGTCGGATTATCTGCAGGGCGCGCAGCGCAGCTTGTTCATGTTCGAGCTGCTTGTGCCGGCGGAGAAGGCGCAACTCGATAAAGTGAACGGAGATAAGAAGCGGTACGATCTTGAGCTGCGGCCGGGGCTGATGGTCGGCGCCATTCAGCAGTTGCAGAACGCCGGGATCGAGCCGGATGTGTGGAAGATCGAAGGCCTGGATCGTCGCGAAGACTGCGAGACCATCGTCAAGACGGCGCGAGCGAACGGGCGCGACAAGGTTGGCTGCATCATTCTCGGGCGCGGAGAGAACGAAGAGAAGGTGCGCGAGTGGCTGCTGACTGCCGCGAGCGTGCCGGGCTTCATTGGCTTCGCCGTTGGCAGGACGGACTTCTGGGATCCGCTGGTGGCGTGGAAGGACAAGAAGAGCTCGCGCGAAGAGGCTGTGGATGCCATCGCGAACCACTACAGGGAATTCGTGGACGAGTTTGAGAACGCACTCGCCCACCGCACCGAAAACTAAACTCCGGGCCGATCAGAAATCATGGTGCTCGTCGACCAGTTGCGATCCTCTGTGCGGCCTGGCCAGAAGCGGCGGGGACGGGTTCCGGCAGGTTTGCCGCCTCGGTACTCGCACGCAGTTTGGCGACAGCCTGCCAGTTGTCTTTGTGCGGCTTTTCGGCGATCCATGGGGGCAGCGGCATGCGCAGGTAATTGCCGAGCGCTTCTGCATATCCTTCATAGAGCCCGCGCATGTCGCTGAGCCTCTGATACGACGCCCCATCCCGGCAGACGCTCACGCCGCTCTGGCAGAGCAGGCCGTAGAGCTCGTTGTAGCGCGAGAGGGGAAGACGATCCGGTGCATTGCGAACGGGCTCGAGCGAAAAAATCTGCGACAGATCGACCATGGCATGGCGCGCCATGGCGAAAGTGAGCTGCGCCTGGCGTGCCTCGTGACCCTGCACTCCGGCGATGAGCAAAGCAGATGTGTCGAGCACCGCGGTCAAGGCGCTGATCCAGCTCTGATTGGTGTGCTGGGAGCGGAAGTAGCACAGGAGCGGATAAGAGATGTGACTCTCGAGCAGCTCTGCCGACCAGCGCTCCCACTCGACGAGCAGAAGGGAGAGAGCCCCGTTGCCGCCGTCGTAGGCGTGGCGCTTCAGCAGTTCGGCGGCGGTGGGCGGCGATCCGGCCCGCGCGTCCAGCATGGAAATGCTGACTTCGCGGCGCGAAAACGCGGCATACAGAACAGGGAAGTAGCCCATGACCACAGCCAGCAGGCCGAAGCCGGTTCCTGATTCGAGGATCACAACCGCGCGAACCCACCCTGTTCGCGGTGTGACATCGCCGAGGCCGAGGGTGAAAACTGTCGTGCCGCTCACATAAAGGTCCGACCAAAAACCTGAGCCCTGGATGGGATCCGTGAAGGGACTGCCCAGCGCGAAATAGATGAGTGCAAAACCAATCAGCATGACACCTGCCCAAACGGCAAGGAGCAGGATGAGCGAAAGCGGCCCGTAGAAGCTGAAAACAGCTTCGCGCTGCCGTATGTCGCGGAGGCGCGTGGTGACGAAGACCCAGGGGTTCCAAGTAAAGATGTAGAAGAGACGTGTGAGCCGGAAACGCCCTGTTGCACGTCGCGGCAGAATGATGGTCTGGAATGCGTCGAGAAGCACCGCGAAATAGCACAGGATGCCCGCGACCAGAATCACAATGCGCATGCGTTTTCCTCAGTCGGCACGGTGGGGGTGAAGGGGACCTGCCGCTAAATGTATCGTAGCGCGGCAGCGACCGGAATCAGGACAGGTTGCGGAGCTCAGGGTACTCCGCAAAGATGAGACGCTGGTCTTCCATCGGAAGCGCGGCAAGGCGGATTGGCTTATCCTGCGGGCGGAGACCTTTTTGATTCAAGACATTGATCAGGCTCCACTCGCGTTGGGGATGATCGGGCTCGTGAGCCGGCAGGTCGTAGCGCGTGAAGTCAATGGCTAATGGCGCGCTCTTGGTTTGCCAGTTGTGGAGCAGCGCCAAGCGGAACTTGCGGTTCATGAACCACTGGATCTCGAGCTCCTTCTCGGATCCGGGAGCGCCGGTGCCTTTCTCATCGAAGCGGTAGTTGAGCCCATCGTTGTTGGGGACGTGCTTGCGAAACTCAAGTCCGAATGCACCCTCGGTCATGACGCGCGTGTCGGGCCAGCGTTCGCGAACAGCCTGCAGCCACCAGGCAAGGTCAGGATCGTGCCCGATGGAGACCTCCCAGATGCCGGTGACGAATCCGAAGCCGTTAAGTGCATAGCCGGTGTCGAAGTGCATGGCGGTTGTGGCCATCATCTCCCGGTGGCCTGCCTCTTCGCCCAGGTTGCCGACCGACTCAATGGGTCCAACCCCGAGCCTGCTGTTGAATCCGCCCTGAAAGCCCTCTCGCCGCGCAGTCAGAAAATCACAGGTCCAGCCATCGAGGCAGACGCAGTCGATGAAGTCGGCCTGGCCTTGTGCCGGCTTAAGGTAGTGTTGGCGGCTCGGGTAGTAGGGATAGCAGATTCCGCCGTCGCCATCGCCGTTGTCGATCCCGTGCTGGCTCCAGATCTGCCCCTGGCAAACATGGATGCCGTGATCGGCAGCCAGAAACCGCTGGTTCTCGGCGTCCATGAAGCCGGCGACGAGGCAATCGGGGCGGTACTTGTTCCCGACCATCTCGGAGATCATGGCAAGGGCCTTGGAGATCGTCTGGCGGTTGTGTTCCCGCGTATCAAACATGGGCGCGAAGTAGCCGCCGGGGATGAAAGTGATTTCGTCGCCGTACTTTTCGTGATATTCCACCAGCAGCCGGCGCGCGTCCTTGTATTGCTGTCGGGTGTCGTTCAACGCCAGCCAGCTGATGGCCCAGGTCATTTTGCCGTCGGGGCAGCCGCGGGCGAAGGCCTCGCGCCGGGAGCGAATGTGTGCCGGGCTGTTGTCGGGAACTTCGTCTTCGCCCAGGTTGCGCGTCGGCGTCACTTCAATCTGGTTCACGCGCACGACCGAGACGTGCGTCAGGAAGCGGCCATGCAGCCCGGAGGCCTGCTGCGAAGACGCTTGCGAAGAGGGAAGTGCGGCATAGGCGGCGGAGAATGCGGCCCGCTGCAAAAATTCTCGGCGCGACCGAAGGAATGTATTGACCATTGACCTTCATAGTATTCCCGAGACAGGGGAGGGGGCCGCGATCTCCTGCCGCCGAAAGAGCGGGCGCGCCACTCGATTCGAGTTATAAGTCCATGTCATTTTGAGCTGCATGTGGATGCATAGTTTGCTCTTTGATAGCATCAACGCCGGTCGAAGACTGCTTCCCAAGTACCCCCCCATTGGGTACCATGGAATCCGGTCTAAACTCCAATATGGGCTAGCACATCCAGTCGAAATCCCTGTAGAGTTAAGGTCTGGCAGATTCTTCCCTGTCGCGGATTTTACTGGGAGGTTAGGGTCCTTCCAGCCATTCATTGAACTGTAAAGTGAGTGCAACGACCATCGGCCGCGAAAAGATAGGTCGAAGTTACTGAACGCCGGGTCCTCCTTATAGCAAGCAAGTCACTGGGAAAAAGCCGCAGGTACAAGGCCCGCGGTAGAGAAGGAAAGATGTCCATGAAGGCACCTGCACACCTGTCTTTTCTGAAGTTTGCTTTGGTTTTGATGGTTCCGGTTCTGCTAGAACTCTCCGGTTGCGGCGGGGGCGGTTCCAGCACGACCACACCACCACCAGCGCAGAAACCATCCGTGACGGTATCGGCGAGCCCGGCTTCGATCAATGCCGGGGGCGCAAGCACGCTGACCGTAGCCGCCAGCAACGCGACAACGGTGGCACTTAGCGGCTCCGATGGCAGCAGCTTTAATCTGTCGGCCTCTGGCGGTTCGCAGTCTGTGTCTCCGTCGGCTTCGACTACCTACACCGCAACTGCAACGGGTGCGGGCGGCAGCGCCTCGGCCACGGCGAGCGTGACGGTGATGGCAGGTCCGCCTGCTACCGTGACCCTTACCGCCAACCCGGGGACGATCAATGCTGGATCGTCTTCCACGCTGACGGCTTCCGCGACCAACGCCACCAAGGTCACGATCACGGGCACAGACGGCAGCTCGTACACGCTTGCCGGCACGGGTGGAACCCAATCCGTGAGTCCGACCGCCACCACGACCTACACGGCGACGGCCACTGGAACGGGCGCGAGTGCAACTGCGACTGCCGTAGTCACCGTTTCTGCAGTCCCGATTACGACGGTGAGCATCAGCGCGAATCCCACGTCGGTTCTTGCGGGTTCCCCATCCACATTGACCGTCGCCGCTGTGAACGCCACCGCGGTTACCGTGACCGGCACCGACAACAGCAGCTACACCCTGGCGACTACGGGCGGCACTCAGACTGTGACCCCTGCCACGACCACAACCTATACCGCAACGGCCACGGGCGCAGGGGCCAATGCTACCGCGACTGCGACCGTCACGGTAAAGCCGCAGGCCGGTATTGAACAGATCAACCACGTGGTCTTCATGCTGCAGGAGAATCACACCTTCGACAACTACTTCGGCATGCTCAATCCCTACCGCGAGGCGAATGGCTGGTCGGTTGGAGATGACGGCAACACCTACATGGTCGATGGCATCGACGACAAGCTGAGCATCAGCAACCTCACCGATCAGGGCCAGGCGATTCCGCTCTTCAAATTCACCACCACCTGCATCGACGATGCCAGCTCCGCCTGGATCTCGAGCTATGGCGATGCCAACCGCTGGGACTTCTCCACCACACGCAAGATCAAGATGGACGGCTTCGTCCACACCATGGAAGGTTTCACCAACAACTGCATCAACACCGGCAGTTGCGCGGGTGACTATACCGACACGGTCGGTTACCGCGCCATGGGGTATTACGACGAGGGCTTCCTGAACTACTACTACTACATGGCGGCGCAGTTTGCGGTCTCTGACCGCTGGTTCTCGCCCATCGCCAGCAAGAGCACGCCGAACCGCATCGCGACCTACACCGGCGGAACGACGCAGGGTCTTGTGTACGATCCGGGCTATAACGATCACGTAGGCGGAGTGGCCGCGCACTCCATCTTTACGAATCTGGATAAGGCCAACGTCTCGTGGAAGGTCTACTACACGCTGACGCAGGGTCAATGCAACGATCCTGAAGACTGCGGTGGCGGCGATGCCAGCTATCCGGCCACGGACCTCGGCTACATCTACTACGACGACAAGTACATCTACAAGAACCCCACCGGCGCCGCCTGTACCGCGCCGACACAGCCTTCCAGCGTGGTGGGCGATGCCACCAACACCTTCTGCATCGATCCCAATCACGTTGCGCCGCTGAGCCAGTACTACACAGATGTGGCTAACAACACCTTGCCGAGCTTTGCCTTCATCGAAGCGGGATACGGATTGAACGATGAGCATCCCGGATCGTTCGAACCGATCACCCTAGGGCAGGCACAGGTCGCCAAGGTGGTGAATGCGCTCATGGTCAGCCCCTCGTGGAACGACTCGGTCTTCTTCTTCAGCTACGACGAAGGCGGCGGTCCCTACGATCACGTTCCGCCGATTCCTGGTCACTCCAACGACTTCACCGATAAATCTCTGGGAACCATTCCGGATATCAAGTCGATCTCGGTGAGTCCGGACGCGTATGGGCCGTGTCTGCCTCCGGGAGAGTCGTCGACGAACAAGGTGCCGCCGACGAATCACTGCGACCTGCGATTGACCGATCCAGGGGCGCAACCGACCGACGTCGCCGCTGTCGATGGCTTCGGCGCGCAGATCGGCTTCCGCGTGCCCAACATCGTGATCTCGCCCTTCACCCGGCGTCACTATGTTTCGCACATTCCCATGGATCATACGGCGATCATGAAGTTCGTCGAGAACCGCTTCATCGGGCCGAATGTGAGCCTGACGGCGCGCGACGCGGCCCAGCCTGATCTGCTCGACTTCTTCGACTTCAACAACGTTCCCTGGGCAGCACCGCCGACTCCGCCGGTGCCTTATTCGGACCCCCACGGAACCAGCTCCTGTCACCCCACCACGATGGGCAACTAGTCGCCAACGCGGCAAACGAAGCGAAAAGTCCCGGGTCTCGCTTGAGAGCCGGGACTTTTTCTTTCTACGGGCGACTCATCGCTTTCAGGGTCGGCCGATGCTCTCTAACTCGCTCGCCAGCTTTTCGACGTAGGCGCTCTCGTCGTCGACGGCCTTGGCGATCCGCGCGATCTGCTCATCTGCATCGCTGTAGCGGCGCTCTTCAATCGCTTCGCGTGCGCCCGGGAGTGTTTTGACGTCATAGCCCGTGTACCAGCCCGGCGCGTAGATGAGGTGCTCCATCCACGGTCGGCGCGGAAGGCCCTGCGGACTGGTCAATTTGCGTTCGGCCTGCGCCAGTTCTTCATTCAGAGTCTTCAGGCGATCGGGTGGCAGGCTTTTTCCAAGGGCTTCTGTGCGGGCCTTGTTGTAGTGTGCGGAAGCCTTGTCTAAGGCTGCTATCGCGTTTTCAAGCGGTGCGAAGTTCAGGAACGGCGGAGTCTCCAATGCAGGAGGCGGGACCGCGGGATGCTTGGGATCGATCGTCAACTGAAAAGCGTTGACATCGAATGCTGCCTTGCGCCGCGCCGCTTCAGTCCGCCTGGTCTCGAGCAGCGCCTTGAGTTCGTCGATATAGACGTGTAGCGTGTCTGCGAGCGCGGCAAAGTCGTAGGGCAGAACATCGGCCTGCGCCATACGCAATACGAGGGTTCCATCTGTTTGTGCCAGAGCGCGGCCGTAGACAAAGGACGTATCGGCAAAGTGCGTGTACCAATAAAAGTCGTCGTAGATGGAGTGGTAGATGCCGTCTTTGTCTTCGCCGCCATAGGCCACATCGAGTGAAGCGATGCCGAGGTGATCGAGGAAGGCGGAGAAGTCCGATCCCGAACCCAGCGCGCCGATGCGCAGGTCGGCGCGGCTTGTGGCTTCCTTCTGTGCTTGGGGAGAACCAAAGATCAAGTCCGCCGCCTGCCATCGCTTCCATGCCGTGACGTGTGTTTCCGGGTCATCGATTGACCGAGCAACTTGATTGACAAGCGGCTCAAGAGAGTGGGATCCCGCCGCACCAAGATAGCCGCGATCGTTGCCGTCGCTGTTGATGTAGATGGCCGCATGCGCCTTCAATTCCTCGGCGTGTGTTTCGGCCCACTCCGTTGAGCCCAGCAGCATGGGTTCCTCGCCATCCCACGAGCAATAGATGATTGTCCGCTTCGGCTTCCAGCCCGACTGTGCCAACTGCCCCAGCGCGCGCGCTTCCTCGAGCAGCGCCACCTGGCCGGAGATGGGATCGGCCGCACCGTTGACCCAGCCATCGTGATGATTGGCGCGCAGAATCCAGACATCCGGCTCCTCTGATCCGCGCATCGTGGCGATCACATCGTTGACCGGCTTCAAGTCCCAATTGAATGCGAGCTGTAGATGGACTTTGGTTGTGGACGGGCCGATGCGGTAGGTCAAGGGAAGCGCTCCACGCCAGCTCTCCGGCGCTACCGGTCCTGCCAATGCCGCCAGAAGCGGCTGCGCATCGCCATAGGAGATGGGGAGCGTGGGAATCTTTGCCAGCGACCCTGCCTCTTCGCGCTTGAGCCGCTTGGCATCGGTAGTTGCGCCCACGCCCGGTGTCAGCGGATCACCGGGGTAAAGCGGCGCATCGAGCACGCTGCCGCGCTGTACGCCGGTTGCGGGGCGCATGGGACCATCAGGGAAGACAGTATCCTGCGCAAAGCCATCATCCGCCGGATCGGAATAGATGATGCACCCGATGGCGCCGTGCTCCGCTGCCACCTTGGGCTTGATGCCCCGCCACGAGTGCCCGTAGCGCGCCAGCACAATCGCGCCCTTCACCGAGACGCCATGCCGCGCCAGTTCTTCGTAATCCTCGACCACGCCGTAATTCACGTAGACAATCGGCGCCGTGATGTCGCCATCGGGCGAATAGGCGTTGTACGTGGGCAGCTGCTCGTCCTTCTGGCCGCTGGTTGGATCGACCGGCAACGCGGGCTCCTCCAGCTTGGCGTGCCATGCGCCCATCTCCAGAACCCGTATCTTCGGCGTGGGGAAGAGAACCTGGAAGGTCTCAATGTGCGCGTCCCAGCCCCACTTCTTGTACTGCTCCAGAATCCACTCGGCATTCTGCTTGTCGTAGGGCGATCCCACGTGATGAGGCCGCGCGCTGAGCAGCTTCATCGACTCGCGCATGCGGTCGGGGTCGGGAATCGCCTGGAAACGCCGCTCCAGTTCCAGTTCGGTCCGGGCGCTGGCGGTGTTGAACCCGAGCAGGGACGGCGATCCTGCCTCCTGGGCTGCCAGCGTGGTGAAGAGGCAAAATGCGGTGAGACCGATCGACAGTTGTCGCAAGGCAGGATCCTCCATGTTGTTGGGGTGCATGCAGATCTAGGGTTGTAGGTGCGATTCGCTCTACACGCGACTATACCTGCGCAGACGGCGCTTGCTTGGCAAGAATTTTTGCGGGCGCGCATGATTTCAGGGTCGAATTTGTATTTTCGTTCACCCTTCGCTAAGATCGAGCCATGAGTCTTTGGACCATGTCTCTCTGTTGTCTCTGTCGCACATCGCTTTGCGCGCATGGGTGACCTGAAGGCTTCTGGTCGAGACGAAATTCCCCAAGGTTGATTCAAGCCCGCGAAGTAGCCACCAGCTACCGCGGGTTTTTCATTTGCCTGAGAAATGGATGGTTATGGCCGAAAACACCCCACTGAAGGAAACCAAGGCACAGCGTGCCGAGCGTCTGAAGCGCGAAAAGAACCCCTGGGAGGCATTTGACGAGGTGCGCGCCTTTGCACGCGAAGGCCGCGCCAGCGTGCTGCCCGAGTGGGCGTCGTTTTACTTCAAATGGTGGGGCGTCTACACGCAGGGCGATGGCGCGGGTGCGACCGGCGGCAAGGGCGGGGAAGGGCTTGCGTCGGAATTCTTCATGATGCGCATCGGCATCCCCAATGGGGAGCTGTCCGCGGAGCAGCTTCGGGCAATTGGTGTGATTGCAAAACAGCATGCGCGCAACCTTGCGGATATCACGGTGCGGCAGGCCATCCAACTGCACTGGCTCACGATTGAATCCCTTCCCGAAGTCGTCGACGCGCTCCACGCGGTTGGTCTTTCGCCGCAAGGGACCTGCGGCGACGTGATCCGCAACGTCACAGGCTGCCCGTTGGCTGGTGTGGCTGCGGACGAGTTGATCGATGCCGGGCCACTTGCGCACGAGATCGCCGAGCAACTGCGTTCGAATCCCGATTTCTACAACCTCCCGCGGAAGTTCAAGATCTCCGTCACGGGCTGTCCTTCGTGGTGCAGTTATCCCGAGATCAATGACATCGGACTAACCGCCGCCGTGCACAACGGGCAGGCTGGGTACAGCGTGCGCGTAGGCGGAGGTTTATCGCGCGAGCCACATCTTGCCGTGCGCCTGGACGCGTTTATTCTGCCCGAGCAGGCTGTTGCTGTGGTGCGGGCCATCGCAGAGATTTACCGCGAGCAGCAGGGGCTTCGCGAGAGCCGCGAGCGTGCGCGCCTCAAGTATCTGTTCCTCAAAGAAGGCTGGACGGCCGAGACGTTTTTGAAGGAGCTGCAATCCCGGCTTGATTTCAAGCTGCTGCCGGGCGTGCCCGAAGAAGTGCCCAATGACGTACTTCGCGATCATGTAGGGATTACGCCGCAGCGCCAGGCGGGTCTAAGCTCAGTCGGCGCCTCCGTACTCCGCGGGCGCGTGAGCGGCGATCAGTTGATTGCCGTTGCCGATCTTGCGGACCGCTATGGCTCGGGTGACTTGCGCACGACCGTGGGGCAAAATCTGCTGCTTGTCAACATTCCCAACAACAAGGTCGCGGAACTTGTGCGCGAGTTGGGCGCACTCGGTATCTACGTGGAAGGCTCGACGTTCTGGCGCGGAGCCATCGCCTGCACCGGTACCGAGTTCTGCAAACTCGCCATCACCGAAACCAAGGGATTTGCGCGCTGGATTGTCGAAGAGCTCGAGGAGCGTCTGCCCGGCTTTGATGAGCAACTCAAGCTGAACGTGACCGGCTGCCCGAATGGCTGCGGGCAGCACTGGGTTGCCGACATTGGCATTGAAGGCAAGAAGATCAAGCAGGATGGCCAGCTCATCGACGCTTACTACTTCTGCCTGGGCGGCGCGGTCGGTCGGCACGCAGGCATAGCGCGCCCGGTTGGCTATCGATGCCCGGCAACGCTTGTCCCCGAATCGATCGAGCGATTGCTGCGCCAGTATCTCAACGGGCGCATCGGTGGCGAGAATCTGCGCGCGTGGTTTAGCCGGTACTCCAACGATGAACTGCGCAGTTTTCTTGCGGGGGAAGTCCTTGCGCCGGTAGAACGCGACCTGCCTGCCGGACCGGTTCCACACAGCGTTGCCGATTGAGAGCGAGCCTATGAGACTTTTGCCCATCTTCCTCAAACTTGCCGAACGGAATTGCCTCGTTGTCGGGGCAGGAAACGTGGCGCTCGATAAGATCCGCGTATTGCTGCCTACGGGACCACGCCTGCTCGTGGTGGCTCCGGTGGCTCACCCGGAAATTCAGGAGTTAGCAAGCGCTCACCAGATCACGTGGGTCGATCGTTGGTTCGCACCGGAGGACCTTGAGGGGCAGTTCCTCGTCATTGCAGCCACCGACGATCCCGCGGTGAACGCCGCTGTCTACCGGGGCTGCGTCGAGAGAAACATTCATTGCAACAGCGTCGATGACATTCCGAATTGCGATTTCTTCTTCGGATCGATCGTGCGCCGCGGCCCGTTGCAGGTGGCCATTTCCACGAGCGGCGAGAGTCCGGCATTCGCGCAGCGCCTGCGCCGCGAGATCGATGCGCTCCTTCCTGAGGATCTTGGCCGCTGGCTCGAGGACCTGGGCCATCAGCGGCGAGAGATTCTCGCCACCCATCCTCGCGGTGACACGCGAACACAACTGCTTCATCAACTGGCTGAACGGCCGATCCACGCATCGGCATCGCACCGAACCGGCCAATCGGCGCATACGGCGCGAAGCGAAAATAGTGGCAGAGTCGCGCTGGTGGGCGCCGGTCCCGGCGATCCTGATCTGCTCACGGTCAAGGCGCTCCGGCTCATTCAGTCCGCAGACGTCCTCCTCCACGACGACCTTGTTCCTTCGGCGATTCTGAAGCTGGCCGGAGCACACGCCGCAGTTGTCAACGTGGGCAAACGCTGCGGAGACAAGACAATGACGCAGGCGGAGATCAACCGGCTCCTGGTGGAGCACGCCGGCAACGATCGAAGCGTGGTGCGGCTGAAGAGCGGGGACCCGATGCTTTTTGGGCGCGCAGCAGAGGAGATAGGCGCGCTCACCGAGGCCGGCATCCGGTTCGAGATTGTGCCTGGAATTTCTGCCGCATTCGCAGCGGCGGCATCGCTGGGATGCTCACTGACCGACCGCGACTGCGCCTCCAGTGTCACATTCTCGACCGGCCATCATGCGTCCTCGCACAACCGCGCTGCCATTCCTGCGCTGGAAGACGCGACGCGCGTGGTGTATATGCCCGGGCGAGATCTGCGCATGCTTGCCGAAGAATGGCTTCAGGAGGGGTTGCCGGCTGATCTTCCCTGCGCGCTGGTTTCGCATGCCGCGCAAGCGGAGCAGCAGGTTCGCCACGCCACGCTGGGTGAGCTGGGTTCGCTCGCCGCCGTGCCTGCGCCGAGCCTGCTCCTTGCGGGTTGGGCACTGCGCAAGGCGGGCACGCGGGAACTCGACCTGCCGAAGGCGCTGTCGGCCTGAGACGTTCTGCTGGTCTAGGCGTGCAAGCGGACGCGGTTCGCCGCACGGCGCCCAGAGTTCGCAGAGGTGACGGGGCGCTTCAGGCGCGGGGCGGGTGCAAGCGTCGCTACCGCCGCTTGAGCCGAGGGAACCAAGAACGTCGCCGGCCGCCGCGAAGCGCAGAGAAACGTCAGATCGTGCGCCGGTACCGAGCGTTCGACGAACACTGGACCGCATAAATCAAGATGTTTGATGTCGACCAGCGACCCGTCATCGAAAACGCGCGTCACTTCGAAGACTCCGAGAGAGCCGTCGCGCCGAACCCGATCGCCGAGGGAAAGTTTTCTGTGGGCTAAGTGCATAGTGTGATGGTGGAGTGGCCACCCCGGTTTGTGCCATACACCGAACGTCCTAATTCGCCCACCACGAAGGTGGAATCCGTCCCGATTCGTCATGGTCGGGACTCAGCGGTAATCTGGAAGGTTGAGTTTTGGGCCCTCGGAATGGATGGGTGTGCGATGGAAAACCGAGCTCGCAGACTTCTGGAAGACAATGCGCGCGAACTGGCCGATCTGCTCGAAGACGTGGCCAGTTATGCACTCCAGGTCTCTGCCGCTGCCGATGCGATCGGCACAGCCTTGCTCGGCGGGAACAAGCTGCTCGCCTGTGGCAATGGCGGGAGCGCTGCGGATGCCTCGCACCTTACAACGGAATTTGTTTGCCGCTTCGACCGGGACCGTCGCCCCTACCCAGCCATTTCGCTTGCCGCACACGGGGGCGATCTGACCGCAATCGGGAACGATTATGACTTTAAAGACGTGTTCGCGCGCCAGGTGGAAGCGTTCGGCAAACAAGGTGATGTGCTGGTCGTGTTTTCCACCAGCGGGGGGAGCGAGAATGTGCGTCGAGCCCTCCTGGCGGCAGACAAGATGGGGCTCGCGGCCATTTCGTTCCTGGGGAAGGATGGCGGCGCCTGCGCCGGCCTGGCTCAAATCGAGATGATCGTGCCGGGGGCGAAGGCGGCCCGCATCCAGGAAGTGCACCAACTGCTCATGCACTCGATGTGCGAACTGATCGAGCAGCAACTCTAGGACGCGGTCGCCCATCTTTCGGGCAGCACAGCCCCAAGTTCATCAAAGAACCATGGCCATTGCCCGGACTGTGGGTTATAGTTTCCTATTCGCAAACAGACACGGGACGGCACGTCCCGACCCAGGAGGTCCGATGAACCTCGCAAAGGCCTGGAGCCGCTACGTCGCAGCCGCGGCAATCGTTCTTGCCGCCTTCGCCGCCGCAGCCGGTGCAGGCACAGCCCAACCAGCGGCATATGGCTGTCTTGCACGCAACCGCAACTGTCAGCGGCGCGGCAAACTTTTCCGGCTCATACGATGTCCAAACCTTGTTGCCCTCGTGCGCAGAGGTGGCAAAGACTGGTTCACGCCCGCCCGACCCCGTCAACGGAAACTCGTTCTACGTTCCCATCCCCATGGCCCCGCGGGGCGCAAGTTACGGCACCGTCAGTGGCCATGTCTTCTCCACCGACGCGGCTGCCCACCCTTATCACGGGCCAGGTTCCTACTCAGGGAAGTCGCTTAGCGCAACGCAATTAGATGCCGACACCCCGGCCGGCTCGGAGGAAAAGGGAATCTTCGCTTTCCCCGACAACATCGGCACGCTGACCGTCAATCCCGACGGCTCCGGCTCTTTCAAGTTCGATGGCCTGGAGGATCCTGGAAGTGCGCGAGTCTCCGGGACCGTGGTCTGGACCTGCTCCTAAGTGCGGAAGCAGCGGGAATGGGCGGTCTCCCATTCCAAGCATTGCGGTGCCGGGGAGACCGCGGTGGCTTACTGATAATGCAAAGCCTCGAGAGGGTTGACCTTCCCAGCGCGCCGGACCGGCGCCCAGCAGGCCAGCAGCCCAACCACGATGAAGAGTGCTCCCACCACGAGGAATGTCAACGGATCGCTGGGCTGCACACCGAACAGGAACGTCCGCAGCACGCGGGACACGATGACCGCCAGCACAATGCCGGCAAGTACACCGCCGGCAATCAAGCGGAAGCCTTCCCCCAGGATCAGGCGGCGAATATCTTTTTGCTGCGCGCCCACCGCACTGCGGATGGCCAGTTCCTTCCTCCGCGAAAGAACCGACAGCGAAATCACGCCATAGATACCCACCAGCGTCAGCACACTTCCCACAACGGAAAAGCCCGTTAGCAGATGCATCGCAAATGTGCGCGACGCCAGCGACTCGTCGCGAATCTGCTCCAGCGTTTTCACGTTCTCAATCGCCGCAGTCGGATCCACGGCATGCAGTTCATGCTCCACCGCAAGCACCACCGTACGCGGATCGGCGGCGGTCCGAACCACCAGATGCTTTGAAAACGCGGATTCCTGCCACAGGGGCATGTAGACCTCCGGCGAGGCTGCCTGGGTCAAATCGTCTGTGCGTCCGTCTTCGATCTCGCCGACAATCTCCACGCCCGGCTTATCGCGGCCCTCGAACCAGAATTTACGCCCGACCGAGTTGCGATTGGGAAAGAAGCGGCGCGTGAATGCCTGGTTCACGATGGCAACCTGCGGCGCCTTTTCATCGTCTGTGTCTCGAAATTGTCGCCCATCGATCAGCGGCAGTCCCATCAGCTTGAAGTAGTCCGGCGTCACCGCCCGTAGCGGCATGGCGATCTTGTCGCTCTCTTTTACCGCAGGCGGCTGTCCCTCGATATCCATCGTCACGGGCCAGTTGTTTCCAGTCAGCGGCACACCCCACGCGAAGGCAGCGTACTGGACTCCTGGAATCGCCGCAACGCGCTCCAACGCCTGCTTGTGAAAGGGGAACCAGTTCTTACGATTTTGCACTTCGGTGACACTCATCGTCAGAATGCGACTGGTGCTATAGCCCGACGGAACCGACGCGATGTTCATCATCGTCCGAATCAGCAGGCCCGCGCCCACCAGCAACGCCAGCGTTAACGCGGTTTGCAGCATCGCCACGCCCCGCAGCAAACGCCGCTCGCCCACTCCCGCAGTTCCTTTTGGCCCAGCGTCTTTGAGCACATCCATCGGATTTAACTTGAACGCCCGCAGTGCCGGAATCGCACCAGCAAAAAACGCTGCAAACACGGCCAGCCCAAGTCCCCACCCCAGAATTGCCCAGCCCACGGTAAGCCCATCGAGTCGCGGAACGGCATGTCCGGCAATCGTCTTGAACAAGCGCACGGCGGCCACGGCCATGCCAATTCCTACCGTTCCTCCCAGCATTGCCAGCAGAAAGCTTTCCGCCAACACCTGGCGCAAAAGGCCCATGCGGCCCATGCCCATTGCGATCCGCACTCCGTATTCCTGTTGCCGCTGCAGCCCGCGCACCAGCAGCAAGGCCGCGGCATTTCCGCAAGCGATCAGTAGAACCAGCGCCGACGCGCCGAGCAGCGGAAGCAGAATCCGCCGGCCATCCTGGTTCATTTCATCCGTGAGCGGCTGCAGTTGCGGTGTGAACCCCTCGAACCTCTTCTCCGTGCCCGCCTCGGTTGTGGCGAGGGCGCCAAGTTCCTGAAGGCCGCGCTGCGGAGTGACTCCATCGCGCAGCCGCCCGACCACATACCAATTCGGATCCTTCGCCGACTTTGGGTCTGGATCCGCGGGCACCCACCAATCCACCGTTGCGTTGACGTCGTAATTGGGCTCCTTTGCTGCTCCCGGCGAGGGAAGGAAGCGTACTCCCGGCTCCACGATCCCGACCACGACCGGAGACGAGTCCGAGCGGCTGATGCGCACGGTCTTGCCGATGATGTCCTTGTCGCCGCCAAACGCGCGTTGCCAGAACTCATATCCGAGCAAAATCGACTTGCCGTTCTGGACGAAGTCCGAATCGTCGAAGCCGTGCCCCAGCGCTGTCTTCACGCCCATGATCCGGAAGTAGTCCTTGCTCACTGTCATGCCCTGCATGGACTGGCTGCCGTCATTGCGAATCAGGAAATTGAAGAGCCATCCGTATCCTGCGATACCCTGGAACGAGGCTGCCTTTTCATTCCATTCCCTCCACTGCTGCGACGGCCAGCCGCGCGGGTCATCCATCTTCTTTCCGTCGGTGCGCGCACTTGAAATCAGCATGAGTTGTTGCGGTTTGGGGTAGGGGGGCGGAGTCAGCAGCACGCCCTGAATCAACGTGAAAACCGCCGATGTCGCGCCAATTCCAAGGGCAAGCGTCAGCACGGCCATGAGAGAGAATCCAGGGCTCTTGCGCAGCATGCGCACGCCGTAACGAAGATCGAGCATGACGTGCGGGAAAGAAAGCAGGGTGCGCGACTCGCGTTGGCGCTGACGCAGCAGTGTGGTGTTGCCAAACTGGCGGCGCGCGGCGGAATACGCTTCCTGGGGATCCATCCCCTTGCGGATGAACCGCTCCGTCAACAGTTGCAGATGTGTCTGCGTCTCGAGGTCAAACTCCGAGTCCGCTTCGCCCTGACCGAAAAGACCGCGCACCTTCGACACCAGTCGAGACACCCACGAAGTCATGACTATTTACCCTCCAACCGCAGAACGCGGCCAATGACGCCGGCGATTCGCTCCCAGTTTTCTGTCTCGATCAAAAGCTGTTTCCGACCCAGCCGCGTGATCGAGTAAAACCGCGCCTTGCGGTTGTTCTCCGAGGTCCCCCACTCCGATTCGATCCAACCCTGCTGCTGCAGCCGAAGCAGCGACGTGTACACGGTGCCTTCATTGAGCGTGAGCACATCCTCGCTCACCTGCTCGATGCGGCGCGCGATCCCGAATCCGTGCAGAGGACCCAGCGCGTGCAGCGTCTTGAGGATCATTAAGTCCAGCGTGCCTTGCAAAACCTCGGATTTATCGACGGTCACGATTCTCTCCTATGGCCATTGCAAAGAAGGTATCACGACACATTTGGAATGTGCAAAGGAAAGCTGCCTGGTCTCTGCGCTGGTGACGGATGGACTGTGGGGCGGTTCGGTCTCCGTCTCATCGCTTGACAGCCGATGGTCGGATCTCTACCATCCCTTGATATCGAGGGTCGGAATTCTTCCATCACGACGCCGGCATAGCGGACGACCCCGCGCGGACGAGGCCGGCGAGTGGATGGCCGGCTTCCTGGGAGCGTCGAAATGAGATGGTGGCGAATCGGCAAACGCGACGTCGATCTTGAGCGCGAGTTGGCTTCCGACATCGAACTCGAAGAAGAAGAGCAGCGCGACCGCGGTCTGCCCGTTGAAGAAGCGCGCTACGCGGCACGGCGCGCGGTCGGCAACACAACGCTCATTCGTACGCAGGCGCACGAAGCCTGGGGTTGGGCATCGTTCGAGCGGCTGCGGCAGGACGTTCGATTTGCCGTGCGTCAGATGCTGAGAAAACCAGGTTTCGCAGCTGCCGTGGTGTTGACCATGGCGCTGGGGGTCGGGGCCAACGCCGCCATCTTCAGCCTGCTCAATTCCGTGCTGTTAAAGCCTCTGCCTTACACCCAACCCGAGCGCCTTACTAAAGTCTGGACGCGTTTCACAGGGATCGGGCAGCCGAATGACCAGAACTGGGTGTCGCCTCCGGAGTTTCGCGATTTCCAGCAGTTGAACCGAAGCTTCAGCGATCTTGCGGCCATCTCGACCGGGTCATTCAATCTCGGCGTGAAAGGTAGTCCGCAACGCGTCGTGGGAGCCTCGGTTTCTCCAAGCCTTTTCTCCATGCTCGGCGCCCAGCCCATGATGGGCCGAAGGTTTGCCGAGGAAGAGGCGCAGCCGGGGCGCGACCATGAGTTGATTCTCAGTTACGGCCTATGGCGTCGGGTCTTCGGAGCGAATCCCAATGTACTCGGCGTCACCGTCGACATCGACGGTGTGCCCATGACGATTGTCGGCGTGATGCCGGAGGGATTCTCTTATCCCGACGAGGCGGAGATCTGGGGACCTCTGGCCTTCTCTCCTGACGATCTCAGCGAGAACAGCCGTGGCGGTCATGGGCTGGAAGTCCTCGGACGAATGAAGCCGGGCCTCTCGTTGGCGCAGGTCCAGTCGGACATGGACCGCGTGGGTAGAACCATGGTGGAGCAACACGCTTCCTACCCCTATGCGAAATACAATTTCGGAGTCATCCTCCATCCACTTCTCGAAGAGACGGTAGGCGATGTGAAACCGTCGCTATTCGTCCTGATGGCGGCAGTCGTGCTGGTACTTCTTATCGCGTGCGCAAACATCGCCAGCCTTCTTTTGACCCGCTCGACCGAGCGTCAGCAAGAGATGGAGACGAGGCTGGCACTCGGAGCCGGCGGGGGACGATTGCTGAGACAACTGTTGACCGAGAGCATTGTGCTGGCCTTTGCCGGCGGCCTGGTTGGATTGGCGGTTGCACCGTTCCTCCTGCGCGAGTTGGTGGCCTTCGCCGGGAAGACCTTGCCACGGACCGTGCACACGGGACTCGACCTGAGAGTGGTCGCCCTCACTGCTGCTGTCTCCTTTGCGACAGGAATTCTGTTTGGTCTGGCGCCAGCACTGCAGGCGGGCCGCAAGCGGAATTTCGAGGGTCTCAAGACGGGGAGAAATACTGAGGGAAGGCAACCGAAACGGCTGCGCAACGCTCTGGTAATCTGTGAAACCGCTTTGTCGGTTCTGCTCGTTGCGGGGGCAGGGCTGTTGCTGCGCAGCTTTACCCAGATTCTCAAGGTCGATCCCGGATTCTCCCCTGAGGGCGTGCTGACGCTGCGGGTGGCTCTGCCCGATGCGGTCTATAGCAAGCCGCAGCAGGTTCGCGGCTTCTATGCGGAGTTGCTGACGCGCATCCAGAGACTGCCTGAAGTCAAAGCAGCCGGAGCCGTTTCCGCTTTGCCCCTGAGCGGCCAGGGAGGATCGGGCACAACCACGGTCGATACACAGTCGGTTCCGATGGAAGACCGCACTCCAGAGGTCGACCAGCGCGTGGCGACTCCCGGCTACTTCAAAGCGATGGGTATTTCTCTCGTTCGTGGCCGCTACTTTGCGGATAGTGATACCGACGGCGCGTCCCCGGTGGCCATTGTGGACGAGAGCCTGGCTCAGACCTTCTGGCCGAACCAGGACCCCATCGGCAAGAGGCTTCACGTCGGCGGCATAAAATCGACAGCGCCGTGGACAACGATCGTGGGAGTGGTTCGCCACGTGCGCAACCGGACCCTCGAAGCGCGCTCGCGTGTTGAAGTCTACTGGCCGGAAAATCAGCGCCCGAATGGCGCCATGACGATCACCGTCCAGGCTGCGGGAAATCCACTGAACCTGGTTCCCACCATCCAACATGAGGTGATGTCCATCGACTCCGACCTGCCTGTCTACCGGGTCCGCACCATGACCGAGGTGATGGGAGAATCTCTTCTCCGGCGCCGCCTCGCATTGACCTTGCTCGCAGGATTCGCGGGCCTGGCTCTTTTGCTGGCGTCCGTGGGCATCTACGGGGTCACGGCGTATGGTGTTGCGCAACGACGCGTCGAGATCGGTGTGCGCATGGCGCTGGGCGCAGACCGCGGCCAGGTGTTGCGCATGATCATGCGTGGAGGCGCGGCAACCATTGCCATCGGCCTGGGGCTCGGCTTAGCTCTATCGCTCCTGCTCACCCACTGGATGAAGGGCCTGCTTTTTGCCGTTCCTGCATCCGATCCGTTTGCGCTTGGCGGCGCTGTTCTGCTGTTGCTCGCCGCCGCGATGCTGGCGATTTTCATTCCGGCGCGAAAGGCAACGAAGGTGAGTCCCATGACCGCCTTGCGCTACGAATGAAGTCACCCTTCAGACAACGAATGCTCAGCTGTTTTCAATCTCAGGAACAGCCGGCCGAAGCTTCACCTCTTTTGTCTTGATGGTCAGCTTCGCTCCGGTGAGCGACGGCCCGTCCCAGCCTTCCTTCACCGCTTCGATGTGAATCTCGCCCGGCTCTTTGGTCGACTGCAGAATCACCTGGGCGAGCCCGTTGAAGAGGCTCCGTTTCGGCGCCTTGTCGCTCTCCTGGCAGTTGGGGTCGCCGTTGCCCACGCCGATGAGCGCGCCGTTGCCCGAAACTCTAAAGCCAATCAGGTTATTCGCGGTGGGAACGGGCCGCCCTTCCTTATCCAGCCCTTCAACTTTCAGAATCGCCAGGTCCGCGCCGTCGGCATCGATCTCCATCCGATCCGCCGTAAGCCGGATGGCAACCGCCGGCCCCGTCGTCTCGCGCTTCTCGGTGAGCACAACCTTGCCGTCCTTTGATCCACGCGCCTCGATGCTCCCAGGCTCATACTTCGCCTTCCACTCCACGTGGCCAAGCTTGGGAACCTTTTTGCTGCCCTGGCTCTGCCCGTTCACAAACAACTCGACCTCGTCGCAATTGGAGTAGACCCACACCGAGATCATGTCGCCTTCGCGGCCCTCGAAGTTCCAGTGCGGAAACACATGGAGTGCGGGCTCCTTGCCCCACCACGCCTTGTAGTAAAAGAAGTTGTCTTTTGGGAACCCGCACATGTCCACAATGCCAAACTGCGAGTTGATCGAGGGCCAGCCGTACGGAGTCGGCTCGCCGCGATAGTCGAAGCCGGTCCACGCAAACCCACCGGCCTCCCACTCGCGCGAGCCGTAGAATGTCCACCAATCCTCGGCGGTCTCTCCCCACGGCACCACTCCATCGTACGAATTGATCGTGTTGCGGAGTGGATCGGTAGAGTAATCGCCGCGCGTCCCAATGGCGCTCGATGTTTCCGATCCATAGAGCGGCCGCTTGGGATTCTCCTTGTGATACCCGTCGGGGCCTTTGAGGTTGTAGTTGAAGCCGATTATGTCGAACGCGTCGGAGACGCCTTTCTTGTTGTCGCCATTCACGGCGGCTGACACTACGCGTGTGGGGTCGAGCTCGTGGCAACGCTCGACCATCGTCGCAGCGATCCTCGCGCCCTGCTCAGACATCGCGCTCTGCAACTGAAACTCCTCGTTGCCGATGGACCAGAGGATGATCGACGGCGAGTTGCGGTATCGCTTGACCATGTTTTCCAGTTGCGCCAGCCCCTCGGGGCTCGAACTCATCTGCCGCGTCTCGCACATCATCATCACGCCCATGCGGTCGCACGCTTCAACCCACTCAGGAGTCGGCATGTTGTGCGAGGTCCGCACTGCATTGCAACCCATTTCTTTCAAGACGGCCATTCGGAAAGCCTGCAACCGGTCTGGCAACGCTGCGCCTACCCCGGCATGATCCTGGTGGTTGCAGGTGCCCTGAATCTTCAGGCTCTTGCCGTTGAGCGAGAAACCTTTGTCGGCATCGAACACAACCGTCCGCAGGCCAAACGTGACGCGCTCCGCATCGCGTGTTTTGCCGCCCGCCTGCACCGTAACAATTGCCGTGTAGAGGTTCGGCTCGTCAACCGACCAAAGCGCGACGCTTGCCAGCTTTGCGCCGGCGTGGAACTCCGTTTTCCCATCGGCGGCAATCGACTGCTCTGGCGCGTCGGCGGTGGCGACCGTCTTCCCGCTCGCATCGAGAATCTGCCAGCTCACCTTGGCGTTTTCGGGCTTCATCCCCTGGTTCCGAACCATCGTCGCCAGGGTCAGTGTGGCGGAGTTTCCGCTCACAGTCGAACGCACGGTGCTCTCAAACGGTTCCAGGTGCAGCGCGTCGGTCTTGGTCAGCCAGACATGCCGGTACACGCCCGCACCCTCGTAGAACCAGCCATCGCCAAAGCTCGCATCGACGCGCAGGACGATGTAGTTTTTCTTCCCGTATGTCAGAAAATCTGTCAGGTCGAAGCGGAACGGCGCGTACCCATGATTGTTTCTTCCGATAAAGCAGCCGTTGACGAACACCAGGACGTCGCGAAAGGCACCGTCGATCTCGACCGTGATGCGCTTGCCCGCATCCTCGGCGGGAATCTCGAACTCGCGCCGGTACCATCCCACGCTGGTTTCGGGATAGCGCCGCCCTAGCGGCTTGAATCCGTGCGATGCCTGCTGTGTGTCATTCACAAAGGGCAGTTCGACGGCCCAATCGTGCGGTAGATTCAGAGTGCGCCACTTCGAGTCGTCGAACTTGGCCTTCGAGAAATCGAACTCGCCCGTTTTTGCGAAATCGCCCTGATCGAAGCCAAAGTTCAGGTCCTTTGCAGGATCAGCTCCATTGCCGAAGAAGAACTTCCAGCCAAAATCAAACAGCAGACGTTCGCGTGGAGACGCGCCTGCGGCAATATCGCTTGCCGCCATGTTCGCGACGCGAGCCCAGGCGGAGCGCTCCACCAGCGCAGAAGCGGACAGCGCAGCTCCGGAGAGGAGCACGGACCGACGAGAGAGATTGGTCATCGCAATGCCTTTCACGTGAATCATTGCCGCGACCGATTCCTCGATCCTGCGCGCAACCGGGAACTATAAATCAAGACTGGCGGCGAAGTAAACGATTACAAACACGCCACTGCAACTGTGGTAGATTCAAAAAGGTAAACCGACGCTGGAGAGATGGCCGAGTGGTTGAAGGCGCACGCTTGGAAAGCGTGTTTAGGGGAAACTCTAACGTGGGTTCGAATCCCACTCTCTCCGCCATTGAGACGTCGTTGCAGTCACCTTCCGGCGCTCCCCCCCGCCGGAATGAGCAGTGGGCCCCCAGATATTGCTGCAGAGGCTCCGTGCAACGCGGCGAAGCCCAGTCTCCGACCACTCTTGTTGGTCAAACTTATGCTTCCGGAGGTCGGCCCTTCAGGGTTATGCCGTGACTATGGCCGCGATTTGGCGTGGGCCTGGAGTTGCGAGTTCTAGCCCGGACGGTATATTTCTAGGAAACCCGGAAGCCGAAAAATTCGCATTCTCCCGGATAGCAAGCTGGTGATGCCCCATGGTCCATGGAAATATCGACCAACTTACTACGAGATGGGCTCGCGGATGGGCTTGTCACACCCAAGATCCAAACCAGCCCGTGACGATTCGGGCACGCCTCCAGGATGATGTGATCTCGCAGATAAGAGTCGAAACTCCTGAGCCATCTCCGATCTTCCGTTCGGGAAAAAAACAGTTAGCTCATCGATTTTGCATCGAGTTTTCGACTCCGCTGACCGAGGGTGAGCAGCCCAGCCTTAGTATTGAAGCGTTGCAAGGGGAGGGTAAATCGTGGGTACGTCTTTCAAGGCCATCCTGGGTAAAGAGAAGTGATGTGGAACAGGGGGCGACTCAAGACGCGAATGAAGGGCCGCATCAGGGTTTCGAAG
Organism: uncultured Acidobacteriaceae bacterium; assembly: GCA_963846095.1. Classification (GTDB taxonomy): domain Bacteria; phylum Acidobacteriota; class Terriglobia; order Terriglobales; family Acidobacteriaceae; genus Telmatobacter. The sequence continues at coordinate 50,552 of CAWJUW010000035.1, forward strand.
CAATCACACCGACCGTAGTGCCATTCTGGTCTGATCGAGGACTGAGTTTGCCTTTCGCTCCTACCGACTGCAGACCCGTTTTCGTGCTCGGCCCAGTCCGATCCGGAACCAGTGCGTTGAGTTTAGCTCTTGAGAAGGGCACACGATATCAGGGGTTTGGAGAGGGCCACATCTTTGATTTGGCCATTCGCCTGGACGACGCTGTTCGTCAACATTGGCGCTTCAAGAAAACGCATCTCCGGTCTGGCGATGTAGCGGGTTACCATCTGGGTCATACCACTCTTGACCAGGTTCAAGACGGAGCGTTGTGCCTGATGAGGTACCTTGCTTCGGGGTTTAACACGCCGTTCTGGTTCGACAAGACTCCAACGCCCTTCATGGTCGAATCCGCCGCGATACTTGCCCGCGCATTTCCCGGCGCTCGATTCATCTTTATGCGCCGGCGCGGACTCGAGAATGTTAGTTCCCGGATGCGAAGATTCTCTAGTGCAAATTTCTTTGGCTGCTGCGCAAATTGGCGGGGCGTTATGCATCGCTGGAGGACCACTCGCGATCTGATAGCCGGGAGATATTTGGAGCTGGACCAGCACGACATGGCAATAGATCCGATCGACGCCGCAACTCGAGTTGGCAATTTGCTCGGGTTAGAAAGTGTCGAGATCGAAGCGGTGGGGAGCATCCTTCGAGGTGAACGGCCGGAAGCGACAGCCCCCGCAGATCAGATCATTCGGAACATTTCAGAATTGTCGTGGTCGGAAGTGCAGATGGCGACTTTTCGCGAGATCTGCGGCCCGGAAATGGAGGCCTACGGCTACACCTACGATGAGCGATACTCAGTCGAACCGGGTACACGATGAGTCATAATCGCGACCATATATTTTCTAAGAAACTCCCGGTAATTGTCGTAAACATTTCCGCTGGGCTTAGGCTGGATCCCAATACCGGCGCAATCGGCGATAAGTCACTTTAGTTTCGTTCAGGGCTTTTTCTTGTAGTTTTCTTCCAAAGAAACGAAGTAGTCTCTAATTTGTGCCTAGGTTCCCCGGCCCTTCTTCCGGTCCTTTACAGAGGAATCATGGCGCATGGAGGAAGCAGTGCAAGATGAAATCCTTAAGTCCAGCAGGGATGTCCTGTTGGTTGCAGTTCCTTTTGTGATGTGCCTGGTTGGCAGCATGTTTCGCCTTGATGGACTGTTCTTCAAGTCCGGGAACTCCCCGTGGAAGCCCTACGGGCTACACCATGCATGGAACCTAAGGGCTGAGCCCGTGTTAACAGACCCGGACGGCAGGGTGGTATAAAGCCCCTTTTCCACTGAGGTTTACGCCCCGGCCCGTGGTCCCATTACGCCCGTTTAAGAATCTGTAAGTGGCAGATTCCATTGAGCGCGGGGCGGCTCGATCTCTCTCCGCCATGACGCCGCGCTACGACCGTTGGCCGAACATCGGAGTCGAATTCCGTCGGTTCAGACCCAATCCATTCTGCATCTCGCTCACGAATGCGGTCGCTCTTGCTCTTCGAGCACAGGAGACTGCGGTAGACTGCTTGCGATTCAAGCGAAAACACACCAGCGAGGGGCGGGGAGCGATGGCAGGGAGCGAAACTGATAGGCGAAGCGGCCTTGTTGCGGACGCTGCGCGAAGAGCCGGAGCATACCTCGATCAGGTAAATGCGCGTCGCGTTGCGCCTTCGGCAGCGGTGGTGCATGCTCTGTCGGGCTTTTCTGAGCCGATGCCGGCGGGACCGACCGATGCCGCCGCGGCGCTTGCGCAACTGGATGAGCTGGGATCGCCGGCGACGGTGACCACGGCGGGCCCGCGCTACTTTGGCTTCGTGATCGGCGGCGTGCTGCCTGCTTCGCTCGGAGCCAACGTGCTAACCGCTGCCTGGGATCAGAATGTCGGGTTGCGCGTGATGTCTCCGGTGGGCGCGACTCTGGAAGATGTGGCGCTCGGCTGGATGATCGATCTCTTCGGGCTTCCCGAAGGAACGGCGGGCGCGTTCGTCACCGGCGCGACCATGGCCAACTTCACCTGCCTTGCGGCAGCACGGCATGCGCTGCTGGCACGCAAAGGGTGGAACGTGGATCGGGATGGGTTGTTTGGCGCGCCGGCCATTCCGGTGGTTGTGGGGGCGGAGGGGCACTCGACCTTATTCAAGGCGCTTTCGCTGCTGGGGATGGGACGGAGCCGCGTGATTAAGGTTCCGGCGGATGGGCAAGGGCGATTCCGCGCGGATGCCTTTCCGAAACTCAGCGAGCCGGCCATTGTGTGCATTCAGGCCGGCAACGTGAACAGCGGCGCGTTCGATCCTGCTCAAGAAATCATCCATGCAGCGCACGAGACCAACAGTTGGGTGCATGTCGATGGAGCGTTTGGCTTGTGGGCGGCGTGTGCGCCGGCGCGGGCGCATCTCATGGCAGGATTCGCCGATGCCGATTCGTGGGCGACGGATGCGCACAAGTGGTTGAATGTGCCCTACGACAGCGGGCTGGCTTTTATGCGCGACGCCGCTTCGGCATACGCGGCAACCAACGTGCAGGCGGAGTACTTTCCAGTCGGGGCGGAGCGCGAGCCGATGCACTGGACTCCGGATTCCTCGCGGCGCGCGCGTGGCGTGGAAGTGTGGGCCGCACTCAAGTCGCTGGGAAGAGCGGGGCTCGCGGAGATGATCGAGCGCAACTGCCAATGCGCCACGCGGTTTGCCGAGGGGCTTGGCAAGGCCGGGTTCGGGATTCTCAACGAAGTTGCGCTCAACCAGGTGCTGGTCTCTTTTGGGGATGAGGCAACGACGCGCGCGGTGATTCGCGGTATCCAGGAAGACGGCACCTGCTGGTGCGGTGGAACGACCTGGCAAGGACGTGCGGCCATGCGCATCAGCGTTTCGTCGTGGCTCACAACGGAAGAAGACGTCGACATGAGTGTGGACGCGATGGTGCGGGTCGCGCGACGGATAACTCGCAAGGAATAACGTCGAGACAGGACACGGAAGGTTCCTGCTTTCCCACCCGAACAAGTCAGGATGGGGCACCCGATCCAATCGATCCGCTCACCTTGACATTCTACTAGAGCGGGTGTATCGTCCCACCTAGAATGTCTACTAAAGAGCAACAGGAACGCATCGAGCTATTGCAGGGGACGCTGGACCTGCTGATTCTGCGCACGCTGCAACTGCGCCCGCTGCACGGGCATGCCATCGCCAAGGCCATCGAATTCCGATCGGATGACGTGCTGCAGGTGGAGCAGGGTTCGCTCTATCCGGCGCTGCACCGGCTGATCAAGAGGCGATGGATTTCGGTTGAGGAAGGCACGTCGGAAAACAACCGGCGCGCCAAGTTTTACGCGCTGACCGCGAAGGGCAGAAAGCAGCTCTCCGTCGAGACCAACAAGTGGGAGAAGCTGGCGGCTGCGATTGCGCAGGTGCTGAAGCCGGCTGGGCAGGAGGAGCGATGACGCGCCGCAAAAAAATGCTGGAACAGCTCGATGAAGATATTCGCGAACATCTTGAGCAGGAGACGCAGGACAACATCGATCGCGGCATGTCGCCGGAAGATGCTCGCTACGCGGCGTTGCGCAAGTTCGGCAATGTGGCGCGCGTGAAAGAGCAGACGCACGAAGTGTGGATGATTACATGGCTCGAGCAGTTCTGGCAGGATGTGCGCTACGGCGTGCGGATGCTCGCCGGCAGCCCAAGCCTCACGATGGCCGCGGTGCTGGCAATCGCGCTGGGCGTGGGCGTCAACGTGGGCATCTTTTCTGTGCTGAATGGGGTGGCATTGCGGCTGCTGCCAATTCCGCGCGCGAATGAAGTGCTGAGCGTCAACGAGATCCTTCATTGGCAGGGGAAGGGCAATCGATTCATCAACAACAATCTCGGTTATTTCTCGTGGTCGGAGTATCGCGATTACCGCGATCACAACCATGTTTTCTCGGGCCTGGCTGCCTATCAGCCTTTTGTCGAAGCGACCCTGGCAGGCGCGAGCCCGCGATCGATCGAGGGAGCAGCCACTTCCTGTAATTACTTCGATGTTCTGGAGGAATCACCTGCCTGGGGGCGCGGCTTTGGCGCTGACGACTGTGCTACCGCCGGTGCAAATGCGGTTGCGGTGATCAGCGACGCGATGTGGCGGAATCAGTTTGGGGCCGACCCCGCATTCATCGGCAAATCGATTGTGCTGAATCGCGTGCACTACACGGTGATCGGCATTGCGCGGCCCGGCTTCACCGGGACGGAGCCGTTTCCGGCCGACTTCTGGGTTCCGGTGACGATGAGCGGAGCGCTGGAGCCCGGCGAGAATCGGCTGGCGAACGACAACATGAGCTGGCTGGGGATGATAGGGCGCACGCGCGCCGGCGTGACGTTGGAGCAGGTGCGCGCCGACCTGGATGTGATTGCGCAGCGGATCAATCAGCAATATCCGGGGCGCACCACAGCGCTTTCGATTCATGCAGCGCGATTTTTATCGAGCCCGGAGGAACGGCAGTACCTGATTCCGGTTTCTTCGGTGATTCTCGCGGCGTTTGGACTGGTGCTGTTGATTGCGTGCGCAAACGTGACCAATCTGCTGCTGGCGCGCGCATCGGTGCGGCAGAAAGAGATCGCGCTGCGCTTGTCGTTGGGCGCGGGCAGGGGAAGGCTGGTGCGGCAACTGCTGACCGAAAGCCTGCTGCTTTCAATGACGGGCGGCATTCTTGGATCGGTCATTGCGTGCTGGAGCTTTGTTCGACTCACGAGTTTCATCATGAGCCATCTGCCTAAGGGGTTTCCTGTATTTTCAATCAATGCAACGCCAGATTTGCACGTGTTGTTCTATGCGCTCATGCTCACGTTCGGGACGGGCATTGCGTTCGGGCTGGTTCCGGCGCTGCAAAGTACACGGCCAAATCTGAGCAGCAGCATGCAGGGCGATGGCGCGGCCCTGGGCGGAAAGAAGAAGGGAAGGTTCCTGCTGAAGGCGCTGGTGGGCGCGCAGGTCGCGGTATGCATGGTGTTGCTGCTGGCCGCGGGATTGCTGCTGCGCGGCCTGTATTCCGCGCAGACGGAGGACCCGGGCTTTGAGATGAAGGGTGTGGCCACAACGCTGCTCAATCTGAACCAGCAGGGATACGACGGGCCGCGGGCGACGCAATTCATGAACATTTTTGTTGAGAAACTCCACGCGATTCCCGGTGTTGTCGAGGTGGCACGAGCCGAATGCGCACCGCTGTCTCATGATCACAGCGGTGGCCCATTCACTGCGGAGGGAAGCTCCGATCAAATCCAGATGGAATACAATCACGTGACGCCGAGCTACTTTGCACTCACGGGCATTGCCATCGTCCGCGGACGGAATTTTACCGACGCCGAGAATCACGATGCGTTGAGCGTGATCGTCACAGAGTCGACGGCGCATAGACTGTGGCCGGGGCAAGACCCGCTGGGAAAGACGATCCGCGAGAGCGAGGGTCATGTGCGCACGGTGGTCGGAGTCGCACGCGATGCGCAGGTTGCGCAGCTTGGCGATTCCACCACGAACTACGTGTATTACCCGTTCGGACCAGAAGACAACGTGCGCAGCTATGTTCTGGTTCGCTATGCGACGGGCTTCGGCGATGTGGCGAAGGCGATGCGCACGGGTGCGCTGTCGATTGATCCGAATCTGTCCATCGATGTAACGCGGCTGGAAGATTATCTCGAAGTGTGGCGCGCTCCTTCGCGGATAGTCGCCGGGCTTTCTGCCACGCTGGGCGCGCTGGCGCTGCTGCTCTGCTCGATTGGCGTATACGGAATGGTGTCGTACAGCGTGAGCCGATCGGTACGCGAGATCGGGATCCGGCTGGCACTTGGTGCGGATAAAGCTGTTGTTGTGCGGCATGTATTGTGGCAGTCGATGCGGCCGGTGTTGATTGGCGGCGCCGTAGGCATCGTTCTGTGCGCGGCGGTTTCGAGTGTGCTTTCGAGCATGATGTTCGGCGTGGGCGCGCACGATCCGCTGGCGTTCGTAGCGGTGCCGTGTCTATTGCTGGGGATTGCTCTCATCGCGACGCTGGTGCCGGCGCGGCGCGCGATGGATGTGGATCCCGCGGTGGCGTTGCGGTGCGAATGAGGACAGCTCTCAGCTGTCAGCTTTCAGCTCTAGGTTGCCGGCTTTCAGCTTTTGGCTGCCCGCAGATTGAGAGTCACTTATACTGGCCGCATGTCGACGCTGGCGAATCGAGAGAAGACAGCACTACTGGTTGTTGATGTCCAGAATGGAGTGGTTGCGCGTGCGCATCAGCGCGATGCTGTGATCGCAACTCTACAGACTTTGCTGGCGCGAGCGCGGGCTGAGGGAGTTGCCGTTGTCTGGGTTCAGCACTCCAGTGAGGAATTGCGCGAGGGCAGCGACTCGTGGCGGATTGTGCCGGAACTTGTTCCGGACGATGAGGAGCCTCTCGTCCACAAGAAATACGGAGACGCCTTCGAAGACACCACGCTCGAATCGGTGCTGGCCGGTTTGAATGTGAGAAGGCTCTTCATCGCCGGGGCGCAGAGCGATGCGTGCATTCGGTCGACATTGCATGGAGCTTTCGTTCGCGGCTATGACGTGTTCCTGGTGAAGGCCGCGCACACCACGGAGGACCTGCGTGCATGGGGTGCGCCGCCGCCGGAGCAGGTGATTGCCCATACAAATCTGTACTGGAGCTTTCAGAGCGCTCCCGGGCGCGAGGCCGGTGTCGTGGCGGCCAGCGATGTGAATTTTTTGAGTTAACGGCGCCGTTTTCGTCGGAGATCATCTCTCTGCAATCCGTCCGCTGTGGCCTCCGATCTGAAATCTTCAATCTGTTATCTGTTACCCCGTCCTTTAACATCGGAGGATGATCGAAGCCAACCGCATCGAAACCAACCGCGACGAGCCGCGCCC
>CAWJUW010000036.1:0-15406 GCA_963846095.1 uncultured Acidobacteriaceae bacterium
TATGTTCCTGTTCTTGGTTCAGTTGGTGGCACCGATTTCCGCCGGCGTGCAGTTCCCTGTTCGCGCGCTGGTGGCCTTCGACCGCATTCATTTGAAGGCCGGCGAGGCAAAGACCGTGAGCCTGCACGTGGCGCCGCGGCAGTTGCAGTACTGGTCGACGAAAGATGCGTCGTGGCAGATGGCCATGGCAAGCGGACCGTGAGCGTGGGCGCGTCTTCGCGCGATTTGCGGGTGAATGAGGTGGTGGATAGTGGGAAGTGAGTAGTGGAGTAGATGAACAGGGGATCAGGGATCAGAGAGATCATGAGAAAAGAGAAGTGCCGGGGTCTATGACCCCGGCATTTTTGTTTTCTGCTATCTCTACTCCCTATTCCCTATTCTCTGCTTCCCTGCCCTCTCACGACGCCATCCCTAGTCCCACCAGGTTGGCGGCGGCGATGATCACGAGAATGCCTGCCCACAACAGGCGCAGCGGCCGGCTGGCCACGCCGGCCCACTCGCCGAGCGAGAGGCCGACGAGCCGCCGCAGAACACATACAGGCTCATGTGCAGCATCCAGTTCACGTAGGAGAGATGCTGCGGCACGTTGGCCGCGCCCCACGCGTAGAAGAAGAACTGCAGGTACCACATGATGCCGCCAGCCGCCGCCAAGCAGCCCGTTGCGCATCAGAGTTGCGCGCGGCTGTGCGAGATCGGCGCGCAGCGAGAGCCGCTTCAACGCCGCCAGCCGAATGAAACAGTAGGAGAGATTCACCACTGCGCCGCCGCCCATGATGATGACGTAACTCGGGAGCGCCGCATAGAGCGGATTGACGCCCAGGTGCAGCGCGGCGGCTTCCATCGGCTTTGCGCGGCATCGATCGCGAACGACATGCCGGAGGAAAAGATGCCGCACAGGACGGCCAGCAGGAGGCCGAGCTTCACATTGAACTCGCGGGTCTCGCCGCTGAGTTGCACTTCTTTCAGATGGCCGGCATAGGAAACCGTGGCCACGCCGATCAGAGCGACCAGCACGCCCGCGAGGGTGAGTTGGCCGCTGCGTGTGGTGAGTAAAGCAGCCGCTTGCCCGTGCAGCAACGGTGGGGTCAGCGTGCCGACCACCAGGGTTACGCCAATGGCGACGCCGATGCCGAGGGACATGCCGAGGTGGCGCATGGTGAGCCCATAACTCACGTTGCCGACGCCCCACATCGCGCCAAAGAGCGCTACTTTGAGCAACAGATGCGCACCCATCGATGCGTAGAAGTCATGGAACGACGGAAGCAGAAACAGGCTCACGCCGATGGGCAGCAGAATCCACGAGAACAGGCCGGCGATTGCCCAGGTGGTTTCCCACGACCATCGCTTGACTTTCTCAATCGGCGCATAGAACGAGGCGGCCGATGCGGCGCCTACGATGTGCCAGCCAATTCCGGCAAGAATCGACAAGAATCACTCTCCCCTGCTACCGAATGGAATGGACTATCGGACACGACTCAACAGCTTGCTGAGAAAGTCGATGTCGGCACGGAAGGGCAGAAAAATCATCCCTCCGCGGTTAAAACCGCTGCCGTTCCAAAAGACTTACCGGCCCGGATCAGGCCCTTTGAAAACCTTTTCATCCGCGATTTTTCAGCAAGCTGTAAAGTCGTGCCCTGATTACAAAGCGTGAAGATCGACTTGCGGGATCGATCGTCTTACTCCACCTTAACTTCAAAGGTATAACTGCCCGCTGCGAATTCGTAGCCGCTCTGCCCATCGCGCGTGACAGCTTTGGCTAGCTTGCTCTGCGCGAGCGGCGTCCCTTCCAGCTTGTACTCCGGAGGCGTCCGAGGCACTCACCTGGATCCATCCTGTGGTATTTGCAGGCAGAGTCAGTTGCCACGCAGCCGTTGCTCCGTCCACTTTCCAATCCGAGTGGATCGGGCCCGACGCTGAGTCGTAGTCGAAGTTGAGACTGCCCAGCCGCGCGTCGAACACGGGATGCAGCACAACGGTGTGGAAGCCCGCATCGAGCGGCGTCGTGTCGACGCCGGCGGCGTAGCGGTAGATCCAGTCGGCAACGGCGCCATAGGCGTAGTGGTTGTAGGAGTTCATGCTGGGGTCGGCCTTCATCTTGTCGCCATTCCAGCGCTCCCACATCGTCGTTGCGCCGTGACTCTACGAGATATCCCCACGATGGATACTCGCGTGTTCAGCAGCAACTTGTAGGCAAGCTTCGCGTAGCCGGCCTTCGTGAGTTCTTCAAGCAGATACGGCGTTCCGAGAAAGCCGGTAGCGAGCAGTCCGTGATTGGCTTCGATCTTGTCGGCGAGTTTCTTCGCGGCCTTGGCACGCAGTGCATCGGGAACAAGGTTCATATGCAGAGCCAGCACATAGCCGGTCTGCGTGTCGCCCGCAGTGCGCTTTCGGCTCAGGACCGCCAAAGGGCGCCGGGCCTTGCGGAACACCCGCAACGAAGCCGTCGTCGTGGATGAACTGTTTGGCAAACGCGGCGCGGATCTTGTCGAAAAGCTTTGCGTACTTCTCTTCGTCCTTGGCGCGATTGGTTGCGTGTGCCATCTGGCGCATCATGGTCACGTCATACGCCCAGTAGGCAGTCGAAATCAGCACCTGATCGGTGCGGCCTTCGGGCGACAGCCAATCGCCGAAGGGAATGCCTGACTCGTGCGCCCACAAGCCCGTCGGGGTTTTTCGCTTCGATGGCATTGAGATAGGTTTCCATCGCGTCCCAGTTCTGGTCGATGACGCTGGTGTCGCCATTCTGCAACCACGAAGTCCACGGGATCACGACGCCGGCATCACTCCATCCCGAACCGGAACCAGGGAATTCGCTCGCTGTGCCTGGCGAGTAGATGCCATAGAAGGGCTCGCCGGCCTGGGTGCCGCGCATGTCGCCGCCGAACTTGCGTGTGAATGCGGCGAGCGCCATGTTGTAGGTTGCGGTTCGCCAGAACACCTGCGCGTCGGCCATCCAGCCAAGCCGCTCATCGCGTTGCGGGCAATCGGTGGGGATGCCGACGAAATTGGAGCGCTGTCCCCAAAGAATGATGTTCCACAATCCGTTGATAAGCGGGCTGCCCGTTTCCAATTTTGCGGTGAACGGCGCATCGGTATGAAAGACGAGGCCGGTCACTGCATCCTTGGCCGGCGCGCTCGGCAGACCTGTCACCTCCAGGTAGCGAAACCCATGAAATGTGAAATGCGGGGTGAATTCTTCCACGCCGTTGCCGCTCAGGATGAAGTGATCGGTTGCCTTGGCGGTGCGGAGATTGTCGGTATAAATCGTGCCGTCGTCATTGACGATCTCGGCAAAACGCACGCGCACATCGGTACCCGCCGGACCCTGCACGCGAAGCTTCTCGACGCCGGAAAAGTTCTGCCCGAAGTCGTAGACGTAGACGCCTGGCTTGGGCTCGGTCATGGTCTTCGGGGTGAGTGTGCGCTCGACGCGGATCGATTCAAAGTCCTGGGCCTCGATGGGCACGGGCTTGGGATCGATCGCAATGGCTTCCATCCACGACGAGCTGTTGTAGCCGGCGGTAGCCCAGCCGTCGGAGATCAGCCGCGCATCCTGGCTCTCGCCGTCATAGAGCTCGGAGTGCAGAATGTTCGTGGTTGAAGCTTCCCAGCCCGGGTCGGTCGCAACCCACTCGGTGCTGCCGTCGGCGTATTCGATGCGCAACTGCGCGCGCAGCGCCGGGGGCGTATCGCCGTAGTTGTTGGGCTGCTGGAACCACTCGAGCGGAGTCGCATACCAGCCGGGAGCAAGCAATGCGCCAAGCGCGTTCTCGCCCTTCGATAACTGTTTGGTCACGTCGTAGGTCTGGTACTTCACGTGTTCGCGAAAGTCCGACCAACCGGGCGCCATCACATCGTCCCCGACGCGATCGCCGTTGAGGAAAAGCTCGTATGCGCCCATCGCCGTGGCGTAGATGCGCGCGGACTTGACCGGCTTGCTCACGGTGAATGTGTGGCGCAGCCCCTTGATGGAGTCGGGAATCCACGGATGTCCCAAGGCGTTATTCATTGGTCCGGGATGCTGCGTCCAGGCCACGGCGGCTTTCCAGGCGCCATCGTCGAAAGTCTTTGCAGTCCAGCCATCGGGCGCATGGATAGCGGTCTTCCAGTCCGCTTCCACTGGCGAAGGATTCGGTCTTGCCGTCGTCGTACTCGACGACCAGCGTAGCGATCATCGGCGGCGCATCGGCATGCACTGCGTCTTCGGGATTGTCCAACGTAGTGCACTGTCTCAATGGCGATGGCATTCGCGCCCTGGCTCAGCTTCGCTCCCACATCGGCGCGCACGAACTTCTTCCAGGGCATTTGTTCCCAGGGAGGCAGCGGATCGGCCGTGAGTACCTGCGTTCCATTGATCCATGCGGAGACCGTGTCCTGGCCGGTTGCATAGAGCGAGGCGCTGCGAATCGGCTTGGTTATGTTGATCGTTCGCCGGTAGGCAGTTTGCTGTTGCTTGGGTTTTTCTGCTGCCAGGGTTGCGGCGTCGGGGCTTGCGATCCACACGGCGGGCGCGTGCCGCACGGCAGCTTCTTCCGGAGTTTCGTAGCCGATCCATTTTGCCTGCCAGCCTTCCTGCTTCAGCAGGCCTGTCTCCCACCAGCCGAATTCATCTTCCCAAGCGGGGTAGGGATTTCCTGCGGCGTCCCACACCTTCACCCGCCAGTGGTAGCGTGTGCTGGGTTCGAGCGCGGGCCCGGCATACTTCACATTCATCGACACGCCGGACTCGATCCGCCCGCTGTCCCAGACGTTGGCTTTGCCCTGGCGGAGCATCTCCACGCTCGACGCCACCTGGATTTCGTAGGCGGTTTGATGGGCGCCTCGTTTTGCATCTTCGATCTGCCACGAGAAGCGCGGCGCAGGGTCATCGATCCCCAGGGGATTCATTCGATCGTCGACATAGAGCGCTCGCGGCCCCTGTTTCTGGGCCACAACATTCGACGGTCCTGCCGCATGCAAACTCGCAGCACCAAGAACCAATCCGCACACGAGACCCATTGTCTTGCGTCGTGACATTCCGCGGCCACCTTTCCGGGCAAACCTGACCATTGTGCAGCCTGCCTGTTGTCCTTGCAAACAGGCCGTGGCGACAATCCTTTAAAAGATCGAAGTTTCTCAGATGAAATAGTTTCCAGTGGAAGAATCTACGCAACGCACTCTGTCTTTGTCAAAGCAGTTGAAGCTGCTTGTGCGGACGCACTCAATGCGCGAGCGCCGCCGGCGTGAGCGTCGCTTCTGCCTCGGCCTTGGATTGAAGGCGACGCCGTCCGCTTTGCAGATCTTTTGCAGTGCGACGCGCGCGGTCATGGGGCCGCACGGCAACCCGCCGCCTGGAGAAACCCATTGCCCCACCATCACGAAATGGTGCAATCCCGGCAACGTGTTGGGGAGCGGGCTGAGCTTTCCACCCGGCGCCATGAACCACCCCTCCATGGTGCCGTGCCAATTGCCGGTGTAGCGAGCAACCGTTGCGGGCGACGCTACGTCAACCACTTCAATCGCTTCACGCACGCCGACAACGATCTGCTCCAGAATGGAAATCACCTGCTGGGCCACGCGAGCCTTTTCGGAGCGATAACGGTCGCCGTCTTTCTGGTGCAGGCCGATCCAATACTCGTCATTCCACGTGGGAAGGAAACAGGTCACAGCGGTTTTGCCCTGGGGAGCAAACGTCGGATCGAAGTGGAAGAAGCGGAACGAAATCTGGTTCAAATCGGTGATCGGATCCAGATGGAAAGGCGAAGTGAGCTTGCGCGTCAGAAATCCCGGTTGCGCGGACAGATTCATCCCGACTCCCAGCGAGACTAGCACGTAGGAGGGGAACAGATTGGCCTCGGCATACTGCTTGTCGAGTCTCTTGTTTCTGAACTGACCGCCCAACAGGGTGATCAGCGTCGTGTGCCCATCTGCGGCAGAGATCACCCAGTCGGCCTTGATTCTCTCCCCGCCGACAAGCTCGACTCCCGTTGCTGAGCCGTTTTCCACCAGAATTTTCTCGACCCTGGCATTGAAGCGAATGTGGCCGCCCAGCTCGGCCAGTTTCTTCTCAATCTGGCTGATGACTGCCTTGGCGCCGCCTACGACATACTTGCCATCGCCGGAGCCCATCCAGGACAGGGAAAGCATGAGGGCGACCGCGACGAGGTTGCTCATCTCTCCATCGCCGAAGAAACTCCGCAGCAACGGGTCGCTGAACCGCTCGCCGTATGCGCGGCAACTCATACGCGCCAGCCGCCGAAACAGCGGAAAAAGAGGAGCATCGTGCAGAAGCGTTTTCAGGTTATCGAGACCGTTCCCGCCCGGCACCGGCATGCGGAAATTGCCGAGCCCACGAATATCCGCCGCAAATCGGCGAATCGCCTTCGCATCCTGCGGGAAACGTGCGGTGAGTTCTTCCTCCAGCCGGTCGGGGTTTGTGGGAATCGAAACGCGGTCGCCGCCTTCCGTCTGCATCGTGACCATGTCTCGGATCGGCACCAACGTGAGCCGGTCGATATCCATCACGTCGCACCACTGCGCGTACATCGTTCCCTCAGGGTTCGTCCCATAGAGCCAGTGCAGGCAGTTTTCGAAGGTGTAGCCGCCGCGCTGCCAGCTTGTGGCCAGCCCGCCGGCGATCTCGTGCATCTCCAGCACTTCGGCCTGATATCCGCATCTTTGTGCATACACGCCGGTACATAAACCGGCGATGCCTCCACCAACGATTACGATCTTTCCGCCAGGCGCCTTCATTGGATTCACCCCTTCCGCGTGCTTCGCACTTTGGCGGAAGTTTAGGCCGCGCCCAGGACAGCGACAGTGATTGAAGATACGCGACGCTGTGACTGGTCTTCCCTGTTCGTCAGTCGAGCTGCTTACACCCGTTACACTGCCTGCATGGCTCTTCGCCTCTTCGCGGCAACAACCAGCCAGGGAAAACTTCGCGACTTTCGCACGGCTGCCCAGGAACACAGCCTGGAGATTGAACCGCTGCCGGCGCTGGCGACGATTCCGGCTCCCGAAGAGACGGGCGAAACCTTTCTGGCGAATGCCACGCTGAAGGCCATTTATTACTCGCGCTTCGCGCCTGGCGCGCTGGTGATTGCCGACGACTCGGGCCTCGAAGTCGATGCACTCCTGGGAGCGCCCGGCGTGCGTTCTGCGCGCTTTGCTGCGGACTCGGGCCTGGTGGACTCGCCCGACGCCAACGACAACACCGATGTGTGGAACAACATGGTCCTGCTGCAGCGGCTCGATGGCGTGCCGATCGAGAAGAGGACGGCGCGGTATCGCTGTGTGCTAGTGGCGGCGCGAGATGGCGAGGTCGTCCAGACGGCCGATGGTTCTGTCGAAGGCCTGATTCTTGAAGCGCCCCGCGGTACGGGGGGATTCGGGTACGACCCGCTGTTTTATCTGCCGGCTCTCGATTGCACGATGGCGCAGATTGACCTGGAGACGAAGCTCTCGCTCAGTCACCGCGGGCGGGCGCTGCGGGCGTTGCTTGCCCTGCTCGACGCGACGCTTTAGGATTGCGACGGATATCTCTATGGATCCCTTATTGAATCGCCGGGATGTGGCACGCTCCGCGCTTTTGGGAGGCGCGGCAGCTCTCTTCGTTCCATCGAGCAACGCGGCGTCGATGCAAGCGGACAAGACGCATATTGCTGACGATCGAACTTTCGATCCGCGGCTTTTCAGCGCCAGGGGCGATGGGAAAACAGACGATACGGCTGCGCTGCAGAAGGCGCTTGATGCGGCGGGAGCCGTTGGCGGCGCGGTGGTGCTCGCGCCGGGTGTCTATGGGACGGGCGAGTTGCATGTGCACGAACGGACGGCATTCATCGGCACGCCCGCGTGGCGGTATTCCTCTTCGGGTGGATCAACGCTGCGGCTTGCGGCTGCGGATGCATTCTGTTTACTCAATTTGACCGAGGCTTATGGGGCGACGATCGACGGCATTGCACTGGAAGGCGGAAAACTTGGCCAGGGTGTACACGGCATCGCCCTGAAGCGCGACAAGTGGGCGCCGCACGAAGATGCATTTCGAATCGAGCGCTGCCAGGTAGCGAACTTCAGCGGCGATGGCGTTCATCTTGAGTGCGCGTGGTGCTTCAGCGTGCGCGGTTGCGAGTTCTACGGCAACAAGGGCGACGGGCTGATGCTGCGCGGCTGGGATGGATTTCTTCTCGACAACTGGTTCTCGGGCAATGGCCGCGCGGGCTTTGCCGCACGCCAGCAGAATGCCTCGGTCACGTTCACGGCCAACCGCATTGAATGGAATGGCGAAGAGAACATGCTCATCGACAGCGGGGACGGATACCAGATCACGGGCAATTTCTTCGACCGTGCGGGAACCATCGGGCTGGCAATGCGGAGCAGCCGCAATCCGGCTACGCAGATCACGATTACCGGCAACTTCTTCAAGCGCAGCGGGAAGAATGCGCTGGGGATGCCGCAGAACTCCGCGAATCTTTTGCTGGACGGCGCGGCGGGCGTGACTTGCGTCGGGAACACGTTCCAGGCTGGGCGCGATGACGGGCCGCATGGCGCGTGGAGTCCGGCTTACGGAATCATGTATCGAGGTCTGCGCAATGCGGTGATCCGCAACAACGTGCTGCAGGATGGCGCGCTGCAGCAGTTGCTCTTCGATCAAGAGGGGCACAAAGAGGGCGTGCTGGTGTCGGACAATCCCGGATGCTTGTTCACGGACTTCCATCGCAAGTGGTAGGTTGCAGCGAACGTCGCTCATTCTCCCGATTGGCGCAAACCCCGGCAAAGGACGGTGCTGCGAGGTGAGGAAGTGGATTCGATGGGCGGTTTTTCCCGTCGCCGCGCTGCTGGCGATTGCGATGATTGTCTTCGCGCTTCGCAGCCAGATCGAGCGCGGAATCATCGCCTACCGCATCTACCGCGCGGGGATTTTCATTCCACCTCCCGCATCGGGTGAGCCGCAATGGAAACGTCGATGGCACGACGCCCGTTTCTATTGGGATTTCTCAGAATTGCGCGTGGCACGGGAGAAGCGCCTGAAGCAACTCAATCCAGAGTTGCGCCCACTGATCCGCGAGCTCAATCGGCGCCAGGTTGCCGGCGAAAACATGCAGTACTCGATGCACATCTACCGCGAAATCCGCTGGCGGCTCAACTTCACTCCGGACACGGCTAAGACACGGGCGCGTATCGAAGATCTCCGTCAGAGCCTCAACCAGCCGCAACTACAAGTCCAGGCCACGCAACAGCAGGTGGAGGACGGCAGTTGGGGAATGGGCATCGATCCCAGCGTGTGGTATCTGCGGCTTTACTACACGGTTGAAGACGGGCTCACACGGGACAAGGAGCCACAATATCCACTGCACCTGCTGGATCGCATCAACTCGCCCGAGAAGCTCGATGCGCAATTTGATTCGGTACTCTTCAATGACTTCACGCGGACCGCCGCGTTCAATCGTGAAGAACTCGACGAGACCACGTCGGCGATCATGCGGCTGCTCTACGGGCACAAGCTCACGGGGTATACCTTCGATCCGCGTCTTGCGGATGCGATGCGGGGCTACATCAGCAAGTGGCAGAATCCCGTGACCGGTTGCTGGGGACAGTGGGTCGTTGACCGCTATGGCCGGGTGTGGAAGATGGATGACACCGGAATCACCTTCCACGTGATCAGCGATCTGCACGGTCAGGTTGAGCACTACGACCGGATTGCGAAGCGACTCATCGAGCTTGACAAGCTGGACTTCCCGGCTGGACCGCGCATGAGCGGCAAATATGAGAACCACTTGAACTGGGACCTTGTCACCGTGTTTCGTTACGCGTGGCCTTCCCTGAATCCGGCGACACGAGCACGCGCGCAAGCTGAGATTCAACAGATGCTCAACTGGTGCTTATCGCAGTCGCTACAGCCAGACGGATCGTTCAAGACCAGCGAAATCGATGACACGCTGGGCGATGCGCAAATGTACGGTGTCTCGTTCCTGCGGGACGTGGGCTATTTTGATGCGGCCAGGCGTTTCTGGACGGGTGAAGATTTTCCCGACTCCGAAGCTGTACGCAGCCGCATTCGAGCTCGGCTGGAGGCGACGGGCCTCGGGGATCCCAGCTTGCGCCAGGCGTATGACGATCTGGTGAAGAAGTGAACGGGACGGTCAGAAGTAGGGCTGCAGGACCTTGTCGATTGGGGGGGCGCCGGTGGGGTATTGGACACCAGCGGTCGGACTACCCGCGTGCAGCAGAGCGCTGACCACACGCGCAAACTCGCCCTCGGGGTGGCGCTTCTCTACCAGGCAATCGTAGAGGGCGTACTGGAGAGGCGTTGCGTTGTATCCGGGATCGCGGATGTCTACCGGATGACCGCGCTCAATCAACAGATCGACCAGATCACCCGCACCCTGCCACGCTGCATTGTGCAGTGGCGTGTACCCGTGGCTGTTTTCCGGATGGGCGATGGGAAATCCGAGGTCGAGCATCAGCTTCACGGCTTCGAAGTTGGTGTTGGTCTCCCAGCAATACCTCGCCACGAGTTGAAGATCGATGTCTTGGAGCTCAGAGACGATTGCTGGATTCTCGCTTGCGAGGGCGAGCGCCTCGGCGCGGCGCGCCAACAGGCAGTTCACCAGAAATTGTGTGGTCCGATCGCTCTCGGCATACAGGAAATCGAACATCGACGGGTGGCCTTTGAGCAGAGCGATCTGGTGCGGATAGGAATTGAAGGCGAGCGTCCACTGGTAGATGGTTCCGCCCCGCCCCTGGTAGCCAATCGGCGGGAACTCGGGGGCTTTGCCGATTCGGTGAGCGAGGCATCCACGATCTTCAGCGACGAGACGTTTCGCAAGCGAGAGGTCGCCGAGTGCGGCGGCAAGGAAAATGTCGGGCTGCGCGCCGCGCTCCAATAGGAATTTCGCCACGTCCGGGGATTCGCCGATGCGCCACTGCGCGGGCGTCGAGTCATGGTCTTCGTCGCGAGCGTCGATGCGAGCGCCGTGATGGAGAAGAAGCTCGGCGACGGCCACCGTTGCCGCGCAGTGCAGAGGCGTGCGCGCGTCCATTCCCTTCGCGTCGACGAGGGAGGGATCGTCGGCGATCATTCGGCCCAGCTCATTGACTTGACCCGCCAGGGCCGCCTTGTGGACGGGCTGGTCTGCATGCGGTTGCGTCATAGGCACAGTGTATCGGCTGAAGCGTCGGCTCTGGGCCAAACCTACGCGGCCCGTCAGGCGTCAGGGCGCCAGCTTGCCGCCGAATGTGGTGCAGGCGTTGACTTTTCCGGTCTCCACGCCGGTGGAGAACCACTGCTCACGCTGCGCGCTGGAGCCATGGGTCCAGCTTTCGGGACTGACCGCGCGGCGAGACATTTTTTGAATATGGTCGTCGCCCACAGCGGCGGCGGATTTGAGCGCCTGGGCAATGTCCTGCTGCGTGATCTTGCTGCGCTGCTCGGTATCGTGGCCCCAGACGCCGGCAAAGCAATCGGCCTGTAGCTCAAGCGCTACCGAAGCCGGGCTCGCTTCGGAAGGGTCCTGATCGACGAGTTGCTGCTCCCTTTGCTCGATGCCGAGCAGGTTCTGGATGTGGTGGCCCAGCTCATGGGTGATGACGTAGGACTTGGCAAAGTCGGCGTTGGAGCCGCCGAGTTGCGTCAGCTCATCCCAGAAGCCGAGGTCGATGTAGATCTTCTCGTCATTCGGACAGTAGAACGGGCCGGTGGCGGCCTGCGCAGCACCGCAGCCGGAGTAAGTCTTGTCGCGGAAAAGCACAAGTTTGGCATGGCGGTACTGTCGATCGCTGGCGGCGAAGATACGCTGCCAGGAGGCTTGCGCGTCATCCAGGGTGTAGCTGATGAGGTGGACATCGCGCTGCGCGGCCGGGTCATTGGCGGCGCGCGGAATCGACGCTGTAGTGGAGGGCGAAGCGCCGCCCTGAAAGAGCAGCGGAAGATAGTTATGCCCGGAGACCAGACTGATGATTGCGACCAGAATGAAGAGCCCAATTCCGACGCCACCCCTCCCAAAGTTGAAGCCGCCGCCCGAGTCTCCGCGACGATCCTCAATATCCTGACTCTCCCCGCCATCCTGCCATTCCATCGTCCGATTCCTCTCCACATCTCAGAAAAATGATGCGCGCGCACAGCCTGGGCCTGAGGTGTTCCAGGGGGTGCCCGTGTGCACGCAAGAGTCCCGCAAGCCCACGTTACCAGAAGGCATTCAATTTGGATGGCGAATTGGTTTGATCCGTTTGTTCATAGATACCCACCGCACAGAGCAAGCCCGGGGCGGTATTGGGTCGTTTTATTGCGCCTGCCACACGGTGAAGCGCTTGAGGATGAGCGGGTCTTTCAACGAGGTTTTGTCGGTGAATTTTGTGCCGCCGCCGAAGATATCGATTGCCTGCTGCATCCAGCCGGCGAAACAGTAGGCTCCGCTCTGCCAGGAGGAATCGTTGATGGGCACGGGATGATCGGCGATCGGCTTGCCGTCGATGTAGGCCTCGATCGAGCCCTCTTTGCCGAGTTGGTCGTCCCGCCAATGCAGGCCGTAGGTGTGGAAGCCGGCGGAAAGATCGCTGCCATCGGGCGCGGAGTACATGGTCTCGAAAGGCGTTTGCGGCCCTTCCGGCTGATCATGAACCACGTAGGTTGCCTTGGCGCTGTTGGCGACGCTCAGCACCTTCTCGGCGACGTCGACTTCGGCAGAGTTGTCGCAGCGATGACGGCTCATGGGCGAGCACCAGAGATCGATGTGCCAACCGTCGCCTTCGCCGTGTTGATCGGTCGGCAGCTTGGCTACCCACTCCACGTAGGAGCCGGCGTGGAGGGTGATCTTGCCGTAGCTCTGGATGTCGGCCATCTTGTTGTCGTAGTACTTCTGGTCGCCGGGCGCGGCGTGCGTGGCCTGGATGGTGAGCCCGAGGCCGTGCTCGATGGCGGCATAGGGCGGGTCGGGATAGGTGCCGAAGTAGCTTTGACAATCGTTGCCGGTATAGCCGCAGCTGGTCTCGACGGTGCCGCAGAAGCCTTTCGGCATGCCGCCGCCGGTGCCGCCATTCCAGAGTTCCTGGCGAATGGAGGTGTCTTTGTCGAAGTTGTCATTGGCCTGGAGGGCCATTTCTTGCCGGGGGGTGGGGCGACGCCCAGCGGAGAGGGATCGGCGCTGGAGGACGCGCTGGCCGGCTGTGCGGGAGCATTTTTGCCGGGGTTCGCGGCCTGGCCTCCACTGCGGGCGGGCAAGGAAACCTGGAGTGCTACAAGCAGGAGGATCAGGAGACGGAATTTCATTGGAGGCACCTTCGCGAACCATCTTACTCAGCCTCCGAGCGATCGTCCGGGCGGCGGCTCCCTCATCCCTCGATCCTTCTCCGGCCAGTCGTCCGCTGTGCGATGACTTCCGGGTTGGCAACCATGCAGGCGCAACGGACTTTCCGGCCGCCATCGAGTTCAGTTCGTAAAGCCCGATGTGGTGATGCCCTCTTCCATGAGGCCGATGTTGTCCACCATGCGAATGCGGCCATCCAGAATCTTGAAGACCTCGTTGATCTGCATTCTGCGCGGGCTGTCGCCGTAGTAAAGAATCGCGTAGCCGATCACGATGCCGCGCTCCGGATCGATGAGGCCAATGCGGACTTCCGTTGCCGGTCCCCACGGCTTGGGCCCGAGATTGCTTTCATAACAACCTACATCCCCGCTCGCCTCCACGCCGTTCCTGGGATTATGGGTGACGCGGTTTCCACTGTGGTACCGGTCGCACCGCGGGTCGTAGTCGGCCTCGATTGGTTGGTGGTCCGTGAGCCCTTTGAAGTAGGCCGTGATGATGTGTTCAAGTTGCTCCCGGGTTGAACGCTCTTCGGGCGGCACGAGGGTATTGAAGATGGGATCGTAGGGGACAAGATTCTTGACGTTGACCCGATTGTCGTCGAAGTTAATCTCAATTTCCTTGATTTTGCCGTCGAGCACTTTGAGCCGAGTGCCGATGTAGACGGGCTTCCCGTCGGCCATCTGCCCCGCTACGTGCTCGATCACATTTCCGAGAATCGGGTCAGCGTATATCCCTTCGGACAGAATCTTGGTCACCCCGTTCCACCTGCTGTCGGCGAGCGTAATGGCTTTGGTGTTCTCGCGAATCTGAGCATCGGGCGAAAGCGGGATTTGAGACGCCGTGTGCGCCAGCATGTTTGCGTCGAATTGCTTCGCCTGCTCAAGCAGGCAGGTACGGTCGCAAGGGGCAGCCGACGCCAGGTGGCTCAGAGCAATCCCCAGCGTGATCAACAGGGCGTAGCGTGCCCTCTTGGTTGCAGTGGGTTCGATCATTTGGATTCCAAATCCAGCTTCACTTGCCGCCTTGAGGATTGCCTTTCCTAGCACACCGGCGCTGCCTGTGATCAAAACCCTGGTTTGCATTGACTCTCTCCAGACGGTATCTTCAGGTACCTGGGATCGATTGACAAGTAGGCACCTTTATGAGCGATAGTCACCTTTTGGAAACCACCCCACCATGGAACGTATTTGATCGCAATTGTCCAACGCGGCAAGTCCTGGATTGCATTGCAGACAAGTGGACCGTGTTGATCATTCACCGCCTCGCAGAAGGGACCCTCCGATTTGCGCAGTTACGCCGCGCTGTCGATGGAATCTCGCAGAAGGTGCTTACCAACACGTTGCGCACGCTGGAGCGGGACGGCATCGTCAAACGCCGAATCTATGCCAGCGTTCCGCCAAAGGTGGAGTACTCGCTGACCGATCTGGGACGATCGCTGTGCAACCTGGTGGAAGGCATCTGCTGCTGGGCGGAGGCCAATATTGTGCAGGTGCAAGCGTCGCGCGAAGTCTACGCGCGTACTCCGCGTGACGAGTCTTCCGTCGGATGATGCGTTAGCCGGGCCGTGTAGGACTTCCGCAACAACTCAAGAACAAACACGAGATCCGGTAACGTTTGCGACGCTTAGTTTCTTTTCTCCAATGCTCCGGCACAACGATCGACGGCCGCGGTGAGGCCTCCCAGACAGAAGATGAACGCCAGTCCGAATAAAGCGAACGAAAGCAATGGAGCTTGCCCCGGCACCCAGGCAAGGATCGTGGCGACAACTGCGATCGGCATCGCAATCGCGATCCAAAGCATAGAACGTGTCTTCATCGGCATTCGATCTCCTTCGTGAAGTATTCGTCGTGAGGCTTTCGCAGGAAACGCGACCAGGTTGTTCAGGACGTTCTCCGATGCGCCTTGACGTCCGAGACCCGGAGCGGCGTCGGATCATGATATTGCCTTTTAACGCTGATCATGCGGCATCCGGGGCGGCGGTTCTCCTTTGTGGGCTTTCCCCGGATTGCGCTGCGCTCCATCCGGGGCTAGTCTCGTGCCCTCCCTCCGGGAGGTCTAGTGTCGGCATGACTGAACAGCCTGGTGAAATTACGAAACGCGAACCTACGCGGGTTTCGGACGCC